>NZ_JBEZJQ010000001.1:0-541581 GCF_040653135.1 Actinomadura sp. NPDC048021
CGAGATCCGCCAGCGCCACCCCGTCTTCGGCGTCGGCTCCTACGTCGAACTGTCCGCCTCCAACCCCTCCGTCCTGGCCTTCACCCGCGAGATCAACGGCGGGGACGCCAACCAGTGGGGCGGCGCGAACACGGTCCTCTGCGTGAACAACCTGTCCCGCTTCCCCCAGCCCGTGGAGCTGGACCTGCGGCGCTTCCGGGGCTCGTACCCGATCGAGTGCATGGGCGGCGTCCAGTTCCCGGCCATCGGCGAACTGCCCTATCTGCTGACCCTTCCGGGGCACGGCTTCTACTGGTTCCTGCTTCCGCCGCCGCCGGACGAGCAGGAGCCGGGAGAGGGAGTGATGTGACCGTGGCGCCGTCCGCTCCGCCGACCGACACCTCGCTCGTCCGGCTCCTGGCCGGCTGGCTGCCGCGGCAGCGGTGGTTTGGCGGCAAGGACGGCCCCATCCACGACCTCGCCATCGGCACCGCCACCGAACTCCGGTCCGGCGACCCCTCCCTGCACCACCTCGTCCTCGACGTCCGCCAGGACGGCACCACCGATCACTACCAGCTCCTCCTCGGCGTCCGCCGCGACCTTCCCGAGCATCTGGCGCCGGTCGCGATCGGGCATCTGGAGGACCCCGAGCAGGACATCACCGGGTACGTCTACGACGCCGCCCACGACGCGGAGCTGACGCGCCCGCTGCTGGACCTGATGGCGGACGACCGGACGGTCGGGCCGCTGACCTTCCGCCGCGCGCCCGGCACCGGCATCCGCACGGACCTGGACGGCACGCCGATCCCGGGCGAGCAGAGCAACACCTCGCTGATCTTCGGCGACGCCTACATCTGCAAGCTGTTCCGCCGCCTGTCCCCCGGCGTCAGCCCCGACCTGGAGGTCAACCTCGCGCTCTCCCGGCGGGGCTGCGAGCACGTCCCGAGCGTGCACGGCTGGATCGAGCTGGAACCGGGCGCGCTGGGCACCGCGGAGGGCACCGCTTCGGGCGGCCCCGCGGGCGGCGCGGACTCCGGCGGCGGGGACGAGCCGGTCACGCTCGCGCTGCTGTCGGAGTTCCTGCGCACCGCGACGGACGGCTGGCAGCTCGCGCTCACCAGCGTCCGCGACTGGTTCGCCCAGCCCGCAACGCCGGGGCCGCCGCCGGGGCCGTCGCCCGCGCTCACCGCCGGCGACGCCGGCGGGGACTTCGCCGCCGAGGCCGAACGGCTCGGCGCGGCCACCGCCGAGGTGCACCGCGACCTCGCCGCCGCGTTCGGCGTGACGCAGGCGCCGCCCGAGCTGCTGCGGGAGATCGTCTTCTCGATGCACGAGCAGCTCGACCAGGTCAGCGCCGCGGTCCCGCAGCTGCGCCCCTACGCGCCCGCGATCCGCGAGGTGTTCGACCGGGTCGCCGCGGAGGCGTCGCCGCTGCCGTTCCAGCGCGTGCACGGCGACTACCACCTCGGCCAGGTCCTGCGCACCGACTCCGGCTGGACGCTGCTGGACTTCGAGGGCGAGCCGGCCCGCACGCCCGCCGAGCGCCGGGCGCCCGCGCACCCGCTGCGCGACGTCGCCGGGATGCTCCGCTCGTTCGAGTACGCCGCGCGGTTCCTGCTGGCCCGGGAGGGCGACCTCCCGCCGGAGACGGCGGACGCGCTGGAGCTGCGCGCCCAGGAGTGGGCCGAGCGGAACCGGGCGGCGTTCTGCGCCGGCTACGCGGCCGCGGGCGGGCCCGACCCCGCGGCGCACGCGGCGCTGGTCCGGGCCTTCGAGTTCGACAAGGCCGTCTACGAGATCCGGTACGAGGCGCGGAACCGGCCGTCGTGGCTGCCCGTCCCGCTGCGGTCCCTGGCCCGGCTCGCGGGCTGACCGGGCAGGCGCCGCGCCGGGCCCGCCCGCACCGGCCCTCGCTCGGCCGCCGCGTCACAGGTCGATGGCGTAGTCGAGGACGACCCGGTCGGCGGGCAGCACGATCTCGCGGCAGACCTCCATGACGCCGGCGCGCGCCAGCATGCGGCGGGTGATGGCGAGCACCGGCACCCCGCCCGCCATGTTGAGGGTCTCGGCCTCCTCGGGCGTCGGCATCCGGGAGCGGACGGCCTCCTCGACGCGGGTCGGCGGGTACCCGAGGTAGGCGAGCTGCGCGAGCGTCCCCCCGGGCCAGGGCTCGCGCGCCGGGTCGGCGACGGGCGTGTCGCCGACCACGTCCCACGGCAGGTAGTTGACGGAGATCTGCTGCGGCTCCTCGCGCGCGTAGAAGACGAACCGGCGGCGCAGCAGCTCGGTGCCGGACGGCAGCTCGAACAGCGCGCCGAGGTCGTCGTCGGCCCGGACGCGGGAGAACTCCCGGTCCAGCCGGTACTCCTCCCAGGTGATCCTCTGGTCGCGGGTGAACGTGGTCTCGGGGACCGCCGACGGCCCGGCCACCGCGCGGTAGCGGTCCATCGCCACGCGGCGGGCCGGCGGGACGGTCCGGACGCGCGTGCCTCCGCCGCGGCGGGTCTCCACCAGGCCCTCGCCGCGCAGCAGCGCGACGGCCTGCCGCACGACGATCTCCGAGACGCCGTGGACGTCGCACAGCTCGGCCAGGGTCGGCAGCCGCGTCCCCGGCGGGAGGCTGCCGTCCCGGATCCCCTCTCGCAGGGTGTCGGCGATGCGCAGGTAGGCGGGACGCTCCGGCACCGGCGTCACCTCCCTCTCCTCGGGCGCGCCCCCCGGCCTCCAGCCCGCGGCCACGTTCGAACAGCGTTCGACGCCGCGTTCGATCCTGCTCGCCCCTCCAGTCATCCATACCTTCCAGGCGCTATCCGCGGGGGCACGGTCCGCTTACGGACAGCTTGACACCTCTCAGGCCGAGTAAGACTTTTGTATACAGAAGAGCGGCCTCGGGGAAGGGACGACCTTGATGGGCGACTTCGAGGATCTGAAGGCGGCCATCGAGGGCGAGTTTCCGGGTTGGCAGGTGTGGCGCAGCGACGCGGGGCGCTGGTACGCGACCCGCAGCGGCGACCTCACCGATGCGCAACTCCAGGCGGGATGTGCGATGACGGTGGCCGCGGACGACTCGGAGGGGCTCCGGCGGGTGCTGCTCGACCAGGCGCGCGGGGAGCCCGGAGAACGGTGACGGGAGGCGGGAGAGTCGGGGCGGCCCGGTCCGCGCGCGGGGGCGGACCGGGCTGGGACAGGCCGGTACGGAAGGTACCTGTGTCGCTCAGGTGACACAGGAATGGAGCCCAGGGCGGTGGGGTCGGGGTCACCCCTGGGGCGAGGTAGACGTGGCCGCACGGACGGCACATTCGGCGCGACCCCACGACGAAGAGTCGTGCCGGCCGTGCGGCCGCAACATCCGCACCGGAATGCCGGGTTCGCGAAAACAGGTCGGTCCGTCATGTGAGAGCGCCCGTTCTCGGGGCAACCTCTTGGGGTAAACGGCTCAGTGACGGGAGGCCATGACGTCATGGCACGGGTGACGCGCGCGGAGATCGATCGACTCGTCGGCGGCGACCACCATGATCCACACGGCGTCCTCGGGGCGCATCCCGGTCGGGACGGGGTGACGGTGCGGGCGTTGCGCCCGCTCGCCGAGAAGGTCGAGGTCGTGCTGCCCAGCGGCGACCGCCACCCGCTCCGGCACTTCCACCAGGGCGTGTTCGTCGGGACGCTGCCCGCCGGCACGTCGCTCGCCGGCACCGAGAAGGACCGGGCCCCTCTCGCCGTCCCCGACTACCGGCTCGCCGTCACCTACGGAGACGGCGTCGAGACGATCCAGGACGACCCCTACCGCCATCTTCCGACGCTCGGCGAGCTCGACCTGCACCTGATCGGCGAGGGCCGGCACGAGGAGCTGTGGCGCGCGCTGGGCGCCCGCGTCCGCTCCTACGCGTCCGCTCTCGGCACGGTGGAGGGGACGGCCTTCGCGGTGTGGGCGCCGACGGCGCGCGGCGTGCGGGTGGTCGGCGACTTCAACCACTGGGACGGCCGCGCGTACCCCATGCGGTCGCTCGGCTCCACCGGCGTGTGGGAGCTGTTCGTCCCGGGCGTCGGCGACGGCACGCGCTACAAGTACGAGATCCTCGGGGCCGACGGCGTGTGGCGCGCCAAGGCCGACCCGATGGCCCAGGCCACCGAGACCCCGCCCGCGACGGCGTCCCGCGTCTTCACCTCCTCCTACGAGTGGGAGGACGGCGCGTGGATGGACGCGCGCAAGGAGCACGACTGGCTGCACGAGCCCATGAGCGCCTACGAGGTGCACCTCGGGTCGTGGCGTCCCGGGCTCGGCTACCGGGAGCTGGCGGAGGAGCTGACGCAGTACGTCAGCGACATGGGCTTCACGCACGTGGAGTTGCTTCCGGTCACCGAACACCCCTATGGACCGTCCTGGGGCTACCAGGTGACGTCCTACTACGCGCCCACGGCGCGGTTCGGCGACCCCGACGACTTCCGGTACCTCATCGACCGCCTCCACCAGGCCGGTATCGGCGTCATCATGGACTGGGTGCCCGCCCACTTCCCGAAGGACGAGTGGGCGCTGGCCCGGTTCGACGGCACCGCCCTCTACGAGCACGACGATCCGAAGCGCGGCGAGCACCCCGACTGGGGGACGCTCGTGTTCAACTTCGGCCGCGCCGAGGTCCGCAACTTCCTCGTGGCGAACGCGTCGTTCTGGCTGGAGGAGTTCCACATCGACGGGCTGCGCGTGGACGCCGTCGCCTCGATGCTGTACCTCGACTACTCGCGCAAGGAAGGCGAGTGGACGCCCAACATCTACGGCGGGCGGGAGAACCTGGAGGCCATCTCCTTCCTCCAGGAGATGAACGCGACGGTTTACAAGCGCAACCCCGGCATCATGACGATCGCGGAGGAGTCGACGGCGTGGCCCGGGGTCTCCCGCCCGACCCATCTCGGCGGGCTCGGGTTCGGGTTCAAGTGGAACATGGGCTGGATGCACGACACGCTCGAATACCTGCGTCACGAGCCGGTGTTCCGGCACTACCACCACAACGAGATCACGTTCTCGCTGGTGTACGCGTTCTCGGAGAACTACGTCCTGCCGCTGTCGCACGACGAGGTCGTCCACGGCAAGGGCTCGCTCCTGAGCAAGATGCCGGGCGACCCCTGGCAGCAGTTCGCCGGGCTGCGGGCGCTGCTGGCCTACATGTGGTCGCATCCCGGCAAGCAGCTGCTGTTCATGGGGCAGGAGTTCGGGCAGGGCGCCGAATGGGCGGAGGAGCGCCCGCTGGACTGGTGGCTGCTGGACAACGCCTCCGAGGGGGCCAACCACCTCGGGCTGCAGAGGCTCGTGCGCGACCTGAACCACGCGTACCAGGGCGAGCCCGCGCTGTGGACGCGCGACAGCGACCACGACGGGTTCCGCTGGATCGACGGCAACGACGCCGGCGGCAACACCCTGTCCTACCTGCGCTACGGGACGGCCCCGGACGGCGGCGAGCCGCCCGTCGTGGCGTGCGTCGTCAACTTCGCCGGGAACCCGCACGAGAACTACCGGGTGGGCCTCCCCCGCGTGGGCCGGTGGCGCGAACTCGTCAACACCGACGCCTACGAGTACGGCGGCAGCGGCGTCGGCAACCTCGGGCGGGTCGAGGCGGCGCCGGAGCCGTGGCACGGGCTGCCCGCGTCGGCGGAGATGCGCGTCCCGCCCCTGGGGGCGGTGTGGCTCGTCCCTGAATAGGGTGACGGGATGCGCCTGCACATCGTCCCCGGCCAGTTCATGGTGGAGCACCTCCCGCACGCGACGTTCCCGGAGGACGACGAGTGGGTCGCGCTCATCCGCGCTCCCGAGGGCCTCACCGTGATCCGGGACGCCTCGCCGTTCGCCGAGACGGAGCGGTGGGTCGGCTTCTACGGCGACCCGGACGGCGGTCTCGCCACGCCCGGCGTGCTCGCCGGCGTCGTGGGGCCGCTGGCCGAGTCCGGCGTGCCCGTCTTCGTCGTCTCGACGTACCACTCCGACCTCGTGCTCGTCCCGGAGCACCGGTCGGAGGCGGCGGCGGGGGCGCTGCGCGACGCCGGCCACCGCGTCGAGAACTGAACGGCTAGAGGCGTTCGAGGAGCCAGCGGGGGCCGACGACGGCGGCGCCCGCCTCCTCGCAGCGGGCGCGCAGCTCCCGGTCGGCCGTGACCACCAGGTGGTCCTTGTCCGGGGCGCCCCGCCGGACGAGGTCGACGATCGCGTCGTCGCCGCTGCCGGGCGCGGCCACGACCCGCAGGCCGTCGACCGGCTCGTCGGCGACGCTCCGCGCCGCGCCCTCGACGACCAGGACGACCTCCGGAAAGCAGCGGTCGTAGGGGAACAGGCCGCTTGGCAGGCCGCGCACGCCGCCGTCGAGGCGCTTCAGGTCGTCGCGGAGCCGCGCGTTCGCGCCCGCCCTGTCCTTCCACCAGCCGTCGGCGCGGGCGCCCACGACGTTCGCCGCGTCCACGACGAGGACGACCCCGCGCATCGCCTCCCGCACGCGGGGCCAGCACCGCGCGAACGGCTCGAACAGCTTGCGGCCGGTGACCTCTTCCTCGCGCACCCACTCGGCCCCGCGCGTCTCCCGCGACGCGGGCAGCACGGGCGCGCGCTCCGGCAGCGAGCCCACGACCGAGGTGAACGACCATCCGCCGTGGTCCTCCACGCTCGTCCCGTGGACGCGGACCGTCGTCGTGTCGAGCGTGCACTCCTCGGACGTCTCGCGCAGCGCGCCGGTGACGACGTCCTCGTGGCTGTGCAGCGCGCCGCCGAACATGCCCCACGTCCCGCCGCCGAGGCCCCACCACGCGCGCTGCTGGAGCAGCACCCACGTCTGGCCGGAGGAGTCGCGGTGGTAGGCCAGAAGGCCCGCGGCGCCGAACCGTCCCCAGTGCGTGTGCCCCAAGCCGCAGCCGGCCCAGCCGTCGCCGTCTCCCATGCGTCCGACGATAGCGCCGCGGACCCGTGACGAAGGGCACAGTGCCCTCACCCGCCTCGCCGAATACGATTCGGGGGTCACCGTGATCAAGGAGAGCGAGTTGAGCGTCGAGGCGACCCCCCAGGACCTGTGGAACACCCTGTCGGGCGCCGAGCTGATCCGGGCGATGGCGGACGGACGGTTCCCGCAGATCTCCGACATCAACGACTACATCGGGCAGGACATCGCCTCCGCCGAACCGGGCCGGGTCGTCATCGAGTGGACGCCGGGCGAACGGCTCTGCAACCCCGGCGGCACGGTGCACGGCGGCTACATCGCGATGATCCTCGACAACGCGGTCTGCCTCGCGGCGAGCAGCACCTGCGAGCACTTCATGCCGATGCTCACCCTCAACCTGAACGTCGACTACCTGCGCGGCGTCCGGGCGGACGAGACCTACACGGTAACCGGGACGTGCGTGCACCCCGGCGCCACCCGCATGGTCTCCAACGCGGTGGTCGCCGACGGGCGCGGCCGCCCGGTCGCCCAGGCGTCGGCCGGCGTGATCCCCAACAAGGCGTTCGCCCGCTGACCCCGTCCCGCCCGGCCCGGGCCCGCCCGGGCGGCGGGAACGGCGCCCGGCGAGCGCATAGGCTGGGCCCATGGTGGATCCCGGCACAGTCGTCAACGTGATCAAACAGGCCCGCGACCGGCGGACGGCCCCGCTGATCCTGGAGCTCGACCTCACCGAGGGCATCGTCGAGACCGCGCCCGCCGACCCCGTCTCGGCGTTCCTGTCCATGCGCCGGCCGGGCCTGCGGGACGTCCTGGACGGGCTGCGCCGCGCCCGCTCCGACAGCCGGGTGCGCGCCCTCGTCGTGAAGGTCAGCGGCACCGTCGGGCTGGCGCTCGCCCAGGAACTGCGCGAGGCCGTGCAGAGCCTGCGGGACGCGGGCAAGCACACCGTCGCCTGGGCCGAGACGTTCGGCGAGGGAGGCCGCGGCACCGTCCCGTTCTATCTGGCCACCGGGTTCGACAAGGTCTACCTGCAGCCCACCGGCGAGGTCGGGCTCACCGGCGTCGCGATCGAGGAGCCGTTCTTCGCCGGCGCGCTGGAGAAGGCGGGCGTGCGGCCGCGGTTCGCCAAGCGCTACGAGTACAAGACCATGGCGAACACGTTCATGGAGAAGACCTACACGCCCGAGCACGAGGAGTCGTCGCAGCGCCTCGTCACCTCGCTCGGCGAGCAGATCACCGCCGGGATCGCCGCCTCCCGCGGCCTGGCGGAGGAGAAGGTCCGCGAGCTCACCGACCGCGGCCCGCTGCTGGCCGCCGAGGCGCTGGAGGAGGGCCTGGTCGACGGCCTCGCCTACCGCGACGAGATCTACGGCGGCCTGCGGAAGGAGTTCGGCGAGGAGGCGCAGCTGCGCTACGTCTCCCGCTACAACCGCGCGCACGGCCTGGCCAACCGCCTCCCGCAGCCCGGCAAGCAGGACGTCGTCGCCTTCATCAACGGGCAGGGGCCGATCCGGCTCGGCCGCAGCGGCCGCGGCGGCCCGCTCCCGAACTCGGGGCCCGCGATGGGCTCGGACACGATCGGCGCCGCGTTCCGCGCCGCCGTGAAGGACGACCGGGTCAAGGCGATCGTGTTCCGCGTCAACAGCCCGGGCGGCTCCGCCGTCGCCTCCGACTCGATCTGGCGCGAGGTCGTCCTCGCCCGCCGCGCCGGCAAGCCCGTGATCGTCTCCATGGGCAACGTCGCCGCGTCCGGCGGCTACTACGTCTCGATGGCCGCCGACACGATCGTCGCGCAGCCCGGGACCATCACCGGCTCGATCGGCGTCGTGGTCGGCAAGGCCGTGGTCAACGACCTGCTGGAGCGGGTCGGCGTCGGCCTCGGCTCGGTCGCCGACGGCGACCACGCGCGCATGTTCAGCGCCACCAAGGACTTCAGCGACTCCGAGTGGGAGCGCGTCAACGCCTCCCTCGACCGGATCTACGACGACTTCACCGCGAAGGTCGCCGAGGGCCGCGACCTGTCCCGCGAGCGCGTCCACGAGCTGGCCCGGGGCCGGGTCTGGACGGGCGCGGACGCGCGCGAGCGCGGCCTCGTCGACGAGCTCGGCGGCATCGACCTCGCCCTGGACCTCGCCCGCAAGAAGGCCGGCATGGCCTCCGACGCGCCGGTCCGGATCTACCCGCACACCTCGCCGCTGGAGCGGCTGCGCCCGCCGGAGTCCAGCGAGGACCGCACCGCCGCGTCCGCGCGCTTCGACGGGTGGGGCTCCCTCGGCGGGCTCGCCGCGCGGCTCGGCCTGCCCTCCGCGGGCCCGCTCACCCTGCCCGGCGCCTGGGAGATCCGCTGAGCGCCGACTTCGTCGAGGCCGTCGCGGCCTTCGCCACCGGCGTGGTCGTGCTGACCGTCCGCGACGGCCGCGACGACCTCGGCACCACGATCACCTCGTTCATGTCGGTGTCGCTGGATCCGCCGATGGTGCTGGCGAGCGTGGCGTCCTCGTCCTACCTCACCGAGGTGCTCGGCCGGAGCCCGCGCTGGGCCGCGACGATCCTGTCCGCGGACCAGCGGGCCCTGGCCGGCCGGTTCGCCGCCGAGGGACGCCCGAGCGCTCGCATCCTGCTGGCGAGCGAGCCGCACCACCGCGGCGAGCACTCCGGCGCCCTCGTCCCCGACAGGGGCGTCTCGGCCCTGGAGTGCGAGACCCGCCAGACCGTCGAGGCGGGCGACCACACCCTCTTCGTCGCCGAGGCCGTCTCGACCGACTACGTCAGCGCCGGGCGGGCCCCCCTCGTGAGGGCCGCCCGGCGCTATCTGCCCGGCTAGGACTTCGGGAAGCGCTCCAGGAAGCCGCGCAGGTCGTCGGCGTGCTCCTCCTCCTGCGCGAGGATCTGCTCGAAGACGCGCTTGGTGGTGGGGTCGCCGTCGCCGAGCCACTGAATGATCTCGGTGTAGGACGCGATGGCGATCCGCTCCGCCACCAGGTCCTCCTTGAGCATCTCGACGAGGTCGAGGCTGGCGTTGTACTCGGCGTGCGCGCGGGTGGTGAGGGTGTCCGGGGAGAAGTCGGGCTCGCCGCCGAGCTGGACGATCCGCTCGGCCAGCATGTCGGCGTGCTGCTGCTCCTCGGCCGCGTGCTGGAGGAACTCGCTCGCGACGGTCTCGGCGTGGATGCCGGTGGCCGTGTAGTAGTGCCGCTTGTACCGCAGCACGCACACGATCTCCGTGGCCAGGGCCTCGTTGCAGACCTGGATCACGCGCTGGACGTCCGCCCCGTACGCCTCGGTGATCGGGCCTTTGTCGATCTCCTGCCGAGCACGCTCGCGCAGGGTCTTGATGTCCGTCAGGAACTCCGCCATCTAGGGGCCTCCACAGTCGACTACAGGAGGCCCTCTACCCGACGGCCCTGCTTCCACACGGCGTAGGTCTGGGGTACGCCCGGGCGGTATGCGAGGTGGATGTAGGACGGGGCGTCGAGGACGTGGACGTCGGCGCGGGCGCCGGGCGCCAGGTGCCCCACGTCGGTGCGTCGCAGGGCCCGGGCGCCGCCCGCGGTCGCCGACCAGACCGCCTCGGCGGGCGTCATGCGCATGTCGCGGACGGCCACGGCGATGCAGAACGCCATGCTGGAGCTGTAGCAGGATCCGGGGTTGCAGTCGGTGGCGAGGGCGACGGTGGCTCCGGCGTCCAGGAGGCGGCGGGCGTCCGGGTAGGGCTGGCGGGTCGAGAACTCGACGCCGGGCAGGAGCGTCGCGACCGTCCGGGACGACGCCAGCGCGTCCACGTCGGCGTCGCTGAGGAACGTGCAGTGGTCGGCGGAAGCGGCCTCCAGCTCGACCGCCAGCCGAACGGCGGGCCCCTGCGTGAGCTGGTTCGCGTGGAGGCGCGGCGACAGGCCGGCCTTGACGCCCGCCGTGAGGACCTCCCGGGCCTGGTCGGCGTCGAAGGCGCCCTCCTCGCAGAAGACGTCCACCCACCGGGCGTGCGGGGCGCAGGCGGCGAGCATGTCGGTGGCGGCGAGGTGCGCGTACCCGGCGGCGTCGCCCGCGTACTCGGCGGGGACGACGTGGGCGCCCAGGTAGGTGACCTCGTCGGCGTACTCGGCGGCGATGCGCACGGCGCGCGCCTCCTGCTCGACCGTGAGGCCGTAGCCGGACTTGCACTCCACGGTCGTGACGCCCTGCCGCGCCATCTCGTCCACGAGGCGGCGCACGTTGGCGCGCAGCTCGTCGTCGGACGCGGCGCGGGTGCGCTCGACGGTCGTGCGGATGCCGCCCGCGGCGTACTTCTCGCCGCTCATGCGGGCGGCGAACTCCTCGGCGCGCTCACCGGCGAACACCAGGTGGGCGTGGGAGTCCACGAAGCCGGGCAGCACCGCCCGCCCGGCGGCGTCGAACGACTCGTCGGCGGCGGGCGCGGAGGAGGACGGGCCCGTCCACGCGACCGCGCCGTCCTCGATCACCAGTGCGGCGTCGCGGACGACGGCCAGGCCGCCGCCCCGGCGATCGGGGACGGCGGGGTCGTTGGTGACGAGCTCTCCGATGTTGGTGATGACCGTGCTCATCGGCGAAGGATCTCACGGGGCGGGTCCGCGGCGGCGGAGGCGATGGAGCGGGCCAGCGCGCCGGGGACGTCCTCGACCAGCAGGTGCCGGCCGTCGTGGACGATCTGGCGGCCGGAGACGACGACGTGCCGCACGTCCGCGGCGGTGGCGGCGAACACGGCGGCCTCGGCGGCGTGGTCCGGGCCCGCGCCGGCGGTGCGGACCGAGTCGAGGGCGACGGTGACGAGGTCGGCGTAGGCGCCGGGCTCCAGCCGTCCCGCCTCGGGCCAGCCGAGCCCGTAGTGGCCGCCCGAGGTGGCGGCGGCGAGCAGCTCGCCGGCCGTCCAGTGGCCCCGGACGCGGGTGCGGAGCCGCTCGTCCAGCTCGACCGCGCGGGCCTCCTCGAACAGGTCGACGACGGCGTGCTGGTCGGAGCCGAGGCAGATCGGGGAGCCCGCGTCCGCCAGGGCGCGGGCGGGGCCGATGCCGTCGGCGAGGTCCCGTTCGGTGGTCGGGCACATGCACACGCCGGTCATCGTCGTCCCGAGCAGGCCGATGTCGTCCTCGGACAGGTGCGTGGCGTGCACGGCCGTGGTGAGCGCGCCGAGCGCCCCGGCCTCGGCGAGCAGTCGGGTCGGCGTCATGCCGTAGGCGTCCTGGCAGTCGCGGTTCTCGGCGGGCTGCTCGGACAGGTGGACGTGCAGCGGCACGCGGCGCTCCCGCGCCCACGAGGCGACGGCGCGCAGCTGCTCGCGCGGCACGGCCCGGACGGAGTGGATCGCGGCGCCGACGCGGGCGTGGGACCGTCCCGCCTTTCCGGTCTGCTCGTGCAGGCTGTCGAGGCGCCGCGCCCAGTCGCCCGCGGTGCCGTCCCCGAACCGCAGCTGCGGCCCGGCGAGCGGCCGGCCGATGCCGCCGGTCAGGTAGCAGGCGTCGAGGAGGGTGATGCGGATGCCCGCGTCGGACGCGGCGGCGATCAGCGCCTCGCCCATCGCGTTCGGGTCCCCGTAGGGGGCGCCGCCCGGACGGTGGTGCAGGTAGTGGAACTCGCCGACGCAGCTGATCCCCGCGAGGGCCATCTCGGCGAACACCGCGGTCGCCAGCGCGCGGTAGGAGTCCGGGTCGAGCCGGTCGGCGACCTGGTACATCTGCTCGCGCCACGTCCAGAACGTCCCGGAGTGCGCCTGGACGCGGGAGCGCAGCGCGCGGTGGAAGGCGTGGGAGTGGGCGTTGGCGAGGCCCGGCAGGGTGAGGCCGGGGAGGCGCGGGGCGCCCGGCGCCGCCGGGACCCCGGGGGTGACGCGTGTGATCCGCTCGCCGTCGGCCTCGATGAGCACGTCGGCCGCGACGCCGTCGCCTAGCCAGGCGAACTGGGCATGCCACTGCATAACGGAATCCCTACCCCCGCGCCAGGTCGTCCAGTACCGCGGCGAGGGCCTCGACCCCGGCCAGGCGGTCGGACGGCTCGGCGAACTCCTCGGGCGCGTGCGACACCCCGCTCGGGTTCCGCACGAACAACATCGCGGTCGGCAGCCGCGCCGACAGGACGCCCGCGTCGTGGCCGGCGCCGGTCGGCAGGACGGGGACGCCGCCGAGCGCCGACCCGACCCGGTCGCGCAGCGCCAGGTTGAAGTCGACGATCTCGGTGTAGGACTCCTCGGCGAGGTCGACGCTCACCCGGTGCGGGCGCGCCGCGACCCGCGCGGCCTCGTCGACCTCCAGCACCGTCCGGCGGACGGCGTCGTCGGCGGGGCCCCGGGCGTCCAGCCAGGCGGTGACCGCCGACGGGATCGCGTTCACGCCGTTCGGCTCGACCCGGACCTTCCCGACCGTCGCGACGGTCCCGTTGCGCTCGGCGGCCTCCCGCGCGGCGATGACCATGTGCGCGAACGGCAGCATCGGGTCGCGCCGGTCGGGCAGCCCGGTCGTCCCGGCGTGGTTGCCCTCGCCCGCGAAGTCGAACCGCCACCGGCCGTGCGGCACGATCGCGCTCGCGACGCCGACCGGCACGTCCAGCGCCCTGCCCTGCTCGACGTGCAGCTCGACGTAGCAGGCGATCCGCCCGAGCAGGTCCTCGTCCGGGCCGATCGCGTGCGGGTCGAGCCCGGCGTTGTGGACGACCTCGGCGAACGTGTGCCCGTCGGCGTCGGTGAGGCCGCGCGCCCGGGCCGGGTCGATCGCCCCGGCCAGCAGCCGGGAGCCGAGGCACGCCACCCCGAACCGCGCGCCCTCCTCCTCGGCGAACGCCGCGATCCCGATCGGCCGGGCCGGCCGGACGCCGCGCTCGCGGAGCAGGTCGACCGCCGCGAACGCCGACACGATGCCGAGCGGCCCGTCGAACGCTCCCCCGCCGGGAACGGAATCGAGATGGCTGCCGGTCAGGACGGCGCCCGTGCGGGTCCCGTCCTCCGGGTACCACCAGGCGACCGTGTTCCCGTTGGGGTCGTGCTCGAGGTCGAGGCCGCGGCGGCGGGCCTCGTCGGCGAACCAGGCGCGGCACTCCAGCTCCGGCGGCGTCCACGCGAACCGGTGGTAGCCGCCGGTCGCCGCGTCCCGCCCGACGGGCAGCAGCTCCGCCCACATCTCCTCGAAGCTCATGGCCGCATGGGGATGCGCACGCCGCGCTCGTCCGCGACCTCCGCCGCCCGCTCGTAGCCGGCGTCGACGTGCCGCATGACGCCGGTGCCGGGGTCGTTGGTCAGGACGCGCCGGAGCTTCTCCCCCGCGAGGGCCGTGCCGTCGGCGACGCAGACCTGGCCGGCGTGGATGGAGCGGCCGATGCCGACGCCGCCGCCGTGGTGGATCGACACCCACGTCGCACCGGAGGAGGTGTTGAGCATGGCGTTCAGCAGCGGCCAGTCGGCGATCGCGTCCGACCCGTCCTTCATGCCCTCGGTCTCCCGGTACGGGCTGGCGACCGACCCGCAGTCGAGGTGGTCGCGGCCGAGCACGATCGGCGCGCTGATCTCGCCGCGCGCGACCAGGTCGTTGAACACCTCGCCCGCCTTGTCGCGCTCGCCGTAGCCGAGCCAGCAGATCCGCGACGGCAGGCCCTGGAAGTGGACCTTCTCCTTCGCCATCCGGATCCACCGGGTCAGCGGCTCGTTGTCGGGGAACAGGTCGAGGATCGCCTGGTCGGTGCGGGCGATGTCCTTCGGGTCGCCCGACAGCGCCGCCCACCGGAACGGCCCCTTGCCCTCGCAGAACAGCGGCCGGATGTAGGCGGGCACGAACCCGGGGAACGCGAACGCGCGCGCGTACCCGGCGAGCTGCGCCTCGCCCCGGATGGAGTTGCCGTAGTCGAACACCTCGGCGCCCGCGTCCTGGAAGCCGACCATGGCCTCGACGTGGACGGCCATCGACGCGCGGGCCTTGGCGATGAACCCGTCGCGGTCCTTGTCGCGCTCGGCGGCCATGTCCTCGAACGCGACGCCCTGCGGCAGGTAGGCGAGCGGGTCGTGCGCGCTGGTCTGGTCGGTGACGATGTCGATCGGGGCGCCGCGCCGCAGCAGCTCGGGGACGATGTCGGCGGCGTTGCCCAGCACCGCGACCGACAGCGGCCTGCGTTCGGCCTTCGCCTCCTCGGCGAGCCGCAGCGCCTCGTCCAGCGAGCCCGCCCGCACGTCGCAGTAGCGGTGCTCGACCCGCCGCTCGATCCGGGACGGGTCGCACTCGACGCAGATCGCGACGCCGCCGTTCATCGTGACGGCGAGGGGCTGCGCGCCGCCCATCCCGCCGAGCCCGGCGGTCAGGGTGATCGTCCCGGCGAGGGTGCCGCCGAACCGCTTCTCGGCGACGGCGGCGAACGTCTCGTAGGTGCCCTGCAGGATGCCCTGCGTCCCGATGTAGATCCACGACCCGGCGGTCATCTGGCCGAACATCGTCAGGCCGAGCGACTCCAGGCGGCGGAACTCCTCCCACGTGCCCCACTGCGGGACGAGGTTGGAGTTCGCGATGAGCACGCGCGGCGCCCACTCGTGCGTCTGGAAGATCCCGACCGGCTTGCCGGACTGGACGAGCAGCGTCTCGTCCCCCTCCAGGTCGGACAGCGACCGGACGATGCCGTCGAAGGCGTCCCAGCTCCGGGCCGCCTTCCCCGACCCGCCGTAGACGACCAGCTCGTCGGGGTGCTCGGCGACCTCGGGGTCGAGGTTGTTCTGGATCATGCGCAGGGCGGCCTCCTGCGGCCACCCCTTGGCGGCGGTCAGCGAGGTGCCGCGCGGGGCGCGGACGGGACGGGGACCGGACATGTGGGACTCCTTCAGGAGAGCGGGCCGGTGACGGCCTCGGCGGCGGCGACCAGTGAGCCGTCCCGGACCAGCGCGGTCGCGGCGGCGATCTCGGGGGCGAGGTAGCGGTCCGGGCCGGGCGGCGGGACGGCCTCGCGGAGCCGGGCGACCACGGCGGCGGTGGCCGGGCCGGGAAGCAGCGGGGTGCGCAGCTCCAGCGCCCGCGCGGCGGTGAGGATCTCGACGGCGACGACCTGCGCGAGGCCGTCCACCGCGCGGCGCAGCTTGCGGGCCGCGCCCCACCCCATCGAGACGTGGTCCTCCTGCATGGCCGAGCTCGGGATCGAGTCGGCGCTCGCGGGCACGGCGAGGCGCTTGAGCTCCGACACGATCGCCGCCTGCGTGTACTGGGCGATCATGTGGCCGGAGTCGACGCCGGGGTCGTCGGCGAGGAAGGCGGGCAGCCCGGCGGAGCGCCCCTTGTCGAGCATCCGGTCGGTGCGGCGCTCGGACATCGAGGCGACGTCGGCCGCCGGGACCGCGAGGAAGTCCAGCACGTAGGCGACCGGGGCGCCGTGGAAGTTGCCGTTCGACTCGACCCGTCCGTCGGGGAGGACGACGGGGTTGTCCACGGCGGACGCCAGCTCCCGTCCCGCGACCAGCTCGGCGTGCGCGAGGGTGTCGCGGGCGGCGCCGTGCACCTGCGGGGCGCAGCGCAGCGAGTAGGCGTCCTGCACGCGGGTGCAGTCGGGGCCCCGGTGCGACTCCATGATCTGCGAGTCGGCCAGCAGCGCCCGCAGGTTCGCGGCCGAGGCGGCCTGGCCGGGGTGGGGCCGCAGGTTCTGCAGGTCGGCGGAGAAGACGCGGTCGGTGCCGAGCAGCGCCTCGACGCTCATCGCGGCGGCGACGTCGGCCGCGGTGAGCAGCCTCCGCAGATCGCCGATGGCCAGGACGAGCATGCCGAGCATCCCGTCCGTGCCGTTCAGCAGGGCGAGCCCCTCCTTGGCGCCGAGCTCGACCGGCGTGATGCCCGCGTCCCGCAGGGCGTCGGCCGCCGGCCTGAGCTCGCCGGCGGCGTCCCGGACCGACCCCTCACCGATCAGCGCGAGGGCCACGTGGGCGAGCGGCGCCAGGTCGCCGGAGCAGCCGAGGCTGCCGTACTCGAAGACCTGCGGGGTGATGCCGGCGTTGAGCAGCGCGGCCAGGGTCCTCGCGGTGACGGGCTGGACGCCGGTCCGTCCCGTCGCGAGCGTGCGCAGCCGGAGCAGCATCAGTGCCCGGACCACCTCGCGCTCGACCTCGGCCCCCGACCCCGCCGCGTGCGACCGGACGATGTTCAGCTGGAGCTGGGCCCGCAGCTCGGGCGCGATGTGCCGCGTGGCGAGCGCCCCGAAGCCCGTCGAGACGCCGTAGACCGGCGTTGGGCGCGCCGACAGCTCCTCGATGTGGGCCCGCGCCTCACCGATCAGCTTCAGCGCCCCGTCGGACAGCGCCACCTTGGCCCCGTCCCGCGCCACCGCCGCGACCTGCTCGAACGCCAGCGGTTCCGGCCCGACCTCGACGCCTGCGTCCCCCATACCAAAACCCATACCCACCATTGGAGCGCGTCCGGGGCCGATGCCCCAGCCCCGGCCCGCGCTCTGTGTCTCGTATACGAGACACTCGGAGCATGAGCCAGGTCCCCGCCGCCCGCCGCGCCCTCGCGGTGCTGCGCCTCCTGGCGGCCGCGCCCGGCCCCCTGCCCGCCTCGGCGATCGCCCGCGAGCTCGGCATCCCCCGCTCCAGCGCGTACCACCTGCTCACCGCGATGGCCGAGGACGGCTTCGTCACCTCCATCCCCGAGGAGCGCCGCTGGGGCCTCGGCGTCGCCGCCTTCGAGATCGGCTCCGCCTACCTGCGCCACGAGCCCCTGGAACGCCTCGCCCGCCCCCTCCTGCGCCGCCTGGTCGACCGCGTCGGCGAGATCGCGCAGCTCGGCGTCCTGCACGGCGCCGAGACCCTCTACCTGCTGAAGGAGCAGCCGCCCCGGCACGCCACCCTGGTCACCGACGTCGGCGTCCGGATGCCCGCCCAGCTCACCGCGAGCGGCCGCTCGATCCTGGCGTACCTGCCGCCCGCCCAGGTCAGGGCCCTGTTCCCCGGCCGCTTCGTGGACCGCACCGGCCGGGGCCCCGCCACCCTGCGCGACCTGCGCCGCACCCTCGCCGAGGACGCGCGCCGCGGCTGGGCGGTCGAGGACGGCCACATCACCGAGGGCTTCGCGAGCATCGCCGCCTGCGCCTTCGACCACACCGGCCGCCCCACCGCCGCGATCACGGTGACGTTCCGCCGCGAGGACCACCCCGAACCGGCGTGGCCCGCCCTGGCGGCCCAGGTGCGCGCGACGGCCGCCGCCCTCACGACCCGCCTCACCGGCCGCCCCCCTGCCTGAGGTCTACGCCCCGAAGCGGTCGGCGACCAGCCGGTCGGCCCAGCGCCGGAGCGCGTCCTCCACGGGCGGATGGCTCAGTCCCGCCTTCCCGGCCAGCACGCCGGCCGAGGAGGTGTCGTAGCGCTCCTCGGACAGGAAGGAGAGCGTCTCGGGCTCGACCCCGGTGAGCGCACGCGGCAGCCGCCGCACCAGCCCGACCGGCAGCGTCACCCGGGGCGGACGCACACCGAGGTGCCGCGCCAGAAGCCCGACCAGGTCGGGCAGGTGCGGCGTGGCGTCGTCCAGGACCCAGTGAGCGCGGTAGGGCTCCTCGTCGTACTCGGGCACGGCGGCCATGAAGCGGGCCAGGTGGTCGACGGTGACCACGGGCACGAACGTGCGCCGCGACCCGGCCAGCGCGGGCAGGCGCCCGCCCCAGAGATCCCGCACCATCTCGGCGAGCCCGATGTACTGCCCGGCCTCTCCGGTGACCGAGTCCCCGATCACGGTCGCCGGATGGACCGCGGTGAGGGGCACCTTCTCCTCCCGCGCGACCGCGCGTACGGCGGCGTCCCCTTCGAGCTTGGACGCCTCGTACGCGCCAAGCCGCCGGTACAGCGCGTCCAATTCCTTCGCGGGCACCGGATGGGTGAGCCTCCCCTCGGAGGCCACGCGGTACCCGGACACATGGACGAGACGCCGCAGCCGGGGAAGCGCGGCGGCCCACCGCACGACGTTCACGGCGCCGTCGACGTTCGCCCGCCGCGCCTCCTCCCGTCCCAGCCCGAACCGGAACAGCGCGGCGGCGTTGAAGACGTCCCGTACGGCCTTCAGGCGGTCGCGGGCCTCGTCGTCCAGCCCGAGGTCCGGCCGCGTGATGTCGGCGTCGACGACCAGCAGCCCCTGGTCGTCGACGCCGTGCTCCCGCAACCATCCCCGCAGCTCACCGCCGCGCGCACCGCCGCCCCGGACGGCCGCGACGACCGGCCGCCCCCGTTCCAGCAGATCCGCCACCAGCCACCGGCCGATGAACCCCGTCGCCCCCAGGACCATGGCCTCGCCGGCCGCACCCTCGCTCAACGTCATGGCGAAAAAGTAGACCGGTCTACCTATTTTGTCCAGCGGCGCCGGTCAGCGCTTCTTCTTGGGGGTGACGCTGAGGCGGTGGTCGAGCTTCCAGAAGTAGAGCGCCTTGCCCTTGCCCACGTACACGTCGTGGAGGCCGACGCACTGGCTGCGCCCCGTCCCCGACAGGTCGGCCATCCACCTGCCGGTCGGCTCGTACACGTCGAACTGGTAGATCTTGTAGGCCCGGCCGATGTCGAGCCGGTAGTGCTTCTTCTCCTTCAGCGTCGGCGTGTACCCGAGGCTCCTCTGCCACTGCTTGTTGGCCTGGTATCCGAGGGTGGCGTTGATGCTCTCGACCGTGGCGCCGTACGAGATGGTGACCGTGTGCCCCACCGTGTACGAGGTCGCGGCGTTCATGGTGCCGGGGCCCCATCCCGAGACGGTCCACGGGTCCTGGTTCTCCCAGCGGGTCCAGGTCCCGGCGAACTGCCGCTTCCCACGCGCGACCCGCTTGTCGGTGCACTTCAGGCCGTTCTTCGCCCCCGACGCGCCGGCCTTTCCCGCCTGCGCTCCGAGCTCCTTCTTCGCCGCGACACTGGTGGTCGGCCTGGCCTCCCCGCCGGACACCACCGTCGTCCCCACCACGGCCGCGGTGCCGAGGACGGCCACACCGGCGAGCGTCAACCCTGCCTTCTTCATCCGGGAATTCCCCTCTATGACCCGACCCATCCCTTGGGCCGCACGAGCCATTCTTCGAAGAAAGCCGATTCCGGATTCAGGGCCCTAGGACCCCAACCCCCGCGCCCCGGGCCCTACCTGCTCGCGCATCGCCCCGGCCGCTGGCACCCCGCCACCTCCGATCGGGCGTCCACCGGGTTCCGTCGTCCTCGCCGCATCCCGCGTGCCGCGGAAATCCGCAGGGTCAGGTGTCGCGGCGGCGCGCCCAGTCGGCGCGGTGGAGTTCGTATTCGACCTCGCCGTGTTCGGTGCCGGGGATGGGGTCGTCCCAGTGCCGGTGGAAGGTGCGCAGGTAGGTCAGGCCGGACTTCTCCATGACGCGGCGGGAGGCGGCGTTGACGGCCATGGTCTGGGCGAAGACGCGGTGGACGCCGAGGTCGGTGAACGCCTTGGCGATCAGAGCCCGCGACGCTTCGGTGGCGTATCCCCGTCCCCAGCTGGCCGCGCGCAGGCAGTAGCCGAGTTCGGCCTGCCGGGCGTCGTGGCCGTCGCCCGGTTCGAGGGCCAGCCAGCCGATGAAGTCGCCGGAGGAGCGCTCGACCGCGGCCCACCGGCTGAGCGCGCCCCGCTCGTACCAGTCGAGGATCCTGGCGAGGGTCTGGGCCCTCAGGTGGGCGCGGGGGGTCGGCCTGCCGCCGGTCAGGAACCGCATGACCTCCGGGTCGCCGTCGAGCCGGACCAGGTCGTCAAGGTCGTTCTCGGTGAACCGCCGCAGCAGCAGCCGGTCGGTGGTGAGGAATACCTGCACGGCGCCGAGTCCTCCGATCCGCCGAGGAGACGGCCACCCGCGTGATCATCTCGTTCGATGGGCGTTCTGTCCTTGGAACGGTCCTATTTGGGCTGTAGGTCGCAAATGATCGAAAACGTCCGGCTTCGTCTCTACAATCTCATGCGATCGGATACCCGGACAGGGAGGTCCCTCCCGTGAATGGTGAGCACCGCCCCGAGTGGCCGGTCGATCCCGAGACGCCCAGCGTGGCCCGGATGTACGACTACTACCTCGGCGGCAAGGACAACTTCGCGGCGGACCGCGAGGCCGCCGACCAGGTGGTGGCCGCGATGCCGAACGTGCTGGAGTTCACCCGCGCCAACCGCGGGCTGCTGTCGCGGGCCGTGACGATGATGGCCGACCGCGGCATCCGGCAGTTCCTGGACATCGGCTCCGGGCTCCCGACGCAGGAGAACGTGCACCAGGTGGCCCAGCGCGCGGCGCCCGGCTCCACCGTCATCTACGTCGACAACGACCCGATCGTGCTCGCGCACGCGCGGGCGCTGCTGGCCGACAACCCGCTGACCACGGTCATCCAGGCCGACTTACGCGAGCCGGAGAGCATCCTGGACGACCCCGAGGTGAAGGCCCGGATCGACTTCGACCGGCCGGTGGGCCTGCTGTTACTGGCCATCCTGCACTTCGTCCCGGACGAGGCGGGACCGGCGGAGATCGTGGCGAGGCTCCGGGCGCCGCTGGCCCCCGGCAGCTTCCTGGCCATCACGCACGGCCACCGCGGCGAGGTCACCACGCAGGTCGAGGAGCAGGTCCGGGGCGCGTACGGCAGGACGGGGGCGGGCGACATCATTCCGCGCGGGATCGACGAGGTCATGACGTTCTTCGAGGGCACCGAGCTGGTCGGCCCCGGCCTGGTCCAGGTGGCCGACTGGCGGGCGGACGCCGAGCCGTCCCCGCCCGACATGTCGCGGCCGGGCTTCCTCGCCGGCGTCGGGAGGGTGGTCTGATGCTGCCGACCCATCTGCTGTTCGGCCGGGCCTTCAGCGAGGACCCCTACGCCGTGTACGCCGAGCTGCGGGCGGCGGGGCCCGTCCATCCGATCGACTTCCCTCCCGGCGCCGCCGCCTTCCTCGTGGTCGACCACGAGCACGGCCGCGCGGCACTCAGCGACCCGCGCCTGTCCAAGGACACCGCGAACAGCGCCGTGCCCGTGAACCCCGAGCTCTTCTTCGGCGGCACGATGCTCGGGATGGACCCGCCCGGCCACACCCGGATGCGCGGGCTGGTGGCCAAGGCGTTCACCGCCCGGCGGGTGGAGCGGCTGCGCCCGCGCGTCCAGGAGATCGCCGACCGGCTGCTGGACGGCGTCGCCGAACGCGGCGAGGCCGACCTGATCGAGGACTTCGCCGTCCCGCTGCCGATCCAGGTCATCTGCGAGCTGCTCGGGGTGCCGGCGCGCGACCGGGCCCGGTTCCGCGAGTGGACGGCCGTGCTGACCGTGCCGGCGCTGACCGCCGAGGCCCGCGAGCGCCGCCGCGAGGCGGCCCGGGCGTTCAACGCCTACCTGCTCGACGTGATCGCCGAGCGGCGGGCCGAGCCCGAGGACGACCTGGTCAGCGCCCTGATCACCGCCCGCGACGGCGACGCCGCCCTCACGGAGGCGCAGCTGCTCGGCACCGTCGCGCTGCTGCTCATCGCCGGGCACGAGACCACCGTCAACCTCATCGGCAACGGGATGCTCGCCCTGCTCCGGGCGCCCGGCCAGCTCGCCCTGCTGCGGGCGCGGCCCGAGCTGCTGCCGTCCGCGGTCGAGGAGCTGCTGCGGTTCGACGGCCCGGTGGAACGGGCGAGCCAGCGCATCGCCCTGGAGGACATGGAGATCGCCGGAACGCCGATCCCCAAGGGCGCCTGGGTGCACGTCTCGCTCGGCGCCGCCGACAGGGACCCCGCCGTGTTCGAGGACCCGGACCGGCTGGACGTGACCCGCGCCCCCAAGGGGCACGTCCCCTTCGGCCACGGCCCGCACTTCTGCCTCGGCGCCCCGCTGGCCCGGCTGGAAGGGCAGATCGCCATCGGCGGCCTGCTGGACCGCTTCCCCGGTCTCGCCCTCGCCGTGCCCGCGGACGAGCTGCGCCACCACCGCACCGGCTCGATCGTCCGCGGGCTGGTCTCGCTCCCCGTGCGCGTCTGAACGCCGCCCCGGCTCGGGAACGACGGGGCGCTCTCCACGGTGCTCCAGCAGCATGTCCCGATCGCAGGCGGCGATCCGGGACGGCGAACGGCCGAGTCCCGGGGCGGGACTCGGCCGTCGGCGGTGTTGCGGAGGGTCAGGCGAGGCCGGACTTCTTCAGCCACTCCTCGGCGACCTTCTCCTGGTCGTCCTTGTCGATGGCGACGCGCTTCATCATGTCCAGGAGGTCCTGGGTGGTGAGCTTGGCGGAGACGCCGTTCAGCGCCGCCCTGGCCTTCTCGTCCACCGCCTTGGTGTTGACCAGCGGCGTGACGTTCTGGGCGGAGAAGACGTTCTCCGGGTCCTCCAGGACGACGAGCTTGTTCTGCTGGATCGTCGGGTCGGTGGTGAACAGGTCGGCGGCCTGGACCTTGTTCTCGGTGAGCAGCTTCACCAGGGTCGCCTGGGCGCCGGCGTCGAACGGCTGGAACTTCTTGAAGTCCAGGCCGTAGGTCTTCTTGAGGCCGACGAGGCCCTGCTGGCGGGTCTTGAACTCCGAGGGCCCGGCGATGACGAGGTCCTTGGCGACCGGCTTGAGGTCGGCGATGGACTTCAGGTTGTACTTGGCGGCCGTCTGCGGATTGACGGTGACGGAGTCCTTGTCCTCGGCCTTCGCCGAGTCCAGGATCTCCACGCCGGCCGGCAGCTTGGCCTTGAGCGCGGCGTTGATCTCGTCGGTGGTGGCGGCCGTGCTGGTCTTGTCGACCGAGGTGGTGAGCAGGGCGCCGTTGTACTCGGGCATCACGCTGATGCCGCCCTTGACGACCTGGTCGTAGTAGATCTCGCGGGCGCCGATGTTGAACTTGCGGGTGACCTTGACGCCCTTGGCCTCCAGCGCCTGCGCGTACAGCTCGCCGAGCAGGTTGCTCTCGGGGAAGTTCGCGCCGCCGACGGTGACGGTGCCGTTCCCGCCGCCCCCGGAGAGCGGGTTCGAGTCGTCCCCGGAGTCGCCGCTCCCGCAGGCGGACAGCGACAGGGCGGCCACGAGGCCGACGACCGCGCCCCTGATGAGTTTGTTCATGGTGCTCTTCCTTCGGTGTCAGGAGGATCGGGCGGAGCCGAGCAGGCCCGGTGAGACGAGGAGGCGGCGCAGTGCCGCGAAGGCCGCCTGGACGATCAGCGCGAGCAGCACCACCAGGACGGTGCCCCCGACGACGAGCTGGTAGTCGTTGCGGGCCAGACCGTCGATGATGTAGCGGCCGAGACCGCCGAAGCCGGGGTAGGCGGCGATGGTCGCGGTGGCGACGACCTGGATCGCGGACGTGCGCAGCCCCAGCAGGATGAGGGGCAGCGCCATCGGCAGCTCGACCCGCCACAGTACGCCCCAGCCGGTCATGCCCATCCCGCTGGCCGCGTCCTTGGCGTCGGCGTCGACGCCGCGGATGCCCTCGAAGGTGTTGACCAGGATCGGCGGGACGGCGAGGGCCACGAGCGCGACGAGCACCGGCGTGATGCTGTACTCGATCACCACGACGATCAGCACCAGGCCGAAGGTGGGGACGGCGCGGGCGATGTTCGCCAGGCTGATCGCGAGGAACCCGCCGCGGCCGGTGTGCCCGACGAGCAGGCCGAGCGCGAGGCCGATGACCGCGGCGCACACCAGCGCCACGCCGCTGTAGTACACGTGCTGGAGCAGGCGGTGCGGGATGCCGTCGCCGCCGTGCCACTGGGAGGACGTGGTCAGCCACGTCCAGAACAGGTCGATCTGGTTCCACAGCTCGTTCATGAGGTCATCCGGGCTCGGGCCCACGGGGTGAGCAGGCGTTGGACGGTGACCAGGATCGCGTCGGTGACCAGGGCCAGCAGGACGATCAGGACGGTGGCGGCCACGATCTGCGTCTGGAACTGGAGCTGGTAGCCGCGGATGATGTCGTAGCCGAGGCCGCCCTGGCCGATCAGTTGGCCGACGGCGACGAGGCTGATGGAGGAGACGGCGGCGACGCGCGTCCCGGCGATGACGATGGGCACGGCGATCGGCAGCTCCACCTGGAGCAGGCGCCGCAGCGGGCCGAAGCCCATCGCGGTGGCCGCCTGCCGGACGGGCTCGGACACCGAGGCCAGGCCGTCCACCACGTTCGGGACGAGCACCGACAGGCTGTACAGGGTCAGCGGGATCATGACCGTGGACGCGGTCAGCCCCGTGTACTGGATGAAGACCATGAACAGCGCGAGCGACGGGATCGCGTAGAAGACGTTCGAGACCGTCAGCGCCGGCGGGTAGAGCCACGCCCAGCGGCGGCACAGCATGCCGACCGGCAGCGAGATGATCAGGCCGAACAGCACCGGCAGCAGCGCGAGCCGCAGGTGGATGAGGGCGTGCTCGGTCAGCGTGTCGGTGTGCTCGCCGATCCAGCCCCAGTCGATGTCCATCAGCCGGCGCCTCCGGCGTCGGCCTCCTCGGGATCGGGCGCGGGCTCGGCGGCCCGCTCTTCGCGCGCGGCGCCGGCGGCGCCGCGGCCGTGGGTGGGGACGGCGAGCAGGTCGGTCCCGCTCGCGGTCCCGACGACCGCGCCGGTCTCGTCGACGCCGACCGCCAGGCCGGACGGGGACAGCACGGCCGCGTCCAGCGCGGTCCGCACGGAGTCGCCCCCGACGTGGAAGGTGTGGCCGACCGGGCTGAGCTCGGCCTTCCCGAGCGCCCCGGTCGCCTGCGCCGGGCGGGCCCAGCCGAGGGGGCGCCGGTCCTCGTCGACGACGAGCACCCACTCCGTCCCGGCGGCCTCCGCGGCGTCCGTGCCCGCCGCGCGGACCGCGTCGTCGCTCAGCCGCAGGCCGCCCGTCTCGGCGAAGGAGAGGGTGCGGATGCCGCGGTTCTGGCCGATGAAGCCGGCGACGAAGTCGTCGGCCGGGTGGGCCAGGAGGTTCTCGGGGCTGTCGATCTGGACGAGCCGGCCGCCGGTCTGGAAGACCGCGATCCGGTCGCCGAGCTTGATGGCCTCGTCGATGTCGTGGGTGACGAACACGATCGTCTTGTGCAGCTCCTCCTGGAGGCGGAGGAACTCGTCCTGCAGCTCGGCGCGCACGACGGGGTCGACGGCGCTGAACGGCTCGTCCATCAGCATGATCGGCGGGTCGGCGGCGAGGGCCCGCGCGACACCGACGCGCTGCTGCTGGCCGCCCGACAGCTGGAACGGGTACCGCTTGCCCATCGCCGGGTCGAGCCCGACCCGCTCCATCAGCTCCAGCGCCCGCGCCCGCGCCTTCTTCTTGTTCCAGGACAGCAGGTACGGGACGGTGGCGATGTTGTCGAGGATGGTGCGGTGCGGGAAGAGCCCGGCGTGCTGGATCACGTAGCCGATGCCGCGCCTCAGCTCGGCGGGCTTGCGCTCGCGGACGTCCTCGCCGTCGATGAGCACGCGCCCGGAGGTCGGCTCGACCATCCGGTTGATGGTCCGCAGCGCGGTGGTCTTGCCGCCGCCGGAGGTGCCGACGAACACGGTGATGCGGCCCGTGGGGCATTCGAGGCTCACGTCGTCGAGTGCGACGGTCCCCCCGGGATAGCGCTTGGTGACGCCCTCAAAGGTGATCAACGAATCACGTCCTCGCCGGGCGTCCCGCATGACGCCGATGATCGAATTCTGATTACGAGCCAACCGTAACCAATGGGTACCGTCATCTCAGTGTCCCGGCATGCCCGGAACGTCGAGCATGAAAGTATATCTACCGGTAATGCAGGGAAAGTAGCGTGTCGCCGTGGAGAACAGCCGAATCGTTATCGACGGGACTTCGCTCACATGCGCTCAGGTGGCGCGTGCGGCTCGCGAAGATGTGACGGTCGCCATAGCCGCGGCCGGCGTGCGGCGGGCGCGCGACGCCTGGCGGATCGCCCGCGAGGTCACCGAGACGCAGCCGGTCTACGGGCGGACGACGGGGGTCGGCGCCAACCGCGTCGTGGACGTCGAGTGGGAGGACTCCGACGCCCACGGCCTGCGGCTGCTGCGCAGCCACGCGGCCGGGGCCGGGCCGCTGATCTCCCCCGAGATCGTCCGGGCGATGCTGACCGTCCGGCTGAACCAGATCGCGGCGGGCGGCTCGGGCGTGGAGCCGGGCGCGCTGCAGGCCCTGGCGGACGTGCTCAACCTCGGGCTGCTCCCGCCGGTGCCCGTCTACGGGGCGATCGGCACGGGCGACCTGACGGCGCTGGCCTCGACCGCGCTCTGCCTGCTCGGCGAGCGTGCGTGGCTGCCGGGCCCGGACGGCGGCCAGGAGCGCGGCCCCGGATACCGGCTGCGCTCCGCCGACGCGCTGGCGTTCATCAGCTCCAACGCCGCCACGCTCGGCGAGGCGGCGCTCGCGGTCGCCGATCTGCGGAAGGCGCTGCGCGCCTCGACGGTCGTGGCGGCGCTGTCGCACTTCGCCGTCCGGGGCTCGGAGGAGCCGTACGCGCAGCCGGTGCAGGACGCGTGCCCGCATCCGGGCCAGCAGCGGGCCGCGGCGGCGATGCGCGCGCTGCTCGCCTTCGACCGGCCGGCGCCGATGCGCATCCAGGACCCGTACGGCTACCGCGCGTTCCCGCAGGTGCACGGCCCCGCGCTGGAGGCGGCCGCCTACGCCGAGGAGGTCGTCACCCGGGAGATCAACGCCGCCGCGGAGAACCCGCTGGTGGACGTCCCCGGGCGGACGGTCTGGCACAACGGCAACTTCCACACCGCCTACGTCGGGCTCGCCCTGGACACCGCCCGCGCCGCCCTGTTCCAGACGATGGCGCTGGCCGCCGCCCGCCTCGGCACGCTCGCCGAGCCGTCCTTCACCGGACTCTACCCCTTCCAGGGCGAGACGGAGGCGTCCTCCGGGATCATGATCCTGGAGTACGTGGCGCACTCCTGCCTGGCCGACGTGCGGCGCCTCGCCACCCCCGCGGCGCTCGGCAGCGCGGTGCTGTCGCGCGGCGTCGAGGAGCACGCCGGCTTCTCGACGCAGTCGGCGCGCGCGAGCACCGACGCCGTCGCCGCCTACCGCCTCGGGCTCGGCTGCGAGCTGGTGGCCGCCGTCCGCGCGCTGCGGATGCAGGGGCGGGCGCCCTCCGGCGGGCCGCTGCGCTCGGCGTGGGACATGGCGGGCGCCGTCCTCGACCCGCGGATCGAGGACCGGCCGCTGGACACCGACATCGCCGCCGCCGCGGACCTGCTGCCGCACCTGGCCCGGCTCCACCCCTGACCCTCAGCCCGCCGCGGTCTCGCCGGTCGAGGCGCGGACGCGCAGCGACGGCTCGCGGACGACGCGGCGCTTGCGCGGCTTGCCGTCGATGACGTCCACGACGAGCCGGACGGCGGAGTGGACGATGCCCTCGACGTCCCACTCGACGCTGGTGAGCGGCGGGGACAGCAGCGCCGACATCGGATGGTTGTCGTAGCCGCAGACGGCGACGTCGCCGGGGACCTCCAGGCCCAGCTCGCGGGTGGCGGCGTAGACGCCGTAGGCGATGGAGTCGGCGAAGCAGAAGACGGCCGAGGGGCGGCCGGGGCCGCCGAGCACCCGCAGCGCGACCTCGGTGGACTCGGCGAGCGACTGCGGCACGACCACGACGTCCACCGACAGGCCGAGCCGCTCGGCCTCGGCGTTGACGTACACGTCGGCCGGGCGGTCCGGCGTGCTGGCGAGCGTGGGGGTGAACACGGTGAGGCGCTCGTGCCCGAGCGCCCGCAGGTGCTCCAGCGCGAGCGTGACGCCCCGCCGGTTGTCGAAGACGACCTCGCCCTGCGCCTGGCCGCCGTGCAGGGCGTCGCCGATGGACACGACGGGGATCGCGGCCGCCAGCTCCGACCACAGCGCGGCGGACGGGTCGAGCGGCTGGACGATCAGGCCGTCCACCCGCTGGTCGCGCAGCCGCCTGGCGAGGGCCAGCTCGCGCTCGGGGTCGCCGCCGGCGTCCACGATGAGGGCGTAGCGGCCGCGGGCGAGCAGCGCCCGCCCGATGCCGACCGCGAGGGACTGCTGCCAGTAGTCCTCCAGCGAGCCGCACAGCAGGCCGACCTGGTCGGTGCGCCCGCTGGCCAGCGCACGCGCGATCGGATGGGCCTCGTAGCCGAGCTCGCGGGCGGCGGCGCGGACGCGCTCCTGCGTCTCCTCGGAGGTCTGGATGCCGCGCAGCGCGTAGGACACGGCCGCGGGCGACAGCCCCGTCGCCTGCGCCACTTCCCGGATGGTCGCGCGCTTGCGCTTTTCCGACATCCCTCCAAGCGTAGAGGCCGCCACCGACAGAGCACGGCATCCGCGCTTGACGGGAGCGTCACTGAAGCGGTTCACTGAAACGGTTAACTGATGCGGTTCAGAAGTCCTGGCCTGGCGCTTCGCGCGGTGTCCCGGGCGTAACGGACCGTCTCCACCCACGGTTTCGGAGAGGAGCGAACCCCGTGTCTTCCGAGGTCCTGCCCCGTCCCAGCGGCCTGGAGCGCCTGCCCGGCCGCCCCCTCGACAAGCGGGAACTGCGGGAACTGGTCGACGACCTGGCCGAGCGGCCCGGCCTGTGGCGTCCCCATGTCGCGTTCCCCGAGGGCCGCCGCCACTACGTCTCCCTGCACCGGGACGAGCACGTCGACGTCTGGCTGCTGTGCTGGACGCCCGAGAACGACACCGGCTGGCACGACCACGACGTCTCCTCGGGAGCCGTCCGCGTCGTCGCCGGGGCCATCGAGGAGAACAACCCGCGCATCGGCGGCGAGCCCCTGCGGACCGTCATGCGCGAGGGCGCGTCCTTCTGCTTCGGCCCCGAGCACATCCACCGGCTCACGGGGGTGGAGGACGCCAGCGTCTCGATCCACGCCTACTCGCCGCCGCTGTGGCGGCTCGGCCAGTACTCCATCGACGAGTCGGGCGTGATGCGCCGGACGCCGGTCAGCTACACCGAGGAACTCCAGCCGTCGGACGAGGCCGCCTGACCTGGCCTAACGGGTCTGCGAGCCGGTCTGAAAGGGCCCTGGCGGACCCGTCCGGGGGTGACGGGCCCGCCAGAGGCGGAACGTCCGGTCGAAGCCCGCTCACCCCGGCCGGACGCCCATATCTCTCCCAGCGCGGGCGGTCCCGAAAGTGTCACACCGCCGTCCGAAATATCGGTCGCTCAGCGCGCAGACCACGATGACGGCGGCGAAACAGGAGGCTGCGCCCCTCAGCAGGCCGGCCTCGTAGTAGGTGTCCGTGACCAGGCGGACGGTGGCGTAGCCGACCGCGGCTCCGGCGAGAAGCGCCACCGCCACCTGGACGGCCCAAAGCGCGATCCCGGCCGTCCCGACACCGGACAGCGCTTTCCGCAGAGCGCACACGGCGGCCGTCACGCCGACGAGAAGCCCGGCCGTCGCCGCCAGGAGTGGTGTGCCGAAATTCACTCCGTAACGGATGGCGAGCGCCGGGACGAAGAAGAGAAGCAACCCCCACCGCAGTCCGCTGATGACCGACGCCAGGGCGACACCCATCTCGCCTGGTCTCAGACGTGGTGACGCCCAGCGTGCCCCCGCGATGACGCAAACGGCGACGGCCGCACCTGGCAGGCGTCCGCCCAGATGACCCAGGTTGTACAGGAGGGCCGTGTCATACACGGTCAGCACCACCTGCCCCAGCGCCCACACGGATCCGGCGAACAGGAGCATCTGCGGGAACGACGGCTCGTCCGCACCGGAATCCTCCTGCGCGGCCAGCCAGCGCAGCAGCAAAGGCGTCACAACAGCCGAACAGGCTCGGACCACGATGTCGTCCGCCGTGTAGGGGTTGTGCAGATCCCACTCGACCATGCAGAAGACGAGCGTGTAAGAGAGCGATGCGGCCCACACGAGCCACGAGTGCGCCAGGCGCCGGTACAGGCCGCGGTCCAGCCACCGCAGCACCGTCACATACGCGAGCAGGACCAGCGGCAGTTCGAGGAACGCCTGCACGCGCAGGACGGACGGGGCCAGCAACTCCGGCGCAGGGAAGCGTTCCGCCAGGCCGCGCATGGCTGGTCCGTCCTCAAGCGCGAACCATCCCTCGGGCAGATACTTCGCGACGAACGAGGCGTCTCCGCCGTGAACCCGCAGCACGTACACGGTGAAGAGCACTTGGTTCAGGTAGACGAGCCCCACGACGAGGCCGAGAAGCGCCTCCGGACGGGCCCAGCGCCGCCCCGCCCCGGACGGAGGGTCACATGCGCGCCGCGTCCACCGGGGCGCGATCGCGAGGCTCGCCGCCGTCGCGGTCAGCACCGCCCCGTCCACCCCGATCGCCACGAGCGACAAACGTAGACGTTTCCTCAGGCGGCCGCATGGGCCGCAGCGACGCCGTGAGCCGGGCCCGCATCCACGCCGCGCCGGGGCGTTCCACCAGGCGGTGCACGGCGTAGGCGGCCAGCAGCGAGCCCCCGATGACCACCGCCAGCGCCGTCCAGCGGTCGAGCCCCGGATACACCGCGTCCAGCAGGGGAAGCGCGAGCTGGGAGTGGACGAGGTAGAGGGGGTAGGTGAGCGCCCCGAGCACGGTCAGGCCCCGCCATCGCAGCCGGCTCAGCCGGCCGGTGGCGACGAGGATCATCACCGCGAAGATGCCCGTGATCACGGCGCTGACCACGGTCTCGTCCGCGCCCCTGAACACGTTCTCCGCGCGCCAGGCGCCCCAGCGCAGCGCGATCAGGTAGGACGCGGCCACGTATCCCCAGAGCAGCAGCGTCGGGCCGAACCGGTGGATCATGTACAGCGCCATGCCCGCGATGAAGTAGCAGCTCCAGGTCGGCACCAGCATCACCTGGAGGATCCTGCTGTCCGCCTCGTCGGCGAAGACGCCGCCGAGCATCCAGGCCGCCATGAAGACCAGGCACGAGCGGTAGGTGATCCCGATCCCCGCGAGGACGGCGGCGAGCACGTAGAAGTGGAGTTCGACCCAGAGGGTCCAGTAGACGGCGTCCACGTTCCGCAGGCCGAGCCCGCCCTGCAGCATCGTCAGGTTCGGGACGATCAGCCCGGGGACGCCGTGCCCCATCCGGAACACCGCGTAGACGGCGGCGCCCAGCAGCACGCTCACCCAGTACGCGGGCATCAGCCGCACGAGCCGCGAGATCCCGAACTCCCCCGGGCCGCGTCCCCACGCGCTCATGAGGATCACGAACCCGCTGATGACGAAGAACAGGTCGACGCCGAGGTACCCGAACCGGGTGACCGGCGCGATCTCGGGGAAGACGTCCTGCGAGGGCGCGGGCCACGCCCCGGCGCCGCCGAATCCCGTGAAGTGGTACAGCACCACCGCCAGCGCGGCCGCGAAGCGCAGGAGGTCGAGTTCGCGCAGCCGTTCCCGTCGAGTCACCGCGGAACCCTCCCGCCGCCAGGTGGCCCGGCCCGATCCGCCGGGTGAACGGCGGATGTAGGGAAGGACGCGATTCGCCGCGCCCCGCGGCCGTGCCGTGGTGACGGGATGGTCGCGGAGTGCGCGCGTGGGAGGCGCGAGGTCAGTAAGATACGGAGGCGTCCCCCGATCTCATTGGTGGTCCTCCATGACATCTCGCCGCGCCCGACGCGGCGCGGCGACCCGAATGCTGTGCCTGTGCCTGGCGGCGGTCGTGTCGCTCGCCGGAAGTTCCCTGCTCGCGGGGTGTTCCCTGCTCGCGGGCTCGGTGCACAAGCCGGCCGCGGCGGACGGCCCGAAGGACGGGGCGCGCAGGGCCCCGCCCGTGGTGATGTTCCTCGGCGACAGCTACACCGTCGGCGACCGCGGCGTCGAGCCGGAGTCGACCTACGCCTCCGCGACCGCGCGGCTGCTCGGCTGGCAGGTCGTCGTCGGCGGCCGGTCCGGGACGGGCTTCGTCCAGAAGGGCCGCGGCCCGCACGCGTTCCTCGGCCTGTACGAGAGCCAGCTCGGCTGGCGCCCGGCGCCCGACATGCTGATCGTGTCCGGCGGCCACAACGACTGGCGGATCCCCCCGCCGCAGGTCGCGGCGGCGGCGCACGTGCTGCTGGAGCGCGCCCGGCAGCGCTGGCCCGGCACCCGCCTGGTGCTGGTCGGCCCGCTCTGGGGGACGGGGACGCCGCTGCCCGGCGCGCTCGCCGTCCGGGACGCGCTGAAGAACCTCGCCCGGCAGCTCGGCGTCCCGTTCGTCGACCCGATCGGCGAGGGCTGGATCACCGGCGACCTGCTGACCGGCCAGGGCAACGCGCCGCGCCTCATCAAGCGGGACCGCACCCATCCGACGCCGGCGGGCCACCTGTACGTGGCGACCCGCCTGGCGGCGGACCTGAAGCGGATGGGTCTCGACCACCCCGCCCGCAAGGGCTGAGCGCCGGCGGGACCGTCAGCGCGACGCGGGCCGCGCGAGGGTGAGGGAGAAGTCGCCCGCCTCGTCGGTCCAGAACTCTGCGAGCTCCAACCCGGCGGCGCCGAGCTCCGCCTCCAGCCGCTCCCGCCGGAACTTGGCGGAGATCTCGGTGCGCATCTCCTCCCCCTCGGCGAACGACACGTCGAGGTCGAGGCCGCCGACGCGGACGTCCTGGGCGCGCAGCGACCGCAGCCGCATCTCGATCTGCTCCTCGGCCGCGTTCCACACCGCGACGTGCCGGTACGCGGCGGTGTCGAAGTCGGCGTCGAGCTCCCGGTTGACGACCGACAGGACGTTGCGGTTGAACTCGGCGGTGACGCCCGCCGCGTCGTCGTAGGCGCGCACGAGCCGCTCGGGGTCCTTGACGAGGTCGGCGCCGAGGAGGAGGAAGTCGCCCTCGTCCATGGTGGCGCGCAGGCCGCCGAGGAACCCGATGCGCTCGGCGGGCGGCATGTTGCCGATCGTCCCGCCGAGGAAGGCGACCAGGCGCCGCTCGCCGCCGGGCAGCAGGTGCAGGTGCTGCTCGTAGTCGGCGGCGACGGCCCGGACGGCCAGGCCGGGGTGGTCGGCGGCGATCCCGGCCGCGGCCTGCTCCAGGAAGTCGCCGCTGACGTCCACCGGCACGTAGGTGCGCAGCGTGCCGGCCAGCGCGTCCAGCAGCAGCCGGGTCTTCTCCCCCGAGCCCGCGCCGAGCTCCAGCAGCGTCCGGGCGCCGGTGGCGGCGGCGATGGCGGGCGCCCGGGCGGTGAGGATCTCCCGCTCGCGCCGGGTCGGGTAGTACTCCTCCAGCCGCGTGATCTCCTCGAAGAGCGCGCTGCCCCGCTCGTCGTAGAACCACTTGGGCGGCAGGGTCTTGGGCGTGCCGGAGAGCCCGTCCCGGACGTCCTGGCGGAGCGTCTTGGCGAGGTCGTCTGCGGTCAGGAACCGGTCCACGTGGTTCTCCTTCGGTGCTTCGGGTCGGGCCGTGCTTCGGGGTCGGGCGGTCTCAGAGCCGGGAGATGCGGACACCGGCGGCGAGCCCGGCGGTGACGAGCGAGCCGTCGGGGACCCGGCGCCACGCGGGGTCGCCGTCCAGCGGCTCGGACGCGATCTGGACCGCTTCCCCGCCCTCGCGGACGAACAGCGAGTCGCCCCAGGTCGTGGCGGCCAGGGACGTCCCGTCCGAGGCGAGCAGGTTGTAGCGGCCGGGGGCCAGCGCGGTGATCGCGGCGACGACGGCGGCGAGGCCCTCGCCGAGCGCCGCGCCCTCCCGCCAGTTCCGGACGGCGAGGGCGAACAGCGGCGCGGAGTCGACCGGGGCGCGGGCGTCGGGGACCTCGGCGATGTCCCCGGCCAGTTCCCGCAGCTTGGACTCAACGCCGCCGTAGCCCTCGATCTTCCCGTTGTGGCTGAACAGCCACGGCCCCGCGCGGAACGGCTGGGCGCACGACTCGTCCACGGGGAACCCGACGGTCGCCGACCGCAGCGCCGCGACCGCGCACGACGCCCGCACGGCCCCGGCGACCTCGCGGAACGACTGGTCGGTCCAGATGGGCTGGGCCCGGCGGAAGCGGACGGCCTCGCCGTCCTGGTACCAGCCGACGCCGTACCCGTCGGCGTTGAGGAGGGCGCCCTGCGTCATGCGCGGCGCGTACGACTGGGTCTCCAGCGAGTGCTCCCCCTCGTAGATGAGGGAGTGCAGCGTCCGCTCGGGCCCCAGGTAACCGAGATGGCGGCACATCTAGCGGGCCACCCCCGTCGTCGGCTCCGTGGCCGGCCCCGCCGAGCGGGCGCAGCGGAACCCGGAGAAGATCTGCCGGCGGATGGGGTAGTCCCAGTTGCGGAACGAGCCGCGTATGGCGAGCGGGTGCGTCGCCCAGGACCCGCCCCTCAGCACCTTGTAGTCGGGTCCGAAGAAGACCTCCGAGTACTCCTTGTACGGGAACGAGCGGAAGCCGGGGTAGCCGTGGAAGTCCGACGACGTCCACTCCCACACGTCCCCCAGGAGGCGCCGCACCCCGTACGCCGACGCACCGGCCGCGTAGGAGCCGGTCTCGGACGGACGGAGCGCCCGCTGCCCGAGGTTGGCGCGGCCCTCTTCGTAGACGTCGCCCCACGGGTAGCGGCGTGACCGTCCTGCCGCGGGGTCCCAGCGGGCGGCCTTCTCCCACTCGGCCTCGGTCGGCAGCCGCTTCCCGGCCCACCGCGCGTACGCGTCCGCCTCGTACCAGCACACGTGCTGGACGGGTTCGCCGGGCGGGACGGGTTCCGACCGCCCGAACCGGCGGCGCGACCACTGCCCCCCTTCACGCTCCCAGAAGGCCGGGGCGCGCTTGCCGCTGCTGTTGCGCCACTCCCATCCGGCCGGGTCCCACCAGCGCGGGTCGTCGTAGCCACCGGCCTCGATGAACGCGGTGTAGGCCGCGTTGGTGACCGGTTCCACGTCGATGTAGTACGCGGGCAGGTCGACGAGGTGGACGGGGCGCTCGTTGTCGTACGCCCATGGTTCGTCCGACGTCCCCATCTGGAACGGGCCCGCCTCGATGAGCGCTTCCTCGGCGCCGGACGCCTCGCCGGGCACCTGGAGCGGTTCCGCCTTGGGGTCGAGGAGGGCGGGGGCACCGCGGCGCAGCTGGTGGGTGGCCAGCATGGTCTCGTCGTGCATGTGCTCGTGCTGGACGACCATCCCGTACACGAACCCGCCCGACGTCAGCGGATCCGGGGTGTCGAAGCGCACCGACGCCAGCGAGTCGAGCACCTTGGAGCGGACCGCGCCGAGGTAGGACCGGGCCTCCTCCGGCTTCAGGAGCGGCAGCGTCGGCCGCTCCGCCCGCGGATGCTCGAACGCGTCGTACACATCGTCGATCTCGGGGCGCATCGCCTCCTGCCCGGCGGCCGCGCGCAGCAGCCACAGCTCCTCGTAGTTGCCGACGTGGGCGAGGTCCCACACGAGCGGCGACATCAGCGGCGACACCTGCGCGGTGAGACCGTCCTCGTCGAGGACCTCGGTGGTGAGGCGCAGGCTGCGGTCGCGCACCGCGCCGAGCTCGTCGGCGATCAGTTCCTTCAGGGCGGCCTCGTCCGCGGACGGGCCAGGCGAGCTCATGTCGGATCCTCCATCGGAATCGGACGTGTCGGGGACGCGGCGGGCCGGTCGTCGGCGGGACTGCGGCCCCGCAGGACGTACCGGTGGGCGTACTCCTCGACCAGGGGGACGAGACCGGGCGCGCCGAGCCGCGCGAGCGCGTCCAGCGCCGCCGCGAAGCAGGCCCGCGCGGCCCTGGCCAGGGCGGGGTCCGACAGGCCGTCGCGGGCCGCCGCCGCCCACCGGTGCGCCACCGGTTCGACCGCGGCCTCGGCGGCGCGGGAGGCGGCGGGGTCGTCCAGCAGGGCGGTGGCGACGGCGACGGGCACCGGCCAGTACGGGCCGGGCAGCGCGTCGATCATGCGGAGCTCCAGCCAGCCGCGCGGACGGACCGGCGGGAACAGCGTGGACAGGTGGTAGGCGAGGTCGTCCTCGCCGGGCTCCCCCTTGGCCAGCCACTCCAGGAAGGACATGCCGGGGGCGGGCACCCATTCGTCGTCCGGGGTGTGGACGAGCATGACCTGGGCGTCGAGCGCGTACCGCGTCCACGCCTCGGCGGGGTCGCCGTCCGCCCCGTCCCGCAGCACCGGCAGGGTGCGGCACGGGTCGAGCTCGGTCCAGATGCCCTGCCGGGACGAGCGCATCCCGGTGCGGCGGCCGGCCCGCAGCGGCGAGTTGGCGAACGCGGCGACCAGCACCGGCCCGAGCGCGTGCACGAGCCGCCAGCGGCGGGCCGCGTCCGCGTCGTCGGCGCCGATGTCCAGGTTCACCTGGACCGACGCGGTCGAGCACATCATCGCCAGCCCCGCGTCGTGGAATCCGCCCGCGCAGAAGTAGTCCCGCATGCACGCGTACCGGGGGTGGTCGGCCTGGAACCGGGGCGCGCGGACGGGATCGACGCCGTGCCCGGCGAGCGCGAGCCCCTCCGGTGCGAGCGCGTCCCGCACGTGGGCGACGTCCCGGCCGAGGGCGGCGGTCAGGTCGCCCAGCGTCCCGAACGGGGCGGAGCTGAGTTCGAGCTGGCCGCCCGGCTCGTAGGTCACCTTGCTCCCGCCGGGCGGCGGGCCCGCCCCGGCCACGAGGGCCCGCACCCGCTCGGCGGGCACGTGGGCGGCCGGGTCGACCGCGTCGACCACGAGCCACTCGGTCTCCGCGCCGACCGTCCCGGGCGGGCCGGTCTTGAAGCAGACTCCGCGAATGTGCTGGTAGACGTCGTCCACTGTGAGCCGGGTCACCATTGACTCCTCGGGTATCGATAACGGGTTCGAACCTTCCCTGCTGAACCGGATCAGGAATCAGCGGTTTTTCGGGAAGTTTCTTAAATCTCCGTGAACGTCACCGTCCGCAGCACTCACTGCTACCTTCCGTGCTATTCGACGCTTTGTCCGATCCCTGGCTTCTCAGGGGTCGACCGGAGCCGCTAGAGTCCCCTGGCCAGCGATATGCACGTTTTGCCGGAAGTGAAACCGGACGGAGACGGGGGGTCACATGGGCGGAGACCTGGGCTCGCTCTACGACGCGCACGCCGACCGCCTGTACGCCTACTGCTGGTCGCTCGTCGGCGACCAGCTCGCGGCGGCGGCCGTGGGCGACACCTTCAGCGCGGCCGTGCACCAGCCGCCGCGCGGCGACAGCGTGCTCTGGCTCTACTCGCTCTCCCGGACGGCGTGCGCCGAGCGCGGCGCGTTCGCCGGCGAGCCGGCCGTCGGCACCGGCGCGCGCGGTCCGCTGTTCGCCGACCCCGACCCGCTGCTGCGCGCCGCCGGGAGCCTGCGCTCCGACCACCGCGAGGTCCTGCTGCTGTGGGCGGGCGAGTGGCTCGAACCGCACGACATCGCCCGCGTGCTCGGCCTCGCTCCGGACACCGTCGCGCAGCTGTTCAACGCGGCGCGGACGCGGCTGGAGCGGGCCGTCCTCGACATCCTGATGCGCGGCGCCACCGAGGCGCGGCTCGACCTCATCTCCGCGTTCGAGAAGGGACGGCTGCCGCGGCTGCTCGCCCGGCGGGCCCCCGCGCACGCGCCCGGCTGGCTGCGCGACCAGGTCCTCGCGGCCTGCGAGGAGGAGGCCGCCCGGCCGCTGCCGAGCGTCGTCTCGCCGAGCCCGCTCGTCGTGATCGGCCCGGAGCGGGCGGACCGCCGCAGGCGCGGGGCCTCCGGCTTCGCCTCCAGGGGCCTCGGCGCGGTCGCGGGCGTCGCCGCGTCCGCCGCCGCCGTCATCGGGCTGCTGGTGTCCTGGCCCGCCGCCAAGGGCGGCAGCGCCGCCTCGCTCACGCCGACGGCGAGCAGCGGGCAGACGCATCCGGCGTCCACGTCCAGCCGCGGCGTCCCGCAGGACCCGGCGCCCGGCCTGACCGGCTCCGAGCGCGCGGACGGCGGCGCGTCGCGGAACCCGGTGACCAGCGCGTACGGCTCGCCCCCGCAGCAGGCGGGCGGGTCCCCGGCCGGCGGTGCGGCGCCCCCCGCGCCGGCGCCGCCCGCGACGTCGCCGTCGAAGGAGCCCGCACGCGAGAAGCCCCCGGCGTCCGGCACCCCCGCGAAGCCGGAGAAGCCGTCCACGCCCCCGGACGACGCGACGCCGACCACTCCCCCGGACACCCCGTCCGACCCGACGACCCCGCCGGACGACGGCTCGACGGACCCGACGACGCCGCCGGACACTCCGTCCGACCCGCCGCCGGACCCGGGGACCCCGTCCCCGAGCCCGACCTCGAACCCGGCTCCGCAGCCGGGCGGCGAGGGCTGACCGGGCTCAGGCCTCGCCCGTCCCGGCGGCCGCGGGCCCCGCGGGCACCGCGCCCAGCGGCGCGGGCCCGCGCCTGCGTTCGAGGAGCAGGAGCAGCCCCCCGGCCGCCGCGCCGGTGAGCATGGCCACCAGGTGGCCGACGGCGGCGACCTCCAGCGTGAGCAGACCGTCCAGCAGGACGGGCACGAGCGCGCACCACCAGGCCAGCGCGACCAGCCGGCGGACCCGCCCGTCCCCGTACAGGAAGGCCGCGACGAGCGCCGCGCACAGCACGTAGGACGGGCCGACGTCGGGGATCGTGCGGATGGAGTCCGAGAGCAGGCCCGCCTCCAGCCGCACCAGCGCGATCCCCTGGCTGACGAGCGTGCCGAGCACGTGCGAGGCCGCGACGAGGGCGACGGCCCGCAGGTTCCCGAACCGCCGGGTGGTGGGGAACAGCCCGATCGCCGCCGCGACGAGCAGCACGCCCTGCGACCCCTCGGCGACGAACGCCGAGGCGACCATCGTCCCGACCGGGTTGACCGCGAGGTTGGCCAGGTTGGTGCTGGCCCAGGCGATCACCGCCTGCCGCGCGCCCGGCGGCAGGACCAGCACCTGCACCATCCACACGGCCGCGAACAGGCCGAGGAAGGCCAGCGGCATCGGATAGGACCTGAGGATCCGGCGAAGCCTCGCGAAACCCATCACACCGGCAGCCTAGACCGGGGCCTACGCGGCGGCCGCGCCTTCGACCGGAGAGGTCCCCCGCCGCACCAGGAGCGCGGCGAGCACCGCGACGACCGCGACGGCGCCCGCCACGGTCAGGGACGTCTGGAAGCCGTCCATGAACGCGAGGTGGCTCCCCGTCGTGATGGCGTCGGCCGCCTCCTTCGACGTGCCGGGCGGGATGGGCGCCACCCCCTGCGAGACGAGCCCGCCCTGCCCTTCGAGCTGGTGTGCCGCCGCCCCGGGAAGGCCCGCGCCGGTGAGCCTCCCGAACAGCACGTCCCCGACCCTGGTCGACAGCAGCACGCCCAGCACCGACGTGCCGAGGACGCCGCCGACCTGCGAGGCGGTCTGCTGGAGGCCGCCCGCGACGCCCGCGAGATGGGCCGGCGCGTTGCCGACGATGGCCTCGGTGCCGGCCACGATGACCATCCCGAACGCCAGGCCGACCAGCACGAACCACGGCCACAGCTGCACGTACGGGGCGTCCACCCCGATGCGCGACAGGCCGAACATCGCCGCCGCGGTGAACGCCATCCCGAGGACGAGCGGCACCCGCGGCCCAAACCGGCTGGTCAGCGCGCCCGCCACCGGGGAGGCGACGATGAACACGCCGGTCATCGGGAGCATCCGCACGCCCGCGTCCACCGGGCTCATGCCGTGCACCTGCTGCAGGTACAGGGTGATGAAGAAGATCGTCCCGAACATCCCGAAGAAGCCGAGCACGATGAGGCCGGTCGCCGCCGACAGCGACACCGACCGGAACAGCCCGAGCGGCAGCAGCGGGCGCTCCACCCGCAGCTCGTTCCAGACGAACGCGGCGAACAGCACGACGGACGCGGCGAACGACACGAGCGGGACGGTGGCGCCGAACCCGTGCTCACCGGCCTTGATGAGCCCCCAGACCAGGGCGAACAGCGCGCCGCTGAGCAGCGCGACGCCCGCCAGGTCGAACGAGCCGGCGGCCTCCTCGTCCCGCGACTCGCGGATCACCCACAGGCCGACGAGCAGCGCGACCAGCCCGAGCGGGGCGTTCAGGAAGAACACCGACTCCCAGTTGACGTTCTCCACCAGCAGCCCGGCGACGATCGGGCCGCCCGCGATGGAGATCCCGACCGTGGACCCCCAGATGCCGATCGCGGCGTTGAGCCGCTCGGCCGGGAACGTGTTGCGCAGCAGGGCCAGGCTCGCGGGCTGCAGGAGCGCCCCCGCGAACCCCTGCACGACCCGCCAGAAGATCACCATGCCGAGCCCGCCCGAGAGCCCGATCAGCACCGACGACACGGCGAACCCGACGACGCCCGCGAGGAAGGTGCGCTTGCGGCCGAAGCGGTCGGCGATCTTCCCGGCCGGGATCAGCGTGACGGCGAGCGCCAGCAGGTAGGCGTTGGTGACCCACTGCAGGCCGGACAGGCTCGCGCCGAGGTCCTTGGCGATCGCGGGGTTGGCGATGGACACGACGGTCGCGTCCAGCCCGACCATCATCACGCCCAGCGCGACCGCGACGAGCGTGAGCCAGGGATGCCCGTGTCCCGCCCTGGCGGGACGGCCGCGCGCCTGGTCGCGCGGCGGTATGGGGACGGCGCCCGGTTCGAGGGTCTCGGCGCCATGGGACTGAGTCATATCGACCTCCGGCTTGGCATGGGCACAAACTGTCATGGCATGACAGTTGTCGTCAACTGCCCTTGGTCTGCATGCGACATGTTTCACGTCACGACATCCAGCGCTCGACGGACGATCGCCGGGCGATTACAATGCGCGCATGACCGCGACCGCCCCCGAGACCGGCACGTCCGGCCCCGGTTCCCAGCCCCCGGGCAGGCGCGAACGCAAGAAGCAGCGCACCCGAGAGGCGCTCGTCGACGCCGCGTTCACCCTCTTCGCCGAGAAGGGGTTCGACGCCACCACCGTCGAGGAGATCGCCGACGCCGTGGACGTCTCGTCCCGCACGTTCTTCCGCTACTTCGCCTCGAAAGAGGACGTCGCCCTCACCTTCCAGGAAGAGCAGACCCGCGCCGTGCTGGGCAAGCTCGCCGAACGCCCCCCGGACGAGCCGATCATGACCGCGCTGCGGCACACCGTGGTGGAGATCGCGCGCGCCTGCGAGGCCGGCGAGCTCGGATTCGACCCCGGCCGCTTCGAGTGCATGCTCTCCATGATGAGCGACAGCCCGACGCTGATGGCGGGCAGCCTGGAGCACGCGCAGAAGAAGCAGGCGCTGCTCACCGAGGTCATCGCCGAGCGGATGGGCCTGGACCCCGCCACGGAACTGCGCCCGCACGTCGTCGCCGCCGCCACCACCTGCGCGTTCCAGGCCGCCGCCGACGCCACCCGCCGCCTCGGCGGGGCGTTCTCCACGCTGTCGGAGACCGTCGACCAGGCCTTCGCCATCCTGGAGAACGGTTTCGACGAGCCCTCCCCCGCGGGCTGACCCGGGCCCCGGCGGGCGCCCGACCTGCGACGACACGCTCACGCGGTGTGTGCGCGGCGGCGCGGCGGGTACCTGACGTGCGGGACCGGGGGCGCCCCGTCCCCGCACGGACGAGGAGGGCGACATGGCTCCGAAGCACCCGCCCCGCGCCGGGCGCGCCGGCCGCGACCTGGAGATCAACCCGATCTTCACGCGGGAGCCCCTGACGGTCCCGCGGAACCGGCTGCCCGCCGGGGAGATGGAGCCGTCCACCGCCTACCAGGTGGTCCACGACGAGCTGATGCTGGACGGCAACGCGCGGCTGAACCTGGCGACGTTCGTGTCCACGTGGGCCGAGCCGGAGGCGCGGCTGCTGATGGCCGAGTGCGCCGAGAAGAACATGATCGACAAGGACGAGTACCCGCGCACCGCCGACCTGGAGATGCGCTGCGTGCGCATGCTCGCCCGGTTGTGGAACGCGGAGGACCCGCACCACGCCGTGGGCTGCTCCACCACCGGATCGAGCGAGGCCGCGATGCTCGGCGGCCTCGCGCTCAAGCGCCGCTGGCGGGAGCGGCGGCGGGCCGCGGGCGCGCCGGCCGACCGCCCCAACCTCGTCATGGGCGTCAACGTGCAGATCTGCTGGGAGAAGTTCGCGAACTACTTCGAGGTCGAGCCCCGCTACGTGCCGATGGAGGGCGACCGCTACCACCTCGGCGCGCGGGAGGCCGTGGAGCTCTGCGACGAGAACACCATCGGCGTCGTCGCCGTCCTCGGCTCCACGTTCGACGGGAGCTACGAGCCCGTGGCCGACATCGCGGCGGCGCTCGACGACCTGCAGGCCCGCACCGGGCTCGACGTCCCGGTCCATGTGGACGGCGCGTCCGGCGCGATGATCGCCCCGTTCCTCGACCCCGACCTGCCGTGGGACTTCCGGCTGCCGCGGGTCGCCTCCATCAACACCTCCGGCCACAAGTACGGGCTCGTCATGCCGGGCGTGGGCTGGGCGCTGTGGCGGGACGAGGACGCCCTCCCGGACGACCTCGTCTTCCACGTCAACTACCTCGGCGGCGACATGCCGACGTTCGCGCTGAACTTCTCCCGCCCCGGGGCGCAGGTCGTCGCCCAGTACTACAACTTCCTGCGGCTCGGCTTCGACGGGTACCGCCGCGTCCAGCAGGGGTGCCGGGACGTCGCCACCCGGCTCGCCGCCGAGATCGCCGGGCTCGGCCCGTACGAGACGCTCACCGACGGCGGCGAACTCCCGGTGTTCGCGTTCCGCGTCCGGGGAGACGCCCCCGGCTTCACCGTCTACGACGTGTCCGCCGCTCTGCGCGAGAACGGGTGGCTCGTGCCCGCCTACAGCTTCCCCGAGAACCGCACCGACCTCGACGTCCTGCGCGTCGTGGTGCGCAACGGGTTCGGGCACGACCTCGCCGACCTGTTCATGGACGACCTCCGGCGCGCCACGTCCCGGCTGCAACTGCACGAGCACGCCCACCGCGACCCCCGGGAGGTCGCCGGCTTCGCCCACGGCGCAGGGCCGAAGCAGGTGCGGGCCAGGAAGGTCTGACCGCGGGGCGGCCCGCGGTCAGGCGGCGAACCGCCGCCCGACCCGGCCGGCCCCCGCGGCATCAGCGCGGCATCAGCGCGGCGCCCGGGGCAGCCCGAGGCCGATCATGGCGATCAGCTCGCGCTGGATCTCGTTGACCCCGCCGCCGAAGGTCAGCACGAGCGCGCCCTTGGCGAGCCGGTCCTGGGCCTCCATGAAGTCCGCCGTCTCCGGGTCGCCCGGGTCGCCGTACCGGGCCAGGACGTCCCCGACGATCCGGCCGACCTCCTGCATCCGCTCCGAGGCGTAGATCTTGGTGGCGGACGCGTCGGCCGCGCCGAGCCAGCCGAGGTCCTGGTTGGCCGCCACCTGCCAGTTGAGGAGCTCGTTGGCGCGCAGGTAGGCGTAGACCTGCGCGACCGCGCGCCGCACGGCGGGCTCCTCGATGAGCGGGCGGCCGCCCGGCCCCCGGGTCGTGCGGGCCCACCGCGCGAACCGGACGTGGGTGTGCCCGATGTTCCCGGCCGGGCCGAGCGTGACCCGCTCGTGGTTGAGCTGGTTGACGATGAGGTCCCAGCCCTTGTTCTCCTCGCCGATCAGCATGTCGGCCGGGACGCGGACGTCCTGGAAGTACGTCGAGTTCGTGTGGTGCGCGCCGTCCATCGTGATGATCGGCGTCCAGGAGAAGCCCGGGTCCGCGCAGTCCACGATGAGCATCGAGATGCCCTTGTGCTTCTTGGCCTCCGGGTCGGTGCGGGCCGCGAGCCACACGTAGTCGGCGTGGTGGGCGCCGGAGGTGAAGATCTTCTGGCCGTTGACGACGTAGTGGTCGCCGTCCCGGACGGCGGTGGTGCGCAGCGCCGCGAGGTCGGTCCCGGCGCCGGGCTCGCTGTAGCCGATCGCGAAGTGGCACTCGCCGGCGAGGATGCGCGGGATGAACCGCTCCTTGTGCGCCTCCGACCCGTACTGCAGGATCGTCGGCGCCACGGAGTTCAGCGTGATCAGCGGGTAGGTGACCTCGGCGCGGGCGATCTCGGTGGCGAAGATCGTCTGCTCGACCGGGCCGTAGCCGCGGCCCCCGTACTCCTTCGGGAGCGCGACGCCGAGCATCCCGTCGCGGCCGAGCCTCCGGCAGTGCTCCAGGTAGGGCGGGCCGAACGGGTCGGCGCGGATGGCCGCGCGCTGCTCCGCGGTCAGGCAGTTCTCGAAGTACTCGCGCAGCTCGGCGCGCAGCCGCTTCTGCTCGTCGGTCAGGTCGATGAACATTCAGGCCTCCTGGGCGATGAGGGCGCCGAGCGCGTCGAGACGGTCCTCGCCGCCGCCGAGCAGATGCCCGCAGTGCTTGCCCCAGGCGAAGTACCGGTGCAGCGGGTAGGTGATGTCCAGGCCGATGCCGCCGTGCAGGTGCTGGCAGGTGTAGAGCGCCTTCACCACGGGGTCGCACGCGTTGTAGGCGGCGATGGTGAGGACCTCCTCGGCGTCGTCCGCGCCCTGCGCCAGGCGCCACACGCCCGCCCACACGGCCACGTCCAGCGCGCGCTTGGCGATGTAGACGTCCCCGATCTGCATCGTGACCGCCTGGAACTGCGCGAGCGCCCGGCCGAACTGCTCGCGCGTCTTCGTGTACTCCTTCGTCAGCTCCAGCGCGCCCTCGATGACGCCGGACGCGACGGCGACCGCGCCCGCGACGGCCGAGCGGCGCAGGGTGTCCCAGGCGGCGCCGTCCGACGTCCCGCCGAGCAGGGCGTCCGCGCCGACCCGGACACCGTCCAGGGCGACCCGCGACAGCGGCTCCGACGTCGCCGACGGCTGCCCGGTGATCGTCACGGCGGAGGGCTCCACGAGGAACACCCCGACGCCGCCCCCCTCGACGCGGGCCGGGATGAGGATCAGGGACGCCTCCCGCGCGTACGGGACGAACGTCTTCACGCCGTCCAGCACGTACCCGCCGCCGTCCGGGCGGGCCGTCGCGGCGACCTCCCCTGCCCGGCCGACCTCGCGGTACGCGCCCGTCAGGATCGTCGCGCCCTCGGTGAGCGGGGCCAGCAGGGCGCGCTGCTCCGGCGTCCCGTGCGCCCCGATCGGGACGGCCGCCAGCGCGAGCGAGGCGTACGCCGGGACGGGCGCGGTGCGGACCCCGACCTCCCGCAGGACCACCGCCAGCTCGACCGGCCCGAGCCCGGCGCCGCCCGCGTCCTCGGGCAGGACGACGCCGAGCAGCCCCGCTTGCGCGAGCGCCTTCCACGTCACGTCGTCATAGGGCGCCTCGCTCTTCTCGAACGCCTCCAGCCGCTCCTGCGCGGCCTCCCGCGCGAGCACGTCCGCCGCGAGCCCCTTGATCTCTTGCTGGGTCTCGTCGAGGTTGAAGTCCACTCATCCGCTCCCTTCCAGGAGGTGCAGCCGGCCGCGGCGCTCGAACTCGTCCCGCAGCGCGGCCGCGTCCGCGGCGGTCATCGGGCGGTAGTCGAGGTCGCGGCCGGGCCGCCACCACACCGGGTCGTCGGTGCGCCAGCCCTCCCGGGCCAGCCGGCGCTTGAGGATCTTGTTGGAGGCGGTCGCGGGCAGCTCCCGCGCCACCCGCACGTACCGCGGGATCCACTTCGGCCCGAGGTCGGCGCGCCCGCGCAGGTAGCCGGCGAACGCGCCCGGGTCGAAGGCGTCGGCGGCGACGGCCAGCATCACCTGGTCGCCGGACGCCGCGTCCGGCACCCCGTACACGGCGAGCTGCCGGACGCCGGGAAGCTCCGCCAGGACCCGTTCCACCTGGACGGCGCCGAAGTTCTCGCCGTCCACGCGGACCCGGTCGCCGCTGCGCCCGGCGAAGAAGACGTAGCCGTCCGCGTCGGCGTAGGCGAGGTCGCCGCTCCAGAACATGCCGTCGCGGAGCCGGTCGGGGGCGTCCTCCTTGTAGTACCCGTCGAAAAGGCCGAGGTCGCCGGTGTTGACCAGCTCCCCCACGGCCTCGTCGCCGTTCACCAGGCGTCCGGCCTCGTCGAACACGCCGGGCGGGCACGGCCGGCCCGCCGGATCGAGGATCGCGATGCCGTCGGTGAGCCTCCCGAGCGCGCCCTGCGGCCCGAACGGGTCGGGCGCCAGCGAGATCGCCGTCTCCGTCGATCCGTAGCCGTCGATGACGAAGCACCCGAAACGCTCACCGAACGCCTTCTGCTCCACCGGTGCCGCCTCGTTCCCGAACGCGAACCGCACCGGATTGTCGGCGTCGTCCTCCCCCGCCGGTGTGGCCAGCACGTACGAGAGGGCCTTGCCGACGTAGTGCAGGTAGGTGCAGCCGTGGGCGCGCACGTCCGGCAGGACGGCCGACGCCGAGAACCGGGCGCGCAGCACCAGCTCGGCCCCGGCGGCCAGCGCCGGCGCGTACGCCGCCATGACCGCGCCCGAGTGGAACAGCGGCATCGGGCAGTAGACGACGGCCTCCGGCGACAGCATGCGCCCGGCGAGCATCTCGCCCGGCACGACCACCTTCCGGTGGGTGACGCGGACGGCCCGCGGACGCCCCGACGTCCCGGAAGTGAAGATCAGCATCAGCAGCGTCCCGGCCCCGATCGCCGAGACGCCGGGGACCGGCGAGCCCGCGAAGGGCGCGATCAGCTCACCGAAGGCGTCCACGTCGACCACGGGCAGCCCGAGCGCGGCGGCCTTGCCCGCATACCGCGGCTGGGCCAGCACAAGATCGCAGTCGGCGCGCTTCGCGTCACCCGCAAGCTCGACGGCGCTCCGCGTCGGGTTCAGCGCCACGACCACGGCCCCCGACAGCGCCGCGCCCCCGAGGAGGAACACCACCTCGGGAAGGTTGTCGAGCAGGACGCCGACGTGGACCGGCCGGTCGGGCCGCGCCTCGCCGCGCATCCACGCGGCGCGCGCCGCGCACTCGGCCACGACCTCCCGCCACGTCCAGGCCCGGCCGTCGTCGGCGGACCGCAGCCCGGGGCGGTCGTCGTCCGCCCGCGCCTCCAGCAGCGCCGCGACGCTCACCGGCCCACCTCCCCGCTCCGTCCCACGGCGAAAAAGTAGAACAGATTCTACTAAGTGTCCAGAGGGCCGATCTCCCTCCTTCGGAACCCGGTTCGCCTGGGTGTCATGGGAAACCGGGCGGGTAAGGGCGGCCGGAGACGAGATCGCGATGAGCTGATCAGATAACAGGTTCTCGCAAGAGCGGTACCCTGGGAGGGACGCGTCGGGCGACCGGGCCCGCACAGAAGGGAAGGCGACCGTGACCGCAGAGCCGACAGTGACCGGGGAGGAGACCCGGGGTCAGCCGGGCGGCCAGGGCGTGCGCTCCCGCAGCCAGCACCAGCGGCGCAAGCGTATCGTCCAGGCGGCCGCGGCGCTCGCATCGCGCGGCGGGATCGAGGCGATGCAGATGCGCACCGTGTCCGAGCGCGCGGGCGTCGCCCTCGGCACCCTCTACCGCTACTTCCCGTCCAAGATGGACCTGGTCGTCGCCGTCGTCAGCGAGGAGCTCGACCTCCTCGAAGGCAGCATCGAGCGCCGCCCGCCCCGCGCCGGAGGCGCCCCGGACCGCGCCGTCGAGGTGCTGATGCGCGCCACCCGCGGCCTGATGCGCGAGCCGGAGCTGGCGGAGGCGCTGATCCGCTCCCTCCTCCTCTCCGACGTCAAGACCGACTTCGGCGACCGCATGAGCGAGCTGCTCCTGCGCGCCGCGTCCGGCCCGCCGGAGAACATCCCCGCCGAGGACCCCCGCCGCCTCGTCGCCCGCGCCCTGTCCGGCATCTGGACCATGGAGATGATCGAGATGCTGCGCGGCAACGCCACCGCCGAGGAGATCCAGGCCCGCCTGGAGATCACCGCCTCGCGCCTCCTCATCGACTGAGCGACACGGGAGCGAACGGAGAGTCACCGTTTTCCCATGTGCCGCCCATGCGTTCCCCATTAGCCTTGGGTCCGACAGGAGCCAGGACGAAAAAGGGGTGCCAGTGACCGGACAGGAACCGATCCTCAGCGACGGGGTCATCATCGAGTTCATCGATGGCAAGGACGTCCCCGTCCAGCACAAGGACTTCGGTGAGCGGGCCGTCGTCATGCGCGACGCCAAGAACCCCGAGGGCCCGATCCTCTACTTCACCGAGGCCGAGTGGGACGCCTTCATCGCCGGCGTCAAGGACGGCGAGTTCGACGACCTCCTGGAAGACCCCACCGAGGCCCCGTGACCGGCCCAACGCCCCCGGCACCCACCGGGGGCGTCCTCATCCGCGCCCGCGCGCCTCAGCCGAACAACTGGTCAGCACGCTCCGCCGTGACAGCCCGAACCAGCCACTGATCCAACTGCTCCGGGTCAGTGCAGGCCAGGACCCGCTCCCGCACGTCGTCCGACACCGAAAGCCCCCGCGCCTCGAGAACCTTCAGCACCGACTTCGCCTCGCCTTCGGCCTGGCCTTCGGCGTGCGAGCGCCGGAACGGCTCGCTCTTGAACTTGTATCCGGCGGCTCCGGCTTTCACGTACCCCTCCAAGATCTTTCGGGCGCCTTTCGAGAGCACGCCCATTACCAGGTCAGTGTACAGACGACCGTTTTCCTCGTCCTCGTTCGAGATGGTGGCGAGGGCGGCGTGCGTGATCTCCAGGGACTCCTTGTCGGTCGGGATGATGTTGGCCAGTGCGGCCAAAACGGTCATCTCTGGCCTCTGTGCGGCCTGGTCGGGGGTGGTGACGAGGGGCTCCATGCCAGGGCCGACCACGTACGGGACGAGGTTGAAGCCCGGGTGACCGATCTGGATCGCCTCGCGCGCCCATTCCGCCACCGATCGGCTGGGGCAGATGACCAGGAGATAGCACGGGCACAGGAGCTTGGCGTGCAGCGAGGTCAGATAGACCGGCCAGCTGCCGTGCTTGTCGGGGTCCTTGGCGAGCTGGGTTTCGGCTATGACGCCGATGGTGGGCTCGGTGGACCCGGCTTCGCATATTTCCACGACGTTGTCGGCGACGTAGGCGGCGGGGGCCGGCTGTGTACAGCTCTCGCTCGTCGACCTGATGGTGGCCGCGTCGGACACGTCGATTCCGAAGGCGGTTTTGAGTAATTGGGCCACGACTTCCGGGTTGTCCCGGATGATCTTTATTGGCCCTTCGTGTTTGGCGGTGACCATGCACGGCAAGTTACTTGACCGCCACTGTTAGATACCGTGACTATCCAATGACTTCTCGTGTGGCGTGCATCACAGTCCGTTATTTACGGGTGTGAGAGTTCCATTGGGTTATTAGGGCTTGTTCGGCTTTGGGGGTTAGGGGGCCCCAGAGGCGTAGGCGGGCTATGCCGCCGTCGGGGTAGATGTCCAGGCGGACCTTCGCTATCTCGGGGGTTTTCAGGCGGTAGCGGTGGCGGGTGTCGGGTTGCAGGCGGGTGCGCTGGAGGATGACGGCGTGGTCGCCTTTTGTGGTGGTGGCCGTCAGCTGGGCTTCGGCGGGGGCGTTGAATTTGAGGTTCGTGGTGTCGATTTCGGCGAGTTCGATGGCGCCGGGGGCGGCCAGGGCTATCTCGGCCCAGTCATTGCCTCCGTCGCGGCGGCGGGCGGTTTCCCAGCCTTCGGCCTGGGTGCGGGCCAAGCCGGGGAACAGCATGTTGTCGGGGGACGAGTAGAAGCGGTCGGAGCAGTCGAGGACGTGGGCGCCGTTCTCCAGGGCGGCCAGGTCCACCGTCAGGCCCGTCAGGTAGGCGGGGTTCGGGACGACCCTGCCGTGGACGCGGAGGCGCGCGATTCCGCCGTCCGGGAACACGTTGAGGCGGACGTGTGTGAAGACGCGTTCCGGCTCGGCCGTCGGGAGGGTGTGGGTGGTGTCGCCCTGGAGGGGGGTCTTCGGGACGATCTCCAGCCAGTCGGCGGCGTCGAGTTCGGCGGGCGTGGGGTAGCCGTCGGCGAAGCAGGCCTCCACTGAGGCGTGTGGGGGGTAGTTGCCCTTGAACCAGGCCGTGTCGATGACGATGCCGTGGATCCGGCCCGGGAGGCCCAGGCGGATCAGGGCCCAGTCGTGGCCGGGGGTGCGGCGGCGGGCGGTCTCCCAGCCGTCGTAGAGCTGGCCCTTCGGGCCGAAGGTCTCCGGGCGGAAGGCCGGTCTCCACGGGTTGAGCAGATTCTCCTTCTCGGCGAAGGACTCGTCGCTGGCGGCGACGACCGACCCGCCGAGGGTGCGGACGGCCAGGTCCGGCAGGGCGGTGACGTCGGTCATCGTCCCTCCTCGCGGGTGAGCAGGCGGCCGGCGGGGACGTCGCCGACGGGTGCGCCGCGCAGCCAGGTGGCCTGGACGACCCCCGTCAGCGTTCTGCCCTCGTAGGGGGTGACCGGGTGGCGGTGGTGGAGGGACGCGGGGTCGACGGTGAAGGTCTCGTCCGGGGCGAAGGCGACGAGGTCGGCGTCGTTTCCGACGGCGATGGCGCCCTTGCGGGGGACGGCGGCGAGGGCGGCGGGGGCCTCGGACATCCAGCGGGCGACCGCGGCCAGGTCGTGGCCGCGGGCGCGGGCCGCCGTCCAGACGGCGGGGAGCCCGAGTTGCAGGGACGAGACGCCGCCCCACGCGGTGGCGAAGTCGCCGCGTTTCAGGTCGGGCGTGCAGGGCGAATGGTCGGTGACGACGCAGGAGATCACTCCGGAGGCGAGTCCCTGCCAGAGCCGGTCGCGGTTGGCGGCGTCGCGGATGGGCGGGCAGCACTTGAACGCGGCGGTCCCGGCGTCGCCGTCGCAGAGGGTCAGGTAGTGGGGGCAGGTCTCGGCGGTCACCGGCAGGCCGTCGGCCTGGGCCTTGGCGAGGACGTCCAGGCAGTCGGCCGCCGACAGGTGCAGGATGTGGGCGCGCACCCCGGTCTCCTCCGCCAGCCGGACGACCTGTTCGACGGCCCGGCGTTCGGCGGAGGGCGGGCGGGAGGCGAGGAAGGCGCGGTAGTCGCCGCCGGTCGGCGGGGACAGCGAGGCCGGGTCCTCGGCGTGCACGATGACCAGGCCGCCGAAGGCGGCGATCTCGCGGAAGGCCGCTCTCATCTCGGCGGGCGCGAGGGGCGGGAACTCCGGGACCGCCGAGTCGGAGGTGAAGCACTTGAATCCGAAGACGCCGAGGTCGTGGAGCGGGCGGAGCGAGGGCGTGTTGCCGGGGACCGCGCCGCCCCAGAAGCCGACGTCCACGGCGCAGGCGCCTTCGGCGGCGGCGCGTTTGGCCGCGAGCGCGGGCGGGTCGACGGTCGGGGGCAGCGAGTTGAGCGGCATGTCGATGAGCGTGGTGACGCCGCCCGCCGCCGCGGCGCGGGTCGCGGTGGCGAAGCCCTCCCATTCGGTGCGGCCCGGCTCGTTGACGTGGACGTGGGTGTCGACGAGCCCGGGGAGCAGCGCGACGTCGCCCAGGTCCACCGAGGCGGGTGCGGCGTAGGGCGAGATCGCGGTGATGCGCCCGGCGCGGACCGAGACGGCCGCGGGTCGCTCTCCTTCCGGCAGGACGGTCCGGCGGGAACGGATGACGAGGTCGTCCGGGGTCATGGGCCGGCCACGATGTGCTCCGGGCGGACGGGGACGCGCGTCAGCGCCCGGCCCGTCGCGTCCCTGATCGCGGCGACGACGGCGGGCGTGGACGACAGCGTGGGCGGCTCCCCGGCGCCGCGCAGCCCGTACGGGGCCTCGGGGTCGGGGTGCTCCAGGATGTCCAGCCGCATCGGCGGCATGTCGAGGATGGTGGGGATCAGGTAGTCGGTGAAGGACGGGTTGCGGACCAGGCCGCCGCTCACGACGATCTCCTCCATCAGCGCCAGGCCGAGGCCCTGCGCGGTGCCGCCGTGGATCTGCCCCTCCAGCGCCGTCCGGTTGAGGATCCTGCCGACGTCCTGGACGGCGGCCAGCTCGACGACCTTGACGAGGCCGAGGTCGACGTCCACGTCGACGACGGCGCGGTGCACGCAGAGGGCGAGCTGGGTGTGGCTGCGGCCCTGACCGGTGACCGGGTCCAGGGGCGTGGTGGGGCGGTGGTGGTACTCGCGGGTGCACTCGACGGCGGTCTCGCCGAGGACGTCCTCGATCGTGCCGAGCGCGCCCCCGGCCCGCGAAATGATCTTCCCGCCGGCGACGGTCAGGTCGGTGCGGCCGAAGCGGCGCCCGGCGAGCGCGAGGAGCTCGGCGCGGACCGCCTCGCAGGCCGCCTTGACCGCCCCGCCGGTCATGTACGACTGGCGGGACGCGCTGGAGGACCCGGCGTCGCCGACCCGGTTGTCGGCCGGGGCGATCGTGACCTTCTGGACGCCGAGCTCGGTCCGGGCGATCTGCGCCTTGACCGTGACGAGGCCCTGCCCGACCTCGGCGGCGGCGGTGTGCACGAGGGCGGTGGCCTCCCCGCCGATGACCTCCAGCCGGACGCGGGCCGTGGACAGGTCGTCGAACCCCTCGGAGAAGCAGATGTTCTTGAGCCCGACGCCGTAGCCGACGCCCCGCACGACGCCCTCGCCGTGGGTCGTCTGGGAGACGCCGCCCGGCAGGTCGCGCAGGTCGGAGCGGTCCGGGGCGGGAGGCATCGGCATGGCCTCCAGCCGGGTCAGCATGTCCGCGAGCGGCGCGGGCGACTCGATGACCTGCCCGGTCGCGAGCCGGGAGCCCTGCGCGACGGCGTTGCGGCGGCGGATCTCGACCGGGTCGAGGCCGCAGGCGGCGCCGAGTTTGTCCATCATCGACTCGTAGGCGAAGCACGCCTGGACGGCGCCGAACCCGCGCATCGCGCCGCACGGCGGGTTGTTGGTGTAGACGCCGTACCCGTCGATGCGGATGTTGGGGATCTCGTAGGGGCCGACGCCCAGCGAGGCGGCGTTCCCGACGACGTTCATCGTGGACGAGGTGTACGCGCCGCCGTCCAGGACGATCTCGACGTCGGCGTAGAGGAGCCGTCCGTCCCGCGTGGCGCCGTACTCGTACCGCATCTGCGCGGGATGCCGGTGGACGTGCCCGAAGAACGACTCGTACCGGTTGTAGGACATCTTCACGGGCCGGCCGGTGCGCAGCGCCAACATCGCCGCGTGGATCTGCATCGACAGGTCCTCGCGGCCGCCGAACGCGCCGCCGACGCCGGCGAGGGTCATGTGGATCTGGTCCTCGCGGAGCGCGAGGCAGGGCGCGATCTGCTTGAGGTCGTTGTGGATCCACTGCGTCGAGACGTGCAGGTCGACGCCGCCGTCCTCGGTCGGGATCGCCAGGCCCGCCTCGGGGCCGAGGAACGCCTGGTCCTGGATGCCGACCTCGTACTCGCCGGACACCACGACCTCCGCCGCGGCCCTGGCGGCGTCCACGTCGCCGACCCGGACCGGCTGGTGCCGGGTGATGCCGCCGCGGTCCTGGACCTTGAGGCCCTCCGGGTCGGCGATCACCGCGCGCGGGTCGGTGACCGGCTCCAGCACCTCGTAGTCGACGGCGATCCGGTCCATCGCGCGCCGCGCCGTCTCGGGGTGGTCGGCGGCGACGAGCGCGACCGGCTCGCCCTGGTGCCGGACCTGGTCGATGGCGAGGACGGGCTGGTCGTCGGTGTGGTCGATGCCGAACACCTTGCGGCCGGGCACGTCCTCGTGGGTGAGGACGGCGCGGACGCCGGGCAGCGCGAGGGCGGGGCCGACGTCGAGCGACCGGATCCGCGCCCGGGGGTGCGGGCTGCGGAGCGTGGCGCCCCACAGCATGCCCTCCAGCCACAGGTCGGAGGCGTAGGCGAACTCACCGGTGACCTTGAGGGTGCCGTCGGGGCGCAGCGGGCTCTCGCCGACTCCGCCGGTCCCCGGGGTGGCGGCGTGGGCCGGGGTCGTGGTCGGGGACGTCATTCAGAGCACCTCCTCCGCGAGGCGCATCAGGCGGCGGTGGGCGTCCGCGCCGCGCCGCCCGGCCTCGTCCTGCGGGACGGTGACGAGCGTGTCGCCGTCCACGATCGTGCGCCCGCCGACGAGCAGGCGCTCCAGCGGCGGCGTCGGGCCGAACGCCAGCGCGACGACCGGGTCGTCGACCGCGGCGCGGAAGCCGTCGACGCGCCAGAGCGCGATGTCGGCGAGCCTGCCGGGGGCGAGGGCGCCGATCTCGTCCTCGCGGCCGAGGCAGCGGGCGCCGCCGAGGGTCGCCATCTCCAGGGCCTGCCGGGCGTCCAGCGCGGTCGGCCCGTACCGGGCGCGCTGCATGTAGATCGCCTGCCGCAGCTCCCCGGCCAGCGGGACGAGTTCGGCCGACGCCGCGCCGTCCACGCCGAGCCCGACCGCCGCGCCCGCCTCCAGCAGGTGCGACACGCGGGCGATCCCGGCGCCGAGGCGGGCGTTGGAGCTCGGGCAGTGCGCGGTGCCGGTGCGGGTCTCGGCGAGCCGTTTGACGTCGGTGTCGTGCAGGTGGACGCAGTGCGCGAGCCACACGTCGGGGCCCAGCCAGCCGATCGAGTCCATGTACTCGGTCGGCGTCATGCCGAACTGCTCGCGCGTGTGCTCCTCCTCGTCGAGCGTCTCGGCGAGGTGGGTGTGCAGGCGCACGCCCTTGTCGCGCGCCAGCCGGGCCGACTCGACGAGCAGGTCCCGCGTGACGGAGAACGGCGAGCAGGGCGCGACGGCGACGCGCAGCAGGGAGCCGGGCGAGGGGTCGTGGTACCGGTCGATCGCGGCCTCGGTCTCGGCGAGGATCGTGTCGAGGTCCTCGACGACCTCGTCCGGGGGCAGTCCGCCCTGCGACTCGCCCCGGTCCATCGACCCCCGGCACGGATGGAACCGGACGCCGAGCTCCCGGGCGGCCTCGATCTCGGCCGCGAACAGGTCGCCGCGCCCCTTGGGGAACAGGTAGTGGTGGTCGGTGGACGTCGTGCAGCCCGACTTGGCGAGCCATCCGAGCCCGGCGGTGGCGGCGCCCGCGACGACCTCGGCGTCCATCTTCGACCACGGCTGGTAGAGGGTGGTCAGCCACTCGAACAGGGTGCCGCCGACGGCCATGCCCTGGCTGGCCCACTGGTAGAGGTGGTGGTGGGAGTTGACCAGGCCGGGAGTGGCGAGGCATCCCGTGCCGTCGATCCGTTCGGCCCCGTCCGTGCCCGTCTCCGGGGCCGGACCGGGCCCGACGGACGTGATCCGGTCGCCCTCGACCACGATGTGGCCGCCCGGGTGCTCGTCACCCGACACGGTGGCGACATGGGCGTTCTCGATCACGAGACGCCTCATCGGGCGACCGCCTTCCGCTCGGCCGCCAGGCGCACCGCGTCGAGGATCTTCTCGTAGCCGGTGCAGCGGCACAGGTTCCCGGCGAGAGCCTCGCGGATCTCCGCGTCGGACGGCGCCGGGTTCCGCTCGATCAGGTCGTGCGTCTGGACGATCAGGCCGGGCGTGCAGAACCCGCACTGGACGGCGCCCGCCTCGACGAACGCCTCCTGGACGGGGTCGAGCCGCTCCTCGCCCGGCGGCCCCTCGGCCAGCCCCTCCACGGTGACGACCTCGCGGCCCTCGGCCTGGCCCGCCGCGACCAGGCAGGCGCACACCGGCACGCCGTCGAGGTAGACGGTGCAGGAGCCGCACTCGCCCTGCTCGCAGGCGTTCTTGGAGCCGGGCAGGCCCATCCGCTCGCGGAGCATGTAGAGCAGGCTCTCGCCTTCCCACACCTCGTCCACGGCCTCCTCGGCCCCGTTGACGGTCAGGTTCACGCGCATCACGAGGCCGCCTTTCCCACGGTCGCCCTGCGGTGGTCGTCCCAGGCCCAGGTGAGCGTGCGGCGCGCCAGCACCGCCAGGGCGTGCCTGCGGTACCCGCCCGTCCCGCGGACGTCGTCGATCGGCGACGCCGCGTCCCGCACCAGCTCGCCGAAGCGCCGGGCGGCGGCCTCGGCGAGCGGGCGGCGCCCGTCCCAGTCCAGCTCGCCGGAGATGAACGCCTCGGCCTCGGTCGCGCGGCGCGGGGTCGGGGCGGCCGAACCGAGGCCGGTGCCGACGCGGCGCTCGCCCGGGTGCAGCGCGACCGCGAACGAGCAGACCGCGATCACCATCGCGTTCCGGGTGCCGATCTTGGAGAAGTACTGCGGGCCGGACGCGGGCGCCGTCCAGAACGCGCGGATCAGCTCGTCCGGCGCGAGGGCGTTGCGCTTCACCCCGGTGAAGAACTGCGCGACGGGGATCATCCGGACGCCGCGCTCGGCCGACTCGGCCTCCACCACCGCGTCCCCGGCCAGCAGCGGCGGATGGCCGTCCCCGGCGGGCGACGCGGCGCCGAGGTTGCCGCCGATCGTGCCACGGTTGCGGATCTGCGGCGACCCGACCGTGCGGGCCGCCTGGGCGAGGCCGGGCAGCCGCCCGCCCAGCTCGCCGATCAGCCGCGCGTAGGGGACGCCGGCGCCGACGCGGAGCCGGCCGTCGACCGTGTCCCATTCGGCGAGGGCGCGGATCCGGGTCAGGTCGAGCAGTGCCTCGGGCCGCCGGACGTCGAAGTTGATCTCGACCATGACGTCGGTGCCGCCCTGGACGGGCAGGGCCCCGGGCCGCGCGGCCCTGGCGGCGAGCGCGTCCTCCCAGGTCAGCGGTCGTAGAAAGTCCATGTCTCAGTATTCCTCCATGGCGGCCTCAGTCGAAGGCCGCCGGGGCGGCGGGCGCGTCGTCGGTGAGCACCGTCCCCTCGATGAGCCCGTACGGGCGGTCCGCCGCGAAATAGACCTCGTTGTCGTTGTCCATGCCGAACGGTTCGAGATCGACCAGGAAGTGGTGCCGGTTGGGCAGCGACAGCCTGACCTCGCAGACCTCCGGCCGTTCGGCCAGGACCCGGCGCCCCATCTGGTAGAGCGTCTGCTGGAGCGACAGGCTGTGCGTCTCGGCGAACGCGTGCAGCAGGCCGTCGCGGGCGGCGGCGTAGGACTCGTCCCAGGCCCCGGCCGTGCCCCGGTGGCGCCACCGGGCCGTCACCGCCGTGGCGAGGATCCGGTCGTCGGTCGGTTCGAGCGTCGTGAACTCGTCCCGGGCGAAGCCGTGGAACTCGCTGCCGGTGGAGTTGAGGACGACCAGGTCGGTGAGGCCCGAGACGACCGACTCCCCCTCGGCGCCGCAGTGCACCAGCGCCGTGCGCACCTCGCCGCCGTCCCGGACGAACGAGTGGCCGCCCGTGACGCGCCGCCAGCCGTACTCGCGGATCTCCACGCGGGCATGGGCGACCGCCGGCTGGGAGGCCGTGAAGTGCCGCGCGAGCAGGAGGCCGAAGTCCTCGATCGCGCCGATGCCGTGCCTCTTGGCGAACGCGAACACGGTGTTCTTCTGGGTGTCGGTCGGCAGCACGGCCGCGTTGTCGCCGGTCAGGTGGACCTCGTCCATGGCGCCGGAGAGGGCCACGCCGACGTTCAGGTCCTTGAGCCGGTGGACGCCGCCGTCCCGCGTCACGCGCACGACGCGCGTCTCCGCCTTGCCGTAGCGGTTGGGCCCGAGAACGATCGCCACTAGCTCCCCCGGTACGTCGAGTACGCGAACGGGCTGATCAGGAGCGGGACGTGGTAGTGCCGGCCCGGGTCGGCGATGGTGAACGCGACCGTGACCTCGGGGTAGAAGTCCGACAGCCCCTCGGTGGCGAACGTCAGCCGGTGCACCCCCTCGCCGGGCTCGGCGCCCCACTCCCGGACGCGGCCGTCGGCGTCGGTGCGGGCCTCGGCGAGCGTCGTCCAGCCGCCGCCCGCGTCGCGGCGGTCCAGCCGGACGGCCACGCCCGCGGCGGGCACCCCCTTCGCCGCGTCCAGAACGTGCGTCGAAAGGCTCACGCGTCCTCCTCCCCCAGCCGGGCCAGCCGCAGGTCGACGATCTCCGCCAGTTCCCGGCGGACGGCGTCGCGCTCGGCGGCGGGGTCGTTGCCGAGCCGTTCCCGCAGCGCGGCGAGCATCTCCAGCGCGGAGCGCCCGGACGCGCGGATCAGGAACACGTGGCCGAAACGCTCCTCGTAGGCCCGGTTCCCCGCGACGAGGGCGTTCTGAACATCGGCCTCCGCGGTTCTCGCCGCGGCCTGCTCTCCCCGCGACCAGCGGGCCTCCAGCGTGGCGCCGCCCACCCGGTCCCCGATGCGCGGATGCGCCGCGAGCGCCTCCTCGACGTCCGCCCAGTCCAGGCCGTCCAGCGCCCGCCGCGACGCGGCGCGCAGCGCGGCGAGGTCGGGGTAGGCCCGCCCGCCGACCGCGGCGATCCACCGGCGGGAGGCGCAGCAGGCCGCCAGTTCCTCGGTGCTCGGTTCCACCACGCTTGCAGTACACAAGCCCGTCCGGGGCCAGGTCGAGAGGCAGGACGTCCGAACCGGGGCGCCGGTCGCGGGCGGTCTTTTGTAGCTTCCTACGTATGAAGCTGCGTTCCCTGCTCGCCATGCCCGGCCTGCGGCTGGAGGTCGTCACCGGGGAGGACGAGCTGGACCGGCCGATCCGCTGGGTCGTCACCACCGACCTGATCGACCCCGGCCGCTACCTGCGCGGGCGCGAGCTCGTGCTCACGGGTCTCGTCTGGCGGACGGGCCCGGCCGACTCGGAGGCGTTCGTCGCGGCGCTCGCCGGGGCGGGCGTGTCCGGCCTGGCCGCGTGGGACCTCACGCTCGGCGCCGTCCCGGACGACCTCGTGGCGGCGTGCCGCCGGCACCGGATGCCGCTGTTCAAGGTCCCGGAGGACGTGGCGTTCGCGACCGTCACCGAGGAGGTCGTCCGGCACCTGTCCGGCGCCCGGGCCGCCGACCTCGCCGCCCTGCTGGACCGGCACCGCCGCCTGGTCGAGGGGACCGGGCTCGACGCCGTGCTCGACCTGGTCGGCCACTGCCACGTCCTCTCCCCGGCCGGGCGCGTCGTCGCGGGCCCGCAGCCGGCCGACCCCGCCGCCCTGGCCGCCGCGTTCCTCGGCGCGCCGCGGCTGCCGCACCACGTCCCAGATCAGGACATGTCGGTCTTCGCCGTGTCGCCCGCCGACACGCCCCGGGTCGCCGACTGGTTCGTGGCGCTGGAGGGCGACGTCGCCGCCTGGCCGCCCGAACGCCACGCGATGGCCGGAGAACTCGCGGCCATCGTCGGCCTCGAACGGGCCCGGATGCGCGCCGACGACCGCGCGTCCCAGGACATCGTCACCGCCGCCTACACCGGGGACGACCCGCCCGAGCCGGAGAGGCTCGCCTCACCGGTCGTGGCCGTCGCCGCGTCCGCGCAGGGACCGCTGCGTCCGGGCGAGCTGCGCACCGTCCTCGCCGAGGTCGTGCCGGGGGCGCGGCCGGTGGTCGGGCTGCTGGACGGGGAGGCCGTCGCGCTCGTCCCGTCCGCCGGGGAGGACGTCGCGGCAGCCGTCCAGGACGCCCTCGGCTTCCTCGCCCCCGGCCTGGCGGGCACCCGCGTGGCCCTCGGGGTGAGCGGCCCCGCCGGGCCCTCCGGGCTGCGCGGCGCGATCGAGGAGGCGCGGCACGCCCGCCGCCTCGCCGCGACCCGCCCCTCCCCTGTCTGCGTGGTCCGGCACGAGGAGCTCGCGACCCACGTGCTGCTGCTCGCCAGCGTGCCGGACGACGTCCGCCGGATGTTCCGGGTGCGCCTGCTGGACCCGCTGCACTCCTACGACGAGGTCCACGGCGCCGACCTCGTCCGGACGCTGGAGACGTTCCTGCGCAACTCCGGGTCCTGGACGCGCTGCGCCGAGGAGCTCCACCTCCATGTGAACTCGGTCCGCTACCGCGTCCAGCGCATCCAGGACCTCACCGGCCGGGACCTGTCCCGGATGGAGGACCGCGTCGACTTCTTCCTCGCCCTCCTCGTCTGAGCCGCACCGGCCCCGGCGCCCGTCAGGCGGAGGTGTGGCGCAGGAGCGCCGGGACGACCGCGTCCCAGGTACGGCGCGGAAGCTCGTTGCCCGTGCCCGGCAGGACGAGGAGCTCGGCGGACGGGATCTCGGCGGCCAGCGCCCGGCCGTTGCCCAGCGGGAAGAAGGGGTCGTCCTCCCCGTGGACGACGAGGGTCGGGGCGCTGATCCCGGGAAGGCGCTCGCGCCAGCGGTCGCCGGTGTCCAGGGCCGCGAAGACGGTCCCCATCTGGTTGGCCCGGTGCGCCTTGCCGGGGTCGGCCCCGGTCACCGTACAATCGAAGATCCGCTCGATGTTCGCGCGGGCCTCGGCCTCGTCGAAGGACGTGCCCGCCATGTGGCGGGCGTTCTCGACCTGGAAGGCGACCACCGACTCCCGGTCCGTCCAGTCGACCTGCGGGCGCTGCATGAAGCGGGCCATCAGCTCCGGGGCGTGGTCGGGCAGGTCGGGGTCGGCCGGCCCCGGGGCGGTGGGCCGGGTGGCGACGAGGGTCAGGGTGGCGACGCGGGACGGGTGGTCGAGGGCGAGGAGCTGGGCGATCCAGCCGCCGGCGCCGAACCCGGCGACGTGCGCGGACGGCAGGCCGAAGGCGTCGAGGACGCCGGCGGCGTCGGCGACGAGGTCGCGCAGGGTGTAGCGGGGCGCCTCGGGGTCGGCGGTCTCGGACCGGCCCGTGTCGCGCAGGTCGTAGCGGACGGCGAACCTGCGCGAGGCGGCGAGGCGCTCGCACAGGTCGTCCGGCCACGTGAGCATCGTGTTGCCGATCAGCAGGATCGGCGGGTCGGACGGGTCACCGAACGTCTCCGCGCACAGTTCCGCCCCGTTGGCCTTGATGAGGTTCTCCATGGTGGGGTGGACCGTGCGCGGAGCCGGAACTCATCGCTTCACGGCGTGTCCCTCTTGGCGGCGATGGCCTCCAGGGCGGCGGTGATGTTCGCCTCGGCGGCCGCCTTGTCGACGCCCGCGTCGGAGAGGGCGCCCGTGCCGTCCTCGAACTCCAGCAGGGCGAGGAGGATGTGCTCGGTGCCGACGTAGTTGTGGCCGAGGCGCAGAGCCTCGCGGAACGTCAGTTCGAGGGCCTTCTTGGCGTCCTGGCCGAAGGGGATGAGCTCGGGGAGCTCGCCCTCCGCCTCCGGCGGGAGCGCCGCCGTGGCGGCCTGCCGGAGGGTGTCCAGCAGGACGTCCTGGGCGAGGATCGCCTTGGCGGCGAGCGCCTCGGGCTCGGTGAGCAGGGCGAGGACGAGGTGGGCCGGGGTGATCTCGGCGTTGCCGGCGGCGCGGGCCTCGCTCATCGAGGCCACGACGACCTTGCGGGCGCGCTCGGTGTAGCGGGAGAAGCCCTGCGAGGGGTCGAGGTCGGGCTGCTCCCCCTTCGGGACGAAGCGCTTCTGCGCCGCCTGCTTGCTGACGCCCATGCTCTTGCCGATCTCCGTCCAGGACGCGCCGGAGCGGCGGGCCTGGTCGACGAAGTGGCCGATGAGGTGGTCGGCGACCTCGCCGAGGTGCTCGGCGGCGAGGACCGCGCTGGTCAGCTGTTCGAGGGCGTCGGTGTGGACCTTCTTGATGCCGTTGATCAGGTCGTCGAGGCGGACCTGGACGGGAGGCCGCTGGGATTCGGTCATGCGTCAACCATAGGTTGACGATCCTCGATCGTCAACCTTGGGTTGACGCTCACCAGCCGGCGGCCCCGGCGAAGGACGTCGGGGCCGGGTCGTAGCCGAGGGCCTCGCGGGCGGCGGTGGTGTCGAAGGTGCGCTCCAGGGCGAGATGGCTGATCGCGTAGCGGGTGAGGCGCGGCGGTTCCGGGCGGCGGGCCAGCAGGAACGCCCCCTCGGCAACGGCGGCCAGCGGGCGGGCGGCGCGGGCCGGGACGTACACCGGGCGCGCCCGCACGCCGCGCTCCCGCAGGATCGCGCGGAAGGCGTCGTCGATCGCGACCGGCTCCGCGTCGGCGACGTTGAAGACGCCAGAGGCCGAGGGTCCGGTCGCGGCCAGCACGCAGGCCTGGACGAGGTTCCCGACCGAGGTCAGGCTGACGCGCTGGCGGCCCGTCCCGACGGCGGGCAGGACCGGGCCCCGCACGGCCGACAGGACGCGCGGCAGGAGCGTCGTGTCGCCGGGCCCGTAGACCGCGTGGGGGCGCAGGATGATCGCGCCGACGCCCGCGGCGGCCCGTTCGGCGGCGGCCTTGGAGGCGCCGTAGGCGTTCATGTAGCGGCGCACCGGGGCCTCGTGCTCGCGCGCCATGGAGCTCGGCACGAACGGGTCGTACACGCTGGCCGTGCTGACGTGCACGAACCGCGCACCCGGGAAGCTCGCCAGGGCGTTGCGCGTGCCGGTCAGGTTGGCGGCGAAGAGGGCGGCGGCGGGCCCCCAGTCGGTGACGCTGCCCGCGCAGTGGACGACCGCGTCCACTGCGGGCGCGTCCGGAAGCGGGCCCCGCGTCAGGTCCCAGGCCCGGTAGGGCGCGCCGCCCACGTGGGCGGCGTTCACCGCCGGGCGGCGGCCGAACGCGAGCACGGCGGTCCCCGCGGACGCGAGCGCCCGGCACACCGCGCCGCCGACGAACCCGGACGCCCCGGTCACCGCGATCCTCACGGCGCCACCAGTTCGCGGAGCCGGTCCCGGTCGAGCTTGCGGGTGCGCCCCGACCGGGGCAGCTCATCCAGGACGACGATGCGGTCCGGGAGGGCGTCGTGGTCGATGACGTCCGGAAGGGTCCGGCGCAGCCGGTCGGGCAGGTCGCGGGGGCCGACCACCGCGAGGACGACCTCCTCGTCCCCGGTCCGCGGGTCCGGCACGCCCACGATGGCGGCCTCGGCCACGCCGGGCAGCGCGGCGATCGACGGTTCGTACAGGCCGGGGTAGAGGTTGAACTTCCCGCGGATCAGCATGTCCTTCTTGCGGCCGGTCAGGACGAGGCGGCCGCCGTCCAGCCGCGCGAGGTCGCCGGTCGGCAGCTCCGCGACGGGGTCCGCGCCGAGGTAGCCGCGGCACAGGTTGGGGCCGGACAGCAGCAGCTCCCCGTCGGCGCCGAGCCGGGCCCCGACCCCGGGCAGCGGCGCGCCGAGCAGGTCGCCGGGCCCGTCGTGCGCGAGCTTCTCCCGCGCCGACGCGATCGCCACGGGCAGGATCTCCGTCATCGCGTACACCGACAGGACCTCCGCGGCGGGGGCCGCCTCGACCGCCTGCCGGAGCACGGCCGGGGGCGCGGGCGCCGCGCCGAGCAGCACGTACCGGACGGACGGCGGCAGCTCGCGGCACGCGTCCAGGATCTCGGCCAGGTGGACCGGGACGCAGAACGTGTGCGTGGCCCGCCGCTCCCGCATCAGCCGCGCGAAGTCGGCCGGGGCGCAGAAGAGCGGCGGCATCGACCAGCGGGCGCCCGCGATGAGCGTCGGCAGGCCGAGCATGAGCTGGTCGGTGTGGACGACGTCCCCCGGCCCGAGGGGCAGCCGGGACCGGAAAAGGTCGAGCGCCGCCGCCAGCGACGCCTGCGTGTGGACGACCGCGCGGGGGTCCGCCGTCGTCCCCGACGTGAAGATGACGGCGGCGGGCGCGTCCGGGTCGGCCTCGCGGTCGGGCTCGGGGGCCTCGCCCCCAGCCAGGCGCGCGAAGGACAGCGCCCCCCGGGGCACGCCCGGCAGGCGGCGGCCCACGTGGAGGTGCCGCATCGGGCCCTCGCCCGGGATCTGCAGGTCGGCGAGGTTCGGCAGGAGCAGCCCGCGCCGCCGCGCGTACGCCCTGACGGGCCGGAGCCTGCTGCCCGCGTACAGCACCGACTCGGCCGCCGACCAGCGGGGACGGGCCAGCCGCAGCCGCGCGGTGAACATCTCCGGCCCGGCCCCCGGGTCGGCGAACACCACGACTCCCCCGGCCGCGACCACGCCCAGCGCGAGGACGAGCGACTCCGGCGAGGGGCGCACCGAGAACAGCACGCCGTCGCCCGGGGCGAGCCCGCCGGACAGCAGCCCGTGCCGGACGGCGAGCACCTGCCGCCGCAGGTCGCCGTAGGTGAGCTCCGCGCCGTCCCCGGAGATCAGGGCGACGGCGGACGGGGTCCGCGCCGCCTGGTCGAGAAGCCGCCGGACGAGCGTCATGCCGCCCTCCCTTCCGGGGAGCGCCCGGACCGGACGGCCAGGTGGCGGTACGTCGGGATCAGCACGTTCCGGGCGGCGGCGCGGCGCGTGACCGTGAGCGGCGCGGCGGCGAGCAGCGTCCGGGCGACCAGCCGGATCTGCGCCATGGCCAGCGGATACCCGATGCAGAAGTGCGGCCCGGCGCCGAACCACAGGCGGCGCAGCTCGGGCGGGTGCGGCCGGTCCAGGTCGAACGGGCCGTGGGCGCGGCAGCAGTTGTGCGTGGCGATCAGCACCCGGTCGCCGGGGCGGACCGCCGCGCCCCCGACCACGGCCGGGCGGTGCACGCTGCGCAGCATGACGGGCGTCGGCGTCGCGACCCGCATCGCCTCCTCCACGGCGCGGTCCAAGAGAGCGGGGTCGCCGGCGACGCGGTCGAGCTGCCCGTGGTCGGCGAGCAGGGCGATCAGACGCGGCAGCAGCGTGGCGACGGTCTCGGTGCCGGTCAGGAAGAACGCGCCGGCGGCGCCGCGCGCCTCGTCCCGCGACAGGCCGAGGGCCCGCATCCGCCCCATGACGGTGGACTCGTCCCCCGCCAGGTAGGACTTCGCCGCGATGTCGCCGAGCGGGTCGAGCACCGCGCGGGCGCGGCGGGCCTGGGACGGGGAGAGCCGCCGCGTGCGCAGCGACACCATCGACACGATCTTCTCTCCCTCGTCGAACAGGTCCCGGTAGGCGGCCTCGGTGCCGCCTTCGAGCCCGATCACCTCGCCGATCACGGTTCCGGCCATGACGCGCGCCGCGTCCACGAGGTCGACGGCCGCGCCGCGGCGCAGGCGGTCCGACAGCGCGGCCAGCGGCTCGGCCAGCACGCGGGCGCACAGCGCCTCGGTGTAGGAGGGGGTGAACAGGTCGGTCAGGCGGCGGCGGAGGGCGCGATGGGCGTCGCCCTCCATGTTGAGCAGGACGGACGGCCCGAGGACGGGCGTCCACAGCTCGCCGGGCGAGCCGGGGCCGTCCTTGCGGAACGTCTCGCCGTCCATGAGGACCTCGCGGGCCAGGGCGGAGTCGTTCACGACCACCCCGACCCCGGGCACGCGCACGACCGGCCCGCGCCGCGCGACGCCGCGCAGCAGGGGGTAGGCGACCGGATGGGCGGCCAGGTAGAGCCGCGTCTCCCAGTTCACCGGCCGTCCCCCGCGCTCAGCCGGATGTCCACGACGGCGGGGCGGTAGCGGTGGTCGGCGTACCAGCCGAGCGTTCTGACGAGCCCGAAGGCGCGGAGCCGGCGGACGGACCCGTAGACGACGACGTCCCTGCGCAGCCCGTAGGCGTCGGTCACGTAGCGGACGCGGTTGACCAGCGCGCGGTCCTCGTGGACGTCCTCGATGCGGGTGCGGGGGAAGCCGCCCGCCCGCGCGTACAGGTCGGCGGTGATCGCGAGGTTGCAGCCCGGCATCATCACGTACGGCCCGAGGTACAGCGGGTCCTGGTTGCCGGGACGGAACCGCCCGAACAGGGCGGCGAGGTCGATGACGGCGGGCAGCAGGCGGCGCTCCCAGAACTTCAGCGGGAACTCGTCGGTGCGCGGCAGCAGCGGTCCGGACACCATCTCCAGGCCCTCGGCGAACGCCCGCTTCACCGCCGCGACCCAGCCGCGGTGGGGCAGGCAGTCGGCGTCGGTGCGGGCGACGTGCGTGGCGCCCGCGCCGATCGCGTGGCGGACGCCGGTGTCGGCCGCGGCGCCCGTCCCCTTCTCCGGCTCGTGGACGATCCGGACGTCGAACGCCTCCGTGCCGGCGGCGAACTCCTTGACGGCGGTGGCGGTCGCGTCCGTGCTGCCGTTGTCGACCACGACGAGCGTGAAACCGGTGTCGGTCTGCGCGGCGAGGCGGCGCAGCGTCGCGCCGATCGAGCTCTCCTCGTTGTAGGCGGGGATGACGATCCACAGATTCATCGGCTCCGCGGGTCCGGGCTGGTTCATCGTCAGAGCTCCGCGAACACGACGCCGAGGCTGACGCCGCCGGCGAGCCCGATCAGCGCGATCCTGTCGCCGGGCCCGCAGCGCCCCTCGGCGAGCGCGGTGGCGATCTGCAGCGGGAGGCTCGCGGACGCGACGTTGCCGTGGTCGGGCAGCGTGACGACGAGCCGGTCGGGCGGGATGCCGAGGATCGCGCGCAGCGTCTCCAGGTACGGCAGCGTGACCTGGTGGACGCCGACGACCGCGAAGTCGTCCCAGGTCAGCCCGGTCTTGGTGAGCGCGGTGGTGAAGATCTCCGGACCGGTCGCCAGGAAGGCGTCCTTCAGCCGCCGCCCGTCCCCGCTGAAGTAGCCGAACTCGGGGTCGCGCGGGTGCATCGAGCCGCCGCCCGGGAGCGTCCCGACCTCCCACGCGGCGGAGACGGCGGCGAAGTCGCGGTAGAAGATCCCGCCGTCCGGGGCGGCCTCGACGAGCATCGCGGCGCCGCCGTCGGAGAGGGTGTAGCCGGCGAACGCGTCCACGAACTGCGCGCGGTCGCGCACGTTCCAGCGGATCGCGCGGGACGGGCTCTCGCCCGTGCAGACCAGGACGCGCTCGTGCTGCCCGGTGCGGATCAGCGCGTCGGCCATCTGGAGGCCGTTGAGGAAGCTGTTGCAGGCGTTCTTGACGTCGAAGACGGGGCAGGTCGCGCCGAGCTTGGCGGCGACGATGTGCGCGGTCGCGGGCTCCACGAGGTCCTGCGACGCCGACCCGAAGACCAGCAGGTCCAGTCGCTCCGGCTCGACCGCGCGGTCGGCGAGGGCACGGCGGGCCGCGGCGACGGCGAGGTCGGACGCCTGCTCGTCATCGCGCATGACGTGCCGGGCGCGGATGCCGGTCATCCGCTCCACGATCGTGGGGTGCGGCCGGTACCCGGCGCTCTCGGCCGCGACGCGGGCCTCGACCTCGGCGCTGCTGACCGTCCGGTCCGGCAGGTGCGCGGCGGCGGCGGTGATGCGGGCTCTCATGGGATCGGGTCCCCCGGTTCCTCGTGCTCGGTGTCCGGCCAGCCTCGCCGACCGCGGGCGCTCCCGGTCAGAGGAACCCTACGCATCCCGGACCGGGCGTTGTACCCGGTACGTCGTGAGTACTGCCACTTAGCCCGGTTTGAGGGATACCGCGTTTCCCTCCGGGTTCCCCGCCCGCCAGAATCGGCGGGTGACCAGCATGAGGACCGACCGGGCGGCGCGGTACGAGGCACGGCTGCTGTGGACGGCGAACCCCGGCCTGTACGCCCTCCTGGAGGCGGCGCGCCACACCGGCCCCATCACCCGCGTGCCGAGGCTCGGGTGGGTGGTGACCGACCCCGTCCTCGCGCGGCAGGTCCTCAACGACCACGCCCGCTTCGGCATGAACGGCGAGGGCGGCGTCGGCCACCTCTGGACGCAGCTCTTCGGGGACGAGATGGGGCGGTTCTTCGGCGGGGCGACGCACACCGAGGTCCGCACCCGCGCCCGGGACCTGTTCACCGAGGACGCCGCGCGGACCCTGGTGGAGCGTTCCCAGGGCCGGACCCACGCCGCGCTCGCCGCCCGCCTCGCCGCCGGAGCCGCCGTCGACGTCGCCGACGCGGCCCGCGTCCTGGCCGGACGCATGGTCGCCGACCTGCTGGGCCTGCCCGCGGACCGGGCCGACGCCGCCTACCGCGCGCTCTTCGCCTCCGGGGAGCGGCTCGCCCGGCTGGCGCTCGGCACGACCGCGTCCACCGGCCTGGACCCGGCGGTCGTCGCGCGGGCCCGCGCCGTCGTGGACGAGATCACCACGGGCGTCCCGCACGCCTACCGGACGGCGGGGCCGGACACCCTCCTCGGCCGCTGCCGCGAGATGGGCCTCGGCCTGCCGCTCGCCCGCGGCCTGGCGACCCTGCTGGTGATCGCCGGGACGGAGACCGGGGCGTCCGGGACCGTCCGCACCGCGGCCCTGCTGCACGACACCGGAGGGCAGCGGGCGCTGCTCGACGACCCGTCCCTCATGGACAACGCGGTGCGCGAGGGCCTGCGCGTCGCGGCCCCCGCGCCAGTGATCGGGCGGCACGTCTCCCGGGACGCCGCGCTCGGCGGGCGGCGGCTCCGCGCGGGCGACCGGGTCCTGCTGCTGACCTACCGGGCGACGGGCGCCGCCGGGCCGTTCGACGTCCGCCGCGCGTACGTGCCCGAGACGCGGCAGCTGTGGTTCGGCGGCGGGCGGCACCTGTGCCTCGGCGCCGCCGTCGCGCGCGTCCAGGTGGCCCGGATGCTGGAGACGCTGCTGGCCTCCGGCCGCCCGTACCGGGTCGCCTCCCGCCGCCCGGCCCGCCGCGTCCTCGTCCCGTCGTACGCCGAGCTGCGCGTGCGGTCCGCCTAGGGCCGGCGCCGCTCCGGAACGCTAGACCTCGGGGATCTCGGTCGGCGGGGCCTGCTTCCCCGGGGCGTTCGGGGTCGGGGCCGTCGGGGTCGGGGCGGGCGCCGGGGAATGCGTGATCGTCGGACCGACCGGCCGCGCCGGCCGCTCGTCGCGGGGGGCGGAGTTCCACCACCAGAGCGCGAAGGAGATCGCGAGCAGCACCAGCACGCCGCCGACCACCTGGAGCACCGCCGCCCGGGGGCTCGGCTCGCGGCCGCGGCGGCGCAGCGCGAAGCGCCCGCCGGCGGCCCGCCGCGACCGGCGCCGCTCGCGCCGGGACGGGGGACGGGCGCGCTCACGTGCGGACGGCTCGGTGAAGACGGCGCTCCTGACGAAGTCCTCGTCGAACACGGGCTCGTCGAAATCTGCGGCCATGGGACTCTCCGGCGCGGGGGGATCGTCGTGCGCCCAGGCTAGTAGACGCCGCCGACGCCCCCGCCGGGCGACCACCGGCGCGGCGGCGTGGGGACCGGTGCGGCGCCGGGTGCCGTGCGGCGCCGGATCCCTCTCACCGGGACCGGCCTTCCCCGGCAAAGTTAGAACACGTTACATTCGGAGGCGAATCGCGTTCTAGAAGGAGACCGCATGGGTACCCCGGTGATCGTCGAGGCGGTGCGCACGCCGCTCGGCAAGCGTGGCGGATGGCTCGCGGGCCTGAAGCCGATGGCCGTCCTCGCGCACGCCCTGAACGCCGCCGTCGAGCGCTCCGGCATCGACGCCGCCGAGGTGGAGCAGGTCTTCGCGGGCTGCGTCACGCAGGCCGGCGAGCAGGGCGGGCACGTCGGCCGCTACTCCTGGCTGTACGCCGGCCTTCCGTGGCAGGCGGGCGTCACCACCATCGACGCCCAGTGCGGCTCCTCCCAGCAGGGCGTCCACCTGGCCGCGTCCCAGATCGCCGCCGGGGTCGTGGACGTCGCGATCGGCTGCGGCGTCGAGGTGATGAGCCGCGCCCCGCTCGGCAGCAACGTCATGCCCGCCAACCCGCGGCCCGACGACTGGTCGCTCGACATGCCGAACCAGTTCGAGGCCGCCGAGCGGATCGCCGCCCGCCGCGGCATCACCCGCGCCGACCTCGACGCGTTCGGCGCCCGCTCCCAGCAGCTGGCCGCCAAGGCGTGGGCGGACGGCCGCTTCGACCGCGAGATCGCCCCGATCACCGCGCCCGTCCTGGACGCCGAGGGCGGCGTCACCGGCGAGACGCGCGAGGTCACCCGCGACCAGGGCCTGCGCGAGACGACCGCCGACGGGCTCGCCAGGCTCAAGCCGGTCCTCGGTCCCGAGGGCCTGCACACGGCGGGCACCTCGTCCCAGATCTCCGACGGCGCCGCCGCCGTCCTGCTGATGTCGGAGGACAGGGCCCGGGCCCTCGGCCTGCGCCCGCGCGCCCGCATCCGCACGCAGGCCCTCGTCGGCGGCGAGCCGTACTACCACCTCGACGGCCCCGTGCAGTCGACCGAGCGGGTCCTGCGGCGCTCCGGCATGACCATGGGCGACATCGACATCACCGAGATCAACGAGGCGTTCGCGTCGATCGTGCTGTCCTGGGCGTCCGTCCACGAGCCGGACATGGACCGGGTCAACGTCAACGGCGGCGCCATCGCCCTCGGCCACCCCGTGGGCGCCACCGGCGCGCGGCTGATCACCACCGCGCTGCACGAGCTGGAGCGCCGCGACGCCGGGACCGCCCTGGTCACGATGTGCGCGGGCGGCGCCCTGTCCACCGCGACGATCCTCGAACGGATCTGACCGGCAGGCATCCCGGAGAGCAGGACAGGGCAGGACTCAGGGCCCCGGCCGCCGCGGCCGGGGCCTTCGAACCATGACAGGCGCGAAAGGCGGTCTCGGTGCAGCCGGAACCTGAGGACCTCGGCGGCGGGCTGTGGAGCGTCCCCGTCCCCATCCCGAACAACCCCCTGTCGTACACGCTGGTGTACGCGGTGGAGAGTCCCCGGGGCCCCGTCCTGATCGACGCGGGCTGGCAGCACGAGGACGCCTGGACGGCCCTGCGCGACGGGCTCGGCACGTTCGGGATCGACGTCGCCGACGTGTACGGCGTGGTCGTCACGCACTTCCACCCCGACCACGCGGGCCTCGCCGGGCGCGTCCGCGAGACGTCCGGCGCGTGGATCGCCATGCACCACTCCGACGCCGGGATCGTCCGGCTGTTCAACGAGGTCGGCCAGGGCGGGCGCCGCTCGTTCGAGCTCACCGCGCTGCGCCGCGCGGGCGCGGCCGAGTCGGATCTGACCGGGCCGACCCAGCAGACCCGCGTCTCGCCGCCCGCGATCCCCGACCGCGAGCTGTCCGACGGCGACCTGGTGGACGTCCCCGGCCGCCGGCTCCAGGCCGTCTGGACCCCCGGGCACACGCCCGGCCACATCTGCCTGCATCTGGAGGACGGCGACCGCATCTTCACCGGCGACCACGTCCTGCCGCGCATCACCCCGCACATCGGCCTCTACCCCTACGACACCCCGGACGTGGACCCGCTGAGCGACTTCCTCGGCTCGCTCGACAAGGTCTCCGCCATGGCCGTGGCCGAGGTCCTGCCCGCCCACCAGCACCGCTTCCGCGGGCTCGGGGACCGCGCCCGCGAGATCATCGCCCACCACGAGGAGCGGCTCGCGGAGGTGGCGGCGCTGCTGTCGCCGCGCCCCGTCACGCTGTGGGACCTCACCGCCGGCCTCACCTGGCGGCACCCGTGGTCCGAGATGGCCCAGCAGGCCCGCCGCATGGCCGCCGCCGAGGCCGCCGCCCATCTGCGCACCCTGGAGACCCGCGGCGTGGCCCGCCGCGACGGCGCCGACGACCCCCTCCGGTACGTGCTGCGCTGACGTCCCCGATCCGCCGCCCGGTGTCGTCCGGGGACGTTAGTCTGCCCGCCGATGATCTCGGGAGGGGATGGGCGGATGCGGGCGATGCCGGGGCAGGACGAGGACGAGGACGAGCTGCGCGGCGCGGTGGCGCTCGCGGCGGACGAGCCGGAGGAGGCACGCGCGCGTGTCCTGCGGACCGGCGGGCGGCAGCCCGCGGCCTCCCTGCCGGACTACTTCTCGGCCGCGGCGCTGGCGTTCGCGCGAGCGGGCCACGCCGAGCAGGCCGCGTTCTACCTGGGCAGGTCCGGCGAGGCCGAGGAGGCGAACGCGCGGCTGCTCGACCTGGCGCCCGACACGGCCCGGGCGCAGCGGGTGCTGGTGGAGCTGGTCCCCCTGGGCGCGGTCACCGCGTCGGCGCTGCACGGCCATCTGAAGCGGCTCGCGCGGCACGACGACGCGGCGGCGGCCCACGCCTGGGCGCGGGAGGCGGTGTGCGCATTCTTCGACGCGGGCGTCGTCCCGTACCCGAACGTCGTCGCGGACCTGCTTCCGGTGGCGCGGGCGGCGGGCGTGGGCGAGGCGGACGAGACCGACTTCGTCGCCGAGCGGCTGCTGCGCGGAGGGCTGCTGCCCCGGGCGCCGCTGCCGCTGTGGGAGGCCCTGGACGCGGCGCTGCGGCGCCTCGCGGAGACGCCCGAGCTGCTCGACCTGCTGATCGGGGCGGGGCCCGACGGCGAGTTGTACGCCGATCCCGGTCCGCGCGCCGAACACCACCGCCGCTGGCTGCTGCTGCTCGGGCTGGTCGGGGCCGGGCGGCGGCTGCCGCGTGACTGGTTCGCCGCCGCCGGACCGCAGCCCGCGAGCGAGCTGATGCGCCTGGCCGCGGACGCGGGCGACCGGCTGTTCCCCGCGCCGGGCCGGTGGTTCGACCCGGCCGCCGACCCGGTCGTCGGACGTCCCGCACCAGACCCCCTCGCCTTCACCCGCACGAAGGTCCAGGCTCCGCACTGGACCGGCGAGGACGACGCCCTCCCCCGGTTCCTCGCGCAGTTCGACGAAGGCGCCCCGAACGCGCGGGAGCGGCTGGACGCCTGCGTGCGGGAGCTCGGCCGGTACGACAACGTCGACTACCCGTCCCTGATGCGGGCGCTGTGGGCGCGGGGGACGGTCCGCCGCGCCCTCTCCGAGGACGTCGCGCGGTGGCGGGAGGAGGGCGCGGCGGGCGACCTCCTCGGCCTGGAGGTCGCGCTGCCCCGGCTGGCGCCGCTGGCGGAGGCCGCGGCCGGAACCCCGGCCGCCGGAGCCCTGGCCGGCCTGGAGATCACCGATCCGGTCGGCGCGCTGTGGCGCGCGCTGCGGGCCGGGCTCCCCGAGGAACTGCGGTTCCCGGCCGTCGAGGGCTCGCCCGTCACCGTCGTCCTGCACGACGATCTGCTCACGCTCGGCGTCGCGGGAAAGCGCGTCGAGGTCCTCGGGCCCGCCGGGCCGGTCCATCGCGCCGACCTCCCCCACAGCACCGGCACCTACCCGTGGTACGACGGCGCCGACTGCTACGTCTCGCGGCTGAACGGGAACCGCGCGGAGACCTACCGCGCACCCGACCCCGGACGGCTGGAGGTGCCCGCCGACGGGCAGTGGCGGTGGCCGCGGAGCCCCGCGGCGGTCGCCCTGACGTTCCCGGGCGCGACCGCGCCGACGCAGGTCATCCTGGACTGGGGGCTCCTGCGCCTGGTCGACGGCGCGGGCCGGACGACCCTCAGGATCCGGTACTCCCCGGCCCAGCGCGGCGACGCGGTCATGCCCCCGCCCGGCTTCTGGCCCCACCTGCCGGCCGTGGACCCCGAGGGCTCGGCGGCGCTGCGCGGCCTCACCCGCGACGGCGCGGTCCGCCTGGTGGACGCCGCCCTCGTCCACCGGCGGGAGCTGGACGCCGAGCTCGGCCGCGTCCTCCCCGGAATCACCGACGCCCGGCTGCTGGAAGGCGTGGCGGAGCTGGTGGTGCGGGCCGCCGCGTGCCTGCTCGACGTGCTCCGCGTGCGGGACGCGCTCCGCCTGGCCCCGCCGGAGGGCCTGCCGGAGCGGATCCGCCCCGTCGGCGGCCTGCGGGCCGGGCGGCTGGGCTACCGCCGGCCGGCCGTCCGGTACCTCGCCGAGGTCCTCGTGGAGGCCGCCGAGACCGGGCCCGCCTACGACACGCCCCATCCGCTCGGCCGCATCGACCTGCCCACCGGCGCGCGGGGCGTGTACTTCGCGTTCGGGACGCTCGGCGGAGAGGCCCTGCTGGCCGCGCTGCCGTGGCGGGCCGCGTACCAGCGGGCCAAGGCCGCGGACCTGCTGGGCGCGTGGGGCGGCACGCCCTGGGGCGACGGCAGCGGCCGGTGGCGGCGGCTGTGGTTCGGCGCGCAGGCCACGCAGGACCCCGAGGGGCAGATCTGGCGGACGCCGAACGGCGCGATGGTGGTGCTCTCCTGGCAGGCCCGTCCGCACAAGGAGTCCTACGCCGTCGAGTACTCGCCGGACGGCGTCTTCCGCGACTTCACCTTCCCCGGCTGGCACCACCGGAATCCGCCCAAGCCGCAGGGCTGGGGCGGGGCGGACCGCATCGCGCGGTACCTGCGCCTGCTGGACGAGCGGGGCCCGGCCCCCTACGACGTGGCGGCCGTGCGGCGCCTGGCCGAGGGCACGGGGCTGCCGGTCTCCGCGGCCGCGTCCGCCGCCTACGGCTACCCGTTCACGGTCGGGCGCGAGAAGGAACTGGCCCGGCTCCCCGCGGACGTCGCCGCGCTCTACGCCGATCCCGAGACGGGCGAGCACGCCCGGGACACCTGGTCGTGGCAGCGCGACGAGGCGCTACGGCAGCCCCTGATGCCCGCGAACCCGGAGGACCTCTGGGTCACGGGCCTGGACGTGGACGCGGCCGTCGCGTGGTGGGACGCCGGGGGGCGCGAACTGGGGCTGTGATCCTCCGTTCCGGGTGCGACGCAGATCACTCTCACCGGCGGGACTCTTGATGAGACTGGAGTCTCATGTTAGAACCTGTTCTAGGTAAGTGCAGCAAGCAAGCGCTCACTGTGGCCTGCTCGCCTCGTGTGGTCTCCACCCCGGCACGAAGGATCCTCCATGGCACTCGCGACGTCCCCCCTCTCCGCCGCCCGGCCCTTCCGGGCACCCGAGATCGACATCATCGATCCGGGCGTCTACGAGCGCGGGGGGATCCCGCACCGCCAGTTCCAGTGGCTGCGCGACAACGACCCCGTCCACTGGCACCCGGATCCGAACGACGGGGTGCCGGGCTTCTGGGCCATCACGCGGCACGAGGACGTGGTGTCGGTGTCGCGGCGCGCCGACCCGTACTCCTCGCACGAGCGCACCTCGATGTTCGAGGAGTTCTCCAGCGACGACATCGCCATGTACGGGCAGATGATGCTCTTCCAGGACCCGCCGGACCACACCCGGCTGCGCTCCATGGTCAACAAGGGCTTCACCCCGCGGATGATCGGGCGGCTGGAGGGGCACATCCGCAAGATCTGCAACGAGCTGATCGACGAGGCGGCGCCGCTCGGCGAGTGCGACTTCGTCGAGCGGTTCGCCGCGCCGCTGCCGCTCTACACGATCTGCGAGCTGCTCGGCGCCCCGATGGAGGACCGGGAGAAGATCTTCCACTGGTCGAACAAGCTCGTCGCGTTCAACGACCCCGAGTTCATCGGGGGCCGCGAGGAGTCGACCCTGTGCGCCGCCGAGTTCGCCGAGTGGGGCGGGCAGCTCGCCGCCGCGCGCGAGTCCACGCCGCGCGACGACATCGTGACCAAGCTGCTGACGCCCGACGCCGACGGCAACCGGATCAGCCTGGAGGAGTTCCAGCTGTTCGTGATCATGCTGTCGATCGCGGGCAACGAGACCACCCGGACCGCCACCGCGGGCGGCATGATCGCCTTCTTCGAGCGGCCGGACCAGTGGGCCCGGCTGCGGGAGGACCGGAGCCTGCTGCCGACGGCGGTCGAGGAGATCGTCCGCTGGGTCAGCCCGATCAACCAGTTCCGCCGGACGGCCCTGGTCGACACCGAGATCGGCGGCAAGCAGATCAAGGCCGGCGACAAGGTCGTGATGTTCTACGGCTCCGCGAACCGCGACGAGCGCGCCTTCGACAACCCGTTCGCCTTCGACGTGGCGCGCGACCCGAACCCCCACATCGGCTTCGGCGGCGGCGGCCCGCACTACTGCCTCGGCACGCACCTCGCGCGCATGAACCTGCGGATCATCTTCGAGACGATCCTGGAGCGCATGCCCGACATCCGGCTCGCGGGCGAGCCGCGGCGCCTGCGGTCCAACTTCGTCAACGGCTACAAGGAGATCCCGGTGCGTTTCACGCCATCGGCCCCGCTGGGAGGTTGACGGCGCCCATCACTCCGGACGAGGAGGTTCGAGGCGATGACCACCACCCCCGACATCGAACTGGTCGACCCCGGCGCGTACGAGCACAGCGGCGTCCCGCACGGGCAGCTGGCATGGCTGCGCGAGCACGAGCCGGTGTACCGCCACCACGGCGACCCGGCCCTCGGCCACCCGCCGTTCTGGGCGGTCACCCGGCACGAGGACGTCGTGCACGTCTCGCGGCACCCGGAGCTCTTCTCGTCGTGGCAGCGGCTGGCGCTGTTCCACGAGACGCCGGACGACCAGCTCGTCCTGCAGCGGATGATGATGCTCAACCAGGACCCGCCGGAGCACTCGCGCAAGCGGAGCATCGTCAACCGGGGGTTCACCCCGCGCGCGATCGGCGCCCTGGAGCAGCACATCCGGGACATCTGCCGACGCCTCGTGGCCGAGACCGCCGAGCGCGGGCCGGAGGCCGACTTCGTCCGCGACCTGGCGGCGCCGCTGCCGCTCTACGTGATCTGCGAGCTGCTCGGCGCCCCGCCCGAGGACCGGGAGAAGATCTTCCACTGGTCGAACACGCTGATCGGCGGCGACGACCCCGACTTCCAGCGCACGCCGGAGGAGGGCCAGCAGGCGGCGACCGAGCTGTACGCCTACGCCAACGAGCTGGCGGCGGCCCGGAGGGAGAACCCGCGCGAGGACATCGTCACCCGGCTGCTCCAGCCGGACGCCGACGGCGAGGTGCTGACCGGGGACGAGTTCGAGCTGTTCGTGCTGCTGCTGTCGGTCGCCGGGAACGAGACGACCCGGAACGCGGCCTCCGGCGGCATGCTCGCGCTCCTGGAGCACCCGGAGCAGTGGGAGCGGATGAGGGCCGACCCGTCGCTGGTCCGGACGGCGGCGGACGAGATCGTCCGCTGGGTCACCCCGGTCAACATGTTCCGGCGCACGGCCGTCCGGGACACCGAGATCGGCGGCCGGGCGATCGCCGAGGGCGACAAGGTCGTGGTGTTCTACTCCTCGGCCAACCGCGACGAGGCGGTGTTCGACGACCCGTACCGCTTCGACGTGGGCCGGGACCCGAACCCCCATCTGGGCTTCGGCGGCGGCGGACCGCACTTCTGCCTGGGCTCCCATCTCGCCCGGCTTGAGCTGAGTGTGCTCTTCGGAACACTCTTGGACACCATGCCCAATATTGAACTCAACGGTAACGTTCGCAGGCTAAGGTCTAGTTTCATCAACGGCGTAAAGGAGATGCCGGTACGGGTGCGTCCGGCGTCCCTCGACTGACGGGAGTGGTGCGTGGGCAGGGGATGGCGTGGGTGAGGCAGGCGAGACGAGCGGTCCGCTGCGGGTGGCCCTGCTCTCGTACCGCAGCAAGCCGCACTGCGGCGGCCAGGGCGTCTACCTCCGGCACCTGACCCGGGAACTGGTCGACCTCGGGCACGCCGTGGAGGTCGTCTCCGGCCAGCCGTACCCGGAGCTCGACCGCGAGGAGATCACCCTCACCAAGCTGCCGAGCCTGGACCTGTACCGGGACGAGGACCCGTTCCGCACCCCGGCCCTCGGCGAGTTCCGCGACTGGCTGGACGTCCTGGAGTTCGCGCACATGAAGACCGGCGGCTTCCCCGAGCCGCTGACCTTCAGCCTGCGCGCGCTGCGGCTGCTGCGCGAGCGCCGCCGCGACTTCGACGTCGTGCACGACAACCAGGTCCTCGGCGTCGGCAACCTCGGCATCTCCCGGCTGGGGCTGCCGCTGGTGACCAGCATCCACCACCCGATCAGCGTCGACCGGCGGATCGAGATCGAGGCCGCCCGCGGCCTCAAGCAGAAGCTCGGCAAGCGCCGCTGGTACGGGTTCGTCGGGATGCAGTCGCAGGTCTCGCGGCGCATCGGGCCCGTGCTGACGGTGTCGGAGTCCTCCAAGGTCGACATCGTCAAGGACTTCAAGGTCGACCCGCGCGACATCGAGATCCTGCCGCTCGGCGTCGACACCCGGATCTTCCACCCGCGCGGCGAGCGCGTCCCCGGCCGGATCGTGGCGATGGCCAGCGCCGACGCGCCGATCAAGGGCGTGGACGTGCTGCTGCGCGCGGTCGCCAAGGTCGCGACCGAGCGCGACGTCCACGTGGTCGTGGTCAGCCGGCCGCAGAAGGACGGCCCGACCGAGCGGCTCGTGCGCGAGCTCGCGCTCGGCGAGCGGGTCCGGTTCGTCAGCGGCATCAGCGACGGCGAGCTGGGCGAGCTGCTGGCGTCCGCGGAGACCGCCGTCGTGCCGTCGCGCTACGAGGGGTTCTCGCTGCCCGCCGTCGAGCACATGGCGTCCGGGACGCCGCTCGTGGCGAGCCGCGCCGGCGCCCTGCCCGAGGTCGTGGGCGACGCCGGGATCCTCGTCGCGCCGGGTGACGTGGAGGAACTGGCCGCGACCCTGCACCGCCTGCACGACTCCCCCGAGGAGCGTGCGCGGATGGGAGCCGCCGGCCTCGCGCGCGTCCAGGAGCGGTTCGCCTGGCCCGCCGTGGCGCAGGCCACCGTGGAGCACTACCGGGCCGCCATCACCCAGCAGAACTACCGGCGCCTAGCCGCGCGCAAGGGCAAGTGAGGGAGCGTCCCGCGGACGCCCTCTGATCGGAAGGAGCACGACCCTGCTGACCGTGGATTTCCAGCGGTTCCGCGTCTCCCCTGGAGACCGCGTCCTCGACATGGGATGCGGCGCCGGACGGCACGCCTTCGAGCTGTACCGACGGGGTGCGCACGTCGTGGCCTTCGACCAGGACGCCGGCGAGCTGTCCGGCGTCGACAAGATGTTCGGGGCGATGCGCCTCGAAGGCCAGGTGCCCGAGGACGCGACCGCCGAGACCGTGCAGGGCGACGCGCTGGACCTGCCGTTCCCCGACGACCACTTCGACGCGATCGTCGCGTCGGAGGTGCTGGAGCACATCCCCGACGACATGCGGGCGATGCGCGAGCTGCTGCGCGTCCTCAGGCCGGGCGGCAGGCTCGCCGTGACGGTGCCGAGCTGGCTGCCCGAGCGGGTCTGCTGGGCCCTGTCGGAGGACTACCACACCGCCCCCGGCGGGCACGTGCGGATCTACACCCGCGCGGAGCTGGAGGCCAAGCTGAAGTCGGTCGGCTTCCGGGTCGGCGGCCACCACCACGCGCACGGGCTGCACGCCCCCTACTGGTGGATCAAGTGCGCGGTGGGGGTGGACAACGACGGCAACCCGCTGGCCAAGGCCTACCACCAGCTCCTCGTCTGGGACATCATGAAGCGGCCGCTCGCCACCCGGCTGGCCGAGCGCGTCATGAACCCGCTGATCGGCAAGAGCGTCGTCGTCTACTTCGCCAAGCCCGCCGCGCCGGACGCGCCGGCGGCCCCGGCCCGGGAGACGGCGGATGCGGTCTGAGACCGCCCCGCCCTCGGTTCCCGGAGTCCTGACCGCGGACGACGTCGTCGCCACGGCGCGGAGCATCGCGGCGCAGCAGGAGGCGTCCGGCGCGATCCCGTGGTTCTCGCCGACGCACGGGGTCCCCGGCCACGTGGACGCCTGGAACCACGTCGAGGCGGCGATGGCGCTGTCGGCCGCCGGGCTCGGCGCCGAGGCCAGGCGGGCCTACGAGTGGCTGCGCGGCGTCCAGCGCCCGGACGGGTCGTGGCCCGCGAAATGGGTGCTGGGCGAGGTCACCGAGCCGGGCGGGGAGTCCAACCACGCCGCCTACGTCGCGGTCGGCGTCTGGCACGAGCTGCTGACCACCGGGGACGAGGACTTCGCCCGGCGCATGTGGCCGGCGGTCCGGCGGGCGATCGACTTCACGCTCGGGCTGCAGACCGGGCGCGGCGAGATCATCTGGATCCGGCACGAGGGCGGCGAGCCGTCCGACCACGCGCTGCTGACCGGCTGCTCGTCGATCTACCAGTCGCTGCGCTGCGCGGTCGCGCTGGCCGAGCGGCTCGGCGAGCACCAGCCGGACTGGGAGCTCGCCGCCGACCAGCTCGGGCACGTGGTCGCCGCGCATCCGGAGGCGTTCGCCGACAAGAGCCGCTGGTCGATGGACTGGTACTACCCGGTGCTCGGCGGCCCCGTGCGCGGCGCGGACGCGGCGCGCCGCTTCGACGAGGCCTGGGACACCTTCGTGGTGCCGGGCCTCGGCTGCCGCTGCGTGTCCGACCAGCCGTGGGTGACGGCGGCGGAGAGCTGCGAGCTGGTGCTGGCGCTGGACGCCTCGGGCGACCGCGACCGCGCGCTGGAGCTGTTCACCACCGTCCAGCACCTCCGGCACGAGGACGGCTCGTACTGGACGGGCTGGCAGTTCGAGAACGAGCGGCACTTCCCGGGGGACCGTTCCACCTACACGGCGGCGGCGGTGATCCTGGCGGCGGACGCGCTGGCGGACGCCTCCCCCGGCTCCCGGCTCTTCAAGGAGATCGCGGGACGGCCCCTCGGCCCGTCCGAGGCGTCCGACCCCCTGGCGTGCGGCTGCGCGCTCGTCGCGGCCGCCCACCGCGCCTGACCGGGCTCCCCCGGCCGCCCGCCCGGGCCGGGCGGCCGGGAACGCCGGTCAGGCGGGCGTGAGCGGGTCGGCGTCGCTGACGCGCTCCAGGACGCGCAGCGAGCCCTCCGCCCGGCGCTCCTCGAAGGCGCCGCTCGCCAGCGCCCGCAGGTAGAGCTCGTAGGGCGGCCGTCCGCCTTCGCGGGGGTCGGGGAAGACGTCGTGGATCACCAGGGCCCCGCCGACGGCGACGTGCGGCGTCCAGCCCTCGTAGTCGCCCTGCGCGTGCTCCTCGGCGTGGCCTCCGTCGATGAACAGCAGCGCCAGCGGCGTCCGCCAGAACGCCGAGACGGTGCGGGACTGCCCGACGATGGCGACGACCTCGTCCTCCAGCCCGGCGGCGGCCATCGTCTTGCGGAACTTGGGCAGGGTGTCCATCCGGCCGGTGCTCGGGTCGACCAGGGACGGGTCGTGGTGCTCCCAGCCCGCCTGGTTCTCCTCCGAGCCGTGGTGGTGGTCGACGGTGACCAGGACGGTTCCCGCCGCCCTGGCCGCGGTCCCCAGGTACACGGCGGACTTGCCGCAGTAGGTGCCGACCTCCAGCATGGGCCCGGTCCCGGCCAGGCGGCCGCCGTACTCCAGCCCCGTCTCGTACAGCGCGAGGCCCTCGCCGTCCGGCATGAAGCCCCGGGCGCTGCGCGCGGCGCGCAGCAGTTCGGCGGGCATCGGCGCCGCCGAGGGCGGTGCGCCTTCGCTGGTCGTCCCCGGTGCGGTGGACGCCTTGGTGTGGGTCATGATCTCCTCCGTCCGGGCACCATATCCGACATCGCCGGGATGAGACGCGAGTCTCACGCGGAGTCTTGCCGGAGCAGACTGGAACGTGTTCTACTTTCGAGGTGAGCCACCCGTTTCCGAACGTTATTCGGTAGGTTGACGGGTGAGTCCCCCGAACGGAGCAGAGCGATGAGAGTACGAGTCGACCCTCTGGTGTGCGAGGCGAACGCCGTGTGCGTCGGGCTCGCACCCGAGGTCTTCGACCTCAACGACGACGACGAGCTGCGGATCCTGCGGCCGGACGTCCCGCCCGAGGAGCAGGACCGCGTCCGCCACGCGGTGCGGTCGTGCCCGAAGGCCGCCCTGGCGCTGGAGGAGTAGCCGGCGGCTGCCCCCGGTCCCCGTTCACCCACCCCAGACGGCAACAGCTCAGGCACAGTGGAGGCAGCCATGGCACGCGCCGCGGTACTGCATGCGGTCGGCGACAGGGAACTCGACCTGCGCGACGACGTCTCGACGATCGATCCGGGTCCCGACCAGGTCAAGGTCAAGATCAAGGCGACCGGGGTCTGCCACTCGGACCTGTCCACCATGACCGGCGTGCTGCCGTCCGCGATGCCGACGGTCATCGGCCACGAGGGCGCGGGCGTCGTGGCGGAGGTCGGCGACCGGGTGACCGGCGTCCGGCCGGGCGACCACGTCGTCGTCAACTGGACGCCCGACTGCGGCGAGTGCGCCGAGTGCCTGCGCGGCGAGCCGTACCTGTGCATGACCTACCTCGCGCAGTCGTTCTCCGAGCCCGGTTTCACGCTCGGCGACGGCAGCCCCGCGTTCGGCATGGCGGGCACCGGCACCTGGGCCGAGGAGATCGTGCTCCCCCGGCGCGGGGTGATCAAGATCGCGGAGGACATCCCGTTCGAGTACGCGGCCCTGCTCGGCTGCGGCATCCCCACCGGCGTCGGCGCCGTCATCAACACGGCCAAGGTCACGCCGGGCTCCACGGTGGCGGTGGTCGGCGCGGGCGGCGTGGGGCTCTCCGTCATCCAGGGCGCCAAGATCGCGGGCGCGTCGACCATCCTGGCGATCGACCCGAACGAGGCCAAGCACCCCATCGCCAAGCAGTTCGGCGCGACCCACACCGCCACCCTGGACGACCTGGAGCAGACCAAGGGGCTCCTCACCGGCGGCGCGGGCTTCGACTACACCTTCGAGGTCGTCGGGAAGTCCGCGGCGATCACCACGGCGTGGAACACGACCCGGCGCGGCGGCGACGTCATCGTGGTGGGCGCGGGCGCCGCCGACGACGAGTGGAGCCAGACGGCGTTCGCGCTGCTGTTCGACGGCAAGAGCCTGAAGCCGTCCCTCTACGGCGGCTGCGACCTCAAGCGCGACATCCCCCTGTTCGTCGACCTCTGGCGCGCCGGGAAGCTCGACATCGACAGCCTCATCTCCCGCCGGATCGGCTTCGAGGACCTGAACGACGCCGTCCGCGCCCTCACCAACGGCGAAGTCATCCGCCAGGTAGTCCTGTTCGACTGATCCCCCCAAGACCGCGGCGTGCCATCCCGCAACCGCGCCCATCCGGGACGGCACGCCGCAGGGTTCCGGACGCGTATCATCCTTGTCTGTTCGGGTCGGGCGGCGAGTCGTCATGGAGCGCGGTTGGTGCACGGTCTGCGGAGGCTCCCGGCCACGGCGGCGATCACGGCGGTGCTCACGGGCTCCGTCACGCTCGCCCTCCTCCCGGCTTCCGCCGCGCACGCCGCTCCGCGGGCCGTCCGCATCCACGACATCCAGGGCGCGGCGCACATATCGCCGCTGAACGGGGCCGCGGTCGCCCGGGTCCCGGGGGTCGTGACGGCGGTGACCTCCAACGGCTTCTGGATGCAGGACCCGCGTCCCGACAGGAGCGCCGCGACGTCCGAGGGCGTCTTCGTCTTCACCCGGGACCGGCCGCGTGCGGCGGCCGGCGATGCGGTCCGGGTCGACGGCCGGGTCAGCGAGTTCCGGCCGGACGGGGGCGCGTCCGGCGGGCTGACCCGCACGGAGATCGACGCCACCGCGACCACGGTCGACGCGCACGGGACGCCCCCGCCGCCCGCCCTCGTGCTCGGCGCCGGCGGGCTCAGGCCGCCGGGCGTGATCGACCACGGGCTGGGGAACGTGGAGCGCGGCGGCGCGTTCGACCCCCGCCGCGACGCCCTGGACTTCTACGAGGCCCTCGAAGGCATGCGGATCGAGCTCCGCGACGCCGTCGCGGCCGGTCCGTCCCGCTTCGGCGAGCTGCCCGTGCTGCCCTCCGGGGGCGCCGGCGCCGGGCCGCGGACGGCGCGCGGCGGCGTCCTGCTGCGCGACGGCGACGCCAACCCCGAGCGCGTCATCCTCGACGACGCGCTCGCCCCGCTGCCCGGCATGGACGTCGGCGACCGGCTGCCCGGCGCGAACACCGGGGTCCTCGACTACTCCTACGCCGACTACAAGCTGCTGCTCACCGCGACGCCGAGGCGCGCCCCCGGCGGGCTCGCCCGCGAGGCGACCCGGCCGCAGCGCCCCGGCGAGCTCGCCGTCGCCACCGCCGGGCTGGACGGGCTCGACCCCGACGCCCCGGCCGCGCGCTTCGAGGCCGCCGCGCGCGACATCGTGGACGGCCTGCGCTCCCCCGACCTCGTCGCGGTGAGCGGCCTCGGCGACAACAGCGGCCCCGACGACGACGGCACCGTCGCCGACGACCAGAGCGTCGCGCAGCTGGTCACGGCGATCAGCGCGGCGGGCGGCCCCGCCTACGACTGGCGCTCGGTCGAGCCGCGCGACAACGCCGACGGCGGGCGCAAGGGGACCAACGAGCGGGTGGGGTTCCTGTTCCGCACCGACCGCGGCCTCTCGTTCGTCGACCGCCCGGCGCTGGCCGACCCCGTCCCCGACGCCCCGCCCGCACGGCCCGACCCGGCCGTCACGCCGGTCCGGGCCGTCCCGCGCGGCGGCGCGGCGGGGCTCACGCTGAGCCCCGGCCGGATCGCGCCGGGCGACGCCGCGTGGGCCGGCGCCCGCAAGCCGATCGCCGGGGAGGTGACCTGGCGGGGGCGCCGCATCATCGTCGTCGCGAACCAGTGGTTCCCCCGCACCGGCGACGACCAGCCGCTGTTCGGGCGCCGCCAGCCGCCCTCCCAGCCCACCCAGTGGCGCCGGGACGCGCAGGCCCGCGTGGTCGCGGGCTTCGTGAACTCCGTCCGGAAGGCCGACGCCCGGGCCCGCGTGATCGTGGCGGGCGACCTCGGCGACCGCGGGACCTCCGCCCCGGTCCGCACCCTCGCCCAGGGCGCGGGACTCGCCGACCTGCCCGCCGAACTGCCCGCGGGCGACCGCTACACGGCGGTGACCGGCGGCAACGCCGAGGACCTCGACCACATCCTGCTGAGCCCGTCGCTGCGCGCGAACCGGCACGAGTTCGACGTGGTGCACCGCAGCGCGGAGTTCGCCGACCGCGCCGGCGACCGCGATCCCACGGTCGTCCGCATCGCGGTGACCGGCCGGTAGAGGCCCCCGGGCGGGCGGCCGATAGGGTCTCCGAATTTGGGAGATGCCGAAAGTAGCGTCACGGTTAGGTCCGGAATACCTCCGGGGTTTTTCTCCTGACCGGCGGGGCAGCGTCCGATCGGCACAACCCCCCACCGGGAGGAGACGCCTTCCATGGCGACCCGATATCGGCCGCACATCAGCCTGCTCGGCCTCATCTACCTGATCATCGGCGTGTTCATCGCCTGGGACCGCGGCTACATCGACGAGGGCCTGGTCGAGAAGATCGTCAGCGCGTTGCTGGCCGTCTTCCTCTGGATCCTCGTCCTGCTCGGCGTGGACTTCCACATCAACTTCTGAACCCTCGCGTCCCCCGAACCGGGCACGGGCCGTCCCTCTTCCCCCGCGGAGGGACGGCCCGTGTCCTTGCCGACAGGTGCACGTCCCCACCCGGGCCATAGACGACAAGTGCCGCAAAAGTTACTTTCCGCTCATGACGAAAAAGGACTGCAGTTGCGGACATGGCGGCGGATGCTCGTGCGCGAAGGGCTGCTCCTGCGGCTGCAACGGCTGACCGCCGCGCCGCCGCGCTCAGCCGAGCGCGGGGGCGCGCCAGAGAATCAGGGCGTCGGCGTCGGCGCCGGTCGCGATGACGGTGGAGCCCGCGGCGGACAGGGCCGTGAGGCGCTGGTCGCCGGGTCCGGTGAGGCCGGGAACGGCGACCCGCCGCCAGCTCACGCCGTCGGGTGACGTCAGAACCGCCGCGTCGTCCTTCGCGGAGGCCGCCGCGACGAAACCGCGCGGCGTCGCCGCGAGCGCGGTGGCGCTCAGGCCGGGGCCGAGGTCGTGCCGCGTCCAGTTCGCCCCGGCGTCGGTGGACACCAGCGCGGCCGCGTCGCCCGCGATCGCGACGAGGGTGTCGCCCCGGGCCGCGACCTGGGTCAGCGGAGCGGTGAGGCCGGCCGGAAGCCGGGCGGCGGTCCAGGTGAGGCCGTCCGGGGACGTCCAGGCCGCGGGCACCCTGCCGCGTCCGCCGACCGCCGCGTAGGCCCTGCTCGTCGCGGCCACGTCGGCCGGTGCGCCGTCGAGGCCCGCGCGGCTCCAGGTGCGCAGGTCGGCCGAGCGCCAGGCGACCCCGGTCCCCACCGCGACATACCCGGCCGGCCCGGCGGCGGCTGCCACGGGCGGCGGGCCCGCCGGGAGAACGGGCTTCTGCCAGGTGAGACCGTCCTGCGACGTCAGCGCGAGGGGGCCGGGGGACGTGCCCGACGCGCGGCCGACGGCCAGCCAGCCGCGCCCGCCGCGGACGGCGTCGGACAGCAGGCCGGCCGTGGTGGGGAACCCGGCGCGCCTCCACGCGCGGCCGTCGGGGGACGTCCAGACCGCGGCGTTGCCGTTGGTGCTGCCCACCGCGACGGAGACCCCCGGCCCCGCGGCGAGCGACCTGACCGAGCGCTCGGGGTGGACGGCCCCCGGGACGGTGCGCAGGTCCACGCCGAACAGGTAGCCGTCGTCGCCCTGCCGCCCGGAGATGTTGATCTTTCCGTCGGCGACCGTCAGTCCGCTGCCGCGCACCGGCGCGGGGACGGCGCCACCCGGCTGCCAGGTGCGGCCGTCAGCGCTGCGCAGGACGGTGCGCGCGCCCCGCTGGCCGGCCGCTGCGCCCCGGACGATGACGGCGAGCCCCGAGGGGGTGCCGTCGAAGCGCTCGACGCCTCCCCCGCCGAACCGGCCCGCGGCCCGCCAGCCGGTGCCGTCCGCCGAGGTGAACAGGACGCCGAAGCGCGCCGTCCTGCGGTGCTTCCCGCGGCCGGTCGTCCGCCGGCCCTCGCGGACGGTCGCGAACCCGCCGGGGCCGACCGCCAGGCCCTTCATGGGCCCGAACGAGCCCTGCGCCTGCGGGACCCCGGCGGACGTCCACGTCCGGCCGCCGTCGGTGGACCGCCAGAGGCCGTCGGTCCGCACGGTCCGGGTGACCTTCTTCCTGCCCCGCTTCTCGGTGACCTTCCTGCCGTAGGTCCCGTGGACCACGATCACGTTGCCGGAGGCCGCGACGCGGTCGAGGGCGATGATCCCCGGGAGGCCGTCGACGCGCTGCCACGCGCGGCCGTCCGCCGAACTCCAGGCCACCGCGCGGCCTCCGGACGCGCCCACGGCGACGAAGCCCTGGCCGGTGCGGGCCAGGTCGTTCACCTGGTCGGACGGTGTGAAGCCCGCGGCGGGCGGGCGGCGCGTCCAGGTCGCGGCGTCCTCGCTCGTCCACGCCGTCACGCTTCCGGCGGAGGTGCGGCCGAGCGCCGCCCAGCGTCCCGCGCCGCCGTCGATCAGGCGCGGGGTGTCGCCGGCGGGCACGGCCGAGCCGTCCGCCGTGCGCAGCGCCGCGAGCGACCAGGCGTGCCCCGCGTCGGCGGAGACGAGGAAGCGGGCCCGCTCCCGGCCGGGGACGCCGTCGCCCTCGGTGCCCGCCGCGACGACGGTGCCGCCCGCGGAGGCGATGGTCGTGAGGTCCTGGACGAGGCCGTCGCTCGTGGCGGCGGGGTCGGGGGCGAACAGCCGGTCCGCCGCGACGGGCCCGGGGACGCCCTGCTCCGCAGGCCCGTCGTCGCCCCGGGACACCGCGTAGACCGCGCCGCCGGCGACCACGGCGAGCCCGGCCGCGACCGCGGCACGCGCGCGCAGCCGCCGCGTGGGTCCGGACCGCATCGCCGGCCCGGGCTCCGGCCGGGGCCGGGGCCGGGGCGGACCGGCGACCCGGACGTCGTGCGGGTCGGGGCTCACCGGGCGCGGCCGCGCCGGCCCGCGCTGTGCGGGGGACTTCGCCGGGGACTTCGCCGGGGACTTCGCGCGGGCGGCGTCGCGGCCCGCGGGCCTCGGCGCGGCCTCCGGGGCCGGAGCGCCGTGGCCCCAGTCCAGCCCGGCGGACCGCCACGCCTCGTAGGCGCGCTGCCAGGGCGACCGCGCGGCCGGCATGTCGGCGAGATCGCCCGCGACGCCGAAGGTGAGGCGCCGGCGCACGTGGCGGGAGTCCGCCGGGCCCTCCTCGGCCGTCCGCCGGGCCTCGTGCTGCTCCGGGGTCCTCGCCGTCACACGCGCTCCTTCACGGTCCCTGTCGAGTCACCATCACATCGCGCCACGGGCGGCCTTGTACTGACATCCACGTGAACGGCGGCCGATGGGGCCGCGGGAGCGTTCTATCACCTCACGCCCGAGATATCCGATCTTTCACGTCGATCGCTCCCTTGTAGGCGTAGCCCTTGACGCGCAGGACCGGAGCCCCGGACGGAGGGGCGCCGCGGACCTCGGCGGACACGCCCACGCCGTCCGCCTCCACGCGGACCCCAGGCGGAGCGACGATCTGCACCGTGGACTTGTAGGCGAGCACCCACAGCGTCGTGACCTCCCCGTCCAGGTCGGCCTCGCGGAGGTCGAGCAGGCCCGTCCCCTTGTAGACGACGGTCGTGAACCGTTCGGGCAGGCGCCAGCGCCCGGCCTTCGCCACCGACCCCTTGTAGGCGACCTGGAACCGTCCGGCGGGCGCCCTCCCGGTCTCCTCCCGGGCGGCCCGCCCGGACGGCAGGTCGGCGACCAGCGCGCCCAGGTCGTCGTAGGTGCGCGCGGCCAGGGCCAGGTCGATGCGCTCGTCCAGCTCGGCTTCGCTCAGCCGCCCCTCGGCGAAGGCGGTGTGGAGCCGGACGAGCATCTCGTCGCGGTCGCGGTCCGAGGCGCGCACGGCGGGCACGGCGCGGTCTTGCTCGACGCTCATCGCATCTCTCCTTCGGGCGTTTCCGCCTCGACAGCCTGGCTCCTCCAGCGACTGGAGGGTCAAGACGCGATGTATCTTAACTCGCCGTCGCTCGGCTATCGAGACATTCGTCCGCATCCCGACGCGCGATCATGGCTGCGCTCTTTCCGGACGGCCGTCCACTAGATTCGGATCAGCCCGTTCATCGAGGTCAGGGGGTCGGTCCATGGGCGGCACGGTCGGCCGTGCGCACGGTCCGTACACGCTGTACGACCTGGACGCGCTCCCCGAGGAGGGCCGCCGCTACGAGCTCGCCGACGGCTGGCTCAACGAACTGCCCGGCGACCTGTGGCACGACCACGCGGCCGAGCAGCTCAAGACCGTCCTGAAGGAGGCGGCCCGGCAGGCGGACGCCGACGTGCACGTCGCCGGAGCGCCGCAGGACGTCACGACCCCGGCGGGCGTCCGCAAGCCGGACGTCTTCGTCGTCGCCCGCGACGTGGCCCGCGCGGCGCTCGAACGCCAGACCCGCACCTACTACGGCCCCGACCTCCTCCTGGTCGCCGAGGTCGTCACGCCGCGCACGGTCAACGAGCAGATCGACCGCGTCCGCAAGGTGGACGAGTACGCCGCGACCGGCATCCCGCACTACTGGCTCGTCGACCTGGAGCCGCGTCCCGCCCTCACCCTGCTGGAACTCCGCGACGGCCGCTACGAACTGGCCGGCAAGGCGCGCTCCGGCGAGACCCTCGCCCTGGACCGCCCCTACCCGATCACCTTCGACCCGGCCCGCCTCTCCGAAATGGACTAGCGGGCGGCGCGGTTCTACGTCCCATGACTGAGAAGATGCGCGCGATCCGGCAGGACGTCCTCGGCGGGCCCGAGGTGCTCAGGGTGGTCGAGGTCGAGCGGCCGGAGCCGGGGCCCACGGAGGTGCTCGTCCGGGTGCGGGCGGCCGGGGTGAACCCGACCGACTGGAAGCACCGGGCCCACGGCGGCTTCCTCGGCAGGCCCCCGTTCACCCTCGGCTGGGACGTCTCCGGCGTGGTGGAGAAGGTCGGCGTGGGCGTGACGCTGCACAAGCCGGGCGACGAGGTCTTCGGGATGCTCCGCTACCCGTTCGGGGCCGGCTCCCACGCCGAGTACGTCGCGGCGCCGTCCCGGACGTTCGTCGCCAAGCCGTCCGCCATCGACCACGTTCAGGCCGGGGCCCTGCCGCTGGCCGCGCTGACGGCGTGGCAGGCGCTGGTCGACACCGCCGACGTGCGGGAGGGCCGGCGGGTGCTGATCCATGCGGCGGCGGGCGGGGTCGGGCATCTGGCCGTGCAGATCGCCAAGGCGCGCGGCGCCCACGTGATCGGGACGGCGAGCGAGGGCAAGCACGCCTTCCTGCGCGGGATCGGCGTGGACGAGCCGATCGACTACCGCGGCGTCGACTTCGCGGACGTCGTCGAGGACGTGGACGTCGTCCTCGACACCATCGGCGGCGACTACGGGCCGCGCTCGCTGCGGGTGCTCCGGCCGGGCGGGACGCTGGTGTCGCTCGTGCTCAGCAGGCTCGACGCCATGGACGCCACCGGCGTCCGCGCGGAGAGCCTGCTCGTCGAGCCCGACCACCACGCGCTGGAGCGGATCGCCGCGCTCGCCGGGGCCGGGGAACTCCGCGCCGAGATCGACTCGGTGTTCCCGCTGGAGGAGGCGGCGAAGGCCCACGAGCGCGGCGAGACCGGCCGGGTCACCGGAAAGATCGTGCTGACGGTCTAGGCTCGGAGCGTGCTGCTGCTGACGACGCTCGACGCCTGGCGGGCCCAGCCCGGTCCCCGTTTCGTCCTCGGAGAGGCGGAGGCCGTGTGGGCGCCCGACGACGAGCCCGGCCTGCTGGCCGTAGCCGACCGGGAGTTCACCGGCGGCCCGCTCGTCGCCGTCACCCTCGACCCCGCTCCCGGCGTCGTCCCGGCGCGCGGCGTCGTCGACCGCACGACCGCGTCCCGCGTCCGCCACCTGCGGCGCGGCCCCGACGGCCGGCACGTCGCGGCCCTGGACCGTCCGGCGACCGCCGAGGCGCTGGACCTGCTGCCCCACCCCGAGGGCGGCTGGTACCGCGAGACGTGGCGGTCGGACGCGGCGTTCACGCCGGACGGCTACCCGGGCGAGCGGGCCGCCGCCACCGCCATCTACTTCCTGCTGCCGCCCGGCGAGGAGTCGATCTGGCACGCCGTCCGGTCGGCGGAGCTGTGGCTGTGGCACTCCGGCGGCCCGCTGACCCTGCTGCTCGGCGGGGACGGCGACCGTCCGTCCCCGGCGCCCGAGCAGGTCACGCTGGGCGCGGACGTCGCGGGCGGTCAGGTGCCGCAGGCCCTCGTCCCGCCCGGCGCCTGGCAGGCCGCCCGCCCGGCCGGGGGCGAGGAGGTCCTGGTCAGCTGCGTCGTCTCCCCCGGCTTCGACTTCGCCGACTTCCGCGCCCTCTGACCGCCGGGCCCCTCACCGCTTGCGGCGCGGGCGCACCGCCTGCTCCGCCCAGAACGGCTCCATGACCCGGCCGATCGCCCGGACCACGGTGCTCAACTCGCCGTCCGACAGCGGCCCGAAGACGTCCTCGCCGACCGCGTCGGCCAGGGCGCGCGCCCGGCGGTGCAGAGCCCGGCCGTCCTCGGTGACGCGGACGCGGTACCGCCGCCGGTCGTGCGGGTCGCGGGCACGCTCGCAGAGGCCGCGCGCCTCCAGGTCGTCCACGAGCCCGACCATCAGCGTGGGGTCGAGCAGCAGGTAGTCGGCCATCTCCTGCTGCGACAGCGTCTCGGACGTGCTGAGCATCGCCAGCACGAGAAAGTGCCGCACACGGATGCCGAGCGGTTCCAGTTCCTCCTCCAGCCGCTGCTCCAGCCACCACCCGCACTTGGACAGCTGGAAGCCCGCCAGGGACGCGAGCCCCTCCGGCAGCCCGTCGCGCATCGCACCCTCCGCCATGGCAGCAGGATATATCCGTTCGATCATCAGTTGACTCGATCATAGAAAAGTTCGATCATCTACGGATGGCACCAACTCTCGGGCTCTTCGCCGTCAACCTGCACGCCTGCGCCGACCCGCACGTCGCCGCCCGGATCGCCGCCCTGGCCGAGGACCTCGGATACGACTCCGTCTGGGCCGGCGACCACGTCGTGCTGCCGCGCCCGCGCGTCGCGCCGTCCCCCGCCGAGCCGGACGCGCCGTTCCTGGACCCGCTGGTCGCCCTCGCCCACCTCGCCGGCCGCACCGAGCGGATCGCGCTCGGCACCGGCGTGGTCGTCCTGCCGCAGCGCAACCCCCTGGTCCTCGCCAAGCAGCTCGCCAGCGTCGACGTGCTCAGCCGGGGCAGGCTCGTCTTCGGCACCGCCGCCGGATACCTGGAGCCGGAGATGCGCGCGGTCGGCGTCCCGCCCGAGGGGCGCGGGGCCCGCGCCGACGAGTACCTCGCGGCGATGCGGTCCCTCTGGTACGACGACGAACCGTCCTTCCACGGCCGCCACGTCGACTTCGCGGGCGTGGACGCCCACCCCCGGCCCGTGCAGCGGCCGATCCCCGTCGTGACGGGCGGCCACAGCCCCGCCGCGCTGCGCCGGGCCGCCCGGCACGCCGACGGCTGGTACGGGTGGATGCTCGGACGCCGCGCCGCCGCGGAGACGATCGCCCGCCTGCGAACCCTGACCGCCGAGGAGGGCCGCGATCCGCTCCACGTCTCGATCAGCCCGCCCCGCCCCCCGGACGCCGGGTACGTCCGGGACTACGGGGAGCTGGGCGTGGACCGGCTCATCGTCGTCCCGCCCATGGGCGTTTCGCCGTCCGAGCTGGAACGCTTCGTGACCGACCACGCCCCCCGAGCCCTGGGCGCCCGCCCCGCCCCCTGAGGCCGGGCCAGCCGGCCGCGGGGGGCCGCAACCACCCAACAACCTCAACGGTTGCGATCGCGTCCGAAGGCAGGATCGAGCGAAGCGAGAACCTGATCGCGCAGCGAGCCGCCAAGGCGAGACGGAGCGATGCCAGCGATCGCCCGCGTCCTTCGACGATGGAGGGCCGCCAGGCCCGAAGGAGGAGAAGAACGCTATGTGAACGCCGAATCGAAGGCGGTGGTGGGGAGTTCCATGGCGTTGAGGGCGCGGACGAACTCCAGGGCCTCGGGGGCCCCTTGGAGGCGGTCCATTCCGGCGTCCTCCCACTCGACGGAGATCGCGCCGGTGTAGCCGATCGCGTTGAGGGCGCGGAAGACGTCCTCCCACGGGACGTCGCCGCGGCCGGTGGAGATGAAGTCCCAGCCGCGCCGCAGGTCCGCCCACGGCAGGTGGGACGACAGGCGTCCGCGGCGGCCGTCGCCCGTGCGGACCTTCGTGTCCTTGCAGTCGACGTGGTAGATCCGGTCGCGGAAGTCGAGCAGGAACCCGACCGGGTCGAGCTCCTGCCACACGAAGTGGGACGGGTCGAAGTTCAGCCCGAAGGCGGGGCGGTGCCCGATCGCCTCCAGCGTCCGGACGGTCGTCCAGTAGTCGTAGGCGATCTCGCTCGGGTGCACCTCGTGGGCGAAGCGGACGCCGACCTCGTCGAACACGTCCAGGATGGGGTTCCACCGCTCGGCGAAGTCGGCGTAGCCGCGCTCCACCATCGACTCGGGGGTGGGCGGGAACATCGCGACCGTGTGCCATATCGAGGAGCCGGTGAACCCGACCACCGTGTCCACGCCGAGCCGCGCGGCGGCCCGGGCGGTGTCCATGATCTCGGCGGCGGCGCGGCGCCGGACGCCCTCGGGCTCGCCGTCGCCCCAGATCCGTTCGGGCAGGATCGCCTGGTGCCGCTCGTCGGGGTTGTCGCAGACGGCCTGCCCGACGAGGTGGTTGGAGATCGCCCACACCCTGAGGCCGTGCTCGGCGAGCGTCTCCAGCTTGCGCGGGACGTAGCCGTCGTCGGCGAGGGCCTTGTCGACCTCGAAGTGGTCGCCCCAGCAGGCGATCTCCAGGCCCTCGTAGCCCCAGCCGGCCGCCAGCCGGCAGACCTCCTCGAACGGCAGGTCCGCCCACTGGCCGGTGAACAGCGTGACCGGTCGTGTCATCATTCGCTCCCTTCGACGTCGATCCAGCATCGGGCCTCGGCGCTGCCGGCGACCGCGGCGAGGACGCGCTGCACCTGCAGTCCGTCGGCGAACGACGGGCGCGGGTCGGTGCCGTCCGCGATCGCGGTGAGCAGGTCGGCGGCCTGGTGGGTGAACGTGTGCTCGTAGCCGAGGAGGTGGCCGGGCGGCCACCACCGGTCCGCGTACGGGTGGACGGGCTCGGTGACGACGATCCGGCGGAAGCCGGCGGTCGCGCCGTCTTCCTCGCGGTCGTGGAACCACAGCTCGTTCAGCGACTCCAGGTCGAACGCCAGGGCGCCGGAGGAGCCGCTGACCTCGATCCGCAGGGCGTTCTTGCGGCCGGTGGCGAACCGGGTGGCCTCGAACGAGGCGAGCGCACCGCCGTCGGTGCGCCCGACGAACAGGGCCGCGTCGTCCACGGTGACCCGCGCCGTCCCGCCGCCGGGGACGGGGCGTTCCGGGACGAACGTGTCCATCAGCGCCGAGACCCCGACGAGGTTGTGCCCGGTGATGAACTGCGCGGTGTCGATGATGTGCGCGCCGATGTCGCCGAGCGCGCCCGTCCCGGCCCGGTCGCGGTCCATCCGCCAGGTGAACGGCGCCTCCGGATCGGCCAGCCAGTCCTGCAGGTACTGGGCCCGGATGTGCCGGACGGCGCCGATGCGCCCCTGGTCCACCAGCCTGCGGGCCAGGGTGACGGCGGGGACGCGCCGGTAGTTGAACCCGACCATCGACCGGACGCCGCGCTCGCGCCCCCGCTCCGCGGCGGCGGCCATCGCCTCGGCCTCCGCGACGGAGTTGGCGAGCGGCTTCTCGCACAGCACGTGCTTGCCCGCGTCGAGCGCGGCGACGGCGATCTCGGCGTGGCTGTCGCCCGGCGTGCAGATGTCGACGAGCTGGACGTCGTCGCGGCGGAGCAGCTCCTTCCAGTCGGTCTCCACCGACGCCCAGCCGAGCGCGTCGGCGGCTGCGCGGGCGCGCTCGGCGGAGCGTCCCGCCAGGGCGGTCATGACGGGTCTCAGCGGCGGCTCGAAGAACGGCCCCACGCTGCGCCACGCCTGGGAGTGGGCGCGTCCCATGAACGCGTGCCCGACCATCCCGACTCCGACGGTCGTCATGTTCTGCTCACCTCTCTGTGTCGTGTTCCGGGGGCGGGCCGCGGTCCCCCGAGCCGGCGCGCCCGCCCTCCGGGGGCGGGCGCGCCGGCGCCCCCGCCGCTCAGGACTCGAAGCCGAGCGGCATGTAGGTGTCGACGTTGTCCTTGGCGACCGTCTCGGAGGCCAGGGTGATCGACTGGGGCACCTGGAGCTCGACCAGGTCGGCCATGCCCTTGCCCTGCGCGATGAGCCGGCCCAGCTTGATCGCGGACGCGGCCATGGTCGGCGGGTAGGTGACGGTGGCCTCCAGCACGCCGCCGCCGGACTTGATATCGCGCATGGCGTTGGCCGAGCCCGCGCCGCCCACCATGAAGAACTCCTTGCGGCCGGACTGCTTGATCGCGGCGAGCACGCCGACGCCCTGGTCGTCGTCGTGGTTCCACAACGCGTCGATCTTCTTGTGCGCCTGGAGCAGGTTGGAGGCGACCTGGTTGCCGGACTCCACGGTGAACTTGGCGTCCTGCTTGGCGGTGACGGTGTAGCCGTAGGACTTCAGCGCGTCCGCGAAGCCCTTGCTGCGGTCCTGCGTCAGCGGCAGCGTCGCGATCCCCTGGATCTCCAGGATCACCGGGTTCGAGGCGCCCTTGCCCTTCAGCTTCTTGCCGATGTAGTGGCCGGCGGAGACGCCCATGCCGTAGTTGTCGCCGCCGACCCACGTCCGGTATGACAGCTTGTCGGGGAAGACACGGTCGAGGTTGACGACCGGGATGCCGGCGTCCATCGCCTTGCGGGCGACCTGGTTCAGCTGCTCCCCGTCGTTGGGCAGGATCACCAGCACGTCGACCTTCGCGCGGATCAGCGACTCGACGGCGGAGATCTGCTGGTTGATGTCGTTGGTCGGCTCGACCGGCTTGAACGTCACGTCCTTGTACTTCTTGGCCTGCGCCTCGGCGTTCTTGGCGATCGCCGCGATCCAGCCGTGGTCCGCGGCGGGCGCGGAGAACCCGATGGTGACCTGCTTGCCCGGCTTGTCGTTGTCGCCGGCGAGCGACCCGGCCTGCGCCGCAGGGCTCGGGTCGTCCTTCTCGCTGTTGCTCGTGCAGGCCGCGGCGAGGCTGCCCGCCGCGACGACGGCGCCGCCGAACAGGACGCCTCTGCGGGTGGGACGGGGGCTCTGATCACGCATGACGTGCTCCTGATCAAGGGATGGGGCGTCCCCCGCCGCGCGTTCCCCGGGACGCGCGGCGCCGGACGTGGGGTGGGTGTCGGGCGGTGTCCTCAGGTGGGCGAGCGGAGCCCGCGGCGCTGCAGCAGCACGGCGATCACGATGATCGCGCCCTTGGCGATCAGCTGGTCGCTGGTCTGCAGGCCGTTCAGGATGAACAGGTTGGTGATGAGGGTGAACACCAGCACGCCGAGGATCGACCCGGCGACGGTGCCGCGCCCGCCGGTGAGCAGCGTCCCGCCGATGATGACGGCGGCGATCGCGTCCAGCTCGTACAGGTCGCCGTGGGTGCTGGAGCCGGTGGTGGTGCGGGCCATGATGATGAGCGCGGCGACGCCGCAGCAGAACCCGGACAGCGCGTACAGCAGCAGGGTGTGCCGGCGGACGTCGATGCCGGCCAGCCGCGCCGCCTCGGGGTTGCCGCCGACCGCGAACGTCCGGCGGCCGAACGTGGTGCGGTTGAGCAGCAGCCATCCGGCGGCGGCGACCGCGGCGAAGATGTACACGACGAGCGGCAGCCCGAGCACCTTCGTGGTGGACAGCGCCTCGATCGCGTCGTTCTCCGGCCGGACGAGCTGGGTCCTGCGGTCCGACATCCGCTGCGCCAGCCCCCGCGCCGCGACGAGCATCGCGAGGGTGGCGATGAACGGGACCAGCCTCCCGTAGGAGATCAGCAGCCCGGTGACGACTCCCGCGCCGGTGCCGACGAGGACCGCGCACAGCGCCATCACCGCGGGGCCGTAGGACTGCGTCGCCACCGTCGTCGCCCACACCGACGCCAGCGCCATCACCGACCCGACGGACAGGTCGATCCCGCCGCCGATGATGACGAACGTCTGGCCGACGGTGATCACGCCGATGGTGGCGGCGAGCGCGAGGATGCCGACGACGTTGCCCGAGGTCGCGAAGTTGCCGGGCTCGGTCACCAGGCCGACGACCGACAGCAGGACCAGAGCGGCGACGAGCCCGAGGTGGTGGATCTCGCGGCTCCCGGCGCCGCCCCGCGCGAACGGCAGCCGCGGCCCCCCGCTCCCGCCGGTCGGCCGGGCGGGCGCCCCGCCGTGCTCGCCGGTGTTCTTCTCGGTCCGGGGGGCCGACCCTCCGGAGTGAAAGGTGCCGGTCACAGGGCACTCCCCTCCATGATCATGTTGAGCACGGCGCCCTCGTCGAGGTCGCGGGCGTCGCCGGTGTGCACGACGCGCCCCTCCCGGACGACGAGGACGCGGTCGGCGAGCCCGAGCACCTCGGGTACCTCGCTGGACACCAGCAGCACCCCGATCCCGCGTCCGGCCAGCTCGCGGATCACCGCGTACAGCTCGGCGCGGGCGCCGACGTCCACGCCGCGGGTGGGCTCGTCGAGGATCAGCAGCCGCAGCCCGGCCGTGCCGAGCAGCCACCGGGCCAGCACGACCTTCTGCTGGTTGCCGCCCGACAGCGTCACGACCGGGCGCCGCGGGTCGGGCGGCCGGATGTCGAGCGACTCGATCTGGCGCCGCACGTCGGCGAGCTCGCGGCGGCGGCTGAGCCAGCCGAACGAGGCGTAGCGCGGCAGCGAGGCGACGCTGACGTTGGCGGCGACGGTCTCGTTCAGCAGCAGCGCCTGGCTCTTGCGCTCCTCGGGCGCCATGCCCATGCCGCGCCGCACCGCCGCGCCCGTGTCGCCGGGACGGACCGGGCGGCCGTCCACGAGCACCCGTCCCCGGGCGGGGCGCCGGGCCCCGTAGACGGTCTCCAGGATCTCCGAGCGCCCGGACCCGACCAGCCCCGCGAGCCCGACGATCTCGCCCGCGCGGACGGTGAGCGACACGTCCTCGAACGCGCCGGGCAGCGTGAGGCCCTCGACCCGCAGCACCTCGGGGCGGCCGTCCTCGGGCTCGGGCCGCGGGGGGAACACGTACTCCACGTCGCGCCCGGTCATGAGCGAGACGATCTCGTCGGTGGAGGTGCCCCGCGCGGGCAGCCCGCCCGCGACCGACCGGCCGTCCTTGAGGACGGTCACCCGGTCGCCGATCTCGCGGATCTCCTCCAGCCGGTGCGAGATGTACACCACCGCGACACCGGCCGCGGTCAGCTCCCGGATGATGCGGAAGAGGTTGGCGACCTCGTCGTGGGCGAGCGCGGCGGACGGCTCGTCCATCACGATGAGGCGGGCGTCGTGCGACAGGGCGCGGGCCATGCTGACGACCTGCTTGCCCGCCGCCGGCAGCCGCCCGACCTCGCGGCGCGGCGGGATCTCCCCGTGCCCGAGGCGCCCGAGCAGCTCCCGCGCCGCCCGCTCGGCCTCGCCGCGGCGGGTGAACCCGAAGCGGGCCCTCTCGTGCCCGAGGAAGATGTTCTCGGCGACCGACAGGCCGTCCACCAGGTCGAGTTCCTGGTAGATCGTGGCGATCCCTGCCCGCATCGCGGCGGTGGGCCCGGCGAGCCGGACCGGCGCCCCGCCGAACACGATCTCGCCCTGGTCGGGCTGGTGCGCGCCGGCGAGCACCTTGATGAGCGTGGACTTGCCGGCGCCGTTCTGGCCCAGCAGGCAGTGCACCTCGCCGGGGCGGACGTCGAGGTCGACGCCGTCCAGGGCGCGGACGCCGGGGAACTGCTTGACGATGCCGCGCATCCGCAGCAGCGGTTCGGGTTCGGGCGAGCCCATCGGGCCTCCTCGGGGGCCGGAGAGGGGGTCAGGACGCGGAGAAGACGTGGTCGCTGATGAGCCGGGCGCCGCCGACCACGCCGGCGGCGCCGGCGAGCTCGGACAGCACGATCGGAAGGTTGCCGGTCGCGAGCGGCGCGGACCGCCGGTACACGACGCTGCGGATCTCCGCGAGCAGCGCGTGGCCGAGGCCCGCGACGCCGCCCGCGATGATGACGAGGCCGGGGTTGAAGAAGCTGACGAGCCCGGCGAGGACCTGGCCGACGTGCCGGCCGCCCTCCCGGATGATCTGCACCGCGCACGGGTCGCCGGCGGCGGCCGCCTCGCCGACGTGCTCGCCCGTCAGCTGCCCGTGGGTCTCCAACAGGGCCGCGAGGGCGGGCGAGCGGCCGGACCGCGCCGCCGCCTCGGCGTCCCGCGCGAGCGCCGCGCCGCCGAAGAACGCCTCCAGGCATCCGGCGTTGCCGCAGGCGCAGGTCGGGCCGTCGTCGTCGACCCGGATGTGGCCGATGTCCCCCGCGCTGCCGGACACGCCCCGGTAGATGGCGCCGTCCACCACGATGCCGCAGCCGATCCCGGTGCCGATCTTCACGAGCAGGAAGTCGTCCACCGACCGGGCGAGCCCGGCGTGCAGCTCGCCGAGGGCCATCAGGTTCACGTCGTTGTCGACGAGGACCGGGCAGCCGAGCTCCTGGCCGATCGCGTCCCGCACCGGGAACCGGTCCCAGCCGGGCATGATCGGCGGGACGACCGGCATGCCGTCGCGGAAGCTGACCGGCCCCGGCACCCCGATGCCCGTCCCGTGCACCTGCGGGATCAGGCCCTCGTCGCGCAGCTTGCCGAGAAGGTCCAGCGCCCGCTCCAGCACCACGGTCGCGCCCTGCCGGACGTCGCACCGCTCGCTGACGTGCCCGAGGACCTCCAGCGCGCCGTCGGTCACCGCCACGTCGATCGAGGTCGCCCCGATGTCGAAGGCGACGAACCGCAGCCGCGGCGACAGCCGGACGATCCCCGACCGCCGCCCGCCCCGCGAGGCCGCCAGCCCGGCGCCCTCCACGAGACCGAGCTCGACGAGCCGGTCCAGCTCCACCGCCAGCTTGGACCGCGACAGCCGGACGACGTCGCCCAGCTCGGCGCGCGAGCGCGGCCCCTCGTCACGCAGCAGCCGCAGCAGGCGTGCCTGGTGCACGTTCTGCGGGCGAGCCGACATGCGCATCACGCCGTCCTCTCGGGATCGGGCCCGGCGCGGTGTGACGCCGGTCTCATGCCCGAGACCGTAACCCGCTTTCGCCGCCCTGAGAAGACCTTTCCCTCAGAATCTCCAAACTTTCCACACTCAGAAGACAAAGCCGCCGACACAGAACGACCCCGCCCAGCGCACAACCACGCCGAGCGGGGCCGTAACCCGCCTAACCGCCTACCTCAGCCCCCACCGCAACCACGCGACGACCTCACCGCCGCGATCGCGTCCGAAGGCAGGTTCGAGCTTGCGAGAACCTGATCGCGCAGCGAGCCGCCAGGCGAGTCGAAGCGATGCCGGCGATCGCCCGCTTTTCTCGACGATGGAGGGCCGCCAGGCCCGAAGGAGGAGAAAAAAGCAATCAATACGCCATCTGTCGTCCTGTGCTCATGGTTCGCATGATGTGTTCGACGAGGCTGATGAGGACGCGCTTGGCGTCCTCGCGGTCGCGGACGTCGCAGGAGATCACGGGGATCTCCGGGGCCAGGTCGAGGGCGTCGCGGACCTGGTCGGCCGAGTGCTGGCCGGCGCCGTCGAAGCGGTTGACGCCGATGATGAACGGGACGCCGCGGCGTTCGAAGTAGTCGACCGAGGCGAAGCAGTCGGCGAGGCGGCGGGTGTCGACGAGGACGACCGCCCCGAGCGCGCCCTTGGCCAGTTCGTCCCACATGAACCAGAACCGGTCCTGGCCGGGGGTGCCGAACACGAACAGCACCAGGCCGTTGGGCAGGGTGATGCGCCCGAAGTCCATCGCCACGGTGGTGGTGGTCTTGGACGCGACGGCTGTGGTGTCGTCGATCCCGATGCTCTTCTCGGTCAGCGCCTCCTCGGTGCGCAGCGGGCGGATCTCACTGACCGCGCTGACCAGGGTGGTCTTGCCGACGCCGAAACCGCCGGCGACGAGGATCTTTACCGTCAGCGCCGAGTCGCCCTGCTGGGCGGCCGCGTCAGAGCGCACGGATTCCATCGATCACTTCCTTGAGTACGCGCTCGCTGGGGAACTGCGCCACCGGCGCGGGGCGCCGGACCTGTATCAGCGAGTGGTCGAGCAGATCGCCGAGCAGGACACGGACGACCCCGAGGGGAAGTTCCAGATCCGACGCTATCTCGGCGACCGACAACGGGGTGCGGCAAAGCTCCAGGATCATGTCATGTTCGGGCTCCGGCGCCCATGGGGTCGCCGGAAGTGCGTGGGCGTCCTCCGCGGGTTCGGGCGGGTCGGCCGCGACGATCAGCGCGACCAGGTCGAACTCGACGCCGTCGTAGTGCGTCCGGCCTCGGGTGAGCGCGTACGGGCGCACGACGGGGCCCGCCGCGTCGTCGTACCACGCCGTGCCGCCCACCTCACGCTCCGCCGGACTCGGCCGCGACGACGCGCGGGTTGGCCGACAGGTGCTGGCCGACCCGGGTGACGAGCATCGCCATCTCGTAGGCGATGATCCCGAGGTCGGCCTCGGCGTCGGCGAGGACGGCCAGGCAGGCGCCCCGGCCGGCGGCGGTGACGAAGAGGAACGACGACTCCATCTCCACGATCGTCTGCCGGACGGGCCCGCCGCCAAAGGACTCCCCGGCCCCGCGGGCGAGGCTCTGGAAGCTGGCGGCCACGGCCGACAGGTGGTCGGACTCCTCAGGCGCCAGCCCGCTGGACGCGGCGATCCGCAGCCCGTCGCTGGACAGCACGACGGCGTTCTGCACCGGGGCGACCCGCTGGACGAGGCTGTCCAGGAGCCAGTTGAGCTCGCCTCCGGCTCCGCCCGGGACCTCCGCGCCGGAGTGCTGGGGCTGTGTCATGGGGCGTCGTCCTCCTGGTCGCCTACGTGTCCCGCGGCCTCCGCGTCGGCCGCGTCCTGCCTGCCGCGCTGCCAGCCGCGCTGCATGCTGGACAGCATCGTTCGCATCGACTCGGGCGAGCGGGCGGCGCCGTCGTCCGGGTCCTCGCCCGCGGGAACGGTCCCGGCCGGGTCGCGGCCGGCCCCGTCCGCGGGAGCGTCCATGGGGACGGGCGCCGCGAGCGGCGTCCCGGCCGGCTCCGGGGCGGGCGGCGCCGGGGGCGCGGCCGGTTCCGGAGCGGTCGGCGGGGCCTGCCCCTGCGCGGCCAGGTGCGCGTCCACCCGTTCCTTGAGCTGGGGCGCCAGGTGCTGCTGCCGCCTGCGCCTGGGCAGCTCTCCCTCCCGCGGGGGCGGGACGGGCTCCGGCCGCTCTTCGGGCCGGGCGGGCGCGGGCGGCGCCTCCGCCTCGGCGGGAGGCGTCGCGGCCGGCACGGGCGCCATAGGCACCGCGGGCGCCGGCTCCTCGGCCGGACGCGCCGGCTCGGGCCGGTAGGGCTCGGCCTCGGCGACGAGCCGGACGTACCCGCCGGACTCGCCTCCGGGCGTGGCCGCCGGGAGCGCCGCGGCGGCGCTCGGCAGCTTCTGCATGGGGCCGGTGGCGCGGCGCACGGCCGGTTCCGGCTCGGCGCTCTCCACGATGAGCGAGCTCGGGATCAGCGCGATCGCCGTCGTCCCCCCGTACGGGGACGGGCGGAGGGTGACGGTGATGTCCTGCCGCTGCGCCAGCCGGGCGACGACGAACAGCCCGAGCTGGGCGCTGTCGGACGGGTCGAACTCGGGCGGGTGGGCGAGCCGCTCGTTGGCCCTGCGCAGCGCCTCCTCCGTCATCCCGAGGCCGCGGTCCTCGACCTCGATCGCGAACCCGCTGGCGACCGCGTGGCCGCTGACCCGCACCGGCGACTGCGGCGGCGAGAACGTGGTGGCGTTCTCCACCACCTCGGCGAGCAGGTGGATGACGTCGGCGACGGCGGAGCCGAGCAGCGAGACGCGCGGCAGCGGCTGCACCCGCACGCGCGGGTAGTCCTCGACCTCGGCGACGGCGCCGCGCACCACGTCCACCAGCGGGACGGGACGGCGCCAGCCGCGCCCGGCGGTCTTGCCCGCCAGGATGACCAGGCCCTCGGCGTGCCGGCGCATGCGCGTCGCGAGGTGGTCGAGGCGGAACAGGTCCGACAGCTCCGAGGGGTCCTCGGTGCGGCGCTCCATCGTGTCGAGCAGGCTGAGCTGCCGGTGCAGCAGCGCCTGGTTGCGGCGCGCGAGGTTGACGAACACCTCGCTGATGCCGCGCCGGGCCGCGACCTCGCCCTCGGCGGCGACGAGCACGGCCTCGCGGGCGCGGTCGAAGGACTCGGCGATCTGCCGGATCTCGGTGATGCGGTAGTCGATGTCGGGCGCGGCCTCGGGCTCGACGGAGGCGCCGGCACGGACCTGCTCGGCCAGCAGCGGCAGCCGCATGCGGGTGAAGTCCACGACGCCGGAGGCGAGCGTGCGGCACTCCTCCAGCAGCCGCCGCGACACCCGGACCGCGAGCAGCGCCGACAGCACGATGGCGAGCAGGCCGACGCCGCCGGCGAGGCCGAGGCGGGTGAAGGCGCTGATCGCGATGTTCTCGCCGTGGTCGACGACGTCGTCGAGGGCCCTGTTCTCCAGCTCGAACAGCCGGCCGTTGACGGTGTCGGCGAGCGACCGCCAGATGGCGGGCTCGATGACCGGCGTGTGCGGGGCGCGGGCGGCGGGCTGCCCGGTGCGGGCCCCCGCGGCGGGCCGGGTGCTCGCCTCGGGGGTCGTGCGCACGGCGGCGCGGGGCGGCTCGGCGCCGCGGATGACCTGGTCCTCCAGCGACCGCAGCTGGACGAACGGCGGGGACGCCGCGAGCCGCTCGTAGCGTTCGTAGTCGTGGTGCAGGTTGGGCGCGTTGTCGGCGTACAGCATCCGCTGGGCGCCGACGAGCTGCGCGAACTGCCCCCGCTCGGCGGTCGTGATGTGCCCGGCGGCCAGCGCGCCGGACAGCAGGGCGTCCTCGCGCGACATGAACTCGCGGGCGCGGCCCAGCGAGGCGAGCGTGCGGGCGTGCGCGGTGATGGACCCGTCCCCCGGCGTGGTCGCGTTGTAGATGGCGAAGCCCGCGTCGATGATGCCGCTGTACTCGCTCAGGACGCGCTCGCGGTCGGAGACGCGCTGGTCGATGCCCTGGCGGACGCCGTGCAGCGTGTCGATCCGCTCCACGAAGGCGTCCAGCCGGTCGGCGACCTGGGGCAGGATCGAGCCCCGCAGGCCCTTGTCGCGCGCGCCCTCGCGGACCTTCTCGGCCGCGTCGTCGGTGGTCTGCCGCTGCGTCCGCATCACGCCGGCGTCGAGGCGGGCGCCGCCGAGCTCGGCCATCGTCAGCCGCCGCTCCTTCTGCAGCGCGTCGATGAGGTGCTGCGTGGGCAGCACGGTCTTCTCCTGGAACTCGCGGCTCCGCAGCAACTGGTTCGCGTCGCCGTAGGTGAAGGCCGTGAGGAACACCCACAGCGAGGCGAGCGCCAGCAACGGCACGAGGACCAGCAGGCTGATCCTCGCCCGGATGGAGGAGAAACGGGGGCCCATCACGGCTGGCGGACCCTGCTCACGTGTGTCGCGGTCGGCATTGGGGGGCGGGACATGCGGGGGAAACCTCCCGATGCGTGGAGTACGGGGGTGTGCGGGAGCCTACTACGTCGCGGGTTCACGATGATCGGCCTTCCGGCCGCCGGGCGCCTCGTCCTCGTCGTCCGGCCAGCTCAGCACGTGCTCCATCAGCGCGACGAGCACCTCCTTGGACGACTCGCGGAGGCGCGCGTCGCACAGCACCACCGGGACGCCGGGGTCCAGGTCGAGCGCGATGGCGATGTCGCGGGGCCTGTGCGTCCGCTCGCCGTCGAAGCAGTTCACGGCCACCACGAACGGGACGCCGCGGCGCTCGAAGTAGTCGATCGCGGGGAAGCTGCCGGTCAGCCGGCGCGTGTCGGCGAGCACGACCGCGCCGATCGCGCCCGCCGCCAGCTCGTCCCACATGAACCAGAACCGCTCCTGGCCGGGCGTGCCGAACAGGTAGAGCAGCAGCTGGTCGGAGAGCGTGATCCGGCCGAAGTCCATGGCGACGGTCGTGGTCTCCTTCGCGGCGACGCCCGCCACGTCGTCGACCCCGGTCCCGCGGTCGCTCAGGAGCTCCTCGGTGTGCAGCGGCCGGATCTCGCTGACCGAGCCGACCATGGTGGTCTTGCCCGCGCCGAACCCGCCCGCGATCAGGATCTTGGTGGTGACCGGCGGCCGGGCCCCGAAGCCCGGCCCGGCCGCCGCCCGGTCAGAGCGCGCGGAGTCCATTGAGCACCTCCCTCAGCACCCCGGACGAGGGCCGCCGGCCCTCGGCCGGGCGCGCCTCGTCCACCACCGCGATGAGCCCCTTGTCCCGCAGGTCGCCGAGCAGCACCCGCACGACCCCGAGGGGCAGGCCGAGGTCGGCCGCGAGGTCGACCACCGTCACCGGCCGCGCGCAGCCGCGCAGCACCCGCGCGTGGTCGGGGCTGTAGCGCAGCCGGTCGCCCGGGGGGACGCCGGTGGCCGCGACCATCGCGATCAGCTCGAAGCCCGCGCCCTCGGGACGGGTCCGTCCCCGCGTCATCGCGTAGGGGCGCACGAGCGGACCGGCCTCCCGGTCCAGCCAGCGCTCTCCCGGCGGGGTCATCGGTCAGAAGCCCCGCGGCGCGGACCCCCCGGCGCCTCCGAACCCCTGACCGCCCGCCTCCGCTCCGAACCTCGGGCTCGCCTGCAGGTGCTGGCCGACCCGCTTGACCAGCACCGCCATCTCGTAGGCGACGAGTCCGGCGTCGGCCTCCGCCTCGGCGAGCACCGCCAGGCAGGTGCCGTCGCCCGCCGCCGTCACGAACAGCAGCAGCGCGTCCATCTCGATGATGGTCTGGCGGACGTTGCCGCCCGCGAAGTGCCGCCCGGCGCCGCGCGCGAGGCTCTGCACGCCGGACGCCAGCGCCGACAGGTGCTCGGCGTCCTCGCGGGCGAGCTCGTTGGAGGCGGCCACGGCCAGCCCGTCGCGCGACAGGATCACCGCCTGCCGCACCGTCGTGACCCGCTGGGCGAAGTCGTTGAGCAGCCAGTTCAACTCACCGGTCACGGTGTTGTGCATCATCGGGTCCCCTCATCCCCCATGTCGGACGCGCGTCCGCGCCGCCATCCCTGCTGTATCGATGCCATCAGCGAGCGTGCCTCCTCGGGCGAGCGTGCGACGGCCCCGGTCGCGCCACCGCCGGACGGCGGTGGCGACGGGGGCCTGTCGCGCAGTTGCGGGGCCAGGTTCCTCTGCCTGACGCGGCGGGGCAACCCGGCGTGGGTCCCCGCGGGCTGCCAGTCCTCACCGGCGGCCTCGGGGGTGTTCTCGGCGCCGCCGCCGGGGCCCTCGGGCGCCGGCGGGTGGGCGTCGTCCGACCAGGGGTTCGGGGCGGGACGCGGCGGCGCGGCGGGCGCCGGCCGGTCCGGGACGCCCCACGGCGCGGCGGGCTCGGCGGGCGCCGGGCTCGCGGCGGGCGCCGCGGGGCCGGTGAGCGCGGGCAGCGCGGGCGGCGCCTCCAGGTGGCCGCCGGCGCCCTCCAGGTGCCCTGGAGCGTTCCGCTGCCACGGGTCCCGGCCGTCGGCGGGAAGGGCGGGAAGATCCTGCGGGGCGCCGGGGTCGCGGAGCGGGACGACCCCGTCGGGGACGGGCGCGGCCATGAGCATCGGCTCCCCCTCCGGGGGGCCGTCGACGGCGGTCCCGGTCAGGGCGGCGGGCTCGTCCCGCGGCCCGTCCGCGGGCGGCGCCGTCCCGGCGGCCATCTCCTCGGCCGGCACCACCAGCTCGTGCGGGAACAGGACGATCGCGGTGACGCCGCCGTACGGGGACCGGTGCAGCGTCACGGTGATCTCGTGGCGGGCGGCCAGGCGCGCGACGACGAACAGCCCGAGCTGGTCGGTGTCGACCAGGTCGTACTCGGGCGGCTCGGCGAGCCGCCGGTTGGCCTCGGCGAGCTGCTCCGGCCGCACGCCGAGGCCGCGGTCCTCGACCTCCACCGCGAACCCGGTGCCGACCCGCTCGGCCATCACCCGCACCTCGGTGTTGGGCGGGGAGAACGCCGCCGCGTTCTCGATCAGCTCGGCCAGCAGGTGCACGACGTCGGTGACGGCCGCGCCGACCAGGCCGTCCTCGGAGTCGGTCAGCACCGTCGCGCGGGTGTAGTCCTCGATCTCCGAGACGGCGGCGCGCAGCACGTCGGCGAAGCGCACCGGCCGCCGCCACCCGCGGCCCGGCGTCGCGCCGGACAGGATGATCAGGCTTTCGGCGTGCCGCCGCATGCGGGTGGTGAGGTGGTCGATGCGGAACAGGTCCTCGAGGTCGTCGGCCTCGGCGCGGCTCTCCAGGCCGTCCAGCAGCGTCAGCTGGCGGTGCAGGAGCGACTGGTTGCGGCGGGCGATGTTGAGGAAGATGCGGCTGACGCCCGCGCGCAGCTCGGCCTGGCCGACGGCGGCGTCGACTGCGGTCCGCTGCACCTTGGCGAACGCCTCGGCCAGCCGGGCGACCTCGGCGGTCCGGCCGGCGTCCAGGGGCGGGGCCTCCGCGGCGACGTCGACGCTCTCGTTGCGGCCGAGCCGCTCGACGATGCCGGGCAGCCGCTGCTCGGCCAGCTCCTCGGCCGACCCGCGCAGCCCGACCAGCTCGCGGACGAACCCGCGCGCGAACCGCAGCGACAGCAGCACCGACAGCAGGATCGACAGCAGCCCGAGGCCGCCGACGGCGGCGAGCCGGAGGTAGGCCTCGCGGCCGAGTTCGTCGGCGTGCTCCCCGGCGCGCCTGGAGTTGCCGAGCACCATCGTGTTGACCGACAGCACGAGCGGCTGCGCCGTCTGCTGCCACTCGGCGGGCTGGACGGGGATCGGCCGGCGCGGGTCGGCGTCGGCGATCCGGTCCTCCATCGCCTTGAACGTCTGGTACTGCGGGGACGCGAAGACCTGCGCGGTGCCGGTCCGGTAGACCAGCGGGTCGAGCAGCGAGCGCTGCTTGGTCCACTGCCAGCGCTGCTCGCCGACCATCTCCACGAACATGCGGTGCTCGGCCGCCGTCATCCGGCCCCTGGTGATGAACGCGCCGGCGACCAGCGCGTTCTCGCGCTGCAGCAGCTCCATGGCGCGGCCGGCGTGCCGGGTGGACTGCGTCCAGTCGTAGAGCGCGGCGTCGTCGATGGCGACGAGGCTGTCGTAGAGCCGGTGCATGTTGTCGACCATCGTGCCGTACCCGTTGACCGCGGCCAACCGGTCGACGGACCGGGCGTCCACCGCGGCGCGCAGCCCGCCGAGCCCGCCGAGCGCCCGCAGGACCGCGGCGACGCGGGACTCCATCTCGGCGTTGGTGGCGCTGAGCGCGGCGGCCGAGGTGGCCTTGCGGCGGAAGTTCTCGACGGCCGCGTCGACGTGCGTGCGCTGCGACACCAGGGCGGCCGGGATGCCGCCCGCGGTCTGGCGCGGGGTGCTGAGGAACACGGCCGAGGCCAGCCGCTCCTTGCCCAGCTCGACCAGGACGCCCTGGCCGCTCGGCGCGAACACGCGGTCGAGGGTGTGGTAGCGGCGCTGCGCCAGCGCGTCGCGGCCGGTGCCGATCGCGGCGTATCCCCAGAGCGCCACGAGCGAGAGCAGCGGCACGAGCAGCAGCGCGGTGACCTTCGAGCGGATCGACCGCCTACGGGGGGATTTCATGTGACCTCGAACGTTCCGGCACGGAGGGCCCCTGGATCATAAAGGCCGCCGGCAACGCTCCCGCAACCCCTTTGACGGCATTCGGCCGTATTGCCGTAATTCCTTGCCACCTGCGGCGATGTGCGGAGGCAAGACGATCTTGTCGAACCCGGCGCAAGTGGATAGCGGCAAATCCGGACAATTTGCTTCATTTCCCCCTGTCGCTCAGCGACAATGCGCCATACTCTGCTTCTTCACCACCGCTCGCGCCGCGACCGGTCCGGGAAGGAGATCAGCGATTCCTACAGGCAACGACGACGGCCGGGCCGGGAGGACGGCTCCCGGGCCGGAGGGCGTTACGATGCCCGCCGTGAGTCCCGAAAGCCAGGCATCCGAGGCATTGCCGTCGCGACGGCGCCGCACACCCCGCGGCGGCCGTCACCGCGGCGACGAATCCTTCCTGCTGCCCCCCGGATCCCCCACGCTCGTCCTCGCCGTCCCCGGACCCGCCCGGCGGGCCGGCACCGACCTCGCCGCCGAGCTCGCCCGTCTCGTCGAGCTGGAGCACACCGGACAGCCCGCCCACGTCGGGCACCTGGAGGGCGACGAGGCGAGCCTGCACGCCGTGCTCGCCTCGATCCGGCAGCAGGGCGACGAGCTCGCGGCCGTGGTGGTGCCGCTGTCCACCGGGCCCGACCCGGCGCTGGACGCCGCCGTGCGCGCCGCCGTCGCGGCCGCGCCCGTGCGCACCGTCGCCGCCGAGCCGCTCGGCCCGCACCCGCTCATCGCCGAGGCGCTGCACGACCGGCTCGCCGACGCGGGGCTCGCCCGCGCCGACCGGATCAGACTGATGACGATGGTGACGGCCGCGTCCGGCGTGATCGTCGCCACTCCGGGCGACGCGGCCGCCGTCCGGCAGGCCGAGGTCACCGGCGTGCTCCTGGCCTCCCGGCTCGCGGCCCCCGTCTTCACCGCCTCGCTGAACGACGAGGCGTCGGTGAAGGCCGCCTACGAGCAGCTCCGCGCGGCCGGCGCGGCGTCCATCGCCGTCGCCCCGCACCTGATCGGGCCCGAGCCGGAGGCCGCGCTGATCGGGGCGGCCGCCGCCGCCGTGGGCTCCGCCCACTCCGCGCCCCTGGGCGCCCACCCGGCCCTGGCCCGCCTGGCCGCCCTCCGCTACGTCGAGGCGCTCTCCACCGCACTCGCCGACTGACCCGTGTCTTCGAAGTCCCGGCCCACTTCGCTCGCCTGACGGCTCGCTACGTGACCCGGCCTTGGCGAACGCGGCATCGCTTCGCGATCTGCCCGGTATCGCTCGCCTTCGGCGTCGCGACACCGGGCAGATCACGCGTTCGCGCACGTGGCCGGGGCCATTCGAGACCGGCCCTGGCCCAAGGGGGCTCACCCCCTTGGGCCGGTCACGGCGCCGGCGATCCGCCGGGAAGCGACTCCTCGCCCCTCCGGCGGTTCCCGGGCTAGCGGTTCTTGAACTCCGGACGGCGTTTCTCCAGCGCGGCCGCCATGCCCTCGGCGAGGTCCTCGCTGAAGAAGGCCAGCGTCTGCACGGCCGTCTCCGCCATGAGCTGCCGCCGCAGACCGGGAACGTCCAGGGACGCGTTGAGCAGTTCCTTCGTGCGGCTCAGGCCGTAGGGCGACCTGCCGAGCAGCTCGTCGGCGAGGGCCTGGGCGGCGGCCAGGTCCCCGCCCTCGGGGGCGATCTCGGTGACGAGGCCGAGGGCGTCGGCGCGCGCCGCGTCCAGGCGCTGCGCCCGGTAGCAGATCTCCGCGGCCTTCGCCGGCCCGACCAGGCGCGGCAGCAACCAGGACAGGCCGCAGTCCCCGGCCGAGAGCCCGAGGTCGACGAACGGCACGACGAAACGGGTCGTCGGATCGGCGACCCGCAGGTCGCAGGCCAGCGCCCAGGACACGCCCATGCCGGCGACGGGGCCGTGCAGCGCCGCGATCACCGGCTGCGGGATCTCCCGCAGCCGCGCGGTGACCTCGCCGCCCCGGGCGATGCCCCGGTAGAGCCGCTGGACGCGGCCCTCCCCGGACGCGCCGCCCGGGTCGCCGCCCTGCAGGTCCATGCCCGAGCAGAAGCCGCGGCCCGCGCCGGTCAGCACGACCACCCGGGTGGACGGGTCGCGCATCAGCCCGTTGAGGACGTCCAGCATCTCCTCGGTCAGCGCGCCGTCGACCGCGTTCAGGCGCTCCGGACGGGACAGGGTGATCGTGAGCACCCCGTCCCGCCGGTCGAGCTCGATCCCGGCCAACGGCTCAGGACGTGAGCTGCTGGATCAGCGGGCCCATCTGCTCGCCCACGTTGCCGAACACGGTCAGCGGCTCCGCCGCGCCGATGGCCGCCCAGTTGTCCCGGACGTCCTCGACCGACAGCGTCTCCTTCTGCCCGTAGCCGGGGCCCTCCGCCACGAAGATCTTCGCGATCCGGCCGCCGCCGACCGTGTAGACCTGGCCGGAGTCCTCGATGGACTCGTGCACGAGGTAGGCCACGAGCGGGGTGACCTGCTCGACGCCGAGCTTGTCGGCGAAGTCGGCGGGCAGCAGGTCCTCGGTCATCCGGGTCCAGGCGACCGGGGCGATCGCGTTGGCCTTGATGTTGTACTTGGCGCCCTCCTGGGCGAGGGTCTTGGTGAACCCGACCAGCCCCATCTTGGCCGTGGAGTAGTTGGCCTGGCCGAAGTTGCCGAACAGGCCCGCGGGCGAGGAGGTGTTCACGATCCGGCCGTAGCCCTGCTCGCGCAGGTGCGGCCAGGCGGCGCTGGAGACCAGGAACGAGCCGCGCAGGTGGACGGCGATGACCGAGTCGAACTCCTCGACCGACATGTTCTTGAACGACCTGTCGCGCAGGATGCCCGCGTTGTTGACGACGATGTCGACCTTGCCGAACGCGTCCAGCGCGGTCTTCACGATCGCCTGCGCGCCCTCGGGGGTGGCGACGTTGTCGGGGTTCGCGACGGCCTCGCCGCCGTTCTTCTTGATCTCGTCCACGACCTCCTGGGCGGGGCCGGCGGAGGCGCCGGTACCGGTCCGGTCACCGCCGAGGTCGTTGACGACGACCTTGGCGCCGCGCGCGGCGAGCTCCAGCGCGTGCTGCCGGCCGAGGCCGTGACCAGCCCCGGTCACGACCGCCACGCGGCCGTCGTAGCGCAGTTCCGACATCTCGTGTCTCCTCACATCGCACCGACTACGCCCCCAGGTAATCATCAAGGGGTTACCCAGTGGTACCACTAAACCGAATCCCGCTCGGCCGCGGCCCCCGGGTTCCTTCCCGACTGGACGCCGGACCAGTCCTGCGTACGATGGGACGTGCGAGGAAGTTGCGCCATTTGCCGCAATTCCCTCCGTGCCCACCGCGTAGTCTCCTCCCCCGACGGCATCACGAGGAGCAACGGAGGTCCCGTGCGATGAGCACCGCCACCGCGTCCGCGCCCGGCCGCCGCTACCGGGTGGTGCAGTGGGCGACGGGCGCGCTCGGGCGCAGCGCGATCCGGGGCGTCCTCGACCGCGACGACATGGAGCTCGCCGGCGCGTGGGTGCACACCCCCGCCAAGGTGGGCTCCGACGCCGGGACGCTCGCCGGACGCGACCCGGTCGGCGTCGCCGCGACCGGCGACCTCGGCGAGATCCTCGGCCTGGACGCCGACTGCGTCCTCTACGCCCCGACTCCCAAGTCCGACCGGTTCGCCGAGCTGGACACGATCTGCGCGCTGCTGGCGTCCGGCAAGAACCTGGTCTCCCTCACCGGGCTGGTCTACCCGCGGGCGCACGGCCCGCTCTTCGTGAACGAGCTGGAGCAGGCCTGCAAGCGGGGCGGAGTGTCGGTGCACGGCAGCGGCGTCAGCCACGGCTTCATGGCCGACGTGATGCCGCTGGTGCTGTCGCGGCTGTCGCGCCGGATCACCCACGTCTACGCCCGCGAGTGCTCCGACTTCGCCCGGCACCCGTCCTGGCGTCTGGTCCACGACCTGCTCGGGTTCGGCAAGGACGAGGAGGAGTACCTCCGCGCGCTGCGCCCCCACCGGGCCGCGATGCGGACGCTGTTCTCCGAGAGCCTGCACCTGGTCGCCGCCGGGCTCGGCGTCGAGCTCGACGAGATCGACGTGGACGTCGACCACCGGCTGGCCGGCGCCGACCTCGCCACCGCCGCCGGTCCGATCCCGCGCGGCACGGTCGCCGCCGACCGCTGGACGTTCAACGGCTTCGCCGCCGGCCGGCCGGTGATCACTGTCGAGATCGTGCACAAGGCCGACGCCGCGCGGATGCCCGACGTGTGGGGACGGCCCGGGTACTCGCTGCGCGTGGACGGCCGGCCGCCGCTCACGCTGACGGCCGGCGAGGAGTGGGTCCGCGACGCCATCTCCGCCGCGTCCGCGCACGCGCTGAACTCCGTCCCGGCCGTGTGCGGGGCCGACCCCGGCATCCGCACCTACCTGGACCTGCCGATGATCAGCGGGCGGATGCACCTCTGAACGCGCCCGCCCGTCAGGACGGCAGCGTCGGCGCCGACTCCGCCTCCTCGCCGTCCCCGGCGACGTCCTCGGCGGCCTGGGCCTCGGCCTCCTCGCGGGCCTCGCGGCGGTGCTTGCGGACGCTCCACACCACCAGCGCGACGACGGCCGCCGCCGCCAGCCCGATGGCCAGGCCCCGGCCCGCGAGCTTGGCCGCGTGCTCGAACGCCGTGCCCGCGAAGAAGCCGCCGAGCGTGAACGTCACCACCCACGTGACGCCGCCGATGACGTTGAAGAGCAGGAACTTCGGATACGGCAGCCGCGAACTGCCCGCGAGCGCCGGCATGAGCGCCCGCAGCAGCGCCGTGAACCGGCCGATGAACACCGCGAACGCGCCGCGGCGGCGGATCATGTCCTGCGCGGCCGCGACCTTCGACCGGTGTCTTCGCATCATCTTGACGTCCAGCAGCCGCGGCCCGTACTTGCGGCCGATCTCGTAGCCGACGGAGTCGCCGGCCACCGCGGCGACCACCGCGACGACCAGCAGCAGCGGCAGCGACAGCACGTGCTGGCTGGCCAGGACGCCGCCGACCACGATCGCTGTCTCGCCGGGGAACACGAAGCCGACGAACAGCGCGGCCTCCGCGAACACCAGCGCCGCGATGATCAGATAGATCATCGCCGGTGGAAGGCCGTCCACCAGGGCGTTGAACTGCTCGAGCATGGACCCCCGCCACCTCGTCGATCCGCCGGTCGGCCGTCGCGGCCGTTTCACACTGGATACCGACGGTTATGGTAGCCGCGAGGTTCCCGTATCCGGATCGCCCTCAGGTGCCGGACCGGGGGCCGTCCTCACCTACTTCGGAGGGAGACGGGCATGAGCGTCCAGGAGGTCGAGGGAGGCCGCTTCGTCCGTCAGGCGAACCGGTTCACCGAGCGGATCACGGCGGACGGGTCGAGCGGACTGCCCGCCGAGCCCGGGCGGTACCGGCTCTTCGTCTCCTACGCGTGCCCGTGGGCGCACCGCACCCTGATCGTGCGGCGGCTCCTCGGCCTGGAGGACGCGATCGGCGTCGGCGTCGTCGACCCCATCCGGGACGAGCGGGGCTGGCGGTTCCCCGACCGCGACCCGGTGACCGGCGCCGTCTTCCTCTCCGAGCTGTACCTGTCCACCGACCCGGCGTTCCAGGGCCGCTACACCGTGCCCTGCGTCTGGGACACCGAGACCGAGCGCCTGGTCACCAACGACTTCCCGAACATCACCACGATGTTCGAGACGGAGTTCACCGCCCACCACCGCCCCGGCGCGCCCGACCTGTACCCCGAGGCGCTGCGCCCCGAGATCGACGAGCTGAACGAGCTCGTCTACCAGACCGTCAACAACGGCGTGTACAAGGCGGGCTTCGCCACCTCGCAGGGCGCCTACGAGGAGGCCTTCGACGCCCTCTTCGACACCCTCGGCCGGCTGGAGGAGCGCCTGTCCACGCGCCGCTACCTGTTCGGCGACGAGATCACCGAGGCCGACGTCCGGCTCTACCCGACGCTCGCCCGCTTCGACGCCGTCTACCACGGCCACTTCAAGTGCAACCTGCGGCGCCTCGCCGACTACGAGAACCTGTGGGGCTACGCCCGCGACCTGTACTCGAACCCCGCGTTCGGCGAGACCACGAACTTCGACCACATCAAGCGGCACTACTACGTGACCCAGCGGAACATCAACCCCTCAGGCGTCGTCGCCAAGGGCCCGCTCATGGACTGGACCGCCCCGCATGACCGGGGACGTTGACCGCTTCTCCCTGGTTATGCTGGCGCATCTCCAGTAATCCCCCACGAGAGGCACGACCCCACCATGCGCAGCCAGTTCTTCGGCAACCTCGAACAGGGACAGCAGCTCCCCGGCCACTTCGCCCTCCAGAACTCCAAGATGCTCCGGGTCCACCTGAACGGCGACGTCCTCGCCCGGCAGGGCTCCATGGTCGCCTTCCAGGGGCAGATGGAGTTCGACTACGAGGGCGCGGGCGGCATCGGCAAGTTCATGAAGAAGGCCCTGACCGGCGAGGGCGTCCCCCTCATGCGCGTCAAGGGCCAGGGCCTGCTGTTCGTCGCCAACGACGCCGACGACATCCACCTGTTCTACCTGGAGAACGAGGGCATCACCGTCAACGGCAAGAACATCCTCGCCTACGACTCGCACCTCCAGTCCGACATCCAGCGCGTCCAGGGCGCGGGCATCGCCGCGGGCGGCCTGTTCAACACCACCCTCCAGGGCACCGGCTGGGTGGCGCTCACCACGCACGGCACCCCCGTGATGCTCGACTGCGGCCGCGCCCCCACGTTCGCCGACGGCCAGTCCGCCGTCGCGTGGAGCACGAGCCTCCAGGTCGGCGTCAACCGCACCTTCAAGGCCAGCGCCCTCATCGGCCGCGGCAGCGGCGAAGCGATGCAGCTCGCCTACCAGGGCCAGGGCTTCGTCCTCATCCAGGCCTCCGAAGGCCCGACCGTCGCCCCGCATACTCACTAGCATTTTTCTCCTCCTTCGGGCCTGGCGGCCCTCCATCGTCGAAAAACGCGGGCGATCGCTGGCATCGCTCCGGCTCGCCTTGCGGCTCGCTGCGCGATCAGGTTCTCGCTCCGCTCGAACCTGCCTTCGGACGCGATCGCGGGTGTCCGGGTCGTTTGCCGGTTGCCGTGACCGCTGAGGTCGTTGCAGTAGTGGGGCCCAGTCGGCGGGCATCGCTTGCCGTGCGGGCGGTTCTCGCTTCGCTCGAACCTGCCTTCGGACGCGATCGCAACCGTCGAGGTCGGCGCGTGGGCTCAGGAGGGGGAGCGCGTTGGTGATTCTTGCCGAAGGCACGGCCCTGCCTTCGGCCGGTTCAGCCAATGGACGGGGCGGTGTGGGCGGGGTTGCGACGCGCTGGCGTGGTGCGGGGGTAAGTGCGAGTAGCCTTGATGCGTCTCAGAACTTACCTGCGAGCTGCGGAAGAGGGCGATCTCCGCCGTGTCGACAGAGTCGTCGCATACTAGTGCCGACCCGATGCTGACCGATTTCGGCGCCAACGAGTGGCTGGTCGACGAGCTGTACCAGAAGTACCTCGACGACCCCAACTCCGTTGACGAAGCCTGGTGGAACTTCTTCGCGGACTACCAGCCGGGCAGCCGGCCCGTGTCCGCCATCCCCCAGGCCGACGGCGCGGCCCCGAAGGCCGCCAACGGCACGGCGGCCGCTCCGCCGACACCGCAGCCACCGGCCGCGCCGCCGAAGGCTCCGGCCAAGCCGGCCGCCAAGGCCCCGAAGACGGACAAGCCGGCGCCCCCGCCGGTGCCGGCGGGGGCCGAGGAGGTCCGGCTGCGCGGTGTCGCCGCCCGGACGGCCACCAACATGGAGGCCAGCCTCGGCGTGCCGACGGCGACCAGCGTGCGCGCCGTCCCTGCCAAGCTGCTGATCGACAACCGCATCGTCATCAACAACCACCTCAAGCGCGGGCGCGGCGGCAAGGTCTCCTTCACGCACCTGATCGGGTACGCGATCGTCAGGGCCCTGACCGCGATGCCCGAGATGAACGCCGCGTTCACCGAGGTGGACGGCAAGCCGGTGCTGATCAGGCCGGAGCACGTGAACTTCGGGCTGGCCATCGACCTGCAGAAGGACGACGGCTCGCGCCAGCTCGTGGTGCCGAGCATCAAGGCCGCCGAGACGCTGGACTTCCGTCAGTTCTGGGCCGGTTACGAGGAGATCGTCCGCAAGGCCCGCGGCGGCAAGCTCACCCTGGAGGACTTCCAGGGCACCACGATCAGCCTGACCAACCCGGGCACGATCGGCACCGTCCACTCGGTGCCGCGGCTGATGCCCGGCCAGGGCACGATCATCGGCGTCGGCGCCATGGAGTACCCGGCCGAGTTCGCGGGCGCGTCGAGCGACACCCTGTCGCGCATGGGGATCAGCAAGGTGATGACGCTGACCTCCACCTACGACCACCGGATCATCCAGGGCGCGCAGTCCGGCGACTTCCTGCGCCGCATCCACCAGCTGCTGCTCGGCGAGGACGGCTTCTACGACGAGATCTTCGAGGCGCTGCGCATCCCGTACGAGCCGGTGCGCTGGGTCAAGGACATCTCCGCCACCCACGAGGACGACGTCGCCAAGGTCGCCCGCGTCCACGAGCTGATCCACGCCTACCGGGTCCGGGGCCACCTGATGGCCGACACCGACCCGCTGGAGTACAAGCAGCGCCGCCACCCCGACCTCGACATCCTCAAGCACGGCCTCACCCTGTGGGACCTGGAGCGCGAGTTCGCGACCGGCGGGTTCGGCGGCAAGCCGACGATGAAGCTGCGCGACATCCTCGGCGTGCTGCGGATGGCGTACTGCCGCACGGTCGGCATCGAGTACATGCACATCCAGGACCCGGAGGAGCGCGCCTGGATCCAGGAGCGCGTCGAGGTCCCGCACGACAAGCCCTCGCGCGAGGAGCAGCTGCACGTGCTGCGGCGGCTGAACAGCGCCGAGGCCTTCGAGACGTTCCTGCAGACGAAGTTCGTCGGGCAGAAGCGGTTCTCCCTGGAGGGCGGCGAGTCGGTCATCCCGCTGCTCGACTCGGTGATCTCGGCGGCGGCCAAGGCCAGCCTGGACGAGGTCGTCATCGGCATGGCGCACCGCGGCCGGCTGAACGTCCTCGCCAACATCGTCGGCAAGTCCTACGGGCAGATCTTCGGCGAGTTCGAGGGCAACCTCGACCCGCGCAGCGCCCAGGGCTCCGGCGACGTGAAGTACCACCTCGGGGCGTCCGGCGACTTCGTCGCCGGCGACGGCTCCAAGATCCACACCGAGCTGGTCGCGAACCCCTCCCACCTGGAGACGGTCGACCCGGTGCTGGAGGGCGTCGTCCGCGCCAAGCAGGACCTGCTGGACGTCGGCGAGGCCGGCTTCACCGTGCTGCCGATCCTGATCCACGGCGACGCCGCGTTCGCCGGGCAGGGCGTGGTGGCCGAGACGCTGAACCTGTCGCAGCTGCGCGGCTACCGCACCGGCGGCAGCGTGCACGTGATCATCAACAACCAGGTCGGCTTCACCACCGCGCCGGAGTACTCGCGCTCCAGCGTCTACGCCACCGACGTGGCGCGGATGATCCAGGCGCCGATCTTCCACGTGAACGGCGACGACCCCGAGGCGTGCGCGCGGGTGGCGCGGCTGGCGTTCGAGTACCGGCAGACGTTCAAGAAGGACGTCGTCATCGACATGATCTGCTACCGGCGGCGCGGCCACAACGAGGGCGAGAACCCCTCGTTCACGCAGCCGCTGATGTACGACCTGATCGATGCCAAGCGGTCCGTGCGCAAGCTCTACACCGAGGCCCTGATCGGCCGCGGCGACATCACGGTGGAGGAGGCCGAGCAGGCGCTCCGCGACTACCAGGAGCAGCTGGAGCGGGCCTTCACCGAGACCCGCGAGGCCGTGAAGAAGCCCCTCGAACCGGGCTCGGTCGTGAAGCCCGACGTCGAGGAGCGCATCCCGATCGACCACGGCAGCGCCGGCTCGGCGATCCCGCTGGAGACGGTGAAGCGCATCATCGACACCCAGGTCAGCCTGCCGGAGGGCTTCACGCCGCACCCGCGGCTCCAGCCGATCCTGCAGCGCCGCGCCCAGATGATCGAGGACGACGCGATCGACTGGGCGACCGGCGAACTGCTGGCGATGGGCTCGCTGCTGATCGACGGCCACCCGGTGCGGCTCGTCGGTCAGGACACCCGGCGCGGCACGTTCGGCCAGCGGCACGCGGTGCTCGTCGACCGCAGGACGGGCGAGGAGTACACGCCGCTCAAGCAGTTCGGGCAGGGCGTGTCGAAGTTCTACGTGCACGACTCGCTGCTCAGCGAGTACGCCGCGATGGGCTTCGAGTACGGCTACTCGATGACCCGGCCCGACGCGCTCGTGTGCTGGGAGGCCCAGTTCGGCGACTTCGCCAACGGCGCCCAGTCGATCGTGGACGAGTACATCTCCTCCGGCGAGCAGAAGTGGGGCCAGCACTCGGGCGTCGTGCTGCTGCTGCCGCACGGCTACGAGGGCCAGGGGCCCGACCACTCGTCCGCGCGGATCGAGCGGTACCTGCAGCTGTGCGCGCAGGACAACATGACGGTCGCCTACCCGACCACTTCGGCGAACTACTTCCACCTGCTGCGCTGGCAGGTGCTGTCGAACCGGCACAAGCCGCTGGTCGTGTTCACGCCGAAGGTGCTGCTGCGGCTGAAGGCCGCCGCGTCCCCGGTCGAGGAGATCACCGGTGGCGCCTTCCAGCCGGTGATCCCGGAGAGCGACCCGGCGATCGACCCGGCGGGCGTGCGGCGGGTGCTGCTCACCACCGGCAAGATCTACTACGAGGTGGTGAAGGCCCGGGAGGCGACGGGCGCGAACGACACCGCGGTCGTGCGGGTCGAGCGGCTCTACCCGCCGCCGGTCGACGAGATCAAGGCGGAGCTGGCCAAGTACCCGGAGGACGTCGAGGTCGTCTGGGTGCAGGACGAGCCCGCCAACATGGGCGCCTGGCCGTTCATGGCGCTGAAGCTGCCGCGCCACATCGACGGGCTGAAGATGTCGCGGGTGTCTCGCCCGGCGTCCTCGTCCCCGGCGGTGGGGTCGAACAAGCTGCACCAGGCGGAGCAGGAGGCGCTGCTCGCGCGCCTGTTCGGCGAGCAGAAGTAGAGCGGTACTGATCGATCCGAGGGCTCCGGTGCACCGCGCCGGGGCCCTCGGCGTCCATGGGGAGGGGACGCGATGTACTTCACCGACCGCGGGATCGAGGAGCTGGCGGACCGGCGCGGCGCCGAGGAGGTCAGCCTGGAGTGGCTGGCGGGCCGGCTCCGCGAGTTCGTCGACCTGAACCCCGAGTTCGAGACTCCCGTCGAGCGCCTCGCCACCTGGCTCGCCCGCCTGGACGAGGAAGAGGACTGACCGGCGACCGGAGCGGAGCGCCAGCGGAGCGGAGGGCGCCGGTCAGTCTCTTCGGGGGGTCTGGGGGTCCGCCCCCAGAAGGCGCACCACCGGCGACCGGAGCGGAGCGCCAGCGCAGCGCAGGGCGCCGGTCAGTCACTTCGGGGGGCTGGGGGTCCGCCCCCAGAAGGCGCACCACCGGCGACCGGAGCGGAGCGCCAGCGCAGCGCAGGGCACCGGTCAGTCACTTCGGGGCCCGGACCCACCTCCGGGGTAACGCGATATGTCTTGACTTCTCAAAGACGCGACATATCGTGTTAACTGACGGCAGGCCTCTCGGACGAAGGGCACATCGTGATGTCGCGCTGGACGATCGACGAACCGACCACCCTCGACTTCGACGGCGTGGTCGCACTGAGGGTCACGCTGATCGCGGGCAGCGTGTCGGTGCTCGCCTCCGACGAGCGCCCCTCCATCATGGTGGGCGGCGTCGAGGGGCCGCCGCTGGTGGTCACGCACGAGGCGGGGATGCTGACCGTCACCCACGAGAAGATCTGGGAGGGCGTGCTGGGCTGGTTGCGCAACCAGCGGGTCCGCGCGGAGGTCACCGTGACCGTCCCGCACGACTGCCCGGTCAGCCTCAACCTGGTGTCGGCCGACGCGGTGGTGACCGGCACGACGGCCCGCACGTCGATCAAGAGCGCCTCGGGCGAGGTGACGCTCGACGGGGTGGCGGGCGCGATCGACGCGAACACGGTCTCGGGCGCGGTCGAGGCGCAGGGCCTGGACGGGACGGTGTCGTTCACCTCCGTCTCCGGTGACCTGACGCTTGCCGGGGCGTCCGTCGAGCGGCTCGCGGCGCGGACGGTCAGCGGCCGCATCGCCGCCGACGTCGACCTGTCCGGCAGCGGCGGCGTCGAGGTGAACACGGTCTCGGGCGAGGTGGCGCTGCGCGTCCCGGCGTCCACGGACGCGCGGGTGACGCTGAACTCGGCGGCGGGGCGGATCGAGACGTCCTTCCCGTTCGACCGCCAGGAACGCGCCGTGTCGCGCTCCGTCAGCGGGAAGATGGGGGACGGCTCGGGGCGGGTCGCGGTCAACACGGTCTCCGGCACGATCGCCCTCCTCGGCCGCGACGACGACGCCCCGGAGATCACCACACCCCGAATGGAGAAGTGACGACGTGAGCCCCGTCTTCGGCCACGGTCGCCTGCGGCTGTACCTGCTCAAGCTGCTGGAGGAGAGCCCGCGGCACGGCTACGAGGTGATCCGGCTCCTGCAGGACCGGTTCCTCGGGGTGTACTCGCCCTCCCCCGGCACCATCTACCCGCGGCTGGCCCGGCTGGAGGCCGAGGGCCTGGTCACCCATGAGGTGGTCAAGGGCAAGAAGGTGTACTCGCTGACCGACAAGGGACGCGAGGAGCTGGAACGCCGGATGGACGAGCTGGCCGAACTGGAGGATGAGATCGCCGCCTCCGCGCAGGAGTTCGCGCGCGGCGTGCAGGAGGACGTCCGCCAGACCGTCCGGACGCTGCGCGAGGAGCTGACGCAGGCCGCCCGGACGATGCGCGACCAGGGCAAGGCCACGTCCAAGGACGCGTGGAAGGAGACCACCGAGCGCCAGAAGGACGAGTGGCGCCGGCAGAAGGAGCACTGGCGGGAGCAGACGCAGGCGTGGAAGGAGGAGTGGCGGCAGAACTGGGACGACGCCTGGAAGACGGCGACCGGGACCCGCGAGGACGTCGCCCGCCTCAAGCTGGAGCGCCTGCTGCGCCGGTTCGTCGAGGACGTCCGCGGGTCCGCGAAGAACGCCCGGCTGGACGACGACGACCTCGCCGCGGCGCAGGCCGTCCTCGACGAGGCGCGCGAGCGGCTGCGGAACGAGATCTTCGACCGGGAGCCGTGACCGGGAGCCCCGGCCACGGCCTCCCCCACGGCGTCAGGGCGTGAAGACGATCTTTCCGAAGAGGTCGCCCTCCGCCATCGCGGCGAAGCCCTCCTCCGCCCTGCCGAGCGGCAGGACGCGGTCGATCTGCGGCCGCACGCCGGTCTTGACCAGGAACCGCGCGAGCCGCTCCAGCTGGTCGCGGGTCCCCATCGTGGAGCCGACGATCTGGAGCTGGAGGAAGAACACGCGGTTCAGCTCGGCGGGCGGCACCTGGCCGCTGGTCGCGCCCGACACCACGACGCGCCCGCCGGGGCGCAGCGACTTCAGCGAGTGCGACCAGGTCGCCTGGCCGACGGTCTCGATCACGGCGTCGACCCGCTCGGGCAGCCGCGCGCCCGTCTCGAAGGCGGCGTCCGCCCCGATCTCCTCGGCGCGCCTGCGCTTGGCCTCGCTGCGGCTGGTGGCGTAGACGCGGTAGCCGGCGGCGGCCGCCAGCGCGATCGCCGCGGTCGCGACGCCGCCGCCCGCGCCCTGCACCAGCACGGACCCGCCGGGCTGGAGCCCGGCCTTGCCGAACAGCATCCGGTACGCGGTGAGCCAGGCGGTGGGGAGGCAGGCCGCCTCCTCGAACGACAGCTCGGCCGGCTTGGGGACGAGGTTGCGGCGCGGCACCGCCACCTTCTCCGCGAGCGTCCCGGGGTGGACCTCCGACAGCAGCGACCGCCTGGGGTCGAGGGTCTCGTCGCCGCCGCCCCGGTCCGGGTCGCCGATCACCGAGTGGACGATGACCTCGTTGCCGTCCTCGTCCACCCCGGCCGCATCGCCGCCGAGGATCATGGGCAGCCGGTCGGCGGGCAGGCCGACGCCCTTCAGCGACCACAGGTCGTGGTGGTTGAGCGCGGCGGCCTTCACCGTGACGGTCGTCCAGCCGTCCGGTACCTCGGGGTCGGGCCGCTCCCCCAGCGTGAGCCCGTTCAGCGGATGGTCTGCGTCGATCTGTGTGGCCGTGACAGCGAACATGAACGCACACTAACCGCCGGCCGGCGAGCGGAACGGCCCGGCCCCGGCGTGTCGGGGACGGGCCGCGCGCCCGGTGTCACAGCACCTTGGACAGGAAGTCCTGCGTCCGGGGGTGCTTGGGGTTGCCGAGGACCTCCCGCGGGGTGCCCTCCTCGACCACGACGCCGCCGTCCATGAAGACCAGGGAGTCGCCGACCTCGCGGGCGAAGCCCATCTCGTGGGTGACCACGACCATGGTCATGCCGTCGAGGGCGAGCTGCTTCATGACCTCCAGGACCTCGCCGACGAGCTCGGGGTCCAGCGCGGAGGTGGGCTCGTCGAACAGCATCAGCGCGGGCTCCATGGCGAGGGCCCGCGCGATCGCGACCCGTTGCTGCTGCCCGCCGGACAGCTGCGCCGGGTAGCTGCTCACCTTGTCGCCGAGGCCGACCCGGGTGAGCAGGGCGACGGCCCGCTCCCTCGCCTCCCCCTTCGGCTGCCGCTTCACCCGCACCGGCGCCTCCATGACGTTCTCCAGCGCCGTCATGTGCGGGAAGAGGTTGAACCGCTGGAAGACCATGCCGATCTCGCGGCGCTGGGCGGCGACCTCCCGGTCGCGCAGCTCGTAGAGCTTGCCGCCCGACTCCCGGTAGCCGACGAGGTGGCCGTTCACCCACAGCCGCCCGGCGTTGATCTTCTCCAGGTGGTTGATGCAGCGCAGGAACGTCGACTTGCCCGAGCCGGACGGTCCGACGACGCACATCACCTCACCCGGCTTGACCTCCAGGTCGATGCCCTTCAGCACCTCGAGGCGCCCGAACGACTTGTGCACCGCCTCGGACTTGACCATCAGCCCGCCGCTCGCGGGCTCCGGGACGCCGGCCGGGGCGTCGCCCACGATCTCCTCGCCTCCGCTCACTGGCCGCCTCCTCCGCCGCGGAAGCGGAGCCGCTGCCTGGCCTCCGCCCCCTTGCTGGTGCCCCGGCTGTAGTACCGCTCCAGGTAGAACTGCCCGATCATCATGACCGAGGAGATGAGCAGGTACCACAGGCAGGCCATCACCAGCATCGGAATGATCTTGTACGTGCTGGCGTAGATGGTCTGCGCGGTGAAGGTCAGCTCCGAGTACGGGACGGCCACGACGAGCGAGGTGTTCTTCAGCATCGAGATCGCCTCGTTGCCCGTCGGCGGGACGATGACCCGCATCGACTGCGGCAGCACGATCCGCCGCATCGTCTGCATCCGGGACATGCCGAGCGCGCTCGCGGCCTCCTGCTGGCCCTCGTCCACCGACAGGATGCCGGCCCGGACGATCTCGGCCATGTAGGCGGCCTCGTTGAGGATGAGCCCGAGCGCCGCCGCGAGCGCGGCGTTGACCAGTTCCTGCGTCTTCCACGTCTCGAACTCGGGACCGAAGGGGATCCCGATCCCGACCGTCGGGAACAGCGTGCCGATCGCGCCCCAGATGAGCAGCTGCGTGTAGAGCGGCGTGCCGCGGAAGAACCACAGGTACACCCAGGCGGCACCGCTCAGCAGAGGGTTGGCCGACAGCCGCATCAGCGCCAGCACGATGCCGAGCACGACACCGCCGACCATGGCCGCCAGGGTGAGCCAGACCGTGTTCCGGACGCCCTTGAGCACCGGATCCGAGAACAGGTACTTCCACTGCTCCGACCAGTCGAGGGCCTTGCTGGTCAGGAGGAAGTGGACGAACATGGCGACCAGCACGAGGACGACCGCCGCCCCGAGCCAGCGCCCCGGATGCCGGACGGGAACGGCCTTGATCGCCTCAGGCCGTCCCTTGCCGGCGTCGTTGTCGACCGTCATGCGATCAGCTCTGCGCCCCGTTGATCTTCGGTTCGGTGATCGCGCCGGTCTCCACACCGGCGTCGGTGAGGATCTTCTTGTAGGTGCCGTCGGCGATCAGAGCCTTGAGCGCGCCCTGGATGGCCTCCTTGAGCTGGCCGGAGTTCTTGCCGACCGCGTAGCCGTAGGGCGCGGTGTCGTAGGTCTGACCGATGATCTCCAGCTTGCCGCCGGTCTTCTTCACCGCGTCGCCGACGATGGGCGAGTCCGCGGCCATGCCGTCGACCTTGCCCGCGACGAGGTCGTTGTTGACCTCGGTCTGCTGCTTGCGGACGACGCTCTTGATGGCCGGCTTGCCCGCGTCGGTGCACTTCTTGCTGCGCGCCGCGAGGTCGTCGACCTGCACGGTGCCCTGCTGGACGCCGATGGACTTGCCGCAGGCGTCGTCGGGGTTGACGCCCTTCGGGTTGCCCTTCAGCACGGCCCAGGACGTCCCGGCCGAGTAGTAGGTGACGAAGTCGACGGCGCCCTCGCGCTCCTTCGTGTCGGTGAAGGAGGAGACGCCGGCCTCGTACTTGCCGGACTGGACGCCGGGGATGATCGTGTCGAAGCCCGCGTTGCTGTACTGGGTCTTCAGACCGAGCTTGGCGGCGACGGCGTTGAAGAGGTCGACGTCCCATCCGACGATCTTCTGGGAGGCCGGGTCGACGGACTCGTTGGGCGGGTACGAGGCGTCCGTGCCGATCGAGATCTTCCCGTCGCTCTTGACGGCGGCCGGGACCATGGCGGCGAGCTTGCTGTCCACGCTCGTGTTCGAGGCCGCGGAGCCCGAGTCGCCAGAGTCGTTGCTGTCGCCGCATGCGGACAGCGCGAGCGCGCCCGTCAGTACGAGCGCGCTCGCCGCGACGGCGCGGCGGCGCAGAGAACCGGTGTTCACTGGTCCCCCTCCTGGTGGTTTCGTCGGATCCGCGTAGATCCGAAGGTCAGGTGCATAGTTTGGCGTACAACGTCCCTGATCTGGATAAAGGGTGCGAAACAATCACGCAACGAGGCGAACCCGGATCCGCCAGTGCTCAAGGGGTATGCCCTACGCAACGCGACCGACCCACCACCGTGTGGGCACGGTCACGTGACGGTCACCACCCACCCCGGCCTCCGGGCGGGTCCGGCCCCCTGTGGCACAATCAGACAACGGGTGACCCCCGTGCGTCGCGAGATCCACCGGGTGACCGGCCACACCACACCACCACGCGGCGGCATCTCAAGAAAGCCAACTTTCACAGACAGGGGTCGCTGTGGCTGCTCAGCCCATTCCCACTGAACCGCCCTCACTGGACGACGATCCGGCCTTTCCGCTGCACCGCGGCGGCAAGCTGGAGATGCGCTCGACCATCCCCGTCCGCAACAAGGACGACCTCTCGCTGGCCTACACGCCGGGCGTCGCCCGCGTGTGCACCGCGATCGCCGACAACCCCGAGCTGGCCTACGACTACACCTGGACCTCCAAGGTCGTCGCCGTCGTGACCGACGGCACCGCGGTGCTCGGGCTCGGCGACATCGGCCCGGCGGCGTCCATGCCGGTCATGGAGGGCAAGTCGCTGCTGTTCAAGGAGTTCGCGAACGTCGACTCCGTGCCGATCGCGCTGAACTGCACGGGCGTCGACGAGATCGTCGACACCGTGATCCGGATGGCGCCGAGCTTCGGCGGCATCAACCTGGAGGACATCAGCGCCCCCCGCTGCTTCGAGATCGAGGACCGGCTGCGCGCCGCCCTCGACATCCCCGTCTTCCACGACGACCAGCACGGCACCGCGATCGTGGCGCTCGCCGCCCTCACCAACGCGGCGCGCTTCGTCGGCAAGCCGCTGTCGGAGCTGCGCGCGGTCGTGGCGGGCGCGGGCGCGTCCGGCATCGCGGTCTCGCAGATCCTGATCGAGGCGGGCATCGGCGACATCGCCCTGTCCGACAGCAAGGGCATCATCCACGAGGGGCGCGACGGCCTGAACCCCGTCAAGGAGCGCATCGCCGCGATCACCAACCGCTCGCACCTGAAGGGCTCCACGGAGGAGGCGCTGCGCGGCGCCGACGTGTTCATCGGCCTGTCCGGCAGCACCGTCCACGAGTCGTGCGTCGCCACGATGTCGGACAGCGCGATCGTCTTCGCGCTCTCCAACCCGACCCCCGAGGTGCACCCCGAGGTCGCCCGCAGGCACGCCAAGGTCGTCGCGACCGGCCGCAGCGACTTCCCGAACCAGATCAACAACGTGCTGGCGTTCCCCGGCATCTTCCGCGGCGCGCTGGACGTCCGGGCCCACACCATCACCGAGGGGATGAAGCTGGCGGCGGCGAACGCCCTCGCCGGCATCGTCGGCGACGACCTGACCGCCGACTACGTCATCCCCGGCCCGTTCGACGACCGCGTCGCCCCGGCCGTCACGGCCGCGGTGGCCGCCAAGGCCCGCGAGGAGGGCGTCGCCCGCATCTGATCTTCCCGACGGCCCGTGTTCCGCACCGGAACACGGGCCGCTTGGCGGTCGGAGGGGCGGCCGGGCCGCGTCAGGACGGTTCCACGTGGTTGTTCTCCCACGCCCAGGTGACGATCCCGACACGGTTCCGCACCCCCAGCTTGGCCTGGATGCCCGCCAGGTGGCTCTTGACCGTGCTCAACGAGATGAACAGCTCCGCGGCGATCTCCTGGTTGGTGAGGCCGCGCGCCAGGGCCCGGACGACGTCGAGTTCGCGCTCCGACAGGGGCGGGGGCCGCTCGGCGCGCGGCGGCGCCGAGGCGGCCGCCAAGTGCCGCAGCAGCCTGACGGTGACGGAGGGCGAGACCAGCGCCTCGCCGTTGCGGGCGGCGCGGACCGCCTCGACGAGCAGCGCGGGCCCCGCGTCCTTGAGGACGAAGCCGCACGCACCGCCGCGCAGCGCTCCGTACACGTACTCGTCCAGGTCGAAGGTGGTGACCACGACGACCCGCATCGGGTCGGGCACCTGCGGGCCGGCCAGCGCGCGGGTCACCGCGATGCCGTCGAGCCGGGGCATCCGGATGTCCACCAGGCACACGTCCGGTCGGAGCCGCCGCGCCAGGTCGACCGCCTCGACCCCGTCGACCGCCTCCCCGACGACGGTGATGTCGGGCTGGTCCTCGAGGATGAGCCGCAGCCCGCGGCGGACCATCGCCTGGTCGTCGGCGAGGAGGACCGAGATGGTCACCGGGACCGCCCCGCGGGGACGGGCAGCGCCGCCCGGACGGACCAGCCGCCGCCGGGCCGCGGTCCGGCGGCCAGCGAACCGCCCAGCGACTCGACGCGCTCGCGCATGCCGACCAGCCCGTAACCGCCGCGATGGGGGTGCCGGGCCGGGGCCGCCGGGGCGTCGTCGGCGACCTCCACGGTGACGCCCTCCGGGCCCTGCTCGACGGTGACCGTGACGGAGCGGGCCCCGGGCGCGTGCCGCAGCACGTTCGTCAGCGCCTCCCGGGCGACGCGGTACACGGTGGTGGTCACCTCCGGCGGCCACGCGGCGTCCGCGTTCCCGTCCGGCATGCTCAGCCGCACCTCCGGGCCCTGCCGGCGGAACCGCTCCACCAGCGCGCCCAGGCGCTCCGGCCCGGGGGACGCCGGCGCCGCGTCGTCGGCGTCGCGCAGCAGCCCGACGACCCGCCGCATCGCGGCCAGGGCCTCGGTGCCCGCGGCCTCCATCTCGCCGAGGTACCCGCTCACCTGCTCCGGGTCCCGGCGGGCGACCACCTGGGCGCCCTGCGCCTGGACCACCATGCCCGTGATGTGGTGGGCCACGACGTCGTGCAGCTCCCGGGCCAGCTCCAGCCGCTCGGCCCGGCGGACCTGCTCGGCCGCCCCGCGCGCCCGCGCGTCCAGGAGCCGCAGCGCCAGCCCGGCGCCGGCGGCGGCCAGCCAGACCAGGCCGTCCAGCGCCGTCACCGCCGCGACGCCCGCGGGCGGCGGGCCGGCGGCGAGCTGACCGGCGATGATCACCGCCGGTCCGGCGGCCGTGACGGCGGCGGCCGGCGCCGGCGGGAGGTGCCGGAGCGCGGAGCAGGTCAGCACCCCCAGGCCCAGGGCCATCGCCGGGCTCGGCTCGGCGGGGAGGTCGGGACCGGCCGCGCGGACGCCGGCGATGGCCGCCACCGCGAGGCCGAACGCCGCGACCGCCGGCCGGAGCGGCCGGCGCAGCCCCAGCAGCGCCGGGACGCACACCGCCGCCGCGGCGACGCAGCCCGGGACCCAGTACCAGGAACCCCAGCTCCCCGCGATGGCGACGGCCTGCGCGGTGATCGCCGCGAGGAGCACGACGCCCAGCCCGGCCACGGAGGCGCCCCGGCCCCACGCGCCCGGATCGGTCATGCGGGCCAGATTATCGACGCCCCGCCCGGCGGCGCACCCGGACGGATCCGCGCCCGCCCCGCCCTCGTCGCGTCCCATCGCTACCGGACCGGGGCGAACGCGCGGAGCAGCGGCCCGGCCACGAGAGCGCCGACCACCATCACCGTGGCCAGGGCCAGCGAGGCCGTGGAGGACGTGGGACCCGACACCCATGCGAGCGCGATCACCGCGGCGCCGCCCGCGGCGATGGCGGCGGCCGGCCGCACCGGCAGCGCTCTGAGGGAGGAGCCGATGAGCACGGCGAGGGCCAGGCCCGCCACCGGCGACGGCTCCTGCGGCAGGCCGGCGGCCATGGAGACCCCCACCGCACCGGCCGCCACGGCGACGCCCGCGGCCGCGGGCCAGGCGCGCCTCCGCCGGATCAGCGCCAGCCCGCCCATCACCACCGCGACGGCGGTGGTGTAAAGCCAGTAGGCGCCGCCCCAGCTGCGGATGAGCATGAACGCCGTGAAGGCGATGCCCAGGGCGAAGACCACGCCGAGCCCCGCGTTGACCAGCGCGTCCGGTTTCACCGGAGACCCGCCGGCACCATTTCGATGACTGTTTCCAAGCGACATGAGAGACCTGGTTTCGCTGTCGGGAATGGTCGCTTCACGCGCGCCGGACGCGCCGCAGGGAAACGGCGGTGAGGAGCGCGGAGGCCAGGAGGTAAAGCCCGGTCTCGGCCAGCTGGAAGCCCCAGTAACGGCCGCTGGGCTGGTATTCGACGTCGACGTGCAGGTCGAGTGCCGCCAGGCACACCGCGGTGTCGCCGAACGTGCCGCCGGCGCCGGTCTTCGCCGGGGTGTCGAGACAGGCGTTGAACCGCTTCCCCTCGATCGTCCGCCCGTCCGCGGTGCGCAGCGGGCTGGTCCCGCTGATCCACGCGTCCGGCGCGCCGGGCACCTGAAGGCCGCCGATGACGGGGGCGCCGGTGATGCTGCCCAGGCTTCTGGCCTGGTTGATGGTCTGCGCGGTCATCGGCAGGGACGTCTTCTCGGGCGGCATGAGGTGCGGACGCACCAGGTTCGGCACCGCGAACTGGACGACGAGGAAGACGACGCCCGTGACGGCCATGGCCGGAAGCGTCCGGCGGACGAACAGGCCGACGGTGGTGCCGAGGGCGAAGGAGAGGAGGGCGTAGCCGATCGGGGCGATGTGGCGGGCGCCGAACTCGATCGTCCCGAACCGGTCGGCGGCGACCTCGTCGTACGGGGAGGCCGCCCAGGTGAGCAGCAGCGCGGCCAGGCCCGCGAGGATCATCGCGGCCAGGCCGACGAACGCCATCCTGCCGATCAGCCAGCGGCGCCGCGTCACGCTCTGGTTCCACACCAGCCGGTGGGTGCCGAGTTCCAGTTCCCGGGCGATCAGCGGCGCGCCCCAGAACACGCCGATGACGAGGGCGAGCAGCTGGAGTCCGGCGGCGAGGAACAGCAGCGGGTTCATGTAGGCGCCCTGGAACTGGGCGACGGCCTGGGCGCAGGCGGCGGGGTCGGTGCACCGGGACCGGTAGGCGTCGTGCGCGTCCCGGATGTCCATGCCCAGGTACAGCAGATAGGCGGCGATCAGGACGAGCCCGGCCGCACCGGCGATCGCCTGGAGGCGGAACTGCCGCCAGTTCAACCAGATCATCGCGATCCCTCCCGGACCTGGGCGGCGGGCGCGCTCGCCCGCGACATGTACGCGAGCACCAGCTCTTCGAGCGTGACGGGCCCGGCCCGGAACGGAAGCTCCGACGCCGGGAGGCCGGTCCGCACCACCGCGCCGCCGGGCTCCGCCCGGACGACCTCGACGCCCGCGGGCAGGTGGCCGAGGTCGCCGCCGGGCGCGGCCAGCCGGTGGTGGCCGGCGAGCAGGTCCCGGACGTCGCCGGCCACCTGGACCCGCGAGTCGCACAGCACGATGAGGTAGTCGCAGACCTGCTCGATGTCGCCGAGCAGGTGCGAGGACAGCACGGCACTGGCGCCGAGCTCCGCGACGAACTCCATCAGGTTCGCCAGGAACCCCTGGCGCGCCAGCGGGTCCAGCGCGGCGGCCGGCTCGTCGAAGATCAGCAGCTCGGGCCGCTTGGCGGCGGCGACGGTCAGCGCCAGCTGCGCGCGTTGACCGCCCGACAGCCGTCCCGCCTTCTGCTTCGGGTTCAGCCCGACCTGCCCGATGCGCCGCTCGGCCAGCCCCTGGTCCCAGGACGGGTTGAGGCGCGCCCCCATGCGCAGGTGGTCGGCCACGCTGAACGACGGGTACACCGGAGTGTTCTGCGCGACGAACCCGACTCTGGCCAGGTGCGCGGCGCTCGCCGCCGGTCTGGAGCCCAGGACGCGCAGCGAGCCCGACGTCGGCTCCAGCAGCCCGCAGGCCAGGTTCAGCAGCGTCGACTTGCCGGCCCCGTTCGGCCCCACAAGGCCCACGACGCATCCGGCCGGAACGTGCAGATCGACGTCGCTCAACGCCTCCCTGCGCCCGTATCTCTTCGTCAGTCCCTCGGCGTGCAGCATCGGGACCGGGTCTTCAAGTGGCATGAAGGGATCGTCGGCGACGGCGCCGCCTCGGGGCACCGGCGCAAAGGACGGTTCCCACCGGCGGCCGTCGTACTTTCGGCCGGTTCGCCGCCGGCGCTCCGCCGGACGCGGCTCAGGTCACCGCGTCCGCCGCAGGGCCAGGCGCGGGCGAGGCCAGTAGCGGCCCACGACCCGTCCCACGACCAGGTCGTCGGCGACGGGACCGAAATCCCAGCTGTCCCTGCCGCCGGGGGCGCGCTGGTTGTCGCTCTCCAGCCACCACCCGTCCGCCGACCGGTGCGCGACGCGCTTCACGATGAGCAGTCCCTCCCGCTCCGGGTGCTCGGCGACGACCACGGCGCCGGGCGCGGGACGGGCGCCGTCGCGGACGACGAGCCAGTCCCCCGGCCGGAGCCCGGGCAGCATCGAATCTCCGGTGACCTCGACGGTCCGCAGCCTCCGCGCGGCGAGCGCGACCGCCGCCGCCCCCGCCAGGCCGCACAGCAGCGGGGTCCGGATCCGCATGGTCCTCCTCGGCCCGCATACTTCGGCGGGCGGCGGTCACAAACAGTGCTGGAGAGGTTCCGGGCCGGCCGGCCCGGGTCTTAGGCCGAATTACCGAGTGCCCTGCCCGGACGGGCCCCGGTGCACAAGGGTAATGTCGGTGACCTGAGCATGATCCACAACGAGGGAAGGGAATCGCAGGTGTTGCTCAAGCTTCTGCGCCCGAAGACCACGGTGTCTGCGCACTGCGATCTGCCGTGCGGCGTCTACGACCCGGCGCAGGCCCGGATCGAGGCCGAGTCCGTGAAGGCGATCTGTGAGAAGTACGCCGCCAACGAGGACCCGGAGTTCCGCGCCCGGGCGATCCTGATCAAGGAGCAGCGCTCGCAGCTGGTCAAGGAGCACCTGTGGGTGCTGTGGACCGACTACTTCAAGCCGCCGCACTTCGAGAAGTACCCGCAGCTGCACCAGCTGTTCAACGAGGCCACCAAGCTCGCGGGCGCCGCCGGCACCAAGGGCAGCATGGACACCAAGGCCGCCGAGGACCTGCTCGCGAAGATCGCTGAGATCGACAAGATCTTCTGGGAGACCAAGCAGGGCTGAGCGCGTCCAGCTCATCGCGAGGGCCGTCCGCTCCCGGACGGCCCTCGCGGCATGTCAGGGGGCGGTCATCCGGGCGAGGGACGGGCGGCCCGGGTGAGGGCGTCGCCGGTGAGGCGGTAGACCGTCCACTCGTCCTGCGGGCGGGCGCCGAGGGCCGTGTAGAACCCGATCGCCGGCTCGTTCCAGTCCAGGACCGACCATTCGACGCGCCCGTAGCCGCGGTCGTCGGCGACGCGGGCCAGCTCGGTGAGCAGCGCCTTGCCGTAGCCGTGGCCGCGGTACTCCGGCTCGACGTACAGGTCCTCCAGGTAGATGCCGTGCGTGCCGTTCCACGTGGAGAACGACAGGAACCACACGGCGAACCCGACGACCCGTCCGTCGTGCTCGGCGACGTGGGCGAAGACCTTGGGGTCGTCGCCGAACAGCCGGTCCCGCAGCTGGTCCTCGGTCGCCTTCACCTCGTGGCGGGCGCGCTCGTACTCGGCCAGTTCGCGGACCAGCCGCAGGATCTCCGGGACGTCGCCGGCCGTCGCGTAACGAATCACACGTGGCAGGTTAATCGAGCGGCGGCAGTGCGGCGTCGGGGTCGGCCCACCGGTCGTTGGGGACGAGCGGGTACCAGCCCGGACGGCCGGGGTCGCGGTCGTAGGGGTAGCCGCCGAGCTCCCTGTACAGCTCCGCGTACTCGGCCAGCTTGTCGCGGTCCAGGCGGACTCCCAGGCCGGGCCCCGACGGAACCGGGATCCTGCCGCCGGAGTACCGCATCGGCCCGCCCTCGATGACGTCGTCGGCGAGGTGGTGGTAGTGCGCGTCGGCGGCGTAGGTGAGGTTGGGCAGGACGGCGCCGAGGTGCAGCATGGTGGCGAGCTGGATGCCGAGCTCCCCGGAGGAGTGGACGGCGACGCCGATCTGGAACGTCTCGCACACCCCGGCGGCCTTCACGCACGCCCGGATGCCGCCCCAGAACGTGGTGTCGAGCAGGACGACGTCCGCGCTGCGGCGCAGCACGTTCGCGGCGAGCTGCTCGAAGTTCACGACGACCGTGTTGGTGGCGAGGGGGACGTTGACGCGCTCGCGGACGAGGCGCAGCCCCTCCAGCCCGAGGACGGGGTCCTCCAGGTAGTCGTTGGGCAGGTCCTCGATGGCCTTCCCGAACCGCAGGCCCTCCTCCAGGCTCAGCACGGAGTTCGGGTCGTAGCGGAAGCGGTCGCCGGGGAACGCCTCGGCGAGCGCCTTGTAGCACTCCAGCTCGTGGGCCGGCGGGAACACCCCGCCCTTCAGCTTGTGGACGGTGAACCCGTGCGCGTCCTTGAGCGCGCGGGCGTGCTCGACGAGCTGCTCGGGGGTGCGGACCTCCGGCGAGCCCCCGGCGCCCGGATAGCGGTAGAACAGGTAGGACGCGAACGGGACGGAGTCGCGGATGCGTCCGCCGAGCAGGTCGTGCACCGGGACGCCGAGGTGCTGGCCGACGAGGTCGAGGCAGGCGAACTCGATGGCGGCGAGCATCTGGGTGCGGTTGTTGTACAGGCTCGCCGTCGGGTTCGCGATCTTGAAGCGGAGCGCCTCCAGCTCGAACGGGTCGTGGCCCTCCAGGTGCGGGGCGAGGGCCTGGAAGGCGGCCTCGGCGCTCTGCCCGCCGCCGCCCATCTCGCCGAGCCCGACCAGGCCGTTGTCGGCCTCGACCTCGACGATCGTCCGGACGAAGCGGCCCCAGTGCGCGCCGTTGCTGTGCAGGAGGGGGGCCTCCAGCGGCACGGTGACCGTGGTGGCGCGGATACCTGTGATCTTCATGTGTCCCCGATCCGTACTCAACGCCGAACCGTGACGGTGGCGACGCCGCAGGCGGGCAGCCGCACCGTCATGGTGCCGTCCCGGACGGGCAGCTCCGCCGGGTCACGCTCCAGACCGCCGCTCAGCGAGGCGCCGGTGGCGCCCGGAACGTGCAGGCCCGTCTCCACGGGGCCCGCGGCGAGCGACTGGAGCCGGACGGCCAGCCCGTCGCCGTCGCGGGCGCGGCCCACGGAGGTGACGAGCACGTCCGGGTCGTCCACGCGCAGGAAGGTCCCCGATTCCGCGGCGGGCATGTCGCCGGTGGCGAGGGTGGCGACGAACGGGTCGGTGATCCCGGCGGCCGTGCGGGCGCCGAGCCGCCGGCCCGAGCCCGCCGCGCCGGACGCGAACGCGTACCGGAACGTGGTCTCGCCCTGCTGCTGGGACGGGAAGTTGGTGTCCCAGATGTTGTTCAGCGCCCACGAGTAGACGGTGCCGTCCTCGTTGTCGAGCGTGGGCGGGAACGGCGCGTAGGGCATGTGGATGGAGCCGAACTGGACGAGCGGGGCCTCCAGCGTCGCCCACGCCACGGTCAGCTCGGGGTCCTCGAAGGCGACCCAGTGGCGGATCGGGCGCATGTGCTCGGCCGATCCCGGGACGCTCGGGACGCCGGTGCCGCCGACGCCGCCGGTGAGCTCCCACGCGGCGGGCGGGCCGTCCACCGCGAACGGGAACGCGAAGAAGACCGCCTCCTTGGCCGCGGTGGGCTGCTTGCCGAGCTGGTAGCGGACGTCCACGCGCGGCACGCCCGCGTACAGGTCGATGGTCGTGCGGAGCCAGTCGACGCCCTTGCCGTGCAGTTCGACGACGAGCCGCTCCCCCGCGGGCGTCCGGCTGCACTCGGTGACGGTGGCGTGGGTGGCGACGGCCCGGTCCCCGAGCATCGTCTTGTCGTGCACGAGCATGTGCCCGGACATGTGGTTGAAGTGCGGCGCGGTCGCGTACCGGTCGTAGACGTACTGCCCGAAACCGGCGACGGCGTCGGCGTTCACGAGCTCGCGGCCGGCGGTCTTGTCGAAGACCGAGGCGATGTGCCCTTCCCTCAGGTCGTAGACGACCCGGTAGAACTCGTTCTCGATCGTGCCGCCGGAGCCGAGGTCGACCGGATCCGGCGCGCCCGCCTCGGCCCGGACGACGTCCACGCGGACGTGACCGTGGCCGGGGACGTCCGGCACGACCGCCTCCAGGTGGCGGCCGATGGGGCGGGTGGGCCACTCGTCCGGGTCGACCTCCTCCTCGCGGTGCGGGACGGGTTCGCCGGTGCGGGCGTCGACCAGCGCGACGGGGACGTCCACGGCGACGACGTCGCGGGGCAGGAACGCGCGGGCCACGTCCGTGCGGGCGGCCGTGCCGGGGTTGACGACGAGGAACGAGGCGAGCGCGTCCGGCGCGGCCCCGAACGTCGCGCCGATCCGCCGCGCGCCGGCCTGGAGCAGGTCGAGGGCGTCGTCGTGGGCCTGGTAGCCGACCTGGGACTTGCGGGTCCACTGCAGGCCGCCGGAGTCGCCGCCCTCCTCCGCGTCCTCCCACGGGTTGGCGGCGCCCCAGGTGTGCTCGTCGAACAGCGCGGCCCGGTCGTAGGCCTCGTCGATCGCCCGGGTGGCCGCGAGGGACGCGCCGGCGCGCTCGCCGCCGCGCTCGTCGGCGAGGGCGTGCAGCGTCTCGGCGGCCCGCAGGACGTTCTGCGCCCGCCGCACGTAGCCGAGCGGACGGGCGCCGGAGCCGAGGCCGTCGGCCCACCAGTCCGTCCAGTCGCCCTCGTGGGTCTGGAGCCGGTCGCCGTGGTGCTCCTCGACGTACTCGAAGAAGTCGGCGTTGGTCGCCATCCGCAGCCGCGGGTAGGCCCAGGTCTCGTTCCACCGGTGCGCGATGTCGGCGGGGACGATCGACGGCCCGGCGTTGTCGGCGTGCGCGCCCTGCACGCGCAGGTGGACGGCGTCCAGGAAGTCGGGGTCCTTGGCGGCGCCGACCTGGCCGGGCGCGGCGTACCAGCCGAACGTGCCGGGCCCGTAGGGGTAGGGCCGGTCGGCGAGGGACCCGAGGTAGCGGGGCAGCAGGTCCTCGGCGAGGTCGTAGCCGTCGACGAGCCCGACGGTGTTGCCCTCCATGTAGGCCATGCCGTGCGGGGTGTCGGTGAACCAGACGATCAGCTCGCCGCCGCCCGGCGACCGCCACCGGAACGGGCGGGCGAGCCTGTCGCCGCCCGTGATGTACGGGACGGAGCGCCCGGCCCAGTTGTGCGCGGCGGCGAGGTAGCGGACGCCGGCCGCGTTGAGGGCGTCCACGGTCCCGACGACCGCGCCCGGGATGTCGGTGTGCATCGCCGAGCGGACCTCGATGCCGTGCTCGCGGCGCAGCTGCTCGACGAAGCGGAGCTGCCGGTACAGCTCCTCGGTCGAGCACGCCTCGGTGTGCAGCTGCATCGGGAACGCGGTGACCTCGATGTCGCCCGCGCGGGCCCGCTCGGCGAACTCGGCGACCTGGTCCTCGGGGCGGGTCGCGAGCCACCGCAGCGCGGGCATGGACGACTCGACCGACCAGCGGAACCGGGCGTCGTCCGGCCGCCCGTCGGTCTCCCGCGCCAGCCGCAGCGCCGCGTCGAGGTAGTCGAGGTGGTGCCGCAGGACGGTGCCCTGCGTGTCGGTGTAGCCGATGTCGAGGTGCGAGTGGTGGACGACGAAGACGTTCCACTTGCGCTGCGGGGTGACGTCGAGCGGCGCGGCCCCGACGAGGCCGCCGGAGTCGCGCACCTCCAGGGTGAGGCGGCGGGGGGCGTCCACCTCGGGGACGAGCAGCGTGACGCTCCCGCCCTCCGCCGCCGCGGACGCGACCCGGGCGTCGCCGTCCTTGAGGGCGACCTCCACCGGCGCCCCGCCGGACAGCGTCAGCCGGACGGCCTGGTGGAGCGCGCCGTTCTCGTCCCGCCTGAACAGCGGCAGCACGGCGGCGCGCACCGACAGGCCGCGCACGGCGAGCACCTCGGTGGAGGTGTCCTGGCGCAGCGCGTCGCGGATCCCGTCATAGTCGGGCGAGCCGAGGCTCGCCTGAAGCAGGCGACTCGTCATCGTTATGCGTCAATCTCTCTTTCGGGGATCTTTCAGAACTGGGCGAGGGTGAGGCCGCGGGTGAACAGGCGCTGGGTCGCGAGGAAGATCGCGACGGTCGGCAGGGAGACCACCAGGCCGGCGGCCAGCGCGATCGGCACCGGCGTCCCGGCGTAGACGTCGGTGGTCAGCGCGGACAGCTCGGCCCACACCGGCCGGACGGTCGGCGACTGCGAGAGCGTCAGGCCGAACAGCAGGTCGTTCCAGACGAAGGTGAACTCCAGGATGAACACCGCGGCGAGGGCCGCGGCCGACAGCGGCAGGTAGATCCGCCAGAAGATCCGGAAGGTGGAGGCGCCGTCCAGCCGGGCCGCCTCGAAGATCGACACGGCGACGTTGCCGAAGAAGTTGCGCATCACCAGCGCGGCCAGCGGCACGTTGACCGCCGAGTAGATGATGATCAGCCCGAGGCGGTCGTCGTACAGCGTCACCTTGCTGTAGCCGACGAACAGCGGCACCAGCAGCATCTGGAACGGCACGACCGTCCCGGCGAAGATGACCACGAACCAGGCGAAGCCGTGCCGCAGGCGCAGCACCACGATCCCGTACCCGGCGAGCGCGCCCATCAGGACGGCCAGCGCAGGCGAGACGACGCTGTACAGCAGGGTGCTGAGCAGCGTGTCGCCGACGGCGGTGCGGTCCCAGGCCTGCGCGATGTTGTCGAACAGGCCGATGGAGGACGGCGGGCTCACCGCGTCCGAGGGGTCGTAGTCGCCGGCGGGCCGCAGCGCGTTCGCGACGATCAGGTAGGTGGGGAAGAGCCACACCAGGCCCAGCGCCGCCAGCACGGCGCGGCGCGCGTGGAGGAGTCCCTTTCCGGTCATCGCGTCTCCTCCCTGCTCACCTGGCGGCGCAGGTACACGTACGAGGCCAGGCCCGTGACGGTGGTGAGCAGCACCGCGACCGCCGACCCGTAGCCGTACTCGTTGGCGACGAACACGTCCCGGTACATGGTCACGGCGAGGGTCTCGGACGAGCGCCCGGGACCGCCCTGCGTCATCACCCACACGATGTCGAAGTTCTTCAGGCCGGCGACGAGCGCGAGGCCGAACACCACGGTGGTGATCGGGCGCATCAGCGGCCAGATGACGTGCCGGAACATCGCCCATCCGGACGCGCCGTCGATGCGGGCGGCCTCGATCGGCCCCTTCGGGATCGACTGGAGGCCGACGACGAACAGCAGCATGTTGACGCCGAGCTGCTGCCACGTCCACACCACGATCATGGCGACGGTGTTGCGGGGGCCGTCCTGCAGGAACGCGGTGTCGCCGCCGGGCATCCCGAACAGGGTCAGGATCTGGTTCGCCATCCCGTCCGGCTGGAGGATGAAGCCCCAGATCACGCCGAGTCCGGCGCCCGACATGGCGTACGGGAGCAGGAACGGCAGCCGGAACCACGCGCCCCGCTTGAGGTCGTAGGACAGGACGGCGACGAGCAGCCCGAGCCCCACCGGCAGGACGACGGTGCCGGCGACCCACAGCAGCGTGTTGCGGATCGAGGTGACGAGCGCGTCGTCCTCAAGGAGCCGCCGGTAGTTGTCGAGGCCCGTGAACTCGGGTGAGGCGAGCCCGTCGTAGCTGGTGAAGCTCAGGTACGCCGTCCACAGGAACGGCAGGTAGAGCAGGACGGCGACGAACAGCACGGCCGGCGATATGTAGACGTGCCGGAACCGGCCGTGCAGCGCGAACCCCTTGCCGGGGCGGGTGCCGGACGCCTTGCGGCGCCCGCCGCCGGCGGGGGGCACCACCGTCAGCTGGGGACGGTCGGCGGTGGCCTTGTGCGTGCTCATGGGTCAGTGCGACTTCCAGTAGTCCTCGTTGACCTTCTGGATGCCCTTGAGCACGTCCATGTAGGTCTCCGGCTTGTTGAGGAACTTGTCGAAGCCGCTGAGCGCCTCGGTGAGCACCGGCGCCGGGGCCGCCTCGAAGTAGCGCAGGACCAGGCGGTTGCCGCCCGACGCGGCCTCCTTGGTGACCTTGTCCAGCTCGGGGTCGGCGACCTTCACCTTCGGGTTGCCGGAGACGTCGCCGCGCGCGTTCGCCCACTTCTCCTGCGCGGCGGGCGTGACCCACCACTTGAGGTACTTGGTGCTGGCGGCCGCGTCGGGGGCCTTGCGCAGCGAGCAGAGCGGGCCGCTCTCGAACACCAGCGACCGCTTGGGCAGCGCCGGGTCCACGTTCGGGATGAAGAAGAACCCGTAGTCCTCGCCCTGCTTGAGGCCGCGCTGGGTCATGCTCGTGTTGAACCAGGTGCCGTTGACGACCATGGCCGCGTCGCCGGACTTGAAGTGGTCGGCGGGGTCGGCCTTGTCGCCCGGCTTGCTGAACCACCCGGCGTCGATCATCGACTTCCAGCGTTCCATCGCCTTCACGACGCCGGGGTCGGTGTAGGACGCCTGGCCCTTCGACAGCCGCTCGTACAGGTCGGGGTCGGTGCCGGCGAGGATCTGCTCGAACCAGGCGAAGGAGAACAGCGACGTCGGGGTGGTCTGGTTGAAGGGGACCTGGCCCTTCGACTTCAGCGTCTGCGCCGTCTTCTCCAGCTCCGCCCACGTCGTGGGCGGCTTCAGGTCGTACTTGTCGAAGATCTTCTTGTTGTAGAACATCCCCCAGTAGGCGGTGTTCAGGGGGACGCAGTACTGCTTGCCGTCCACGGTGTAGTACTTCTTCAGGTCCTCGGTGAGGTCGCCGCTGCCGATGGCGTCCTGCCAGATCCTCGTGGTCTCGGCGACCTGGTTCTGCTTGACGATCTCTTCCAGGCGCCCGCCGGTCGTCCAGGTGAACAGGTCGGGCTTGACGTTCGTGCGGAACGAGGTCTTGATGAACGCGGTGTAGGTCGGCTCGTCGGTGTAGCCGACCGGCGTCATGCCGAGGCCGGTCTGCTGCTTGCCGAGGGCGCCCATCTGCTCGAAGAAGGGCTTCCACGCGCCCTTGTCGTTGTAGAGCTTGAGCTCGGACCTGCTCCCGCCCGAGTCGCCGGATCCGCAGCCGGCGGCGAGCAGCAGCGCGCCCACGGTGAGCGCGGTCACCTGGAGTCGCTTGGACGGCACCATGGTGAGCCTCCTTCATCGGGCGGCGATGCCCGATCGGGGTGGTCGAAGGATGGAATCGGAGAAGGGTGAACCGGCCGCGCGGCGCTCTCGCCGGCGGCGGGGAGGCGGCCCGCTCAGGCGAGCCGCTGCTCGATCACGTGTTTGACGTCGGCGAGGTGGGACCGCATGAGGGACTCGGCGTCCCGCTCCGCGCCCGCCTCGATGGCGGCGAGGATCGCGGCGTGCTCGTCGAAGTCGCGGACGCGGTCGTCGAAGATCCGCTGTATCGCGCGCTGCTCGGAGGCGTGCACCGACAGCAGGGAGTCGATGACCTCGCAGAGCACGGAGTTGCCCGCGACGCCGGCGACCTCCCGGTGGAAGGCCATGTTCGCCTTGTGCAGGCGGGCCTCCGCCTCCGGCTCGTCCGTGCCGAGGTCCGCGCCCGCCTGGTCGAGGAGGGCCCGGAGCAGCTCGATGTCGGCGGGCCGCGACCGCCGCGCCGCCCGTCCGGCCAGCGGCGGCTCGATGAGCAGCCGCGCGTCCAGCAGCTGGAGCAGCCGGTCGGCCTCCAGCTCGCGGACGTTGGGGTTGGGGATGACCACGCGTTCGAGGTCGGCGCCCACGTAGATGCCCGAGCCGTGCCGGAGCTGGATCGCCCCCGTCGCCTCCAGGCGGCGCAGGGCCTCCCGCAGCGTCGGGGTCGTCACCGCGAAGCGCTGGGACAGCTCCCGCGCGGACGGCAGCCGGTCGCCGGCGCGCAGGCCGCCGTCCCTGATCAGGTCCAGCATGCGCTCCGTGAGGGCGTCCGCCAGGCTCGGCCGGGCCACATCCTGTGACATCGCCACCTCGTTCCCAAGACGTAAAGTCATCTAATCACTTAGCGATTGGCGTGTCCACCCTCCCGGAGAGACATCGCCGCAGGACGGCGCGCTCCTCCTCGAACGCGAGCCGCCCGAGCCGCGCCGACATGATGCCGTCGAAACCGTGGCAGGCGCCCGGCACATGGTGCAGCTCCGTGGAAACCCCGGAGACGATCAGCCGGTGCGCGTAGGCGAGTCCCTCGTCCCGCAGCGGGTCGTGCTCGGGCACGAGCACGTACGCGCGCGGGAGGCCGCTCAGGTCCTCGGCCCGCGCCGGGGCGGCGTAGGCGGGGACGTCCGCCCGCCCGCCGAGGTAGTGGCGCCACATGTGCCGCACGTCGCCGCTGTTGAACAGCGGCGGCTCGGTGAACGTCCGCATCGACGGCGTGGCCATCCGGTCGTCCAGGACGGGGTAGAGCAGCATCTGGAACACCAGCGGCGGCCCGCCCTCGTCCCGCGCCCGCAGCGCCACGGCGGCGGCCAGCGCCCCGCCCGCGCTCCCGCCGCCGACCGCGACCCGCTCCGGGTCGCCGCCGAACTCCCCCGCGTGCTCGTGGGCCCACGCGGTCGCGGCGTAGCAGTCCTCGAACCCGGCCGGGAAGGGATGCTCGGGCGCGAGCCGGTAGTCGACGGAGACGACCGCGATCCCGTCCTCCCCGGCGAACTCCAGGCACCGCTCGTGCTCGTTCTCCAGCCCGCCGGTCACGAACCCGCCGCCGTGGAAGTACACGAGCACGGGCGCCGGCGTCTCGCGCGGCCGGTAGATCCGCACCGGGACCCCGCCGGCGACGAGCCGGTCCTCGACGGCCGCCCTCCCGTCGCCCACGGGCCGGGCGAGGGCGCGGACCAGATCGTTCATCGCGGCGCGGGCCCGCGCGGGATCCGCGAGCCCGACGTAGGGCATGCCGTCCAGCGCGGCGGCGAGTTCGGCGTCAAGGGGCATGGTCGGAACCTCCGAGCGGGGGAACGGGACGCGCCCCCGGGCGGGAGGTAACCCGGGGGCGCGGGAAGCGGCACCGCCGTGGACGGGACGACGGCACCGCGGCTTGGGGCTAGCCGGAGACCGGCAGGTTGATGTAGCGCGCCCGGTAGATGCTGACGTCCCGGTAGTTGTCGTTGGCCGGGCCGGCGGTGGCGTCCAGGCTGTTGACGTTGTAGGAGATGACCAGCGTGCCGCTGGACGAGAGCGCCGCGTGCTGGTGGGCGTTGTAGGTGAAGATGTCAGGGTCGCCGTAGGAGCCGAGGGGCCCGGTCTCGGGCGTCCGGTACACGGTCTGCTCGCCGCTGAACGGCCCGGCCGCCGAGCACGACAGCCAGACGTCGATCTCACCGCCGAAGGCGATGTTCGCGTCCTGGTTGACCATGACGTAGTGCGATCCGCGCTTGGTGACGCTGAACTCGTTCGACACCCCGCTCATCAGCCGCACCGAGTCCGTCTCCGTGGACGACCAGCCGCTCGCGGTGCGGTACTGCCAGGCGCCGCGCAGGTCCGTGCCGCTGACCCGCGCGACGCGCAGGTACTTGGTGTTCACCTGCGTCTGGGGGTCGGTGTAGTCCTCGGTGCCGTACACGTAGGTGTAGCCGCCGTCCCTGAGCAGCGCCGACCCCCACTGCACGCCCGACGCCGAGGGCATCGCCTGCACGGTCGGCGCGGCGAGGTTCCCGGTGGAGAACCGGGCGAGGACGTTGTCCTTGAACTTCATGTCCCACCCGGTGCCGTTGCTCGGGTCCGGGTCGTAGTACTCGCGGTAGAGCTGCTGGACCTCCGACCCGCTCTGGGTGAGGTCGCCCGCCCAGTACCAGTGGGCCGGCTGCGCGGGCGGCATGACCGCCTTCGGGGCGGCGGCGGTCCCGCCGTGCACGGTGGTCAGCCCGCCTCCCGTGCCCTGGACGACGAACGAGTTGTTGATGAACGGCGTCGTCCCGCCCTCCTCGACGACGACCGGCCGCGACCCGTCCGCGTTGACCTTGCCGAGGAAGGTGTCGGAGTAGGCGTAGACGATGCGCCCGTCCGCGAGCTTCAGCGAGTACGTCGTGTCCGCGCCGGTCCAGTCGTCCAGGAGCGTGTTGCTGTTGCCGTAGGACGTGAACTTGCCGTTGAGGGCGGTGTTCTGCGAGGCGGTCCCGAAGGTCGGCGCGGCGCTCCCGGAGCACGTGGGGCCGGCGGCCGCGCGACCGAGGGCCTTCCCGCGCCCCTTTCCGGGGCCGTGGCCGTGCGTGTCGGCGCCCGCGGGCACGGCGGGCGCGGCGACGAGCAGCAGGGCGGCCGCGAGGACTCCGGCGCGCCGCCGCCACCCCCCGCGAACGGAGGAGGGGCGATCGGGAGAGAAGGGAGAGGGAGGGACGGACGCCTGCATGGAAACCTCCGCGAGGTCACGATCACACGGTCCTCGTGCGCCCCACATTTTGAGTCATCAAATGACTTGGTGTCTAGGTCTTTTAGGAGATTTCCGGCAGTGCCGCCGGATTGCGGGCCAGCAGCCCGCCGTCCACCCGGTGCTCCGCCCCGGTCACGAACGACGAGCGCGGCCCGGCGAGGAACGCCACCACCTCGGCGACCTCCGCGGGCGCCGCGACCCGCCCGAGCGGATGCGCGCGCCCCCACTCGGCGACCTGCGCGTCCTGCCCCCTGTCGCCGCGGAACAGGTCGGCGGCCCAGCGCAGCATGGGAGTGTCGACCGACCCCGGGCACACGACGTTCGCACGGATGCCGTCGGCCGCGTGGTCCAGCGCCACCGCCCGCGTCAGCGCGTTGATCGCGGCCTTGCTCGCGCTGTAGGCGGCGACCCGGTCCTGCGAGACGAACGCCTGCACCGACGACACCGTGACGACGGTGCCCCCGCCCCGGCGCCGCAGCTCGGGCACGGCGGCGCGGCAGGCGAGGAAGACGCCCTTGACGTTGACGCCGAGCACCTCGTCCCACAGCTCCTCGGACGTCTCCTCGACCGTCCCGTACCGCTGCACGCCCGCGCACGTCACCAGCACGTCCAGGCCGCCGTACCGGGACACGGCCTCCCCGACCAGCCCGTCCATCCGCGCGGCGTCGGTCACGTCGGCGACGGCGCCGGCGACCTCCAGCCCCTCGCCCCGCAGGTCCTCCTCCGCCCGGCGGACCTCGTCCTCGCCGATCCCGCAGAACACCACGGCGGCGCCGTCGCGGGCGAGCCGCTCCACCACGGCCCGCCCGATCCCCAGCGACCCGCCGGTCACCACGGCGACCTTGCCCTCGAACTCCCTCACGTGCCCTCCTCGATGACCGCGGCACGCAGCCACAGGCTCCGCCGCGCATGCGGTTCCAGCGTCAACGCGGTGCCGTTCGCGACGGCGGCGGCCAGCCCGTCCGTCGGGTATCCGGCGAACGGCTCCAGGCCCATCACGTACGCGCGGCCCCACCACGGATGCCCCGTGGTCGCCCCGAACTCCTGCCACAGCCACAGATGCGGCAGGACGTCCACGTCCCAGCGCACCCGCATCCCGAAACCGTCCGGGTCGACGACCTCGTAGCGGCCCTCCTCCAACCCGGTGAGATAGACGATCTCACTCGGCACCCCGGCATCGGGCACCACACCAAGGTCGACGATCCCGCCGCCCTCACCCGGCACGCACGGCCACGCATGCGGACCACCGCCCCGCACCCGCCGCCCGCCGGGACCGATCGCCGTCTCGTGCGGAACCACGAGAGCGCCCTCGGCCACCCTGACCCGGTGCCCGGGCCGCAGAAACGGCGCCCCGAACACGATGTGGTGCCCCCACATCGCCTCCAGCGCCACCCCCGACTCGTTGACCAGCTCCTCCTCCACGAGGAGCTCGGCCTCGCCCGCCTTCAACCGCAGCGTCTTGACGACCCGCAGCGGCATCCGCCGCCCCCGGACGGTGAGCCGGACCGCGACCTCCCGAGCGTCGTCGGCCACGATCTCGGAATCCCACGGCAGCCCGGCCACCTCCCCGTGCTGCGCGAACGCCGCCCCCCGGTACGTGCTGGGCGCGCCCCCGTTGGGCAGGACCTCCTGCCACCCGCCCTCGTAACCGTCGAGGAACAGAGCGACATCGTCGCCCGCTCCCCCCGCCACGTCCCGCGGATCGCGCAGCCCGCCAGGCGAGAGCCACACGAAGTCCATGTCGCGCGGCTTGAAGCAGAACTCGGCGACATCACCGCCCTTGCCCACGAGGACAGTCACCCGGAGCAGCTCGTTCTCCAGGACCACGGCCTCGATCCCAGCCCAGGTGATCTCGTGAACGCGGGCGCCCCAGTTGCGGGACGGCCGGTGCCGGCGCATCAGCTCCAGTTCTCCGCGCCGCTGAAGGCGAAGTGCTCCCCCGCCCGGTACCGGGGCCGCGGCTGGTACTCGTTCACGCCCGGGTCGCCGCGCAGCAGCAGCGCGGACGGGAACGGCAGCGGCTCCGCGGTGATGCGCGTCGAGGTCGGGATGTACCGGATGGTCAGCCCGCACCGCCGGTGCGGCGACTCGTTCGCGTTGCTGCCGTGCATGATGTTCGGGTGGTGGACCTCGACGTCGCCGGGTTCGAGGACGAGGTCCACGGCGCGCGACTCGTCCACGCCCACGGCGCTCTCCACCCCGAAGACGGCTTCCGCGTCCTCCCGCTCCCGCACCTCGTGCAGGACTTCCCTGTGGCTCCCGGGAATGACGCGCAGGCACCCGTTCTCCGGCGTCGACCGGTCGACGGCGAGCCACAGCGTCACCACGCGCATCGGTTCGAGCGGCCAGAACGCCCCGTCCTGGTGCCACAGCACGGCCTTGCCGGTGAAGGGCGGCTTGGAGATGTAGGCGGACGCGAACAGGGCGATGTCGGGCCCGACGAACCGCTCGGCGACGTCGAGGAGCCGCTCGTCGGACACCAGCCGCACCCAGAACGGGTCCCTGGCGACGAGCTCGGTGGAGAGCTCCTCGCCGGTCCGGTCGGGATACCGAGCCTCCAACCAGCGGACATGCTCGTCCGCCTCCGCCACCAGTTCCGGATCCAGCACGTTCCGGAAGATCTCGTACCCGTCCTCGTCGTAACCTCGCAGCGGGTCGTGCATGGGGCGTCCCCTCTCGATGAAGCGCGACACCCCGAAGTCTTAGTCATCAGATCACTTGTTGTCTAGATGTATCGTGGCCCGCCATGCGGAACCGGATCGCCCTGATCGGCGAATGCATGATCGAACTGAGCCATCTCGCCCCCGACCGCCTGGCCGTCGCCTACGCGGGCGACGCCTTCAACGTCGCCGCCTACCTGGCCCGCACCGCCGCCCCCGGCACGGCCGACGTCCAGTTCGTCACCCTCGTCGGCGACGACCCCTACAGCACCCGGATGCGCGAATCCTGGGCCGCCCACGGCGTGAACGCCGACCACACCCGCGCCATCCCCGGCGGACAGGCTGGCCTCTACCTCATCCGCACCGACGAGAACGGCGAGCGGACCTTCCATTACTACAGATCGCAGTCGGCGGCCCGCGGCCTCTTCGGCCCCGCCCACCCCCCGGAGATCGACGACGCGATCGCCGACCACGACCTCGTCTACCTCTCCGGCATCACGCTGTCGATCCTCGGCGCCGACGCCCGCGGAAGGCTCCTCGCCGTCCTGGACGAGACCCGCCGCCGCGGCGGCCGAGTGGCCTTCGACACCAACTACCGCCCCGCCGGCTGGCCCTCCCCCGCGGCCGCCGCCGAAGCCATGTCCGCCGTCCTGACCAGGACGGACATAGCCCTCCCCACCTTCACCGACGACCAGGCCGTCTTCGGCGACCGGACCCCGGCCGACACGATCAGCCGCCTGAGACGAGCCGGGGTGACCGAGATGGCGGTCAAGCGAGGCCCCCAGGGCTGCGTGATCGCCGACACCGTGACGAACCTCAAGATCCCCGCCGTCCCCCACGTCCAGGTGATCGACACCACGGCCGCGGGCGACGCCTTCAACGGCGCCTACCTGGCCACCCGCCTGACCGGCGCCCCCCAGCGACAAGCAGCCGAAGCCGCCACCACCCTGGCCGCCCAGGTGATAACCCACCGAGGCGCCCTACTCCCCCCAGCGCAACCCGCGCAAGCCAAGAGCGAGGCAAGCCACTAGGGAAGCCGAAGCCCCCACCCACGCACGGCACGAGCGAAGCAAGGGCCCCCCGCGAAGCGAGCCGCCAGGCGAGCCGAAGCGCCACCGCAACCCCCCACAACCCGCGGTAGACCCCAGCAAACGAGCCGAACCGAAACCCCCCGCTCCGCACACATCACCAGCCACCACAGCACCCCGGACCAAGGGTGACTGTCGCGATCGCGTCCGAAGGCAGTTTCGAGCGAAGCAAGAAACTGATCGCGAAGCGAGCCGCCAGGCGAGACGGAGCGATGCCAGCGATCGCACGCGTTGGGTTGGGTTGGGGCGCCCCAGGCGCCCCAACCCAACCCAACGCAAATAAACACAGCGCGCCGAAGTCTCGATGCACGGCTCGTAGGCGGTAGTTTCGATGGCAGCGGGACCATCCTGCGAGGGAGTGACGTGACCGAGGAAACCGCTGCAATGCCGGCCAGTACGAAGTTGTCCGTCCGTGACGTGGTCACGGTGAAGCTGCCTGCCGCGAGTGCCTACCTGTCCGTGCTGCGGACCGCGACCGCGGGCCTGGCGGCCAGGTTGGACTTCACGCTGGACGAGATAGAAGACCTGCGCATCGCCGTTGACGAGGCGTGCGCGATGCTGCTCGCTCAGGCGGTGCCGGGCACCGACCTGACGTGCGAGTTCGAGCTGACCGGGGAGGCGATGCGCATCTCCGTGTCGGTCCTGACGGTGGACGGTGAGGAGCCGAGCCGCGACACGTTCGCCTGGACGGTGCTGTCGTCCCTGGCGGGCGAGGTGGACGCCAGGGCGGGCTCCGACGACCGGGTCACCGTGACGCTGCAGAAGCGGCGCGGTGCGGCGGGGGCCCCGTGACGGAGAAGACGACGACGGAGCAGACGACGGTCGCGGGGGCGAGCACCGAGCGTTCGGACAGCAGCGCGGTCCCTGACCGGGCGCGGGCGCGGGCGCTTTTCGAGCGTCTCGCGCAGCTGCCGGAGGGCGACCCGGAGCGTCAGCGCATCCGCGACCAGCTCGTGGAGCTGCATCTGCCGCTGGTGGAGTATCTCGCCCGGCGCTTCCGCAACCGCGGGGAGTGGCTGGACGATCTGATCCAGGTCGCCACGATCGGTCTGATCAAGTCGATCGACCGGTTCGACCTGGAGCGCGGGGTGGAGTTCTCCACCTATGCCACGCCGACGATCGTCGGCGAGATCAAGCGGCACTTCCGCGACAAGGGCTGGGCGGTGCGCGTGCCGCGCCGGCTGCAGGAGCTGAAGCTGTCGCTGACGAAGGCGATCAGTGATCTCGCGCAGCGGGAGGGCCGCGCCCCGACGGTGAGCGAGCTGGCGGCGCACCTGCAGATGAGCGAGGAGGAGGTGCTGGAGGGGCTGGAGTCGGCGAACGCCTATTCCACGGTGTCCCTCGACGCGCCCGACTCCGGTGACGAGGACGCGCCCGCGGTGGCGGACTCGCTCGGCATGGTGGACGAGTCGCTGGAGGGCGTGGAGTACCGCGAGTCCCTCAAGCCGCTGCTGGAGAAGCTCCCGGCGCGCGAGAAGAAGATCCTTCTGCTGCGCTTCTTCGGGAACATGACGCAGTCGCAGATCGCGGCGGAGCTCGGCATCTCCCAGATGCACGTGTCCCGGCTGCTGGCGCGGACGCTCGCGCAGCTCCGGGACGGGCTGACCGCCGACGAGTAGCGGGTGAAGAGCCGAAAGGGCCCCGAGGACGCGTCCTCAGGGCCCTTTCGGCGTCCGTTCAGTTCTCGCCCTTCTTGGCGGGCTGCTCGTTGAGGCGGTCTTTGAGGCGGCGTCCGAGGGAGCGCGGCTCCCCGGTCGGCGGGGCGCCGGCAGCCTTGGCGGGTGCGGGTTCCTTCGGCGCGTCCTCGTCGTCCTCGTCGTGGTCCTCGATGAGCCAGGCGGTGCTCGGCGGGCTGAGGACGGCGATCAGCGCGAGGACGGCGACGAGGCCCAGCGGGACGGCGATCGCGGGCCGGTCGCTCTGCCACAGCGAGTACGCGATCGGCAGGGCGAACAGCTGGGTCAGGACCGTGGGGGCGCGGCTCCACTGGGCGGCGCGCAGCAGCCCGCGGGCGCAGCCCAGCATGCCGAGGCCGCCGGCGAGGGCGAGGACGGTGACCCCGATCGCGCTGGCCGGGTCGACGGCGGCGCCGGCGGCCGTCTCGACGCCGGTGAAGACGCCGAATCCGACGGCGGCGGCACCCTCGGCGGCCTGGAGCGCGGCGGCGGCCTGCACGGTGATGGGACGCTTGGTCACACCCAGAAACCCTACTCGCCCCCTGCGGCGGGCCGCTCCCAGGGGAAACTGCGGGCGAACGCATCCGGAACGATCGATACCCTGACGCCGTGCGCGCCATGCTCATCGCCAACCCCAAGGCGACCTCCACCTCCCGGCGGGCCCGTGACATCCTCGTGCGGGCCTTCACCGGCGACCTCGACCTCGTCCTCGCGGAGACCGGCCACCGCGGCCACGCGACCGAGCTGGCCCGGCAGGCCGCCGTCGAGGGCTACGACGTCGTGGTCGCCCTCGGCGGGGACGGGACGGTGAACGAGACCGTCAACGGGCTGCTGGCGGACGGCCCGTCCCCCGATCTGCCGGCTCTGGCGGTGCTGCCGTGCGGGAGCGCGAACGTGTTCGCCCGCGCGCTCGGTCTGCCGGACGACCCGATCGGCGCGACGCGGTCCGTGCTGGAGGCGCTGCGGGCGGGCCGGCATCGGACGGTCGGGCTCGGCACGGCGTCCCATCCCGGCGCCCCGGACCGGTATTTCACGTTCTGCGCGGGCGTGGGGCTGGACGCGGAGGTCGTGCGGGAGGTGGAGCGGCGCCGCGAGGCGGGCCTGCGCGCGGACCCTTCGCTGTATGTGCGGACGGCGATACGGCATTTCTTCTCCGGCACCGATCGGCGCCATCCGTCGCTCACTTTGGAACAGCCGGGACGGCCGCCGAAATCCGGACTGTTCCTGGCGTTCATCTCCAATACGTCTCCGTGGACTTTCATGGGCCGGGTGCCGGTGAATCCGAGCCCGAAGGCGACCTTCGCGCGCGGGCTGGACGTGTTCGGGATGCGCTCCCTGGAAGTCGGGCCGACGGTGGGGGCCCTGGCCCAGATGCTGACGCCGCGAGCGCGCCCCGTTCAGGGGCGGCACGTCCTCAACCTGCACGATGAGGCCGAGGTCACCGTACGCGCGGACCGTCCCGTGGCGTTCCAGTTGGACGGCGACTACCTGGGCGAGCAGCGGACGGTCACGTTCCGTTCCGTGCCGAAGGCGATCCGCATCGTCATTTGAGACGCGCGAGCACGCATGTGAGAGCCAAGTAACACACCCGACCGATGGGTGTGACACATGCGACACCCATACTTTGAGAATCCTTTCTCAAAGGTCTTGCGTCTGCCCGCACCCTCCTGAAACGCTCAAAGTGCGCCAGCCGACAGGGGCCCCAACGCCGCCGGTCACCTGCTCGCGGCGCCGCCGAACACGCATCCCTGGACCTGGCCACAGCCACCCCGGGCGTTCGCGACATGTGAACCCGTTCACAAAGAGTGGAGCATCTCCACCACCTGACGAAGGAGTGGACCGCATGGACTGGCGCCACCGCGCAGCCTGCCGTGACGTGGACCCCGAACTCTTCTTTCCGATCGGCAACACCGGCCCCGCGATCCTGCAGATCGAGGAGGCCAAGCAGGTCTGCCGCCGCTGCGACGTGAGCGCGGCCTGCCTGCGCTGGGCGCTGGAGTCCGGCCAGGAATCCGGCGTCTGGGGCGGCATGGGCGAAGACGAACGCCGCGCTCTCCGTCGTTCTCGCCGTGCCCTTAGCGTCAGGCGCTGAGCGCCTTCCTTGCGGGCACGGCCGCGATCGCTGGCATCGCTCCGGCTCGCCTTGCGGCTCGCTGCGCGATCAGATTCTTGCTTCGCTCGAATCTGGCTTCGCACGCGATCGCACACCTCCAGCTCTCTGACGGCTGAGGTGCCGGTTGCTCTTGGTGAGGCGCGGCATCTCCGGCCACGGACCGGATCGAATAGCCGTGGTCAGGGGCGGCTGGGGCGGTGGTGGTGGTCTAGGGGGATGTCCACCACTACTTCCGTGCCGCCGCCCTTTCTTGGGCGGAAGTCCAGGTGGCCGCCCAGTTCGCCGACGATGAGGGTGCGGACGATCTGAAGGCCCAGGCTCTCGGTGCTCTCCATGTCGAAGTCGGCGGGCAGGCCGACGCCGTCGTCCGCGACGATCGTGACGAGGCGGCGGCCGGACGGGCGCTCGGGTTCGGCGCCCGGGGCGCGGGGCTCGTCCGCGCCGGGCGCCGTCCACTCGCCCCAGACCGGGACGCCGGCCGGCTCGTGGGAGACCTCCCCCTCGCCGTAGCGGTGCGCCACGACCTCCAGGGTCCCGAACCGGCTGGCCAGGCCGTGCTCCAGAGCGTTCTGCAGCAGCTCGGTGAGCGCCATCGCGAGCGGCGTCGCGACCTCGGCGGGCAGGACACCGAAGCTGCCGGTCCGCTTGGGCGTCACCTTGGTCTCGGGGGTGGAGACCTCCCCCGCCATCGTGATCACCCGGTCGGCGATGTCGTCGAAGTCGATCAGCTCGTCGGGGGTGTGCGACAGGGTCTCGTGCACGATCGCGATGGATCCGACGCGCCGGACGGCCTCGTCCAGCGCGGCCCGTCCCTCCGGGATCCGCAGCCGCCGCGCCTGGAGCCGCAGCAGCGCCGCGACCGTCTGCAGGTTGTTCTTCACCCGGTGGTGGATCTCCCGGATGGTGGCGTCCTTGGTCATCAGCTCCCGGTCGCGCCAGCGCAGCTCCGTCACGTCCCGGCACAGGACGATCGCGCCGATCCGCGTCCCGCCGACGACGAGCGGGATCGTGCGCAGCTGCATGATCGACCCGCGCGACTCGACCTCGACCTCGCGCGGCGCGCGGCCCGACAGCACGACGCTCAGCGCCTCCTCCATCGGCTCGCCGGTGTCGCACAGGTCCGCGGTGATCTTCCCGAGCGCCTCGCCGACCAGGTCCGTCGGGTAGCCGAGCCGCCGGTAGGCGGACTGGGCGTTGGGGCTGGCGTAGGTGACCTTGCCGGAGCGGTCCAGCCGCATCAGGCCGTCGCCGACGCGCGGCGAGCGGACCATGTTCGGCTCCTCGCCCGGCACCGGGAACCGGCCCTCGGAGATCATCGTGGCGAGGTCGCTGGCGCTCTGCAGGTAGGTCAGCTCCAGCCGGGACGGGGTGCGCGCCGAGCTGAGGTTGGTGCTGCGCTGGATCACCCCGAGGATCTTGGCGCCGCGGCGCACCGGGATGGACTCCTCGCGGACGGGGATGCCGCTGCCCCACTCCGGGTCGCCCTCGCGGACGATCCGGCGCTCCCGCCACGCCACGTCGATCAGCCCGCGGCGGCCCGTCCGGACGACCTTGCCGACGAGGTCCTCCGGGTAGGCGGTCGGCCCGGTCGTCGGCCGCATCTGCGCGATCGCGACCCAGCCGGGGACGGCCGCGCCGGTGTCGAGCACGCCCGGCCTGCCCCGGCCCGCGCGGGACGCCCCGTCGGCGGGCAGCGCCTCCGCCGACCGGAGCGGCACCCACAGCAGCAGGTCCGCGAACGACAGGTCGGCCAGCAGCTGCCAGTCCGAGACCAGCGCGTGGAGCCACTCCAGGTCGGTGTCGGTGAGGTCGGTGTGATCGCGGACCAAATCGGTCAAGGTAGGCACGCCACCATCATCGCCGATGGTTTTCGTTCCCGGGGCAGGTGGCCCCGCCGCCGGGGCCACCTGGCAGGATGCCCGGCATGACCGCAGGACGAGACCCCCTGGCCAGGCTCCGGGACGCGGCGGAGCGGCGCGCCGCCGCCGGGCTGCGCCGGTCGCTGCGCCCCCGCCCCCGCCGCGACGGGCTCACCGATCTGGCATCCAACGACTACCTCGGCCTGGCCGGCGACCCGCGGCTCGTCGAGGGCGCCGTCGCCGCCGCGCGCGAGTGGGGCACCGGCTCCACCGGTTCGCGCCTCGTCACCGGGACGACGGAGCTGCACGCCGAGCTGGACCGGCGGCTCGCCGCGTTCACCGGCAGCGCCGCCGGCCTGGTGTTCTCCTCCGGCTTCCTGGCCAACCTCGGCGCCGTCACCGCGCTCGCCGGGCCCGACACGCTCGTGGTGTCCGACCAGGTCAACCACGCCTCGATCGTGGACGCGTGCAGGCTGTCACGGTCCCGCGTCGTGATCGTCCCGCACCGGGACGCCGCCGCGGCGGAGCGGGCCCTCGCCGAGCGCGAGGAGGACCACGCCCTCGTCGTCACCGACGCGGTGTTCTCCGTGGACGGCGACCTCGCGCCGCTCGGCGCGCTGCACGCGGCCGCCCGGGCGCACGGAGCGCTGCTCGTCGTCGACGAGGCGCACGCGCTCGGCGTCGTCGGCGACGGGGGCCGGGGCGCCGCGCACGCCGCCGGCCTCGCGGGCGAGCCCGACGTGGTCCTCACCCTGACGCTGTCGAAGTCCCTGGCGTCGCAGGGCGGGGCGGTGCTCGGCGCTCCCGAGGTGATCGACGCCCTGGTCGACACGGGGCGGTCGTTCATCTTCGACACCGGGCTGAACCCGCCCGCCGCGGGCGCCGCCCTCGCCGCGCTCGACGTCCTCGGATCCGACCCGGGCCTGCCCGGCCGGGCCCGCGGGCGGGCGCAGGCGATCTCAAACCTGGCGGCCGGTTCCGGCCTGGAAACGGCCAGGCCCGCGGCGGCCGTGGTCCCGGTGTTCCTGGGCGAGCCGCAGGCCGCGGTGCGGGCCGCGGGGATCTGCGCTGAGCACGGTCTCCGCGTCGGCTGCTTCCGTCCGCCGTCGGTCCCGAAGGGCCGCGCGTGCCTGCGCCTCACCGCACGTGCCACGCTGGACGAGTCGGACCTCACACGATTGCGGGCGGCCCTGGCGGAAATCGCGTCTTCTACCGGCCGTAGTCTTCACCCATAACATCGGGGAAACCGGTGATGAACGTGAGGAGACGCCGTGACGGAGGTCAGGGGCGGGCCCCGGCACGGGGGCGGATTCGAGCACGGCTTCGACCGGATCTCGCTCGGCGACCTCGGTAAGCGCCACCCGAACCAGGCGCCGCGGATCCCCAAGTACTACAAGCTCAAGGAGCTGCTGGTCGAGCTGATCCAGTCGCTCCCGGCGGGCAGCCCGCTGCCGCCCGAGCGGACGCTCGCCGAGAAGTACGAGACGTCCCGCACCACCGTCCGGCAGGCCCTCGCCGAGCTGGTCGTCGAGGGGCGCCTCCAGCGCATCCAGGGCAAGGGGACCTTCGTCGCCAAGCCGAAGGTCGCCCAGGAGCTCCAGCTCGTCAGCTACACCGAGGACATGCGGCACCACGGGCTGCGTCCCGAGACCCGCATACTGGAGGCCGGCTACGTCAGCGCCGACGAGCGCCTCGCGACCCTGCTGTGCATCCGCCCCGGCGGCCGGGTGCTGCGGATCCACCGCCTCCGGCTGGCCGACGGCGAGCCGATGTCGATCGACACGTCGCACCTCCCGGCCCGCCGCTTCCCCGGCCTGCGCCGCGAGCTGCCGCGCCACCACTCCCTGTACGAGACGCTCGCGACCGCCTACGACGTCCACCTCACCGAGGCCGAGGAGACGATCGAGACCGTCCTCGCCACCCCGCACGACGCGCAGCTCCTAGGCGTGGACGTGGGCCTGCCGATGCTGCTGCTGTCCCGCCACGCCTTCGACACGACGGGGCAGCCGGTCGAGTGGGCCCAGTCCCTGTACCGGGGCGACCGCTACAAGTTCATCACCCGGCTCAGCCGCTGACCCGCCGCGCGGGCGCGTCTCAGAGCGTCCGGCCGAGGGCCTTGATCGGCATCTGGAGCTCGGTGAGCAGCTCCAGGTCCTGCCGCGCCGGGCGGCCGAGGGTGGTGAGGTAGTTGCCGACGATGACGGCGTTGATGCCGCCGAGCATGCCCTCGCGGGTGCCGAGGTCGCCGAGGGTGAGCTCGCGGCCGCCGGCGTACCGCAGGATGGTGCGGGGCAGGGCGAGCCGGAACCCGGCGATCGTCTTCAGCGCCTCGGTGCCCTCCACCAGCGGGTAGTCGGCGAACGGCGTGCCGGGGCGCGGCGCGAGGAAGTTCAGCGGGACCTCGTCGGGCTCCAGCTCCGCGAGCTGCGCGGCGAACTCGGCGCGCTGCTCGACGCTCTCGCCCATGCCGACGATGCCGCCGCAGCACACCTCCATCCCGGCGTCCTTGACCATGTGGAGGGTGTCCCAGCGCTCCTCCCACGAATGCGTGGTGACGACGTTCGGGAAGTGGGAGCGGGCCGTCTCCAGGTTGTGGTTGTAGCGGTGGACGCCCATCGCGGCCAGCTCGTCGACCTGCTCCTGGGTGAGCATGCCGAGCGAGCACGCGATGTTGATCTCGACGGCGTCGTTGATGGCCTTGACGCCGTCGCGGACCTGCGCCATCAGCCGCTCGTCCGGTCCGCGCACGGCGGCGACGATGCAGAACTCGGAGGCGCCGGTCGCGGCGGTCTCCTTCGCCGCCTCGACCAGCTCGGGGATGTTCAACCACACCGACCGGACGGGCGACTCGAACTTGCCGGACTGCGAGCAGAAGTGGCAGTCCTCCGGGCAGCCGCCGGTCTTCAGCGACACGATCCCCTCGACCTCGACCTCCGGCCCGCACCACCGCATCCGGACGTCGTGGGCGAGCGCGAGCAGGTCCTGGAGCCGGTCGTCCGGCAGGTTCAGCACCTCCAGCACCTGTCCCCGCGACAGGCCCTCGCCCTCGTCCAGGACCTGGCGGCGCGCGATGTCGAGGATGTCCGTCACGTGTTCTCCTTGTCGGGGCCGAAGGCGGCGCGGAAGACGGCGGAGTCGAAGCCGCCGCCGAACGAGGGGGCCAGGCCGCGGTGCGCGGCCACGAGGAACTCCGCCGGGTCCATGGCCCCGGCGCCGGCGGGCAGCGCGCCCGACAGCGGGCGTGCCGCGATGGTCTCCAGGTCGCGGATGTTGCTGCGCATGGCGAGGTCCGGCTCGTCCGGCCAGGCGCCGATCACCACCCCGGCGAGCTGCACGCCGCGGTGCGCCATCGCCTCCAGGGTGAGCGCGGTGTGGTTGAGCGTGCCGAGGTCGGGCCGGGCCACCACCACGACCGCGGCGCCGAGCCAGCGCGCGAGGTCGGCGATCGTGGTCCCCTCCTCGTCGTAGCGGACGAGGAGCCCGCCCGCCCCCTCGACCAGCACCAGCCGCCGCCCGGACGCCAGGTCCCGGACGCGTTCGGCGACGTCCGGCATCCGGACGGGCGGCATTCCGGCACGGCGGGCCGCGGCGGCCGGGGAGAGGGGGTCGGGGAAGCGCGCGTACTCGTGCACGTCGTCGATCCCGGCGAGCCTGCGGACCTCGTCGAGGTCGCCCGGCTCCCCGCCGCCGACGCCCGTCTGGCCGGGTTTGACGACGGCGACCGACGCGCCGCGCGCGGCGGCGACCGCGGCCAGCGCCGCGGTGACGACGGTCTTCCCCACACCCGTGCAGGTCCCGGTCACAACGAGCACACTCACAGACCGGCACACTAGCGCGGGCCCGGAACCGGCCCGTCGCCGGGTGTTCCCGGAACCGGCGGAACCCGGGCGGGCCGACGAGCGTCCAACCGTCATGGCCGGTCCGTACACACGCTCCCGCCGGGCGCCGGCACTCGCCTGCGTCGCCCTGACCGCCGGCGCCGCGCTGGCCGCCTGCGGCGACGGCTCCGGCACCGCCGAGCCCTCCTCCCCCGCGCCCTCTCCGTCCTCGTCCTCGTCCTCGCCGGGCGGCGCCCCCGCGGGCGAGACGCTCGTCCTGCGGTGGCGCAAGACCGGCGGCATCGCCGGTCTCGGCGGCCCGGGGAGCCTCCCCGACTTCTCGCTCTACTCCACGGGCCGCGCGGTCGCCTCGGCCCAGGGCGGGCCGACGGAGTACCGCCTGAAGCCCGACGCCCTGCGGCGCCTCCTCGACGGGGCCCGCGCGGCCGGCCTGGCCCGCTCCCACTCGGTCGGGCCCGGCGGCGTCGCCGACGCGATCACGATCGTGGTCGCCATGGACGGCACGACGACCCGGATCGTCCAGCCCGAGGCCCAGTCGGGCCCGGAGGCCCGCTTCCTCCAGCGCCTCGACCCGGCCGCCTGGCCCCCGTCCGACCTGACCAGGAAGCCCGCCCCGTACAGGCCGGAGAAGACCGCCGTCCTCGCCGGGCCGACCACGGGAAGCGCCACCGTCAAGGCGTGGCCGCTGGAGCCGCTCGGCAAGGGCGTCCCGGTCGCCGGTGCGATCTGCACGGTGGCCCCGGCCGCGAAGGTTCCCGCCACGAACCCCGGCACCGCGTGGCGCAGCGGCGGCCAGGCCTACTCCGTCCGCCTGCGCCCCCTCCTCCCCGCCGAGTCGTCCTGCCAGGACGTCAAGTGATCGTTCGGACGGCGCGCCCGGACGAGTACGACCTCGTCGGCGAGCTGACGGTGGAGGTCTACGTGCGCGGCGGCCTGGTCAGCCCGGAGTCCCCGTACGTGCGCAAGCTGCGCGACGCCGCCGACCGGGCGGCGAAAGCCGAACTGCTCGTCGCCGAAGACGCCGGGCGGATCGCCGGTGCCGTCGCGTACTGCCCGCCGGGCACCCCCTACGCGGATCTGGCCGGACCGGACGAGGCCGAGTTCCGCATGCTCGCCGTTCTGGAGGACGCCCGCGGGAGGGGCGCGGGCCGGGCCATGGTGCGCGCCTGCATCGAACGGGCCCGCGCGGCCGGCCTGTCCGGCCTGCGCCTGTCGACGCAGCGCAACATGGAGTCCGCGCAGCGCATGTACGAGAAGATGGGGTTCGTCCGCACCCCCGACCACGACTGGGCCCCGGCCCCCGGCGTGGGCCTCATCACCTACGCCATGTCGTTCCGCGACGCGGATTCGCCTCCCCGTACCTCTGAAGGTGGCGATGAGCATCCCCCGCGCCGGTGATGCTGACGGAGACCGCCTACCTGTTCAAGAGCCCTGAGAACGCCCGGCGGCTCATGGCCGCCATCGGCCGGCCGGAACGCGGAGGCGGAATCGAGCGGTCTCTCGCCGAAGAGAAGCGCTAGGGGGCCTGGTCCGCGGGTTCGAGGGGGCCGTGCTGGGAGCATTCGGCCGTCCAGGCGGTCGGGGTGACCTGCACGATCAGGCGGCGGCGGCAGTCGGGGCAGTAACGGGGCGGTTCCATCCGGCGGGCGGTCCGGCAGGAAGCGTGGTCGCCCTCGGCGGGCTCGCCGCAGCGGTCGCAGTACACGGCGTCACTCTACGACGGGCGCGGAGGCGGTGCTCAGGGGGCCTGGTGGCCGCGCATGCGCGCGACCAGCCCGGTGTCGTAGGTTCCGTCGGCGAACTCGGGCCGGTCGAGCAGTTCGCGCAGGAAGGGCAGGTTCGTCGGCGGGCCCTCGATGTGGAACGCCTCCAGGGCGGCGCGGGCGCGGGCCAGGGCGTGGGCGCGGTCGTCGCCGTGGACGCAGAGCTTGGCAAGCAGCGAGTCGTAGTGGCGGGTGACGGTGGTGCCCTCGGCGTAGCCGGCGTCGATGCGGATGCCGTCGCCGACGGGCTCCTCCCACACCGTGATCTCGCCCGTCCCGGGCAGGAAGCTCCGCGGGTCCTCGGCCTGGACGCGGAACTCGACGGCGTGCCCGTGGGGGACGGTGGAGGTGAACGAGACGGGTTCGCCCGCGGCGATGCGGAACTGCTGCTCGACGAGGTCGATGCCGGTGACCATCTCGGTCACCGGGTGCTCGATCTGGAGGCGGGTGTCCATCTCCAGGAAGGTGAACTCCTGCGCGGCGGGGTCGACCAGGCATTCGACGGTGCCGGCGCCGCGGTAGCCGACGGCCTCGCCCGCGCGGACGGCGGCCGCCAGCATCCGCTCGCGCAGCGCCGGGCTGACGCCGGGAGACGGGGACTCCTCCACGACCTTCTGGTAGCGGCGCTGGACGGAGCAGTCGCGGTCGCCCAGCGCGACCACCGTGCCATCGGCGAGCCCGAGGATCTGGACCTCGACGTGCCGGGCGCCCTCGACGTACCGCTCCAGCAGGATGTCGCCCTGGCCGAAGAGCTGCTCGGCGGCGGCGCGGGTCTCCTCGAACGCCATGCGCAGCGACGCCTCGTCGTGGACGGCGGCCAGGCCCATGCCGCCGCCGCCCGCGGCGGGCTTCACCATGACGGGGTAGCCGATGCGCTCGGCCTCCTCGGCCGCCGTCGCCGCGTCGGGCACCGGCTCCCAGACGCCGGGCGCGACGGGGACGCCCGCCTCCTTCATCAGGTTCCGGGCGTTGATCTTGTCGCCCATCCGGGCGATGGCGAGCGGCGGCGGGCCGACCCAGACCAGGCCGCGCTCGGCCACCCGCCGGGCGAACGCGGCGCTCTCGGCGAGGAACCCGTGGCCGGGGTGGACGGCCTGCGCGTTGGTCCGGTGCGCGGCCTCCAGGATCGCGGCGGCGTTGAGGTAGCTGCCGGACGGCTCGGCGGGCCCGATCAGGACGGCCTCGTCCGCCTCGGCGACGAAGGGGAGGCCCTCGTCGGCCGCGGAGTACACCGCGATCGCCTTGAGCCCCATCGCGCGGGCGGTGTGCACGATCCGCCCGGCGATCTCGCCGCGGTTGGCCACGAGCACCGACTCGAACACCTGGGGGCTCCTCCTCGCGGACCGGCGGGACCCCGTGTCCCGCCCCGGCAGAGACTAGTGGGGCCGCCGGGTCCGCGACCGACGATTCCCGGGTCCGCGCCCCGTACACGCCGTGTGGCGAACGTCTCGGCGAGGGTGTCGGCGAAATCGCCGGTCTCCATTCCGGCGGGTCGGGCGGGGGCCCTGCTCATCCCCCTGATCGGCACGGTTGTGTGCACCTACCAGCCGGTGCTCGGCTCGCACATCAGGCCGGTGGTCCCGCTGTGGCTGGACGCCGGCGGCTGCGCCGACTCGACCTGGGACGTCCCCGCGGGGCCGCAGAGCGAGAAGTCCAGGACGTGGCGCTCCACGGTCTCGGGCGACGTCGTGCACGTCCGCGGGCACCTGCACCACGGCGGCGTCGCCGTGCGGACGGAGGACGCCACCACCGGGCGGCTGTTCTGCCGCAGCGAGGCCGAGGAGGGCGGCACGCCGGAGTTCGTCGACCACCACGGCATGACCGAGGTCTCGAACATGCCGTCGTGCGGCGGCTCGCCGATCGGCCGGATCGGTCTCGGCGACACCCTGCGGATCACCGCGTCCTACCGGGCGTCCGAGGAGGGCTTCACGGACGTCATGGGCATCATGCACGCCTGGGTGACCGAGGGATGATCCCGATGGACCGACTGGGCGAACCGGTGCTCGGGCTGTTCCGCGCCGTCGTGGGCCTGCTGTTCCTGTGCCACTGCGTACGCGTACTTCACCGTCCACCAGCCGCACGCGCTGCTGCCGCTGCGCAACGGCGGCGAGAGCGCGGCGATGTTCTGCTGGGCGTTCCTGCTGATCGCGGTGCTCGGACCGGGCGCCTGGGCGCTGGACGCCCTGCTGGCGGGCCGCCGCCGGGAACCGGCGGCGGCGCCGTCCGGATCCTGAGCCGGGCGCGGGAAAGGGGGTCCGGCGAGAGCCGGGCCCCCTTCACGTCAGCCCGAGACGAGCGTTCGGGCGACCGCGTCCGGGACCTCCGCGTAGGACGCGAACCGCATGGTGAACACCCCGCGGCCCGACGTCATGCCGCGCAGGTGCCCGACGTAGCCGAACATCTCCGACAGCGGGACGAGGGCGTGCACGATCCGGGCGCCGGCGCGCTCGCCGGTCCCCTCGATCCGCCCGCGGCGGGCGTTCAGGTCGCCGATCACCGGGCCCAGGTGCTCCTCGGGGGCGGTGACCTCGACGGTCATCACCGGTTCGAGCAGCACGGGCGACGCGCGCCGGACCGCCTCCCCGAACGCCAGCGAACCGGCGATCTTGAAGGCGAGCTCGGACGAGTCGACGGGATGGAAGTCGCCGTCCAGCAGCGTGACCCGCACGCCCGTCATCTCGTACCCGGCGAGGACGCCGAAGCGCATCGCCTCCTGGCAGCCCGCGTCCACCGAGGGGACGAACTCCTTCGGGATCCGCCCGCCGGTGACCCGGTTGACGAACTCGTACCCGTCCTCGATCGGCTCGACGGCGATCTGCACCTTCGCGTACTGTCCCTTGCCTCCCGTCTGCTTGCGGTGGGTCAGGTCGACCCGGTCCACGGCCCTGCGGATCGTCTCGCGGTAGGCCACGCGCGGCCGGCCGACGTTGGCCTCGACGTGGAAATCCTCCCGCATGCGGTCGATGAGGATCTCCAGGTGGAGCTCGCCCATGCCGCCGATGACGGTCTGCCCCTCCTCGTCGTGGACCTGGAACGACGGGTCCTCCTCCGAGAGCCGCTGGATCGCGGCGCCCAGCTTCTCCCGGTCGGCCTTGGACCGCGGCTCGATCGCGACCTCGATGACCGGCGCCGGGAAGTCCATGGACTCCAGGACCACCGGGCGCGCCTCGTCGCAGAGCGTCTCGCCGGTGGTGGTCTGCTTGAGCCCCATCACCGCGACGATGTCGCCCGCGCCCGCCGAGGCGATCTCCTCGCGCACGTCGGCGTGCATGCGGTAGAGCTTGCCGATCCGCTCCTTGCGCGCCTTGACGCTGTTGAGGACGCTCGCGCCCGCCGTCAGCCGCCCGGTGTAGATCCGAACGAAGGTCAGCCGCCCCAGGTACCGGTCACTCACGATCTTGAACGCGAGCGCGGAGAGCGGGGTCCGCTCCAGGGCGTCCCCGACCTCCGGCGGCGCGACGTCGAGCGGCGACGGCAGGTACCGCACCACCGCGTCCAGCAGGGGCTCGACGCCCTTGTTGCGGAACGCGCTGCCGCACAGCACCGGGGTCGCCTCGGAGGCGACCGTGAGCCGGCGGATCGCCGCGTGCAGCTGCTCCGGCGACGGCTCCGCACCGCCCACGTACAGCTCCATGAGCCGCTCGTCGCGCTCGGCGACCGTCTCGACGAGCCTGCCGCGCCATCGGCGGACGTCCTCGGCCATGCCGGACGGGACGTCCACGACGGCGTGCCGGCCCTCCGGCCAGACGTGCGCCCGCCCGGAGACGAGGTCGACGACGCCCGCGAATTCGGACTCCGCGCCGATCGGCAGCTGCACGACCAGCGGGACGGCGCCCAGCCGCTCGCCGATCATGTCGGCGCAGCGGAGGAAGTCGGCCCCGGCGCGGTCGAGCTTGTTGACGAAGCAGATCCGCGGCACGCCGTAGCGGTCGGCCTGGCGCCACACCGTCTCCGACTGCGGCTCGACGCCCGCCACGCCGTCGAACACGGCCACGGCGCCGTCGAGGACGCGCAGGCACCGTTCGACCTCGATCGTGAAGTCGACGTGGCCCGGCGTGTCGATCAGGTTGATCGTATGCTCGGCGCCGCCGGCGGCGTCCTCGACGGTCCAGCGGCAGGTCGTCGCCGCCGAGGTGATGGTGATGCCCCGGACGCGCTCCTGCTTGGTGTAGTCCAGCGCGGTGTTGCCGTCGTGGACCTCGCCGATCCGGTTCGACACACCGGTGGTGAACAGGATCCGCTCGGCGGTCGTCGTCTTGCCGGCGTCGATGTGCGCCATGATCCCGATGTTGCGAACCTTGGTCAGAGCGAAGGCTGTGGTTGTTGTCATCGGGAATCCTCCTGGTTCTCTCTGATGACGACCGCCGCCGGACAAGATCGTGCCGTGCGGCAGGCCGACCGTAACGGCGGAGGGAGGACCGGCGCGACGAGTTTTTCCGGCTAGGACGCGATCTCGCCGAGGGTCTCGATGACGCTGCGCAGGTGCGCGCGGGCGGCCTGCTCGGCGGCGGCCGGGTCGTGGGCGGCGATCGCGTCGATGATGGCGAGGTGCTGCGGGAGGGAGACCTGGGGGCGTCCCGGGTGCATGGCCAGCTTGAACTGGTGCCGGACGTTCTGGGCGCGCAGGCGCTCCAGGACGCCCGAGGCGGTCCGCTGCCCGCTGATCTCGCGGACGCGGCCGTGGAGGCGCTCGTTCAGCCGGGAGTAGCCGAGCACGTCGCCGGACGCGACGGCGGCGCGCATCTCCTCGCCGATCGTCCGCAGCTCGGAGACCTCGGCGGGGGCCGCGCGCTCGGCGGCCTTCGCCGCGCACAGCCCCTCGATCACCATCCGGACCTCGGAGATCTCGACGGCCTCCGCCACCGAGACGGCGCGCACCCGGGCGCCGCGGTTCTGGACGCGCTCGACCAGCCCCTCGCCCGCGAGCACGGCGAGCGCCGCGCGGACCCCGGCGCGGCTCGCCGCGAACTGCTCCGACAGGTCCGCCTCGACCAGCCGCTGGTTCGGCACGAACTCGCCGCCGAGGATAGCCTCGCGGATCGCGGCCGTCACGTCGCTCACGGAGTCTCCGGGATTGTCGCCAATTTTGGTGTGATCTAGGGTAGCGGTTCGCGGGACATCCCGGCCGCGGAGGAGGACGCATGACGGTGATCGCCGTACTGGGGCTCGGTGAGGCGGGCGGCGCGATCGCGCGCGACCTCGTGGCGGCGGGGGCGGTGGTGCGGGGGTACGACCCGGCCGTCGCCGCGTCCGGCGGGATCGTCCAGGCCCGGAGCGAGGCCGACGCCGCCGCCGGGGCCGATCTGGTGCTGAGCGTCAACAGCGCGCACGACGCGATCGCGGCGCTCCGGGCGGGGGTCGGCGCCGCCCGTGGCGCCGTGTGGGCCGACCTGAACACCGGCTCGCCCGGGTTGAAGCGGGAGCTGGACGCGCTCGCGCGGCGGGCCGGCGCCCGGTTCGCCGATGTCGCGATCATGGCTCCGGTGCCGGGCCGCGGGCTCGGCACGCCGATGCTGGCCTGCGCGGAGGGGGCCCGGGCGGTCGCCGCGGCCCTCACCCCGCTCGGCGCCGCGGTCGAGGTGATGGACGCGGAGGCGGGCGCGGCGGCCGGGCGCAAGCTGCTGCGCAGCGTGTTCTTCAAGGGGCTGGCCGGGTCGGTGGTCGAGGCGCTGGAGGCGGCGCGGGCGGCCGGCTGCGAGGACTGGCTCCGCGAGGACATCGTCGCGGAGCTGGCGGCGGCCGGGGAGCACACCGTGGACCGGCTCGTCGCCGGGACGTACCGGCACGCCGACCGCCGCGCCGCCGAGATGGAGGCCGCGGCGGCCATGCTGGACGAGCTGGGCGTCCCCCCGGCGATGGCCGCCGGGAGCCGCGACCTGCTGAGGCGGCTGTCCGCCCGCGGCGCGCGCTAGGCGCGGCCGTCGCGCAGGTCGTCGAGCAGCAGGCGGCTGAGCCGCAGCAGCTCCTTGTGCGGGTCCCACAGACCGGGGGCGTCGGTCCGCGGGCCGAGGTGGGGGCGCTCCATCTCGTCCTGCATCTTCTCGGCCTCCGCGAGCGCCGCGCCGTCCGGCACGTCGGGCAGTTCCCGGACGAGGCCGCCGAGGGTGCGGAGCACCTCCGCGTACCCGCGCAGGAAGTCCTCTCCCGGCACCACCGCCTCGTCGGCGTCCGCGAGCCGGCGCAGCGTCGCCGCGATCGACCGGCTGTAGGCCGTCGCGTGGTCGAGCATCGTCGTCAGCCGCGGCGCCGGCCACTGCCCGGGGACGTCCCGCCAGCGCAGCCGGTAGCCGCGCAGCTTCGCGCGGGGATTGGCGCGCAGGCTGGCCTCCCCCTGCTCGACCGCGTACCGCGCCTGCTCCTGGACGCTCACCAGCCGGGACTCGCGCTCCTGCCACAGCGAGCTCCACTCGGCGGGCTCGACGACGTCGTCGGCGAGCGTCCCGAGCGCGTCGGCCAGGGTCTCGCGCATCTCCCGGACCGCGTACTCGCCGCGCCGCAGGTACAGCGGCGGGAAGACGGCCGCGTTCACGCCGAGCCCGACCACGAGCCCGACCGCGACGTCGGCCAGGCGCGGCAGCGTGTAGCCGACGACCCCGTGCCCGCCCAGCAGCAGCGCGAACACCGCCGTGAACGGGACCTGGGACGCCTGCGCGCCGAGCCGCCGCCATCCCGACGCCATCATGGCGAGGACGACGACGATGGCGATGCCGGCGACGTTCGGGCCGACGAGCAGCCCGACGGGGATCGCGAGCGCCGCGCCGATCACGAATCCGCCCCCGTAGGCCAGGCTCTCCCGCACGGAACGCACGACCGTCGGGTACACCCCGAGCAGCGCGGCCAGGGGGGCGAAGTACGGCTGCGGTTCGCCGAACACGTACTTCGCGACCAGCCATGCCGTGACCGCCGCCAGGACGGCCTTGAGCGTCAGCTTCGCGCGCTCGTCCCAGTAACGGCGTCCCGCAAAAGGCATCAAATGCCGTCGAATCCTCCCAAAAATCACCGCTTCGCGGTTCCCTCCCACCGCGCTTCGAATCATGGCCGGGCGCGCGGGGAGGCTCGGGCGGGGCCCGTCCCGGGCGGTCCCGGTGAGCGAGACCACAGGGGGGTGATGTATGACACAAGACCGGTTTGCGGAAAGATGCCGGACGAGTGAGCGGAGGGAGGGGGTCACGTGGCGGGCAGGCGCGCGACACCGACCGGCAGGTACGGCGGCCGGTCCGCGGCCGAGCGGCGCGCCGAGCGGCGCCGCCGGTTCCTGGACGCCGGGCTGGAGATGTTCGGCCGCGGCCCCGGCTACCGCGGCACCACGGTCGCGGCGCTCAGCGAGGCGGCCGGGCTGTCCACCCGCCAGTTCTACGAGGAGTTCAGCACGCTGGAGGACCTCCTCGCCGAACTGCACCTGGAGGTCAACGACGCGGCCGAGCGGGACGTCCTGGCCGCGCTGCCGTCCGTCGCGGGCCTCGGGCTCGCCGAGCGCACGGCGCACCTGTTCCGCGCCTACGCCGCAAGCATCACCGCCGACCGGGCCCGCATCCGCATCGCGTTCGTCGAGATCATCGGCGTCAGCCCCCGGCTCGACCGCCAGCGCCTCACCCGCCGCGCCCGCTGGGTCCAGTTCATCTGCGCCGAGGCCGCCGCCGCGGCCGAGCGCGGCGAGATCACCGACCGCGACTACCGGATCGCCGCGACGGCGTTCATCGGCAGCATCAACGGCCTCCTGCACGACTGGACCGCCGGCTGGGTCGAGGCCACCCTCGACGAGGTCATCGACGAGCTCGTCCTGATGCTCCTCGGCCGCCTGCACCTCCAGGACGCCCTGCCCGCGCCCGGATCGGCCTCCCTCGACCCCGGGCCGCCCGACCGGTGACCGGTCGGCCGGGCCGTCAGGGGCGTGCGCGCTCGGCCCGGACGTCCGTCGTGGGGGTGACCAGGCCCAGGCGGGCCCCGGTCGGGTCGGTGACCACGGAGAACCGGCCGGGTTTGAGGTCGGTGGGCGGGATGCGGACGTGGGCGCCGAGCTCGGAGGCCAGGGCCGCGGACTCGTCGCAGTCGGAGACCCAGAAGAACGGCGTCCAGTGCGAGGGGTGGCCGGGCGGCCAGTGCTCGTCCATGGAGACCATGCCGGCCACCGCCCAGTCGCCGACCTTCCAGTGGGTGTAGACGGAGTCGTAGTAGTCCCGGTCGACGGCCCTCCAGCCGAAGACCTCGCCGTAGAAGCGGCGGGCGCGCTCGATGTCGCGGGCGGCGAGCTCCACCCAGACCATCGCGGACGGCTCGTCGACGACGCCCGCGCCCTTGAGGTCGTAGGGGTACCAGAGCCCGAAGTCGGCGCCCTCCGGATCGGAGCACAGGGCCATCCGCCCCAGGTTGGCGATGTCGGTGGGCTCCACCGTCTCCAGACCGCCCGCCCCGCGCACGGCGGCGAGCGTGGCCGGGATGTCGTCGGTCCGGAAGTAGCACGTCCAGGAGGCGGTCTCCGAGTCGTCGGCGAGCGCCTGCATCCCGGCGACCTCGGGCCCCTGGACGCCGCCCAGCGTGAACATCTCGTAGTCGCCGAGGTCGCCCACGGTCAGCGTGTAGGAGTACCAGCCGAACAGCTCGCGGTAGAACCGCTTGGACCCCTCCGGGTCCGGGCTCGCGAGTTCGGCCCACGACGCGTGGCCGGGGGGGAACGCGGTCACCTCGGGCATCGGATCACCTCCGGCATCGGATCACCTCCGGCATCGCCGCGCCCTGGCGGCACGCCCTGGGGCGCGCGTTCCTCCAGGCTAGGGACGCCCGCGCAATCCCCGCCGACACGAATCCCCAAGATCACCCCAATGTTCGCGTCTCCGTCCGGGCGGGGCGGCGGGCCGCGGTCATCCGTGCGGACGGAAGGTGAGGCGCGAGCCGGCCGCCGGGGTGAGGACGGCGAGGCGCGCCCCGCACGGATCGGTCATGACGGCGAAGCGGCCGGCCTTGATGTCGGTCGGCGGGACATGGACGACCGCCCCCAGCACGGCCGCCCGCGCCGCCGCGGCATCGCAGTCGGAGACCCAGAAGTAGGGGATCCAGTGGGGTTCGGAGTGGGCGGGCCACCACTCGGCCAGCGGCACCATGCCCGCCACGGACCACTCTCCGACCTTCCAGTTGGTGTAGTCGGGCGCGAGGTAGGAGCGGTCGACGGCCCTCCAGCCGAAGACCTCCCCGTAGAAGCGCCGGGCGCCCTCGACGTCGCGGACGGCGAGCTCCATCCAGCACATCGCGGACGGCTCGTCCACGACGCCCGCCCCCTGGAAGTCGTAGGGGTACCAGAGCGCGAAGTCGGCGCCCTCGGGGTCGGCGCAGTGGGCCATCCGCCCGAGATTGGAGATGTCGGTGGGCTCGCTCAGCTCCTGCCCGCCCATGGCGAGCACCCGGTCGAGGGCGGCCTGGACGTCGTCGGTCCGGAAGTAGCACGTCCACGTCGGTTCCATCGAGTCGTCCGCGAGCGGCTCCATGCCGGCGACCTCCGGGCCCTGGACGCCGCCGAGGGTGAAGATCGAGTAGTCGTTGAGGTCGCCCGCCAGCGTGTAGACGTCCCAGCCGAACAGGTCGCGGTAGAACCGCTGGGAGGCGCGCACGTCCGGGGTGACCAGTTCGACCCAGGCGGGATATCCGGGGGCGTATGCGGTTACTTCGGGCATCGCCGACCCGCAAAAGTTCGCATATCCCCACGTTACGGACCGCCGCGCAATTTCCAGGGCCGCGAAGACCCAAGATCACCCCAACGTCGGCGGTGCGCCCGGCCACGGCTCGTTTCCGACGCTCTCGACGGTCTGGAGGAGCCCCCAGACGAAGTGCGCGACGAGGACGGCGCCGTCCGGGCCCGTGATCGTCGCGTGCCACCGGCTCGGGACCTCGCCGTCCTGGTGCGCGACGGCGCCGAAGCGCGCGTCCACGTCGCCGGCGACGCAGGACCACGGGACGAGGTCGTCCACGGTGTCCAGCCGCGGGACGGGCACGCCCTCGTCCCGGACGAGCCACTCCTGCATGACGGAGCCGTCCGGCCCCATCATGATCTCGAAGCGCAGGCCCGGCCACAGGGGGAAGGGCCGCCACCAGGCCACCGCGCAGGCGACGTCGCCGATCGGACGCTCCTCGACCGCGACCGGCGGGCCGAGGACGGCCTCGTAGCGGCGGCGGCCGCGCGGGAACGTCCGCGACCGCAGGACGCGCTGCCACCGGGCGTTGACCTCGCGCATCTCCGTGCGCGAAGCGCCGAGCGACCGGATCGCGTCCTCGACGAGGCCCGGCTGGTAGTCGGCCATGCGCCGCAGCAGCACGAGCTGGAACTCCCGCCGGGCGAACCCCTTCACCGTGCCGCTCCCCGAACCGGCGGGCGGGCGGTCAGGACTTGCGGGCGCCGATGGACCTGGCGATGGTCGGCCAGCTGCGGACCAGCTCGATGCGCCAGTACTTCCAGTTGTGCATGCCGGGCCCGTACAGGTGGGAGGTGACCGGCACCCCCGCCTTCCGCGCGGCGGCGACGAAGTTCTCGTTCATCGTGCCGGCGAGCTGCTCGCCGATGCGCCCCGCGTCGTGGGGCGGGGTGTCGGCCTTGTCGTAGGGGCCGGGCTGCCCGTTGCCGGACGAGACGTAGACGCCGACGCCCTTGAGCCTGGACACCATGACGGTCGCGTCGTGCGCCCGCCAGTTCGCCCGCGCGGTGATCGGGTCGCCCCAGATGGCGGTGCCGGCCTCGCGGTTCATGGACGTCAGGATGACCGGCATGCCGGGCGCCGTGATGTTGAGGGCGCCGCTGTAGGAGGCGGCGTACTTGAACATGCGGTGCCGCTCGGCGTAGGTGATGGCGCCCTGCCCGCCGGACGACAGGCCGATCGCGGCGCGCACCGACCCGGCGTGGAAGTTGCGCTCCATCAGCGGGATGACCTCGCCGATGTGGAAGGTCTCCCACTCGGGGATGCCGCCCTTCCCGCCGTTGTACCAGTTGGTGTAGGACCCGTTCCAGCCGCCTTCGGGCATCACGACCATCGCGTCGTAGGGACCGATGACCTGCTCGATGTTGGAGTCCTTGGTCCAGGACAGGTAGTTGTTGTTGCCGCCGTGGTAGGCGTACACGACGGGCCACGACCTGGTGGCGCCGGCCTTCCAGCCCTTGGGGACCATCACGCGGGTCTTCACGGCGGCGCCCAGCGCCGGCGAGGCGATCGTGACGTCGAAGATCCGCGAGTTGATCTTCTTGACGCCCGTGATCGAGGCCCCGTCGGGGGCCTTGGCGTACTTGCCCGGCGAGGTGCCCGACGGCATCTGCGGCTTCTTGCCGCGGTTGCCCGCGTTGCTGTCGGGGTCGGTGGGGCTCGGCGTCCCTCCCCCGGTGCGGAACGGGTTGCTGTTCAGCGGGATGCTGGGCAGCTTCGCCGCACCCGGCGACTTCGTCGGGGAGGCGGACGCGCCGCCGGGGACCGACGGCTGCGTGGCGGGGCCGAACGAGGGGATCGGCTTGGAGTTCCCGCTGGCCTCCGACCTGCCCTTCGGGACCCCCACGCCGGCCTGCGCGAGGCCGACCATGACGGCGGGCAGCAGCACGGCCGCCGCCGCGGTGCCCGCGATGGCGATCTTCCTGTCGGTACGCTTCTTCATGACTCCCCAGCCGCTCGGGCCACGCCAGGCCCGACGCTCCGCTCGCCCGACGAAACTACTGTCCCCGCCGTCACAGCCGCAAGTATTGGCAGCGGATGCAATAAAGGCGAGATGATCCGTGACGCTGCGCCACCGGCCCGTGCCGCTACCCCCGCTTCCCCGGACGGATGGACTGGGCGTGCCGGAACACGTTTCCCGGATCCCAGTGCCGTTTGACCTCCTGGAGTTTCGCGTAGGCGTCCTTGTAGTAGAGGGTCTCCCACGTCTGGGACGACTCGTTCCAGCGCCCGTCGTTCAGATCCGCGTCGGGATAGCCGATGTAGCAGCCGTCCGTGGTCTCGCCGTCCGCGACGGGGACGCCGCCGGTCGCGGCGAACGTCGCCTTGTAGACGTCCCGGATCCACGCGATGTGCGTGTCCTCGTAGGCGTCATTCTGCGTCCAGTACACCTGGTACTGCAGTTTCATAATGGAATCGCGCTGCCGCGCCGCCGTCTTGTGCAGCGGCCGGTTGATGGCGCCGCCGTACGAGTCGACCTGGATGAGCGCCTGCGTGTTCACGTAGTCGGTGTACTTCTCTTTGCCGAGATAGGCCCACATCGCGTCGATCTGTTGGCGGGTAAACGGTTTGCGCAGGTAGGCCGACTTGTACTTTCCGCAGCGGTTCTCGCCGCTGGCGTTCAGCGCCTGGGTGGCGGTCAGCCACGGCATCACGCGCGGGATCTCCAGGTGCACGAAGTGCTCGCCCATCATCGTGCGCATCGGTCTCGCCGACGGGCCGATCCGCCCGTCGAGGGCCACGATGAAGTCGGTCATCGCCCTCGCCCCGTCGGGGTCGTCCACGTCCACCTGGGCCAGCAGCCCGATCTGGCCGTTGCTGACATGGTTGAGCTTCAGCATCGCGAAGAGCTTCCCCGCCGCCGAGGACGGGTCCTGGTGGTCGCGGAAGTACTCGCCGTACGCCCCCAGCAGGGCGGCGAACTCGTCCTTGGTGAAGTCCTTCCAGTCCCACGCGAGCGCCGTCAGCAGCACCTGCTTCGGCGGCTGCGGGAGCCCCCGGAACCAGAACCGCGTGACCACGCCGAAGTTCCCGCCCCCTCCCCCGGTGTGGGCCCACAGCAGGTCGCGGAGCCACCGGTCGCCGTCGTCGCGCCGGGCCACGACCAGCTCGACGTTCTGGCGCTCGTCCACCACCGCCACCTCCACCGCGTAGAGGTAGTCGACGGTGAGGCCGTGCTGCCGCGACAGCAGCCCGAACCCGCCCGCCGGGATGTGACCGCCGAGCCCGACCGAGTAGCACGACCCGCCGGGCAGCGCCTTGCCGCTGATCGGGTACAGGTGGCTGTAGACGTGCCAGTTCGTCGCCCCGGCCTCCACGCAGTACGCCTGCATCGCGGGGTCGTAGGACACCCCGCACATCGGGCTCACGTCCAGGATGACCCGCACGTCGGAGCCGCAGACGAAGTCCTCGTAGCAGTGGCCTCCGGCCTTCACCGTGATCCGCGTCCGCCGCGGGTCGGCCGGCCGTTCGCGCACCGCCTCGGCGAGCGCCGTCCGCGCCTCCTCGGGCGAGCGCACCAGCCGCACGTACTCGGGCTCTCCGATCCACCGCTGGTTGAACCCGCGGCTGAGCGCCGGGTACCGCCGGTCGCCGGGCCGGACGGTCGTGCTGGGCAGGGTCGGGGTCTCACTCATCGGGGCATCGCCTCCGCGCACCTCGGATATGGGATGCGAGGACACCTTCCCCACCATGTCATAAAGTAGTCGATCAGTAACGAACAGTTAGCATCTTGGTCAGGTTTTCGCTCAGCGCGTCCCACTCGCCCGCAAGTCGCGGTGCAACGGCGGAAAGGGGGGCCCTCTCCGCCGTTGCGGATCAGCGGAGGCGTCGGCCGCCGCTGGGTTGGGTCAGCGGAGGCGTGCGCCGCCGCTGGGTTGGATCAGCGGAGGCGTCAGCCGCCGCTGGATTGCGTACCGACCCGCACGGCGCCGCCGGCGGGTTCCTTGAGCAAGGAGACCGCGAAGGCGGCCACGGTGATCAGGATGATGCCCGCCCACTCCGGGAAGAGGGCGAGCCGCTGGTCGGAGTCGATCCAGCCGAGCGCGGCGCCGGCCATCCCCACCAGGGCATGGACCGGCGACGAGAACGACTGCATGATTCCCACGTCCTGCGTCGAGGAGCGGCGCAGGGCGGCGTTGACGCACACGACCGGCAGCACCAGCGTGAGCAGACCCGCCGGACCGGCCGCGTAGAACAGGTCCAGGGAGATCCACCCGTTGCCCCGCGCCTTGAACACCAGCGCGAGGAGCAGAACCGCCGCGATCAGGTTGGCGACGGCGGCGCCCTGGTCCTCCAGTCCGTGCTTCTTCATCTGCCCCAGCATGGTGACCGTGTTCCAGACGCAGAGCGCACTGATCAGGGCCCACAGCATCCCCACGGACTCGCCCGGCGAGGGCCGGTTGAGCATGACGACTCCGAACCCCACGAGCACGCGCCCGCAGATGTGCTGGAGTCCGTACGTGGTGGTCCGGTAGGGCCAGATCTTCTCGATGCCCACCAGCAGGTAACCGATCACCACGACGGCGGCGACGGTGCCCAGCGTCAGGTGGTCCACGGCGTACGGGTAGCTGTACGCGACGGCCGCGTTCCCTCCGGCGAGGAGGGAGATCCACAGCCACATGACAGCGGGGTAACGCCTGAACGGATTCCGTCCGGTGAACAGCATCACCGCGCAGAGCGCGACGGCGCCGACGGCTTGCATCGGCGCCGCCACCACCAGTGCCGAGTGGCCCGTCGTGAAGGCGTAGCCGACGGCCGACGACACCAGGGCGGCGATGACGAGACCCCGGCCGGCGAGCCGGCTGAGGTCGGGCGTAAAGGACATAAGCTCGTGCCCCTCTGGGTTGTGAGAGGCCGAGCGCTCCGCGAGCGGCAAGCCACCGGTTCGCGAACCGGTGGCCTGGGCTCACAGAGCGTTCGACCACCGGTTTCGGAAACCGGCAAGAGGGACCGTGCGGGATGGTGCCGATTTATCAACTACACCGGTCGATAAACCATGAAATGGTGCTGGGCGGGCGGCGAACCGGGCATGGCCTCACAGTGAGCGACCCGCGTCAGGATCCAGGATGCGACGGCGGAGGCGGCTCGTCAGCCGGACTGCCGATGCGCTCCCGCTCGCGACTCCGGACCGAGGTGCGTCATCGCTCCAGGTGGTGGGCGTAGAGGGCGCCTGCCTGGAAGCGGGTGCGGGCGCCGAGGCGGTCGCAGAGGTCGCGGACGCGGCGCTGGACGGTGCGGGTGCTGATGGAGAGTCGGCGCGCGATGGCGTCGTCGGTGAGGCCCGCGGCGAGGAGGGCGAGGACGGCGTCGTCCGGGGCGTCCTCGCCGGGGAGCGGGACGGCGGAGCGCCACAGGGCCTCGAAGAGGGAGACCAGCGCGTCCAGCAGGGCGGACGGGTGGACGATCAGGGAGCTGTCGACCGAGCTGGCGTGCTGGGAGGTGAGCGGCAGCATCGCGGTGCGGCGGTCGGCGACGGCGAGCTTGATGGGCACGGCGCCGAGGCGGGCCTGCTCGCCGGACGCGACGGCGCGGCGGACGTACTCCAGGGCGCGGGGCTCGTCGAGCGCTTCGGGGCCGTAGATGCCGCGCACCGTGATGCCGCGGCGCATGGTGCGCTCCTGCTCGTCGCTCGACACGGCGGCGTCGGTCGCGAACGGCGGCTGGACGAGGACGAGCAGCTCCTCGCGGGCGCCGTTCATGAGTTGCAGGTAGCGGCGGGACACCGCCGCCCGGCCGCTGACGACCTCGACGAGCTCCTCCGGGTGCGGGGCGGCCTCGGCCAGGAGCGGGCCGATGGCGGCACGGCTGCGGGCGATCTCCTCCTGGCGGCTGGCGACGAGGGCCTCCACCGCGACGTGGGGCGGGGTGGCGAGGAGCCGCAGCGGGCGGCCGGCCAGGCGGGTCACGAGTCCGAGTTCCTCCAGGCGCGGCAGGAGGCGGCGCAGGGCCGCGACGGACGCGCCGTGGCGCGCGGCGAGGTCGGCGAGGGTGGACGGGCCCTCCCGCAGCAGGGCGCGGTACGCCCCCTCCTCGGCGGCGGTGACCCCGAGCCCCTCCAGGAGCGGCGAATCGGACACGTCCTAAATCTACGGTGTCCCGGTCCGTTTGACGGGTTCCCGCCATGGCGGAAGCCGCCAGCGCCTTCCCTGGATCGGCCGCGGCGGCCGGCCCGACAATCAAGATCCACTTTTTGGGGAGGGATGGCCATGTGGTCGAGAACCGCGGCGGCCCTGGGGATCGGCGCGCTGGCGCTCGCCGCGCCCGCGCCCGCGGCGGCGGACGCCGGGCCCGCGTCCGCGTTGCGCGCGGAGGCCGGAGCATTCGACGTCACGCTGCCCACCGGTGACACGGTGCACGTCGCGGGGGGCGGCACGACCGTGACGCCCGCGCCGGGGCGCGACCCGGCGTTCTCCGTCCGGCACAGCGGAGGCGACCTGTACGTCGTCCCCGCCGACCGGCTCGGTGACGATCCGGAACGGTACAACGTGACGGCGCTGCACGAGCGGCGGCCGGCCGCGCCGGAGCCGAAGGCGAAGGCTTCCGGCGAGCTGGTCACCGTCCGGGTGAGGAGCATCGCGCGGGACGGGCGGCCCGGCCCCGGCGCGGTCGGCTTCCTGAACGTGAAGGACGCCTCGCTCGGCAACGCCCACCGGCCGCTGCCCGGCGACCCGGACGGCCCCTGCACCGACGAGGGCTGGAACGACTCGAACTGCGTCCGGCTGGCGCCGGGGACGTACTCCGTCATGGGCGTCGTGAAGACGATGCCGTCGTGGGCGCCGAGCACCGACGGCGGCAAGCCGCTCGACTACAGCCTCGTCGGCTACCCGGAGATCGAGATCACCGGGGACACCGAGATCGTGCTGGACGCGCGCAAGGCGCGGGAGGTGACGGTCCGCACGCCCGAGCACGCCACCGCGCCCGGACCGGGAGCGGTCAGCCACCTGATGTGGACGCGCGGCACCGCGAACGGTCAGGCCGTGGACGAGGGCGTCTACCTGGGCGACGGATCGATGCTGGAGGAGCGGGTGTTCCTCCAGCCGACCGAGCGGGTCCGCACCGGGACGTTCGAGGCCTACACGCGGTGGCGGCTGGAGGCGCCCGCGATCACGATGCGGGCGGGGAGCCGGGCGCTGCGCCCGCAGTACTATCCCGCGGCCTACTTCAGCGACACCTCGGACCAGTTCCCGCGCCTCGACGGCAGGGCGGAGATGCGGGTCGCGGACGGGGACAGGCCGGGCGCCGACCTGCGCGGCCGGCTCGCCCTCGTCCAGCGCAGGGACGGCGTGCCCGTCGCCGAGCAGGTCGAGAGGGCCGCCAGGGCGGGTGCGCGCATGGTCGCCGTCTACAACGACGCTCCCGGCGTGAACGACGACCCGGGCGGCTACGGGAGGCCGCTGAAGGTGCCCGCGGTCCGCCTGTCCCACGAGGAGGGACGCGCTCTCCTGCGGGAGCGGGCGACGGTCACGGCCAAGGGCATCGTGGACAGCCCCTACCAGTACGACCTCGTGTTCCCGGAGGAGGGGCGGATTCCCGAGAACCTGGACTACGTCGCTCGCACAAGGGATCTGGCGCGGATCGACAGCGCCTACCACGGCGATGGCGCCATGACCGCCGCGCGCTACAGCAAGCGCCCCTGGGAAGAATTCGCCCTCGCGTACGCCCACCCGGTCACCGGAACTCCGAGAACGCGCGTGGAGTACGTTTCAGCCGATCCGAAAACGCAGTGGTCCGCGATGGCGGTCACTCCGGAGCAGCCCTACAACAACGCTTTCCCCGGCCCGGAGACACCGCACGTCGTGCTCGGCGAAACGAAATGGTCGTCGTACAGGGCGGGGCAGCGCGACGCGCACAGCTGGAACAAGGGACCGCTCACCGGCGGCGTCAGCGCGCAGTCACCGATCGTCCGCACCGGCGACCTGATCCGGCTCCGCGTCGGCCTGGCGGACGCGGCACGCAATTTCTCCGACGTCTACTCCAGCTCCTTTCCGAATGGCTTCGCCACCGACTTCCGCGTCCACCGGGACGGCGAACTGATCGCGCAGACGGCCTACAAGCCGAACGGCACCCTGATGACGACCCCGGAGGACGCCGAGTACCGGATCGAATTCGACTTCGCCAACAGCGCCCCCTGGGCCCGGCTGTCCACGCGCTCCAGAACGTCGTGGACGTTCCGTTCCGCGCGCACGGCCGATCTCACCGTCCTTCCGCTGCTCCAGGTGGGTTACGACGCGGCTCTCGACCCGCAGAACAGGACGCGCTCCAGGACGTTGAAGCTCACGGTCGCCCACCAGGACGGCTCGCCGGCGCCGCTGCGCCGCCTGTCCCTCCAGACATCGTTCGACGACGGCGGGACCTGGACGGACGTCCCGGTGCGGGACGGCGTCGCGCGCCTCCACGGGAAGGGGGCGGTGTCCCTGAGGGTCACCGCCGAGGACGGCCGGGGCAGCTCGATCACCCAGGAGACCATCCGCGCCTACGAACTGCACTGACGGCCGAGCGCCGTGACCCCGGCGGAGGGCCGGGGTCACGGTGCGGGGGCGGGTCCGGCCGACGTCAGGACCGGGCTCCCGCCCTGCCGGGGATCAGGGCTGCTTGTAGTCGTACTTGGCCGTGATCTTGGCCGAGGACGGGCAGAGGATGCCGCTCGTCTTGGGGACGACCTGGTTGGTGAAGGTGGCGGTGAACGGGAAGTTCGTGGCCGAGGCGGTGCCGGTCAGGGTCCCGCCGTAGGTGCAGCCGATCGCGCTCATCGAGAAGTTGTTGATCTTGACGGTGGTGCCGCTGAAGGTGCCGCTCCAGGGCAGGGCCCCGGGAGTGACGGTGACCCCGCAGCCGCCGGCGCTCGCGGACGTGTAGGACGCGTTGACGCCGCCCGACAGGACCGTGCCCTTCAGCACGGAGCTGGTGCAGCTGGCCGGGACTCCCGCGTCGATCACCATGGTGCCGTTGAGGGTGGCGGTGAACGACCCGGTGTTGACGGCCAGAGCGGGGGAGGCCGTCAGGGCGACGGTGGCGGTGGCGGCGGCCGCGACCGCGGCCGAGGCGATCGCGGCGGTCTTCGTGGTGCGAGACAAGGGGGGTCCTCATTTCGAACGGTGGGCGTCGCGCCTGCACCCGAAGGGGTGGGGTGGGAGGTCCGTCGATTCGTGCGCGGCTCCGCCCATGGCCGGTGGGGAGGCCGCCGCGAATCGGGGACCGGGCCGGGGAACCGCCCTGTCGCCCTCGACACGGGTTCCAACCGGAGTAGAACGCGTTCTAACAGAGACCATAGACAAGGGCGGTTGGGTGGTCAATACCTGGACGACACTCTGTCATTATCTGAAGATGACACTGTTCATAAAATGCCGTCGCGCATGTCCGTAAGTGGGTATCCATGCAGGATACAGACGTATTTGTGATCAGCGGCCTTCTTCGGCTCCCGTGCCGCAGCCTCCCTCACGCCGAAACCCCGAGAAGAGAGGCAAGGCCGGTAAGAACCGGTTACAGAGCGCCAACGCGGCACCGGGTTTACGAGGGAGCGTCCAGGCGCCTGTGAAATTTCAGATTCGCTCTGATCGGCATTGAAAACTCGGTTCCGTCTCGATGGCGCGGCATCGGTGAGCTGGCGTTTCGCCCGTGGCTCCAGTTCCCGTAACGCCCGCCTGGACCGGTCTCCCGGCCATTGTCAGGCGGGCGGTTCCGGTCCATCGTGACGGGATCGCGAGCGTCCGTGAGCGTCCGCAGGAGACCCCGCCGCGCGACGAGCGGGCGCGCAGAGCCGAACGGCAGGTACCCCGTCATGAGAAGCTCCCGCCGATTGCGTTCCCTGCTCGCCGTCCCGTGGGCGCTGGCGCTGGCCCTCGCCGGGCTCGCGGCGCCGTCCGCCGCCTCGGCGCCCGGCCCCGAGACCGCGGGCCAGTACGTCGTGACCGGTCCCCGGACCGGCCAGCAGCGCAGCCAGGTCGCCCGGACCGGAGCGGCGATCGGCGCCGTCCGGGCGGGCGGGCTGGAGGTCAGCGCCCTCCCGTCGGAGGTCAGGGCCATCCGGCGGCTCGGCTTCACCGTGAAGCCGGCCCCCGCGCGGACCGCGGACCCGAGCGCGGCCCCGAGCACCGCGGCGACGTCGTACCACACGTTCGCCGAGATGCGGCAGGAGGTCGACTCCGTCGTCGCCGCCCACCCGCAGATCGCCCGCCAGTTCGTCGTCGGCAAGTCCTACCAGGGCCGCGACATCGTCGGCGTGAAGATCAGCGACAACGTGGCGACGGACGAGAACGAGCCCGAAGTGATGATCATCGCCAACATCCACGCGCGCGAGCGGCTCACCGCCGAGCAGGCGCTCGACTACATCGGGCAGCTCACCAGCGGGTACGGGTCCGACAGCCGGATCACGAACCTGGTGAACACGCGCGAGATCTACGTGATGCCGATGGTCAACCCCGACGGCCAGGTCTACGACATGACCAGCGACACGCAGCCGGGGCGGATGTGGCGCAAGAACCGCCAGCCCAACCCCACGTCCACGGGCACGGACCTGAACCGCAACTTCGCCTACAAGTGGGGCTGCTGCGGCGGCTCGTCCGGCAACGGCTCCAGCGAGACCTACCGGGGCACCGGCCCCGAGTCCGCCGTCGAGACGAAGGTCCTCGCCGACTTCGTGCGCAGCCGGGTCGTGGGCGGCAGGCAGCAGCTCGGGATGTTCCTGGACATCCACTCGGACGCGGAGCTGGTGCTGTGGCCGTTCGGCTACACCTACAACAACACCGTGCCGGGCTCGATGTCCGCCGACGAGGAGGCCGCCCACCGCACCATCGGCCGGGAACTCGCCTCGACGAACGGCTTCGCCCCCGAGCAGTCCAGCGACCTCTACATCACCGACGGCACCACGGACGACTACACGTGGGGACAGCAGCGCATCTTCTCGTTCACGTTCGAGCTGGCCGGAGGCAGCTTCTACCCGCCGCCGTCCGCGATCGCCGGTGAGGTCCAGCGCAGCCGCGAGGCCCTGCTGCGGCTGGCCGAATACGCCGACTGCCCCTACCGGGCCATCGGCAAGCAGAGCCAGTACTGCGCCTAGCGGCGGACGGCACGCCGGTCCGGCCCGCGACGGGGCGGACCGGCGCGTCAGCCGAAGCGTTCGCGCAGGGCCGGCAGGAGGTCCGCCTCCGCCCAGGTCCGGAAGTCCTTCTGGTGCTCCGGACCGGACTGGCAGAACGAGATGTGGGTGAAGCCCGCGTCGGCCCACTCCTGGACCGCCTCGACGTAGTCGTCCACGTCGTCGCCGCACGGGACCGACTCCACGACGTCCTCCGGGCGGACGGTCTTCGTGGCGGCCTCGAAGTTCGCCGGACCCGGCAGCTCGGCCATCACCTTCCACGCCGGGGCGGAGAACTTCCACGTGCTGTGGGCGCGTTGCCTGCACTCCTCATAGTCGTGCCCGAAGGCCACGGGGATCTGCCCGTAGACGGGCTTGCCCGCGCCGCCCTCGTTGCGGAAGAGCTCCACGACCTCCGGCACGGGCTGGTCGGAGATGAGAAGGTCCGCGTGCTCGGCGGCGAGCCGGCCGGCGCGCTTCCCGAAGGCCGCCATGCCGATCCGGACGGGCTCGTCGGGCAGGTCGTACAGCTTCGCGGAGTCGACGGTGAAGTGGCGGCCCCGGTAGTTGACGTAGTCGCCGCCGAACAGCGCCCGGATGATCTCCACGGCCTCGGCGAACATCTCGTGCCGGACGTCCACCGACGGCCATCCGCGCCCCACGACGTGCTCGTTGAGGTTCTCCCCCGCGCCGAGGCCGAGCGTGAACCGGCCGTCCGACAGCACGCCCATCGTGGCGGCCTTCTGCGCCACCACGGCCGGGTGGTACCGCATGATCGGGCAGGTCACGAAGGTCATCAGCGGGATGTGGCGGGTGGCCTGGGCGAGCGCGCCGAGCACCGACCAGGCGTAGGCGGAGTGGCCCTGGCTCTCCAGCCACGGGAAGTAGTGGTCGGAGATCACCGAGTAGGCGAACCCCGCCTCCTCGGCCTCCACGAGGTCGGTGACCAGCTGCTTGGGCGGCGTCTGCTCGCAGAGCAGTGTGTATCCGAATTCCATGTCAGATCCCCAGCAGGTCCGTCAGATCGTCGGCATGCTCTTCCTCTTCGGCGAGGATGTGCTCCATCAGCCGCCGGGTCGTCACGTCGCCGTCGCCGAGCCAGCGGATGATCTCCTGGTAGGACTCGATGACGATCCGCTCGGCGACGAGGTTCTCCTCCAGCATGCTCCTGAGGTCGTTCTCGTCGAAGGTCTTGTAGGTGGTGTGCGACCGCTCGGCCAGCGTCTTCGGGTCGAAGTCCGGCTGCCCGCCGAGCTGGCTGATGCGCTCCGCGGCCCGCATCGCGTGGCCGCGCTCCTCGTCGGCGTGCTCGCTGAACTCCGCCGCCACCTGCGCCCGGTCGATCCCGGTCGCGCTGATCGCGTGCTGCGCGTAGCGCATCCAGCACACGATCTCGGTGGCGAGGACGTCGTTGAGGACGCCGATGACCTCCTCGGCGCGTCGGCCGTACCCCGCGGTCACGGGCCCGTCGGTCATCTTCGCGCGGGCGCGTTCCCGGATCGCCGCGACGTCGATGCTGAAGCTGCTCTCGGCCATGCACTCCTCCTGATCAGCGCGAATGTGGGGTCCCTACCCATCACGGGCCACTCATGCCTGTGCGCCGGCGCGAGGCACCCGCTCCCCGGAGGGTCACTTGGCCACCGTCCGTCACATCTGCTATACGTAGAGCTACCTCGCTCCGACCTGGGGCGAGGGAAGGGACATCCGGTATCCACCTTGAGATCCGGGCGTGACAAGGAAGAAAAGGAACCACATGAAGTCCTTCAGCTACACCGAGCTGGACAAGCTCGCCGGTGAGGTCCTGCCGGAGCGCGCCGTGCTGTCCACCCTTCTCGTCGGGGGCGGCGAGAACGAGAACGTCAACATCAACCACGGCGGCGGCAACGGCGGCACGACCGCCATCGTGAACGCCTGCCAGAGCCAGCAGACCCGTCCCGACAGCGGCCTGCTGCAGCTCGTCGGCCTGCACGCGCAGACCGACGCCAGCTCGCAGTCCTGCGTGCCGGGCGCCGCGATCTCCGGCCACTGAGCCGAGCGCGTGTAACCGCGGGCTTCTGCCCGCACTCGGAAGGGCTGGCGGCTTCCGCCAGCCCTTCCCCCTTCCCACAGCGATGCGAAAGCGATTCCATGAGCTCTTCCAACCCTCAGCGGCTCACCTACGCGGTACTGGACCGGTTGACCGCGGAGGTTCTACCGCGACGACTCGCGCTGTCCGCCGGGACCGGCGGCGGCCACCACGGCGGCGACACCGAGGTCTTCTACGCCTGCCAGGCCACCCAGTCCGCCGGCACGTCCGGCCTGCTCGGCACCGGTCTGCTCGCCGAGGCTCCGACCTCCACGGTGTCCTGCATCCCCGCCGTCGTGGTGCACGACAACCGATGAGCGCGCCCGCCGCCCTCGCCCTGCCCGCCCTGGTGGACGGCGCCGAACTCGTCGGCGAGTTCAAGAACTCCGGATACCGGGAGCCGCCGCAGCTGGTCCGGCTGCCGAACCGGCAGCTCGTCCGGCTGCCTCCGCTGCTGTTCCTGGTCGCCAAGGCGCTGCACGAGCACCGCCACCTGGCGGGCGAGGGCGACGTGGCCGCCTCTCTCGCCACGGTGGCCGACTCGGTCAGCCGGGAGGCGGGCGCACGGCTGTCCGCCGAGCAGATCGTCTACCTGGTGGACCGCAAGCTCGCCCCGCTCGGCGTCACCACCTTCAGCGACGGCACCGCGCCGCGGAGCGTGCGGTCCGACCCGTTCCTGGCGCTCAAGTTCAAGATCGCCGTGTTCCCCGAGTCGGTGACCTGGGTCATCGGAGGCCTGTTCGCCTGGCTGTTCCGCCCCTGGGTGATGGCCCCGGTGCTCGCCGCGTTCGTGGCGGGCGAGTACTGGGTGCTCACGTCCAAATCGATCGCCGACGCCATGTCGACGGCGATCCTCAAGCCGGTCAGCATCCTGCTGGTGATCGCGCTCGGGATCGCCTCGTGCGCGTTCCACGAGGTCGGGCACGCCTCGGCCTGCCGGTACGGCGGCGTCCGCCCGGGCGTCATGGGCTGCGGCATCTACCTGGTGTGGCCCGCGTTCTACACCGACATCACGGAGTCGTACCGGCTCGGCCGCGGGGGTCGGCTCCGCACCGACCTCGCCGGCGTCTACTTCAACGCCATCTTCGTCATCGGGCTGACCCTGCTGTACGCGCAGACGGGGTTCGCGCCGCTGCTCGTCGCCATCGTCTACGTCAACCTGGAGATCGTGCAGCAGCTGCTGCCGACGCTCCGGTTCGACGGGTACTACATCATGTCGGACCTCATCGGCATCCCCGACCTGTTCCGGTACATCGGGCCGATCCTGCGCCGGACGCTCCTGCGGCGCCCCGCCGACGCCCGGCTCGAAGACCTCAAGCGCTGGCCCCAGATCTTCGTCACGGTCTGGGTGCTGACGGTGATCCCCATGCTGGCGTTCCAGATCGTGCTGATCATCACCCAGGTCCCCCGGCTGGTGGCCCAGGACTGGGGCATGATGCGCCGGCTCGCGCACGCCGCCGCCGACGGCGCGGACCCCCTCACGCTGCTCACCTCCGGGCTCCAGATCGTCCTGCTCGTCCTGCCGCTGGTCGGTGTGGCGTTCATCCTGTACAGCCTGGTCCGCGGGGTGGTGCGGTGGGCCGTCCGGTACGTGAACGCACCCGTCGCCGAGGCGGCCTCCGGGACCTGACAGACCCCTCTCGCCAACGCGCCGGGTGCCGCCAGGGGGGCACCCGGCGCGTTCTTTTCCCGTTCCGGGGAAAAGCATTTTATAAGCTTTTCCGGTCGCGCTTCGGACCGTGAGGGCCCGGGAATCCCCGGGGACGGGGAGAGAAACTCCACGCAAAGGATCTCTTCCTTTCCCAAGGCCGGCCCCTCCTCGCCGCCGGTGTCTCCGGAAGGCCCCGCGTTGCTCCGTCGCCCTGCCCCCGCCGCGTGGCTGGGGGCCTTCGCGCTCCTCCTGCCCCTCGCGCTCGCGGACCGGTCCGCAGCGGCCGCCCCGCCCCGCGCCGAGGTCGTCGCCGAGACGGCCGTCGCGCCCCGCACCCTGGACCTGACCATCGCCTCTCCCGCCATGGAGGGCCGCCAGAAGGTGCGGCTCCTGCTCCCGCCGGGCTGGTCGCGGGACGCGGGGCGCACCTGGCCCGCGCTGTGGCTGCTGCACGGCGGCGTCGACGACCACACCGCCTGGACGCGCGACACCGACGTCGCGGAACTCACCGCCGGCGCCGGGATCATCGTCGTCATGCCGAACGGCGGCCGCTGCGGCAATTACTCCGACTGGTGGAATTACGGGAAGGGCGGCCCGCCGCGCTGGGAGACGTTCCACATGACCGAGCTGCGCGGCATCCTCGAACGCGACTACCGCGCGGGGACGCGACGCGTGATCGCCGGGAATTCCATGGGCGGCCTCGGCGCCCTGCTGTACGCGGCGCGGTTCCCCGGCGCGTTCGCGGCCGCGGCGGCGTTCAGCGGCTACCTCGACACCCTGTACGGCCACGAGCCGGGCGACGACTCGACCGGCTGGGGACCGTCCCTGGCCTGCCCCGGCACCGACTGGCGGCGGGTGTGGGGCGACCCCGACGGCCAGGCCGGGATCTGGCACGCCCACAACCCGGCCGACCTCGCGGGGCGGCTGCGCGGCGTCCGGCTCTGGGTGGCGAGCGGCAACGGGAGGGCCGGGTCGCTCGGCGGGCTGCCGTTCACCGACCCGGTGGAGGCCGGCGCGAACGACCACGCGCGCGCGTTCGTCGACCGGCTGCGGGCACTCGGCGTCCCGGTGACCGCCCGCTTCTTCGACGGCCAGCACGACTGGCCGTACTGGCAGCGCGACCTGCACGAGGCGTACCCGATGCTCCTGGACGCCCTGGGCCTCGGCCCCTGCCCCGGGCTCAGTCGTTCTTGAGCCGCTCCGCGGGGTCTTCCAGGCCGAGGGGCCCGTGCCATTCGAGCAGCAGGACGGTGGCGTCGTCGTCCAGGCGCCCCGCGTGGTGCTCCAGGATGCTGTGGACGAGGCGCCGCAGCGTCTCGGGGACCGACAGCCCGTCGGCCTCGCGCCGGATGATGAAGTCGACGAACCGGTCCAGCCCGAACTCCTGCTTGCTGGGGTCGCGCGCCTCCACGATCCCGTCGCTGTAGAACAGGATCCGGTCACCCGGTTCCAGCTGCTCGCCGCACAGCTTCGGCTGCACGCCGAGGCCGGTGCCGAGCGGGGTGCCGGGCGGGCATTCCAGCGTGGTGACCCACCGCGACCCGCGGATGACGACCGGCGGGGGGTGCCCGTTCGAGACCCAGGACAGCTGCCCCGAGGGCAGGTCGAGCTCGGCCAGCACCCCCGTGACAAAGCGCCCGCTCGGATCCCGTTCCAGGAGCGCCGCCTCGACCGCCTGCGCCGTCTCGACGAGCCCGGCGCCCTGGATGCGGGCGTTGCGGCAGGCCGCGACGGCGAGGTTGGAGGTGAGCCCGGCAGCGGTGTCGTGCCCCATGGCGTCGAAGATCGTGAGATGGACGGTGTCGCCCGCGAGCGCGTAGTCGAAGGTGTCGCCGCCCAGCATGTAGGCCGGCTCCAGCGCGGCGCCGATGACCACTTGGTCGTTGGCGAAGGTCATCGGGGGCAGCAGCCGCCACTGCATCTCCGCCGACACGGTCATGTCCCTGGTCCGCACGAGCCGGGAGAAGGAGTCGCTGTACGGGCCCTTGCTGACGATGATCAACGCGACCAGGCCGGCCAGGGACTCGGCCTCCTGGTAGGCCCGGGCGTCGTCGCGGCGGACGGTCACGCGCAGCACGCCGATCCGCTCGGCCCCGTCGAGGATCGGCACCCAGTACTGGCAGTTCCCGCCGTCGAGGACCTGCCCGGCCGTGGGTTCCATCGTCTGGAAGGCCCGGCCCGCGACCGTCCCGTCGATTCTCAGTTCCGGGGTCTCGGCTCCGGGGTTCCGCCCGGCGTCCGGGCCCTCGCCCGTCAGCAGCCGCAGCACCGTCTGCTGGAGGTCGACGACGTAGATGATCGCGTCATGCAGGCCGCGGGCGCCGGCGTGCCGGGCCACCGCGCCCGGCAACTGCTCCATCGACATCAGATGGCTGGCCGCCAGCAGCTCTCTCAGCATCGGTTCGCCGCCCTGCCTGCTCGGGTTCTCGGGGGTCGTGCACTCCACCGTCCCGCGGGCGGACCACCTCTCACCAGGACCGCATTCCCCCCTTTTCGCAGGACACTACCCTCCCGCGGCATGTCCATGTGGCATCCGGTCCGAGGCGGGCCAGACGTAGGGCAGGTCGTCGGGCACGCCGGGGAACAGGGGGCGGTAGAAGCCGGGGTCCTTGCGGACGAGCGCCGACCGGTGGCTGAGGTGGAAGGCGCGGTCGCCGAGCCAGGGCGGCAGCTCCCCCGCCGCGGCGAGCCGCTCCTGCGCGCGCGGGCCCCGGACGCCCCGCACGTCGGCGAGCTCGGCCGTCAGCGTCGCCGCGCAGGTGTCGCCGTGGCCGAGCCCGCACCAGCGCCCGCAGATCTCCAGGCCGTACCGGACGAGCGCCTCCTCGTACCCCGTCCACATGAGCGCCGCCGGGTGGCGCCGCCAGCCGTAGCCGGGCACGGTGAGCGCCCGCAGGACCTGGACGGTCTCGACACGCTGCTTGCCGAGCCGCCGCCGGTCGAGGACGCCGGCCGTGGCCGCGAAGTCCGCGTACGGCAGAAAGGTCTGCACACCGCCCCCCGGATATGCCCCGTCCGGCATACCTACCCGGCGGTACACGGCGGACGCGTCGCGCCCGAGGTCAGGTCCGGGACGGGGAGGGACCGGAGGGCAGCAGCGCGGCGATCTCGGGCTTCAGCAGGCCGCGGACGTTCGCGTAGGAGGTGCCGAAGTTCAGGTTGCCGCAGCCGTCGCTGCCTCCCGCCAGGAAGGAGAGCTCGAATCCGGAGGGGGTGAAGAACGGGAACAGGAACGGCACCTGGCCGAGCGTCGCCGGCCGGTCCCTGCGCGGGGAGAAGTCGGCGAGCTCGAACGGACCGTCGGGGCCGCAGTCCTGCCACCGGCGCTCGTTCGGAGCCGGCTTCTGCGGGACCAGGGAGTTGAGCCGGCGCACGCCGTCCGCGGTCAGGGTCGAGGGCTGGAAGACGTCGGCCGCGGTCAGCTTGCGCCCGGTGCGCAGGTCGACGGTGACGACCTCGCCGCCCGGGGAGCCGTCCGCCTGCTGGCAGTTGTCCGACAGCATGAAGTAGCGGACCGACACCAGGCGGGGACCGCGCAGCCCGAGCCTCGTCTCGGTGCCGAGCTTCACGGGCTTGCCCTTGCAGTCGACCTGGGAGGCGAGCCGTCTCGCGGAGGCGACGAGCCGGTCCACCGGCCCGCGGAGTTCGGCGTTGACGCGGCGCTCCAGGGCGGGGTCCTTCAGTCCGGTGACCTTCGGGTACCGCGCGTTCTGGACCACGATCGCCGGGCCGGTGAGCTTGCGGTTGTCGGCGACGAGGGTGACGACGGGGGCGGGTGCGGCGGCGGGCGGCTGGGGTTTCTGGTCCTGCACCGCGTAGACGACGCCGCCCGCCGTCCCCGCGACCACGGCGGCGCCCGCGGCCGCCATCGTGCCCTTGCCGACCGCGGTGGCGAGGAAGCCCTTGCTCACCGCCGCGCCCGTGGTCCCCGCACCGCCCGCGCCGCCCGCACCGGCCGTGCCCGCGGTGCCCGCCGCGCCCGCGGTCGCGGCGGCCGCGGCCGCGCCCGGCGTGACGGCGAGGGCGCCGAGCGGGAACAGCGCGACCAGCGCGACGGCGGCGGCGGCCAGGGCGCGCATGCCCCGCTGCTCCCAGTCGCTCCCGTACGCGGCGATCGCGACGGACTCCAGCCGCGTGACGAACTCCGCCGCGCCCGGCGGCCGCTGCCCCGGGTCCTTGGCCATCCCCTCCAGGACGAGCCGGCGCAGCGGCTCGGGCACCTCCCGCACGTCGACCTGCGCGGTGAGGTGCTGGTTCATCAGGGCCGCCCGCTCGGCCGTCGCGAAGGGGCGCCGCCCGGTGACGCACTCCACGAACACGCACGTCGCGGCGTACACGTCGGTGGCGGGGCTGGCGGGTTCGCCGCGCCACTGCTCCGGCGCCATGTAGACCGGCGTCCCCGACATCGAGCTGCCGCCCGCCAGGACGGCGATGCCGAAGTCCACGAGCTTGCTGAGGCCGTCGCCCCGCACCACGACGTTCGCCGGCTTGTAGTCGCGGTGCACGACGCCGACGGCGTGGGCGGCCGCGAGCCCGAGCAGCGAGCCCTTCAGCACGAGCAGCGCCGCCTCCGGGGCGAGGGCCCCGTGCTCGCGCAGCACCTCCTTCAGGGACGCGCCGTTCACCGCCTCCATCACGATCGCCGCGCCGTGCTCGCCCTCCACGAACTGGTAGAGGCGCGCCACGTACGGGCTCGTCAGGCGCCCCAGCATCTGCGCCTCGGACCGCAGCGCGCCGACCGCGCCGGGATCCCCGCCGACCAGGTACTTGATCGCAACCGGAGTCCCGGACGCCGTGTGGCGGGCCAGGACGACCCGTCCCTGCGCGCCCCGTCCGAGTTCGCGCTCCTCAGTGAACCCCGTCAGCCGCCAGTCCATCCCGCGCTCCCGCCGCTCTTCAGATCATGCTTCACAGGACGGTGACGCCACCGCGTGAGGAAAGGTTCGCGGAAAGTCCGCACGACCGCCGCATCCGGGGGCCGGGCAGGGCCTCCGGGGACGGCCGGTGAGATGGGACACACCGCCCGCCGCGCGACCCCCGGCCCGGAGGCCTCCGAAGCCACAGGTCACGGGCCGCGCTTATCATTCCATGACAAAGCGCGAAGGAAAAGCGCGGCCGGGAATTCACGGAAGGAATGTGCTACAACCCGTTGGAGTTCGCCGACCGCGAAAGGATCTTCATGGGCGCAGCGGAGGCTCTCGCAGGGGTCGTCGACACGGAGCGCTATCCGCTGGCCGCGCCGGGAGGCGCCGGCTGGGACGTTCTCGTTTCCCGGACCAGGGCCGAACTGGCGAAAACGGGCTGCTGCGTGCTGCCCGACTTCATTCGCCCGGCATTGCTGGACGCGCTGCGCGCGGAATGCGAGGCGATCGCGCCGCACGCGCATTACGACGTCGAAACGGTGAACGCCTACAACATCGATGTGAGCACGCCTTTGCCGGAGGACCATCCGGGGCGTCTCACCGTCGAGCGGGGCAACGCGTTCGTCGCCCGCGACCACATCCCCGCGGACTTCCTCGTCCACCGGCTCTACGCGAACGGGCTCTTCCAGCGGTTCGTGGCGGCCTGCTTCGGGCTGCCCCGGGTGCACGAGCTGGCCGATCCGCTGTCGGGGCTCGTCCTCAACGTCGTCAACCCGGGAATGGAGCATCCCTGGCACTTCGACACCAACGAGTTCACGGTCAGCCTGCTGACGCGGGAACCCGAGGACGGGGGCGTCTTCGAGTACTGCCCGAACATCAGGTCGGCGGAGGCGGAGAACTTCGGCGACGTGCGCCGCGTGCTGACCGGCCGCGGCGGCGACCTCGTCCGGCGGCTCACGCTTCGCCCGGGTGACCTGCAGTTGTTCAAGGGACGGTACTCGCTGCACCGGGTCGCCGCGGTCCGGGGGGACACGGCGCGGCACACGGCGATCCTCGCCTACAGCGAGCGCCCGGGGGTCATCGGCAGCGTCGCGCGCACGAGGCAGCTCTTCGGCCGCGTCCTGCCCGAGCACCTGGCGGCGGAGGGGCGCGCCGTCCGGGTCGACCGGCTGCTGGACTAGGAGGCACCCGCCCGTGCGCACGGACGCCACAGGGAAGATCTCGCTCGACCACATCTACACCAGCCCCGATCCCCGCGCCTACTTCGGCACGCTGCGCGAACTCCACTACGACATCCCGGAACTGGCCAAACCGCACTTCCAGCGGCTCATCGCCGAATACCGGGAGGCGCGCGGTGTCCCGGTTCCGACCGTTCTCGATATCGGCTGTTCCTACGGCATCAATGCGGCCCTGCTGAAATATGGCGTGACGATGGCTGACCTGTACGATCGCTACGGCGGTCCCGACGCCCTCGGATACACCCGTGCCAGGCTGCTGGCCCGAGACCGGGAGTTGGTCCGTTCCCGTGAGACGACGAGCCGGCTGCGCTTCCTCGGCCTGGACGCCTCCGACAGCGCCCTTTCCTACGCGCTCGAAGCCGGTTTCCTCGACGGCGCCGTCCACGCGGATCTGGAGAACGACGAGCCGACCCCCGAGCAGCGCGCCCAGCTCGCCGGGACGGACGTGGTCATCTCGACGGGGTGCCTCGGATACGTCACCGAGCGCACCATCACCCGCGTCGTCGAGGCGCACGGGGAGCACCGGCCCTGGATGGCGCACTTCGTGCTGCGCATGTTCCCGTTCGACCCGGTCGCCGACGCGCTCGCGGCCGCCGGGTACACGACGGTCCGCCACGACGGCCTGTTCCGCCAGCGGCGGTTCGCGACGCCGCAGGAGCAGGCGCTCGTCCTGGACCGCCTCGCCGACGTCGGCGCCGACCCGAGCGGCCTGGAGACCGGCGGCTGGTTCTACGCACAGCTCTACGTCTCCCGTCCTGACGACAGAACAAGAGGATCGATGTGAACGCCGGCGATGAACTCTCGTCCCGCACCTTCGGCAACGAGGAGCGCCTGCCGCGGGTGCCGCTGCCCACGCTCGACGAGACCTGCGAGCGGTTCCTCGAATGGTGCGGGCCGCTGCTGACCGCGGAGGAGCGGGCCCGGACGGAGGCGGCGCTGGCCTCGTTCGCCCGCCCGGGCGGGCCGGGCCGCACGCTGCACGCCGCGCTGGAGCGCTACGACGCGAGCGAGGGGGTGGACAGCTGGCTGGACACCTTCTGGCCCTACCGGTACCTCGGCCGCCGCGACCGGATCGCGCTGAACGCCAACTTCTTCTTCCTGTTCAAGGAGTCGCCGGAGGGACAGGTCGAGCGCGCGGCCGGCCTCGTCGCCGGAGCGCTGGACTACAAGCTGCGGCTCGACCGCGAGGAGATCCCGCCCGTCGTGCAGCGCGGCCGGCCGCTGTCGATGGCGCAGAACCGGTACCTGTTCTCCACCACCCGCATCCCCGGCGCCGAGCAGGACACCGTCCGCGCCCCCTACACCGCCGAGTGGCCCGGCCCCTCGGACGCCCGCCACATCGTCGTGCTCTTCCGCGGCAACATGATCCGGATGGACGTGCTGGGGCCCGACGGCCGCCCCCACACGCTGGAGGAGCTGCGGGCGGGACTGGCCGCCGTCATGAGGGCGGAGGCCGCGCCGGAGCCGTCCGCCGGGCACCTCACCACCAAGGCCCGCGCCGAGTGGGCGGCGAGCCGCGAGGCGCTGCTGGCCCTCGGCAACGCCGAGGCGCTCGACGACGTCGAGACCGCGCTGTTCTGCGTGTGCCTGGAGGACTTCGTCCCCGCGAGCACCCTCGACGCCTGCGACCACCTGCTCCACGGCGACAGCGCCAACCGCTGGTTCGACAAGGCCGTCTCCTTCGTCGTGTTCGGGGACGGCACCGCGGGCATCAACGTGGAGCACTGCGGCCTGGACGGCACCACGATCCTCAGCTTCGTCGACGCGCTGCTGGGCGAATCCCCGGAGAAGCTGTCGCACCGGTCGGGCGCCCGGTCGCAGGGGCTCCCGGCCGTCCGGGCGATCGAGTTCACCCTCGACGATGCCCTGCGGCGCGACATCGGCGACGCCGCGGCGGCGTTCGCCGCCTACGGGGCGGCCACGGCCACCGCGACCGTGTCGTTCGACGACTTCGGCACCGAAAGCATCAAGCAGCTGAAGATGTCACCGGACGCGTTCGTCCAGACGGCCTACCAGCTCGCCCACAAGCGCGCCAAGGGCCGCGTCGGCGCCACCTACGAGTCGATCGCCACCCGCCAGTACCGGAACGGGCGGACCGAGGCGATGCGGGTCGTCACCCCCGAGGTGCTCCGCTTCGTCGAGGCCATGGACGACCCGGCCGCCGGGCCCGGACCGCGCCGGGACGCGTTCCGCGCCGCCGCCGACGCCCACGTCCGGCGGGCCAGGGAGTGCCAGGCGGGGCAGGCGCCCGAGCAGCACCTCTGGGAGCTCCAGCTCGTCCAGAAGCGGCGCGGCGCCGAGCTGGGCGTCACCGAGCCGCTCCCGCTGTTCGGGTCCCCGGGGTGGCTCGTCATGCGGGACGACTACCTGAGCACCAGCTCGGCGCCGTCGGTCAACATCCGGTACTTCGGGTTCGGGTCGACGAGCGAGCAGTGCATCGGCGTCGCCTACGTCCTGCTCCCCGACCGGTTCAACGTCTACCTGAGCACTCCGCGGCCGGTGGCGGGCGCGATGCGGGAGTTCGCCGACCGGCTCCGCGAGGCCGTCCGGGAGCTGCGGGAGCTCCTGGCGTGATCACCGGCCGGGTCTCGCCGGCCGGTGCCTCCGCCCGATCGGGTAGAGCCAGCGCCGGAACACCCGGCTGAGCCCGGGCATCACGAGCAGGGTGAGCAGCGGGATCACGATGACGGGGAACGTCAGCGCCCGCACCGGCAGCGGCCACGACTGGGTCAGCGGCGTGACGAACGCCTGCAGCAGCAGGCTGAGCGGGTACACCGCGCAGAAGGTGACCACGATCATCTTGAGCTTGGAGGGCGGCGGGACGGACTCGCCCGGCAGGTTGAACCACGTCTCCAGCCCGGTGGTGTCCTGCCGGTGCTCGTCGGCGATCCCGCTGACCCGCTCGATCCACTCCGCGCGCTCGCCGGAGTGCAGCCACCGGTCGAGACTCTTCTGGTCGGCGAAGTTCACGACCGTGTAGTACCGGTGCCGCGACCCCTCCGCGCGCAGCCAGGTGGCGCCCTGGTGGCCGGAGTACCGGGTCGCGACCTCGTGGAGCCCCTCCGCCCACTCCTCGAAGTCGCGCTCCCGGCCCGGCTTGACGTCCCAGGTGAACACGACCGTGACGGGCTCGGTCTCCGTGGAAGCCATGGCTGAGATCTCACCCGTCACGTCCGGTCCATGCATGTATGTACCGGTCAGGTGGCGGCGAGCGCCTCGGTGGGGCTGAGGCGGGACGCCCGGATCGCCGGGTACAGGCCGGCGACCGCGCCGATGAGCAGGGTCGCGGCGACCCCGCCGAGCACCGCCCACGCGGGGATCACCACCGGCCACCCCTGGGAGACGGCGTAGCCGGCGGTGACCAGCGCGCCCACGGCCGCCCCGCCGGCGCCGCCGAGCGCCGACAGCAGCAGCGACTCGGCGAGGAACTGCGTGCGGATCTGGCCGCGGGTCGCGCCGAGGGAGCGGCGCAGCCCGATCTCCGACCGGCGCTCCAGCACCGAGATGACCATGGTGTTGGCGACCCCCACGCCGCCGACCAGCAGCGCGACCGCGCCGAGGCCGAGCAGCAGCCCGGTGAACGCCTCCCCCGCCGCCTTCCTGGCCGCCAGCGCGTCCGACGGCCGCGACACCTCCACCTCGTTCGGCGCCTCCGGGTCGGCGGTCGCGGCCAGCACGTCCCGGACGTCCTCGACGCTCGCCTCCGCCGACCGGGTGTAGATCGTCGTCGGATGGCCGTCGAAGCCGAGCCGGGACCGCGCCGCCGGCCAGCCGACCAGCGCGGCGCTGTCCAGCTCGGGGGCCAGCACCACCGGCTCCAGGATGCCGATCACGGTGAACCAGCGGCCGCCGATCAGCACCTGGACGTCCGGGGCCGCGTGCCCGATCCCGAGGCGCCGCGCGGCGGTCGAGCCGAGAACCGTCGCGGGAAAGCCGCCGGTCGCGGCGTTCAGCCACACGCCGCCGCGCAGTTTCGCCCCCGTCGCGGCGCGCAGGTCGGCGCGGGCCGCGTACGCCGAGATCCCGTTGGTCTCCGCCTCCGGGATCCTGCCCGTCCGGTAGACCTTCGCGCCGTCCAGCAGACCGGTCGCCGACACCTCCCGGACCGGGGCGATCCGGGCCACCATGGCCTCCGACTCCAGCGGCAGCTCCGCCTTCTCTCCGGTCAGGGTGTTGCCGGGCGAGACGGTCAGCAGGTTCGTGCCGAGCGCCGCGAGCGCCCGGTCGAGGTCGGCGCGGGACGAGGAGGACACCCCGACGACCGCGACCATCGCGGCGATCCCGATCGCGATGCCGAGCGCGGACAGGAACGCCCGCAAGGGCCGGGTCCGCAGGCCCACCGCGCCGACCCTGAGCACGTCGCCCGGCCACAGCCGCGCCGGGCGCAGCGTCCCGGCCGTCATCGCGCCGCCCCCGCCGGGCGCGGGCCGTCCCCCGCCGGGCGCGGGCCGTCCCCCGCCGGGCCGTCCACCGCGGCGGCGTCCTCCACCACGGCGTCCTCCACCACGGCGTCCTCGACCCCGGAGTCCTCCACCACCAGGCCGTCGCGCATCCGGACGCGGCGGGGCAGGGCCGCCGCGATCTCCCGGTCGTGCGTGATGAGCACGACGGTGGTGCCCGCGGCGTGCAGCTCGCGCAGCAGCGCCATCACCCCCTCGCCGGACGCCGAGTCCAGCGCGCCGGTCGGCTCGTCCGCGAGCAGCAGCGCGGGCTCCCCGGCGACCGCCCTCGCGATCGCGACCCGCTGCCGCTCCCCGCCGGACAGCTCGTGCGGCTCGTGCTCCAGCCGGTGGCCGAGCCCGACCCGCTCCAGCGCCGCCGCCGCCCGCCGGCGCCGCGCCGCCGGGCGCAGCCCGGTGTACAGCAGGCCGTCCGCGACGTTGTCGATCGCCCGGGTCCCGGCGGCCAGGTGGAAGTGCTGGAAGACGAACCCGATGCGGCTCGCGCGCAGCGCCGACAGCCGCGCGTCCGGGAGCCGCCCCACGTCGTGGCCGTCGACGCTGATCTCGCCCGAGGTGGGGCGGTCCAGGGTGCCGAGCATGTTGAGCATGGTCGTCTTGCCCGACCCGGAGGGGCCGACGATCGCGACCAGCTCGCCCGCGCCGACGTGCAGCGACACCCCGGCGAGCGCGTGCACGCCGCCCGGGTAGGACTTCCTCACGTCCCGCAGTGTGATCATTTCGGCACCCCCACGAGCACGCCCTCGGCGATCCCCGGTCCGGAGACCTCGACCTTCCCGTCGGCGAACAGCCCCGTCTCGACCGGGACATAGGACGACGTCCCGCCCTTGACGACCTCCACGCCGAAGCCGCCCTCCCGCAGCGCGACCAGCGCGGACACCGGCACCGTCAGCACGTTCTCGCGCCTGCCCGCGGTGAACCGGACGTCGGCGGAGGCGAGCGCGTACCGGGCCGCGGCCTTCCTGGCCGCGGCGGAGTCGAGCCAGATCGTGACCTCCACCTTCGTCTCCGGGTCCTCGCCCTGCCCGCCCGGCTCGATCACGGTGGTGACCTCGTCGATCTCGGCCGCGACCGGCCGGCCCTCCGGCAGGGTCACCTCGACCCGCGCGCCCTTCTTCGCCAGCCGCTGGTCGGCGGTGTCCAGCTCGACCGTGACGGCCTGCGCGGTCCCGGTGTAGCCGAGGATCTTCTTGCCGGGCGCGGCGGGCTCGCCCGGGTTCGCCGCGACGGTCTCGACCCGGACGGGCCCCTCCGCGTAGGCGACCCGCCCGACCTCGACGGTCCCGGTCTCCGGCGCGCCGATGTCCTCCTGCCATTCCCGGACGGCCTCGGCCGTGCCCGAGGTGTACTCGTCGTCCACGGTGAAGCCGTCGTAGCCGAGCGCGCTGAGGTTCCGCTCGAACCGCTTCACGTCGGAGCCCTCGGTGCCGACCCGCAGCGGCCGGTAGGACGGCTTGGGCCCGTACATCAGCACGACGGGGTCGCCGTCGAGCTCGTACAGCCGATGGCCGCGGGTGACCTCGTCCCCGCTCTCGGGCAGCCAGGTGATCGTGCCCCTGGCCTGGCTCGTCGCGGTCAGGGTCGGGCCGTAGCCGAGCCGCCCGTCCTCGGTCTGGGTGTCGCTGAGCGTCTCCCGGGCCACCTTCGCGGTGCCGGGCGGCAGGGCCGCGGCCCGTCCTCCCTCCCGGTCCCCGCCCGCGGCGAGCGCGGCGACGGTGGCGGCGCCGCCCGCCGCGACGACGGCGGCGACGGCCAGAGCGATCTTCAGGCGGGGCCCGCGGCGGCGGGCGCGGCGGCCCGCGGGCTCGGCCGGCGCGCGTTCCGCGACCGTCTCCCCCGTCACTTCCCGCCGCCCTGCAGGACCTTGTCGCACGCCTGCTGCGCCGTCTCCAGATCCGGGTCGTCACCGACCGTGTTCTTGTCGATCCGGATGCCGGGCTGGTTCGGGTCGGGGTCCGGGAACTTCTCCACGCCGTTCTTGCGCATGCACGCGGCGAACTCGCGCGCCCGCTCCTGCATCTTCGGATCGGGCGCGCCGGTGCGGTCGGCCATGGGGTTGTACTGCCGGCACGCCTCCATGGCCTTGTCCATGGCGCCCTTGTCGCCCTTGTTCTGGATCCGGATGCCTCCGCCGGGCTTCGGGTCCTCCATGTCGACGCCGTGCTCGCGCATGCACTGGGCGAACTTGACGCCGCGCTCCTCCGGGGCGAGCTGCTCGCCGCCCTGCTTCGCTCCGCCCTGCTTCGCGCCCCCGTTCGCCGAGGCCACGCCGTCGCCCTTGCCGTCAGAGCCGCACCCGGTCAGGGTCAGCGCCAGCGCGAGCGGCACCATCGCCAGGATCCGCAGTCGCATGTCTCCTCCTCACTCCCGGCCGGAGCGGTTCCGGCCGGCGAGGAGCGATGCAACCCGGAGGAGCGTTTCCCCCGTGTTTCCGCCCTCCCGCGTTCTCGCCGGGAGGCGGCCGCTAACGGAAACGAAACACGTCTTCCGGCACCATCGGCGTTCTGAGGAGGCTTCATGAGAGTGCTGGTGGCAGAGGACGAGCGGCTCCTGGCCGACGCGATCGCCGAATGGCTGCGCGACGACGCGCACGCCGTCGACCTGGCCCACGACGGCGCGGCCGCCCTGGAGCGGCTCACCGTCAACGACTACGACGTGGTCGTGCTGGACCGCGACCTGCCCCTCGTCCACGGCGACGACGTGTGCCGCGAGATCGTCCGGGGCGGGGGCGCGGCCCGGGTCCTGATGCTCACCGCCGCCGCGGAGGTCACCGACCGCGTCGCCGGGCTCGGCCTCGGCGCCGACGACTACCTGACCAAGCCGTTCGCGTTCCCCGAGCTCGCCGCCCGCGTCCACGCGCTCGGCCGCCGCTGCCGCCCGGCCGCGCCGCCGGCGCTGCACCGCGCCGGCATCACCCTGGACCCGGCGCGCCGCGAGGTGTTCCGGGACGGGCGCTACGTGCCGCTCGCCCGCAAGGAGTTCGCCGTCCTGGCCGAGCTGCTGCGCGCCGAGGGCGCCGTCGTGTCCTCCGAGCAGCTCCTGGAGAAGGCGTGGGACGAGCACGCCGACCCGTTCACCGGCGCCGTCCGCCTGACCGTCCTCAAGCTGCGCCGCAAGCTCGCCGACCCGCCCGTCGTCGAGACCGTCAAGGGAGCGGGGTACCGGATCCCATGAGGCTGTCACTGCGCGCCCGGCTCACCCTCACCTACGGCGGCCTGTTCCTCGTCGCCGGGGTGGTGCTGCTCGGCGCGACCTACGCCCTGTTCGACCAGCAGCTGTCGCGGTCCAGTACGAAGGTGCTGGCGACCCGGGTGAACCCGGCGCCCGGCACCGCCCCGCCGGCCGGGAGCGCGCAGCAGGCGTCGCAGGAGGCGAGGGCGATGGCCGACGCCGACCGCTGGATGCGCGATCGGCGCGAAGAACTGCACGACGCCGCCGTCACCTCCCTGGTCACCCAGGGGTCGATCGCGCTGCTGGTGGTCGGGGGCGCCGCGGCGGGCTTCGGCTGGCTCATCGCGGGCCGGGCGCTGTCCCCGCTGCACCGCGTCACCGAGACCGCCCGCCGCATCGCCGGCTCCCCCGCCGCCGACCGCGGCCTGCACGAGCGCATCGCGCTGCGGGGCCCCCACGACGAGGTCAAGGAGCTCGCCGACACCTTCGACGCGATGGTCGACCGCCTCGACCGCTCCTTCGACGGCCAGCGCCGCTTCGTCGCGAACGCCTCCCACGAGCTGCGCACCCCGCTCACCCTCGGCCGCGCGCTGGTCGAGGTGGCGATGCACCGCGAGTCGGCGTCCCCGGACGTCCGGCAGCTCGGCGAGACCCTCCTGCAGATCAACGCGCGGCACGAGCGCCTCATCACCGGCCTGCTGCTGCTGGCCCGGTCCGAGAACGAGATCACCAACCGGGCGCCGGTGGACCTGGCGGACGTCGTCGCCCACGTCGCCGCCCAGACGGCGCTGGAGGCCGACGGCTCCGGCATCGCCGTCGAGACCGACGCCGCCGAGGCCATGACGGCGGGCGACGCCCTGCTGCTGGAACGCGTCGTGCAGAACCTGCTGGAGAACGGCCTGCGCCACAACACCGACTCCGGGTGGGTCTCCGTCTCCTGCCGGACCGAGAACGGCCGCGCCGTCCTGGAGGTCGCCAACTCCGGCCCCGCCGTCCCGCCCTACGAGATCCCCGCGCTCTTCGAGCCCTTCCGCCGGCTCGACGCCGACCGCCTCGTCACCGCCAAGGGGGCCGGTCTCGGCCTCTCCATCGTCCAGTCCATCGTCCGCGCCCACAACGGCACCGTGACCGCCGTGCCCCGCCGGGAAGGCGGCCTCACCGTCACCGTCGCCCTCCCGTCCGCGGATCCGGAGCCGGAGCTGGAGCCGGAGCACCGCCCCGGCCCGCTCGCCGCCCGCGCCTAGGCGCGGGCCGCCTTCGGGGAGAAAAGCCGAGTTCACCGGGGTTATTCCGCTTTGTTATGTCTTGCTGGCATTACCGGGCCAAGACCGCGAATGAGACTTTTATCGCGTTCATTCGGCCTCTCGCGGCCTCCCCGCCCGGACACTCCCCCGGCGCCGGACGGGACTCGCTCGGCTCCCTCGCGAGAGGCGGTGCGGCCCTCGCCGGGAGAAAAGGCGGAAGTGCATGAGAACGCGTACCCGACCCGCCCGGGCGCGCCGGCGGCTCGCGGCCGGACTCGCCGGGGCGGCCGCCGCCCTCGCGGCGTCCACCGGCGTCGCCTCGGCCCAGAATCTGCCGATCACGCAGCAGGTGCAGCAGCAGGACCAGTGGTGCTGGGTCGCCAGCGGCCTGACGATCGCCAAGTTCTTCGGCAAGGGCAACGTCAGCCAGAACGACTTCTGCGCGCTCGGACGCGGCTACCCGCGCGGCAGCGCCTGCCCGAACCAGGCCGGCTACCTGGAGTACGACCAGCGCGCGTTCCAGGCGCTCGGCGTGTCCCCCGGCCAGGTCAGCGGCCCCCTGTCGTACCAGGCGGTCACGACCGAGATCAACGGGCAGCGGCCGATCCTCACCGGCATCTACTGGACGGCCGGCGGCGGCCACGCCCAGGTCATCTACGGCTACTCCGGCCAGACGGTCTCCTACGGCGACCCGTGGCCCTCCAGTCCCCGGTACGGGGAGATGGCGTACAGCAGCTACGTCAGCAACTACCAGTTCCGCTGGGGCCAGGCCCTGTCCAGGATCGGAGGCTGACATGCGCACGACCGCGAGACTCGCGACCGGAGCCCTGATCGGCGGGACGGTCCTGCTGGGCGGCACCGCCGCGCAGGCCGCCGGGCCGTCCTCCGACGAGGCCGCCGCGGCGAGGGCCGCCGCGTCCCCCGCCGTGCAGCAGAGGCTCGGCGCGTTCTTCGTCCACCTCGACCAGCACCGGCGCGGGCGGCTGGTGAACCAGGCCGTGCCCAAGGCCGAGGCGCAGGCCAAGGCCCCGCGCCTCGAAGGAGCCGTCCAGCGCGTCTACTCGCTGAACCCCGCGTTCGTGAAGGGCGACGGCGGCGCTCCCGTGGCGACCTTCGCCTACATGGCGGTCGGCGCGGCGTCGGCCACCGGGCAGCACGCGACGGTGTGGCTGACCAGGTCCGGCGCGGGCTGGCAGGTCATGAACGTCATCTCCGGGTCGGAGGAGGCGGTCTACCCGGCGCGGGCGCGGGGCGGCACGGTGTTCACCGAGCCGCAGATCCACGCGTGGTACCGGCTGAAGGACGGCCGGGTCACCGCGCTCAACGGCACCGCCGCGTCGTCGGTCGGCAGGTCCGGCGTCACGGTGGCGGCGTACCGGAGACTCGTGCGCTCCCGGTACGCCGACAAGCTCCCGGGCAGCGCCTACCAGCGCTCCGGGAAGTTCGGCGGCTTCTCGCCCGCGACCGGCGTCAGCGATCCGGCGCCGGACGGGGGCCCGGCGCCCGCCCTGCTGGCGCTGGGCGCGGGCGGTGCGGTGACCGCCGCGGGCGTCGCCCTCGCGCGGCGCCGCCGCCAGGGCGGCTGCTAGCCGCCCTCCCGCGGGTCCCCGGAACCGCCCCCCTCCCCGGGCCCCGCACCGGCGCCCGGCCCCGCGCCCTCCACCGGGCCGGCGGGGACGGGCAGCGCCGGGTGCGCCTCGGGATGCTCGTCCCACCAGTCGCCGTAGGCGCGCTGGGCCCGGACGAGGTCCAGGTAGACGGCGTCGAACACGTCGCGCAGCCGGGCCGCCGCCCGCCCGGCCCCGGGCCGCCACATCAGGACGACCCGCTGGCCGAGCGGGTCGCCGGTGATCCGGCGGAACGCGACCCCCGCGCGGGGGGCCGCGGTCGGCTGGTAGATGGCGACGGCGCGCCCGGACCGGATGAGCGACGCCGAGATCTGCCAGTCCGTCGCCCAGTACCTGACCCGCGGCCGGAACCCCGCCTCGGCGCACACGCCGCGCAGGTAGGCGGGCCAGGGGCCGTCGTCGAGCGGATCGTCGATCCAGTCGTGGTCGGCCAGGTCGGCCAGGTCGACGGTCGCGCCGGCGGCGAGGGGGCTGGAGCAGGACATCCCGACGAGCGCCGGCTCGCGCTCGACGAGCACCAGCCGCTCCAGGCCGCCGCGCGGCCGCGGCGGACGGTCGACGGGCTCCTGGAACAGTCCGATGTCGAGGGTGCCGGAGGCGAGGAGCGCGGGGATGCGCCCGCCCCCGGGATCCACGCGCAGGTGCAGCCGCGACTCCGGGGAGAGCGAGCCGAGATGGTCGCCGAGCCGGGTGAGCACCGGGCACGCCTGCACCCCGATCCGCAGCAGCGGCGCGGCGGCGGGTTCGCTGACCCGGTGGGCGAGCGCGGCGTTCAGGTCGTCGATGCCGGCCAGCGCGGCCCGGGCGCGGGTGGCGACCTCGGCGCCGACCGGCGTCGGCGTGACGCCCTCCGGGGAGCGGACGAACAGCTGCACGCCGAGGTGGCCCTCGACCCGGCGCAGCATGGTGCTGACGGCGGGCTGGGTGAGGCCGAGCCGGGCGGCGGCCTTGCTGATGCTGCCGGTCGCGGCGATCGCCTCGATCATCCTGAGGTGGTGGGGGCCGAGGTCCACGGGCGCGCTCCTGACCGTCTCTCCGCCCCGTCCGGTGATCTCAGCCGCATCGTAACCCGGGATCGGTCCGGGCCGGCTGGAAATCCGTGCCCGTCAGCGGGCGGCGCCGTGCCGGCGCAGTTCCCGCGGGCTGACCCCGAAGCGCTGCCGGAACGCGTGGCTGAGCGCGCTGGCCGAGGAGAACCCGGTGGCGTGCGCGAGGTCGGTGATGGTGACGTCCCGGTCGAGGGGGTTGCGGAGCCGGTCGCGGACGAGCCGGAGCCGCTCCTCGCGGATCAGCTCGCGGGGCGTGGTCCCGGCGCGCTGCAGGGCGAGCTGCACCTGCCGCAGCGACCAGCCGAGGTCCTGCGCCATCGCGGCGCCGGTGAGCCCGGGGTCGGTGGCGTGCTCGCGGACGTAGCGGCGCACGACCGCCTCCACCTCGGCGAGGTGGCCGGGCGCGGGCGGGCGCTCGTCCCCGGCCAGCAGCAGGCACAGCAGCTCGGTGATCCGTTCGCAGGCGGCGTCGAACTGCGGCGCGGTGAGGCTGCGGCGCTCCTCGCCGACGGCCCGCACCATGTCGGCGACGACGCGGCCGAGGCCGGCGGACAGGTCGAGGCCGGTCGCCGGGAGGACGGGGCCGCCCAGCCGGCCGTCCATCTCGCGGGCCGGGATGGTCATGACGAGCGCGCGGGCCGGGCGCGGCTGGACGACCCGGAACGGCGCCGCGGGCGCGATGAGGCCACCGGTCCCCGGGCGCAGCCGCGCCTCGCGGCCGTCCTGCACCATGAGCATCTCGCCGTCCAGCGGGAGCAGGAACCGGTAGCCGCGGTCGCGGCGCCCCTGCCCGGGGGCGCGGTCGTACTCCGCCCGGTCCGACAGGTGCAGCACGAGCCGGTACTCGGCGCCGTTCGCCCCGCCGAGCGCATCGTCCACCCCGGGCCCCTCCGCCGCTCTAGATCACCTTCGGGCGAGCGTAGTACCGCCGTCACCTGCGAAACAGCCGAATCCATCGGAAAGTAACGTGATTCGGACGATGGGTGATCTTGCGATGCGCCCGGCGGCAAGTTCTCTGCGCGCGAGCACAAGCGCGGCCCCGCGCACCCGTCCTACGGTGCCGAAACTGCGGCGTATCCGCGCCGCCCCCACCAGCCATGAGGCGGTCCGCCGGGTGTCGCCGACACCGGACCGGGCCCCACCTCGCCCGAAGACTTCTGCACCGAGGATCTGATGGAGCAATTCCTGTTGGCGGCGGCGCTCGTCGTCGTGGCGGGCGCCGGCATCGCGGCCGCAGCCCTGCTGGTGCGCCAGCGGCGGGAGACGGCCGGCCTCCGCGCGCAGAACGCCGCCCTGGCCCGCGGGCTCGACCTGCGCGAGAGGGAGCTGCGGCACCTCGCGGACGTCCGGCTGCCCGAGCTCATGGAGTCCCTGCACAACCCCGGCGTGCGCGTCACCGGCCCGCTGCACGACCTCGACCGCGAGGCGCCCGCCTACGGGCAGGCGCTGCGGACCGTCACCGAGCTGTTCGCCGGGTCCGCCGCACGCGTCCGGGAGCGGGCCGACCTGTCGGCCAAGTCGACGCTGCGGGCGATGATGCGCGCCGTGCAGAGCCTCGCCAACGAGCAGCAGCTCGCCATCTCCGACATGCAGGAGCGCCACGACGACCCGGACGTGCTGGAGGGCCTGCTCCGCGTCGACCACATGAACGCCCAGCTCGGGCGGCGCGCCCAGGCCACCGCGGTGCTGTGCGGGTCGTGGCCGGGCCAGCAGCGCTCGGCGTCGTCGATGAGCGACGTGGTGCGCGGCGCCACCTCCCGCATCCGCGACTACCTGCGGGTCAACATGCAGGGGCCGGTGAACACCGCGGTGACCAGCCGGGCCGTGGAGCCGATCGTGCTGACGCTGGCCGAGCTGCTGGACAACGCGGCGCGGCACTCGCGCCCCGACACCACCGTCGAGGTCAACTTCCAGTCCACGCACAACGGCGTCGCCATCATGATCGACGACGCCGGGGTCGCGATGGACGCCGAGGAGCTCCAGCGCGCCGCCGACCTGCTGTCCGGCGACGCGTCGGTCGACATCCACCGGCTCGGCGACCCGCCCCGCGTCGGGTTCGCGGTGGCGGGCGTCCTCGCCGCGCGCTACGGCTTCCGGGTGTCGGTCGACACCCGCTCCCCCTACGGCGGCGTGCGGGCCGTCGTGTTCGTGCCGTCCGCGCTGCTCACCGACCTCCCGGGCGAGCACGCGCCCGACCCGGCCGCCGCGTCCCGCCCGGCCGCGGAGGGCCCCGCGCCCGCGGCCTGGACCCCCGCCCCCGCCACCCCCGGCGGGCTGCCGAAGCGCACCCGCGTCGCGGTCGCCGAACGCCCCGCCGAAGAACAAGAGCCGCCCGACGTGCCCGACGCGGGGGCGCCGCCTCCGCTCAGGCCGGCCCGGGAGACCGCCGCGGGCCTCGGCGCCTGGCAGCGCGGGACGCGGTCCGGCCGCGCTTCGACGCCGTCCGACGGCGAGGGCCCCGGCATCGAGAGCAAGGACCTGCGGCCATGAACGAGGGATGGAACGGCGCGATGGACGACGGTACGAACCGGCTGGGCTGGATGCTGGACGACGCGCTGCGGATGCCGGAGACCCGCTACGCGATCCTGCTGTCGGCCGACGGGCTGCTCATGGCGCACTCCGAGCGGATCAACCGGGACGAGGCGGAACGGCAGGCCGCCGGCATGGCGGGCCTGCAGTCGCTCGCCCGCAGCACCGCCGAGTTCTGCGGGGACGCCGGCACTACCTGGCGGCAGACCGTGAACGAGTTCGACGACGGGTACGTCTTCCTCGTCGCCGCCGGCCCGGGCGCCTACCTGGCGGTGTCGGCGACGCAGCACGTCGACATGGAGACCGTCTCGTTCCGGCTCCAGGAACTCGTGCAGCGGCTCGGCAAGGAGTTGACCACCCCGCCGCGTCCGGGCGCCGGCCGTCCCGCATGACCCCGCGCCGCAGCAGGCGGGCCCTGGTCCGCCCGCACGTCGTCACCGGTGGGCGGGCCCACCCCACCCGCAACGTGTTCGATCTCGTCACCCTCGTGACCGCGACCGGCGACCTGCCGCGCACCGGCCTGTCCCCGGAGAAGACGCGCATCGTCGAGCTGTGCCGCGGCGGCGCGCTGTCGGTGGTCGAGATCTCCGGCCATCTGAGCCTGCCCGTCGGGCTCACCAAGGTGCTGCTGTCCGACCTCGTCGACAGCGGGCACCTCTCCACCCGGGCCGCCGCGCCCTCCGCCCAGCAGTCCAAGGCCCGGCTCCTTCAGGAGGTGCTCGATGGACTCCGCGCTCGCCTCTGAGACCCCCTACCTGCGCGAGAGCGTCCGGACCGCCGTCAAGATCCTCATCGTGGGGCACTTCGCGGTCGGCAAGACCACCTACGTCGGAACGCTCTCGGAGATCCGCCCGCTGCGCACCGAGGAGCGGATGACGCAGGCCGGGGCGGCCGTGGACGACCTCGCCGGCATCAGGGACAAGACGACCACGACCGTCGCGATGGACTTCGGCCGCCTCACCCTCAGCGACGACCTCGTCCTGTACCTGTTCGGGGCGCCGGGGCAGCAGCGCTTCACCCGGCTGTGGGACGACCTCGCGCGCGGCGCCCTCGGCGCGCTGATCCTGGTGGACACCGCCCGCCTCCAGGAGTCGTTCGCCGTCATGGACATCGTGGAGAAGCAGGGCCTGCCGTACGCGGTCGCCGTCAACCACTTCGACGGCTCGCCGCGGTTCCCCGAGGCCGAGGTGCGCGAGGCCCTCGACCTCACGCCGTCGACGCCGCTCGTCAGCTGCGACGCCCGCGACCGCGTCTCCTCGACCGAGGCGCTCATCTCCCTCGTCGACCACCTCCTCACCCTTGACGGGGAGCACCCATGACCATCGACCGCACCGCGCCCGAACGCGTCCCGCTGTACGGGCCGGAGTTCGCCAGGAACCCGCAGGCCGCCTACGCCCGGATGCGCGAGTACGGCGACCTCGCGCCCGTCGAACTGGCGCCGGGCGTGCCGGCGACGCTCGTCCTCGGCTACGACGCCGCCCTGGAGATCCTGCGCGACCCGGCCACGTTCCCGCGCTGCAGCGAGGTGTGGGAGGAGACGGTCGGCCCCGAGTGCCCGGTGCTGCCGATGTTGATGGCGCGGCCCAACGCGCTGTTCACCAACGGCTCCGTGCACGCCCGCCTGCGGTCGGTGATCGTCGACAGCCTGGACCGGGTCGACCCGGTGTCGCTGCGCGAGAACGTCGAGCGCAGCGCCGACACCCTCATCGACCGGTTCAGCCGCGACGGCAAGGCCGACATCCTCGGCCAGTACGCCCGCATGCTGCCGCTGCTGGTGTTCAACGAGCTCCTCGGCTGCACGCCCGAGATCGGCGACAAGCTCCTGCGCGGCATGAACGCCATCTTCGACACCGTCTCCGCCGAGGAGGGCAACGCGCTGCTCGGGGAGGCGGCCGGCGAGCTGATCGCGCACAAGCGCGTCAACCCGGGCGCGGACGTGACGTCCTGGATGCTGAGCCACCCCGCAGGACTCGACGACCTGGAGACGATCCACCAGGTCATCCTGCTGATGGGGGCCGGCACCCAGCCGGAGGGGAATCTCATCGCCAACGGCATCCTGCTGCTGCTCTCCGACGACCGGTTCGGCGGCGACCTGTCCGGCGGCGCCCTTCCCGTCGAGGACGCGCTGGACGAGATCCTCTGGACCGACCCGCCGATGGCCAACTACGGAGGGACCTTCCCCCGCCAGGACATCGACTTCCACGGGTACCGGCTGCCCGCCCACCAGCCCGTCCTGGTCAGCTACGCCGCGGCGAACACCGACCCGTCCCGGAGCATCGCCGACCGCCGGGGCAACCGCGCCCACCTGTCCTACGCGGGCGGCCCGCACAGCTGCCCGGCCAGGAGCCACTCCCGGCTCATCGCGTCCGTCGCGGTCGAGAAGCTCCTCGACCGGCTGCCCGAGGTGGAGCTGGCCGTCCCCGTGGAGCACCTGGAATGGCGGCCGGGCCCGTTCCACCGGGCCCTCATCGCCCTCCCGGTCACCTTCCCGCCGGACCAGGCCCTTCCGTAGCGGCGCGCAGCGCGCCGATGACGGCGGCGAGCTGCGTGACCAGGCCGGCGACGCCGGCCTGGTCGGCGCCGTTGACGGTGACGGTGCGCAGCTCGTCCGGCTTGGGCAGCCTCGCCATGATCTCCGGCAGCGACGCGATGAGCCGCGCCTGGACGGCCGCGGGCGTCCGCTCGTTCTCCAGCGCGGCGCGGGCGGCGTCCCGCTCCAGGTCGAGCAGCGCCTGCTCGTGCCGCGACCGGGCCCGCAGGTCGGCGAGGGCCAGCTCGCCCTCGGTGCGCAGCCGGGCCAGCTCGTGGTCGCGCTCGATGCGCAGCCGGCCCGTCTCGGCCTCCTCCTCGTGCCGCTCGCGCTCCATCCGCAGCGCGTGCCGGGTGGTCTCGGTCTGGAGCTCGGCGAACTCGCGGGTGTCGTCGTGCTCGCGCCGGGTGCGGCGCAGCTTCTCGGCCGCCTCGGTGTCGAACAGCTGCGACTCGTTGCGGGCGCGCAGCTCGGCGAGCTCGCGCTCGTGCTCCAGCCGCTGCGTCTCCTTGATCCGCGCGGCGGCCATCTCCCGCTGCGCGACGGCCTCCTCGGCCTCCAGCTCCGCCAGCCGCGCGATCTGCCCCTGCTCGGCCCGGTAGGGCTTCTGCAGGTTCTCCCAGAGCCGCGACGAGCTGACCACGGCCTCCTTGATCTGCACCGTGACGATCCGCAGGCCGAGCCCCTGGTCGCTGTTGTCCTCGCCCTCGGCGACCGCGCGCAGCCGGGCCGTCAGCTCCTCGATGATCGGCTGCTTGTCGCTGAGGACGTCGCGCACCCCCATCGTGGCGACCTTGTCCTTGATCGCCGCCTCGGCCTGCTCGCGGAGCTGGAGGTTCACCAGCCGCATCGGGTCGTCGCCGCCGAAGTCGAGCTTGCGGTAGGCGGTGCCGAAGTCCTGGATGATCCACTGCACGTAGCCCTGGACGAGCACGCCCTGCAGCTCCCGGCAGATGCAGTACGCGTTGATCAGGATCGTCTGCGTCGCGCCCGGCACCACGAGGAAGGAGTCGGTGGACGGGTTGAAGCGGAACGACACCCCGAGGCCGATGTGCAGCGGTTCGGCGCGCCCGCGCCGGGTGTGGACGACGAACGCGTTGGGCGGGACGAGCACGTTCTTCCACCGCCAGAACCCGCTGATCCGCACGTCCACCGGCCCCGGGCCGGGGCGGTCGGCGGGCGCCGCGCCGCCGAGCGCGCGGTCGCGCTTGGCCAGCGGTCCCGGCGCCGGGACCGCGCCGGGCGGGCCGGGGGGCGGCGGCGGAGAGCGCCGCGCCTTCAGGTCGTCCTCCAGCACCGCCTGCTGCGCGACGACCTTGTCCAGATAACTGTTGCCCTGGTCTGAGGCGCTCATCTCGCTCCCCCGGAATTCGGTGTGGCCGATACATTAATGAACCTTTTGCTTTGATGCGTGCGTATTTGCCTTCGTGGCAGCACAGGAAGCGACGGCGACGCGCGAAGGGGAACGGCGGGAAGCGGCCGGGACGGACCTGCCGATGCTCGCGCTCGGGGCGGGAGCGATCGCGCTGGTCGTCCTCGCGCTCGCCGTGCGGCTCGGCGGCGCGTTCAGCGAGACCGCGGCGCCGGGGCTCTCCCAGGCGGGCGCGCTGGCCAAGACCGGCCTGGTGACGGCGCGGCTGGGCGGTAACGCCGCCGCCGTCCTGACGGTCGGATGGCTGCTGGTCGCGGCCGTGTTCGTGCCCGGCACGCCCGCCGCGCGGAAGTGCCTGCGCGCCGCGTCGCTCACCGCCGCGGCCTGGGCGGCGTGCACGCTGGCGCTGATCGTGTGCACCGTCCTCGACCTGTTCGGCGTGGGCGTCACCAAGGTCACCGGCGACATGATGCGAACGTTCCTCGTCGAGCTGCCGCAGGGGCGGGCCCTCCTCCTCGTCCTCGCCGCCACGGCCGCCGTGTCGGTCGCGGCGAGGCTCCCCCGCGCCGCCGGCGGGGCCGGGTACCTGCTGGCGGGCGCGCTCGCCGGGATGCTGCCGCCGCTGTTCACCGGGCATGCCGCGAGCGGCGCGGACCACGCCCTCGCCGTCTACAGCCTGGTCGCCCACATCGCGGGCGTCGCGCTGTGGACCGGCGGCCTGGTCGCCCTGGTCACCCTCGCCCCGGCGGTCGGCGACCGGCTTCCCCGCGTCGCGGAGCGCTACAGCCGGCTGGCGCTGGTGTCGTTCGCCGTCGTCGGCGCCAGCGGCGCGGTCAACGCGTGGGTGCGGCTCGGCGGACCCCACCTCGGATCGCGGTACGGGGCGCTCGTCGTCGCGAAAGCCGCCGCGTTCGCCGTGCTCGGCGCGATCGGCTGGCGGCACCGCCGCGCCACCCTGCCCGCCCTGCGCGGCGGGAGGGGCGCGCGGCCCTTCCTGCGGCTCGGCGCCGTCGAGGTCCTCGTGATGGCGGCGGCGATGGCGCTCGCGACCGGCCTGTCCCGCACGCCGCCGCCGGAGGTCGCGCCGGGCACGCTGGACGTCGTCGCGCTGCGGCTCGGGTTCCCGCTGCCCGGTCCCGCCGGGGCCGGGCCGCTCCTGCTCGACTGGTGGATCGACCCGCCGTTCCTCGTGCTCGTCGTCGGCGGCGCCGTCCTGTACGGGACGGGCGTCGCGCGGGTGCGCGGCTGGCCGCGCCGGCGGAGCCTGTCCTGGGCCGCCGGGCTCCTCGTCGTCCTTCTCGCGTCCTGCGGCGGGCTCTCCCGGTACAGCATGGTCCTGTTCAGCGCCCATGCCGTCCAGCACGTTCTGATCGGCCTGGTGGCGCCGGTGCTGCTGCTCCACGGGGCGCCTCTCCGGCTGGCGCTGGAGGCGGCGCGCGGAGAGGGCGGGGCCCTGCTCGCCGCCGCTGCCGGATGCCGGGCAGTACGGGTGCTCACGGACCCGGCCGCGGCGTCCGTGCTGCTCCTGCTCAGCCTCTACGCGTTCTACGGCTCGCCGCTGTTCGGGGCGTCCCTCGGCAACCACGCCCTGCACTCGCTGGCGCTGGCCGCCTTCCTGGCCGCCGGGCTCGCCTACTTCCACGGGACGACCGGGACGCCGATGCCGCTCGCCCTCCTGCCGCTCCACGCCATCGCCGGGACCGCCCTGGCGCGGAACGGGACCGTCCTCGGCGGCTGGTACGAGCACCTCGGCCGCCGCTGGGGCGCGTCACCGCTGGAGGACCAGCACCTCGGCGCCCTGCTGCTCTGGACGGCGGCCGCCGCCGTCACGCTCGCCGTGGCGGCGGCCCACGGGCTCTACTGGCGGGGCCCCCGGTCCACGACCCGGCTGAGCGCCTCCACCACCGTCGGGTCGTACTCGGAGGCCGAGTCCAGTCGCAGCCTCTCCAGCACGGCGGCGCCCCGGTCGCGGTCGGCGGAGTCGCCGACCAGGTCGTCGTAGGCGTTGGCGACCTTGATGATGCGGCCGGCGAGCGGCGGCGGGAGCGGCCGTTCCCCGGAGTCGCCGGACGGCTCGCGCCCCGTCCGGTAGGGGTGCGACGACAGCTGGACGATGTGCGCGACCCGGTCCAGGACGCCGGTCTGCTTGATCACCTCGGCGCCGAGCTCGGCGATGCGGCGCTGCTCGGCCGGGGACGCCAGCACCGTCGCGCCGCCGGGGATCGGGTCGCCGAGCGACAGCTGCCCGATGTCGTGCATGAGGGCGGCGTACTCCAGTTCGAGCAGCTCCTCCTCCGACATCCCGAGCTCGCGCCCCATCGCCACCGCGAGCTTGGACACCCGGTGCGAGTGCCCCGCCTCCACGTAGCCGCCGACCTCGGTGACGCGCGACAGCGCCCGGACGGTCTGCAGGTAGGTGGCGCGGATCCCGGCGTAGCGGCGGAACGCGAACTGCGTCACCAGGATCGGCACCGTGAAGATCAGCAGCGCGGCCTCGCCCATCGCCGTCGTGGAGACCGCGATGAGCATGGCGGTCGCGCTGGTCGCGGCGCACAGCGCCATCTTCGCGTCGATCTCGTCGCGCAGCGCGATGCCGAACCGCGCCCGCACGGCCTCCGCGCGGATCATCGCGGCGATCAGCATGTCGGTGAAGCAGGACAGCACCACGACGAAGCACATGACGGCCAGCAGCAGCTGCCAGGGCAGGTGCAGGGACAGCAGCGGCCGGAAGCACAGCGCGACGACCGCGACCGTGAACAGCCGCCGCGCCATCGCGTCGGGCCGCGGCGACCGGCCGACCGCGATGTGCGGCAGCGAGCCGACCAGCATCCCGGCCGCGGCGACCGCGACGACCTGGAGCGCGGAGTGCTCGGCGGCCACGACGCCGAGCGGCGCGTCCGGCGCGGCGCCCTCCGGGCCGACGCCGACCAGCATCGCGTACCCCATCGCGCCGGCGCTGGCGATCGGCGCGACCTCCCGGTTGCCCGGCATCACCATGCGGAACAGCTCGCCGAGCGCGATCAGCACGCCGAAGATGATCGCCACGTCGGGCTGGCGCAGCCCGACGGACCCGACCTCGGCGATCGCGACGATGACGAACAGCCCGGCGGTGGCGATCAGCAGGAGCTGGCCGGAGTCGATGGTCTGCCACGCGGCCCGGTCGCGGGCGCGCGCCTCCCCGCTCACCGCCGCCCCCTCACTGGCGCACCCCGTCGCCGCCGGCGACGCGCAGCGGCGCGCTCGGGTCGTCGTGGTCCTGCTGGGTGGTCTCGACGACGTCGTCGTCGGGCAGCACGACCGGCCGCGGCGGCTCCCAGCCCTCCCGCTCCAGCGCCCGCAGGAACGCCTCCACCATCGCGGGGTCGAAGTGGTCGCCCATCCCGCGGCGCAGCTCCTCGACGGCCTCGTCCTTGGTGCGGGCGGCCCGGTAGGAGCGCGTCGAGGTCATCGAGTCGAACGCGTCGGCGACGGAGATGACCCGGGCGAACTCGGGGATCTCGTCGCCCGCGAGGCCCATCGGGTAGCCGCGCCCGTCCATCTTCTCGTGGTGGTGCATGATGCCGGCGAGCGCCTCGTCCAGGAAGCCGATCTCGCGGACGATCTCCAGCCCGCGCATCGGGTGCAGCTGGATCGCGGCGAACTCCTCCTCGGTGAGCGAGCCGGACTTCTGCAGCACCTTGGTCGGGACGCCGAGCTTGCCGACGTCGTGCAGCATCCCCGCGTACCGGATGGCCTCGACCCGGTCCGCGCGCATCCCGATCTCCTGGGCGATCATCACCGAGCCGCGGGAGACGCGCTCGGAGTGGCCGCGGGTGTAGAAGTCCTTGGTCTCGACCGCCTGGCACAGCGCGGCGAGCGTCGCGGCGTGCGCCTGCTGCTGCGCGTACGCCTGGTCCATGGCCCAGCGGGCGATGAACAGCGGGAGCAGGACGAGGATCGCCGCGAACAGGCCCACCCGCGGCCAGAGCCCGGCGATCAGCAGGCCGACCATGCCGTAGCCGAGGCAGCCGATCGCGAGCTGGCCGCTCTCGCGCAGGAGCTCGCGCGGCGAGGCCTGCCGGCTGAGCAGCAGCACCCCCGCCATCAGCGTCAGGTTCACCAGGACGAAGGCGACCAGCGCGCCGAGGAACGGCCCGATGACGTTCTCGACCCAGCGGGCCTTCTCGGGGTGGAACCGGTCGCCGTCGAGGAGGTTGAACACCGTCCCGGCCATGAAGCCGCTGAGCGCGAACTGCGCGCCGTTGAAGAGCCGCTTGACCGGGGCGAAGATCCGCTGCCCGGTGACCAGCGCGCAGAGGCCGAGCAGCGCGGCGCCGACCGGGCCGAGCAGCACCACCGACGCCAGGCTGGCGGCGAAGCTCAGCGACACCCTGGCCCGCGTGATGTTCAGCCGCGCGGGCGCCGAGTCGCAGATCAGGAACAGCAGCGCCAGGACGGCGAGCTTCGTCCAGTCGATATCCGTGAAGGACGACGTCGCGATGAGGCCCGCCGCGAGCGCGACCACACCGCAGACGTACGCCCAGGCAGCGAGAGGTAGTCCACGCATTGCCGCCCCTCGGGGAGTGACGAGTTGGCAGGCCGCCACCGGGCTCACACGTGCCAGCCGGCACCTAGACCCAGGACACGCCCTTGGTCATCATCAGCGACGACGACGACGGGACGCTCAGGCGCCGCCCGTGTCCATGCGGTGTCACGCGCTTGTGCATGGCTCCTTGCCTCCCCCCAGCCGAGCCGGGCCGACCGGCCTCGCGGCCGGCCACCGGGACCGGTGCGGTCCAGGTCTCCCGGGCGAGCACGTACCCCGAATTCCTCGGAGTGCACGCGCTCCGTCACTGATTTCGGCATAAGCCTAACGCGGACTGCCCAGGTCACACAGGCGTGCAGGAAAACGTGAGCAAAGCGTGAACCAATCGTCACCTTAGGTGATCAATTGTCCTGGTTGAAAATCCAATCATCGGCCCTCTCTCCAGCCTGCACAAACCGCCTGCACAAACCGGCTGCACAATCCCGCTGCACATCATGAATGCACGTGCATCCGCAAATGCATCCACCTAATTCCTTAAAGGTCGGCGAACGAGGCCCCGGAGTTGGAGAAAGCGTGGACCAATCAGCGGCGCGCGGGGTTCCGTTCCCGCGCCCAGGCGACCGTCTCCGCAAGCCCTTCGGGCAGGCCGACGGCCGGCTCCCAGCCGAGCGCCTCCCGGGTCCGGCGCGGATCGACCGACATCGCCGGCAGGTCTCCCAGCCGGGGCGGCGCGAACTCCGGGTCGTCCGGCGCCCCCGCCGCCTCGGCGACGAGCGCGTGCAGCTCGCGGTCGGTCGTCTGCAGGCCGGTGCCCACGTTGAGGCGCAGCCCGCCGCCCGCCTCCCCCGCGGCCCGGGCGTACGCGTCGACCACGTCACCGACGTAGACGTAGTCGCGGGTCTGGGAGCCGTCGCCGAAGACCCGGGTCGGACGGCCCGCCAGCAGCGCGTCCGTGAAGATCGAGACGACCCCCGCCTCGCCCTCGGGGGTCTGCCGCGGCCCGTAGACGTTCGCCAGCGTCAGCGTCGTGAAGTCGATCCCGTGCAGCTGCCGGTACATCCCGGCGTACACCTCGCCGGCGACCTTCGAGGCCGCGTACGGCGACGCGGGGCGCAGCTCGGCGTCCGGGGGGACGGGCAGCGCGTCCGGCACCCCGTACACGGCGCAGCTGGAGGTGAACACGACCTTGCGGGCGCCCGCCGCCCGCGCGGCCTCCAGGACGTTGGCCGTCCCGACCACGTTGGTGCGGGCGTCGCCCAGCGGGTCGCCCACGCTGACCCGCACGCTCACCTGCGCGGCGAGATGGAAGACCACCTCGGGGCGGCGGGCCGCGGCCCGCTCGGCGAGCGCCGGGTCGGCGACGTCCATCTCCCACAGCTCGACCCCGGGCCGGGCGTTCGCGCCCGACGACATGTCGTCCACTCCCACGACCTCGTGGCCGTCCGCGAGGAGCCTGTCGACGAGATGGGACCCGATGAATCCGGCCGCGCCGGTGACGAGTGTCAGCACACCGGAAAGATACCGGCGGTCAGGCGCTCTCCGGCTTGCCGGCGCCACCGGACGCCGGGACCTCGCCGGCCCCGGACGCCTGGATCTCGCCGCAGATCTCCTCGATGCGGCCGAGCACCTTGGCGCGCAGTTCGGTCGGGGCCTGCTCGCACCCGCACGACTTGCTCACGAGCTTCTTGACGGCCTCTTCGAGGCCGTACTCGCGCAGGCACGGGCCGCACTCGTCGAGGTGCTGGCGCACCTCGCCGCAGCCGCCCTGGTCGAGCTCGCCGTCGAGGTAGGTGTACACGCGGGCGAGCACCTCGTCGCAGGGCGTGTCGTGGTGGTTGCCGCAGCTCATGTCGACCCCCTGCTCGCGCGGGTGAGCCCGCGCTCGTCGGCGTAGTCCTCGAGCATGCCGCGCAGCTGGCGCCGGCCCCGGTGCAACCGGGACATCACCGTGCCGATGGGCGTGCCCATGATCTCGGCGATCTCCTTGTAGGCGAACCCCTCGACGTCGGCGAGGTAGACGGCGATCCGGAACTCCTCCGGCAGCTCCTGGAGCGCCCGCTTGACGTCGGAGTCGGGCAGGTGCTCCAGTGCCTCGGCCTCGGCCGACTTCAGACCGCTCGACGTGTGCGACTCGGCACGCGCGATCTGCCAGTCCTCGATGTCGTCGGTGGCCGCCTGCTGCGGCTGGCGCTGCCGCTTGCGGTAGGTGTTGATGAACGTGTTGGTCAGGATGCGGTACAGCCAGGCCTTGAGGTTCGTCCCCTCCTTGAACTGGTGGAAGGACGCGAACGCCTTGGCGAACGTCTCCTGGACGAGGTCCTCGGCGTCGGCCGGGTTGCGCGTCATGCGCAGCGCGGCCGAATACAGCTGGTCCAAGAACGGGAGCACGTCGCGCTGGAAGCGCTCCTGGCGCTGCTCCACGGTCTCCGCGGTGCCCGGTACCTGACCCACCCCCTCGGCTCTGGCGCCCGTGGCCTTGACCGGCCGGGCGGCGCCATACCCCTCAGACGATATCGACCCCACAGACGATATCGGTCCGCGCGGCCCTCCGACGCGGGCGGGGGCCCGCGCGTCGCCGCGGGGCGCCGCCGTGCCGGCTCTCCGCTGCTGATCGGCGACGGCTGTGGTCATCCGGCTCGCACCTCCGCTTTCGCTGCTCTGTGAGAGGGTGCAACACCGGAACGCCCCCGCCGATTCCCGGGCGGGGGCGGGCGCTCCGCGACCGTGTCGCCGGGTCCCGTCCCTCACTCAGGGTGATGACCGGCCCCGGACGGGGAAAGATGTGACGTACACGGCTAGAACAGGAGCAATTGGTGCACTCGGTGCCTTCGGCGCGACCTTCCGAGCCCACCATCGCCAGCCTGCGGGACACCTCCGGTGACGGGTCAGGGGACTCCCTGGCGCGCTACTGGACCTTCTACGAGGCGGTGGCGGACGCCCAGCTCACCCGGTGGCTGCCGCGCAGGCCGTCCCGCGTGCTCGACATCTCGGGCGGGCAGGGGCACAGCGCCGCCCGCGCGGCCGCGGCGGGCCACACGGTGCTGGAGGTGCGCGACCCCGAGCGCCGGGGCCGTCCGGCGCCGGTCCGCCCCGGCACCCCCGGGGGGCGGACCGCCCGCACGGTCCCGCTGATCGCCGACTCCGGCACCCTGTCCTACCTCGCCGACGCCTGCGTGGACGCCGTGATCGCCGAGAACCGCGTGCTGTCGCGGCACCTGGCCACCGAGGCGACGATCGGCGAGATCGCCCGCGTGCTGCGCCCCGGCGGCCGGGTCCTGCTGTGCGTCGACTCCCTCACCCTCGGCATGGCGCTGCTGGCCGAGCGCAACTACTGGGCGCACCTGTCGGACGTCCCGAGCGCCGAGGTCGTCCTCGTGCCCTGGCCGGACGGGACGATCACCCGCTCGTTCTCGGCCCACCAGCTCCGCGAGCTGCTCGCCGACGCCGGCCTGGAGGTCGAGTGGATCCGGCCGCGCACGGTGCTGTCCCCCTCGACCGTCGAGCACGTCCTCGGCGAGTCCCCGCGGGCGCTGCAGCGCCTCGTCCGCACCGAGATGGGCGCACGCCAGACCGACGAGTCGCTCGGCATCCACCTCCTGGCGAGCGCCCGGCTGCGCTAGCCGGCACGTCACGCCGTCACGCGGTCACGCGGTCACGCGGTCACGCCGGCCGTGGCGGAATTGTCGCGCCCGGAGCGCTCCCCGAGCGGAATGGCGCCGGACCCTCCGGCGCGGCCCGTGTCAGAAGAGACCCTCGGAATGGTCACCGGAACCATCCCCGGAATTTGCCGGTTCTATAAGTTCCGGGCCGTTGTTCCGCACGTTGTTGACGGCCTTCGAGACGGGATAGGCGTCCATTGTCCCGGCCATGGCGGGAACGAGCAGGCCGCGCACCTGCTCGGTGTCGGTGAGCGCGGGGTCCAGCCAGGCGTCCCACCGGTCCGGTTCGACGACCATCGGCATCCGGTCGTGGATGCGGCCGAGGTCGTCCGGCGCGTTGGTGGTGATGACGGTGCACGTCCACACCCACTCGTCCTCGGGTGACTTCCACAACTCGTACAGGCCCGCCATCGCCATGACCGCGCCGTCCTTGGGGCGGATGAAGTACGGCTGTTTCCGCGGCTTCCCCTTCGCCTTCTTCTCTCCCTCGGCCGGGTCGGCCCCGTCACCCTGGTCCTGCAGCGTGTACCACTCGAAGTAGCCGTCGGCGGGCAGCAGGCATCGGCGCTTGGCGAACGCCCGGCGGTAGGACGGCTTCTCGTGCACCGTCTCGACCCGGGCGTTGATCATGCGCGACCCGATGGACAGGTCCTTGGCCCAGGACGGCACGAGCCCCCACCGCACCGTGCGCAACTGGCGCACCGCGGCCGCCTCGTCGGGCTCGTCCTTCGGCCGCCGGTCGAGCACGACCGGGACCTGTTTGGTGGGGGCGACGTTGTAGTCGGCCTGGATGTCCCCGTCCACCGCGTCGAGCTGCACCTGGAACTCGTCCAGGAGCTCCTGCCGCGCGCGGGAGGTGGCGTAGCGTCCGCACATGGGTCCCATCCTGCCGCGCTTGAGGCGCGGCGCGCTGGGCATGTAGCGGGCTATGCGACCCTTCACGACCCTGGCCCGCCCGTTCGTGGCGGCGCCGTACATCATGACCGGCCTGGAGGCACTCCGCGACCCGCGCGAACGCGCCGAGCGGGTGGGCCCGGCCGTCAAGCCCGTCGCCGACCGGATCGACTGGCTGCCGAAGGACCCCGAGACCCTCGTCCGCATGCAGGGCGCGCTCAGCCTCGGCACCGGCGCGCTGCTGCTGACCGGGAAGTTCCGGCGGCTCACGACGCTGGTGCTCGCCGCCCAGCTCGTCCCCGCGCTGGCGACCGAGCACCGCTACTGGACCGAGGACGACCCCGAACGCCGCGCGAACGAGCGCTCCCACCTGCTGAAGAACGCCGGCCTGTTCGGCGCGCTGCTGATGGTGGCGACCGAGCCCCGCCGCGCGCCGCGCACGGCCGAGCTGCGCCGCGCCGTGCGGGAGACGCAGATCAAGAGCGGCGCGGAGGCCAAGGCGATGCGCCGCGAGGCCGCCGCGACGCTGCGGGAGGCACGCCGCGAGGCGTCCCGTCAGGTTCGCGTCGCCCGCGCCGAGGGCGGGCGCAAGGCCGCCAAGGCGTCCGGCCGTGCCAAGTCCGCCAAGTCCGGCGGCATGTTCCGGCTGGGCAAGGCGGGCGGCAAGGCGGGCGGCGCGCTCACGGCCGCCGGGGCGGCGAGCGGCGCGCTGAAGGCCGGCAAGGCGGGCGGCAAGGCCGGAGGCAAGGCGGCCCGCAAGGCCGGTGGCGCGCTCAAGAGCGCGGGCGCGGGCGGCGCCCTCGTCGCGGGCAAGGCGGCCGGGAAGGCGGGCAAGGCCCGGGGCAGGAAGAGCGGCAGGGGCGGCGGCGCGCTCAAGGGCGTCCTGGCCGCGGGGAGCGCGTTCAAGCTCGGCCGCGCCTCCAAGCCGGGCAAGGCCGCGCGGGCGGGGCAGGCCGTGAAGGCGGGGACGGCGACCCAGGCGGCGAAGGCCGCCAAGGCCGGCCGGACGGTCAAGGCCGGAACCGCCGCCCAGGCGGGCAAGGCCCTGCACGCCGTCAAACGCTGACTTCCCGAAGAGAACCTTAAAAGAGTCTCAAGGGCGTTGAACCGAAGGCCGGGGCGGTCCCGTACTGCCAGATGACCGCCCTTCCAGCACGACGGAGACGCCCCGGCCATGGCAGTTCCCGGATCGACCGGCCGCCCCGGCGGCGGCCTGCGCAGCCTGCTCCGCCGCCCCGGCGCGGCGCGGGCCGCGCAGACCGCGGCCGACGAGGAGATGGCGGCCGAGCTGTACCGCGAGTACCATCGGCCCCTCCTCGCGTTCGTCCTGCGGCTGACGGGCGGCGACCGCCCGTGGGCCGAGGACGTGGTGCAGGAGACCATGATCCGGGCATGGCGCAGCGCGGACCGGCTCGACGACCGGACGTCCTCGCTGATGCCGTGGCTGGCCACGGTCTCCCGGCGTATCGTGATCGACAACCGGCGGCAGCGCGAGGTCAGGCCGCCGGAGGTCGGCGACGGGCCCCTGGAGAACCTCCCGATGGCGGACGAGATGGACGCGCTGCTGCGCAAGGTCGTGGTGACCGAGGCGCTGGAGTCGCTCTCCCCCGCGCACCGGCAGGCGCTGACGGAGACGGTGCTGCGCGACCGGACGGTGAACCAGGCCGCCGAGCACCTCGGCATCCCGGTGGGGACGGTCAAGTCCCGCGTGTACTACGCGTTGCGCGCTTTGCGGGTCGCCTTGGAGGAGAGGGGGGTGACGTCATGAGTTCCCAGGTCGAGCACACCGATGTCGGCGCGTACGCGCTGGGCCTTCTCGAAGAGGGCGACCGTCGGGCGTTCGAGGCGCATCTGCGGGGATGCGGGTCGTGCCAGGCCGAGCTCGGGGAGCTGTCCGGGGCGGCCGGCGCCCTGTCCGGGCTGTCACCCGCGGCGGCCGGCCCGATCCCGGACGGGCCCGGATGGGAGGGCGCCGGCGAGCCGTCCGCGCCTCCGGCGCCGGTGATCGACATGATGCGGCGCAGGCGGCGGGCCGACCAGCGGTTCCGGCGCGGCGCGTACCTCGCGGGCACGGCCGCCGCCGCCGCGGCGCTGGCCGCGGGCATCGGCATCGGCGCTGCCGTGAACGACGAGGCCCCCGCCCCGAAGCCGCCCGTGACGCAGGCCCTCACCGGCCAGAAGTTCCACGCGGCCGACGCGAGCACGGGCGCGTCCGGGACGGTCGCGCTGGTCGACAAGGGCTGGGGCACGCAGGTCGGGCTGGAGCTGAAGGGCGTCCGGGGGCCGCTGAAGTGCCACCTGGAGGCGGTGTCGCGGACCGGCGAGCGCAGCGTCGTCGCCGGGTGGAGCGTCCCGGACAAGGGCTACGGCGTCCCCGGCCAGCCCAAGCCGCTCGTCATGCAGGGCGGGACCGGGCTCAGCCGCCAGCAGATCGGCCACTTCGAGGTCCGCCTGGACGGCGGCGGAACGCTCCTGACGATCCCCCTCTGATCGTCCCCTCTGATCGTCCCCTCTGATCGCCCTTCTGATCGCCGCGGGCCGCCCGATCGTCCCGCTCTCTCCGGCGGCGGCCCGATAACCTTGGGGCATGGCCTCTCCGCACTGGTCCGCCCCGGTCGCCCATGCCCCGGTGGACGCCACCGTGCCGCTGCCCGGCTCGAAGTCGATGACCAACCGGGCGCTGGTCCTCGCCGCGCTCGCGGGGGCGCCCACCCGCATCGCCCGGCCCCTGCACAGCCGCGACACCGAGCTGATGGCGGGGGCCCTCCGCGCGCTCGGCGCCGGCGTCGGGGAGGACTCCGCCGACTGGCAGGTGCTGCCGGGGCGCCTGGAGGGCCCGGCGCGCGTCGACGTCGGGCTGGCGGGGACGGTGATGCGGTTCCTGCCGCCGGTCGCCGCCCTGGCGTCCGGCGAGGTGTTCGTCGACGGCGACCCGCGAGCCCGCGAGCGGCCGATGGGCCCCATCATCACGGCGCTGCGGGCCCTCGGCGCCGAGATCGACGACGGGGGGCGCGACGCCCTCCCGTTCACCGTCCGGGGCTCGGGCTCGGTGGCCGGGGGCGGGGTGACGATCGACGCGTCGGCGTCGTCCCAGCTGGTGTCGGGGCTGCTGCTGGCCGCGCCGCGGTTCGACAAGGGCGTGGAGGTCAGGCACGAGGGGCCGCCGGTCCCGTCGGCGCCGCACCTGGCGATGACCGTCCAGATGCTGCGCGCGGCGGGCGCCGAGGTCGAGGCGGGGCACGACGTCTGGCGCGTGGCGCCCGGTCCGCTGCGCGGCGGCGAGGTGGTGATCGAGCCGGACCTGTCGAACGCGGCGCAGTTCCTCGGCGCGGCGCTGGTCACCGGCGGGCGCGTCACCGTCCCGGACTGGCCGGCCGAGACGACCCAGCCCGGCGACGCGCTGCGGGAGCTCCTCGCCGCGATGGGCGCCGAGGTGACCCGCGGGCCGGACGGGCTGACCGTGCGCGGCGGGGACGGGTTCGGCGGCCTGGAGGCCGACCTGCACGAGGTCGGCGAGCTGACGCCGGTGCTCGCGGCCCTCGCGGCGCTCGCCGGCTCGCCGTCCCGGCTGACGGGGATCGCGCACCTGCGCGGCCACGAGACCGACCGGCTCGCCGCGCTGGTCGCCGAGATCAACGGGCTGGGCGGCGACGTCCGGGAGCTGCCCGACGGCCTGGAGATCCGCCCGCGCCCGCTGCGCGGCGGCGTCTTCCGCACCTACGACGACCACCGGATGGTGATGGCGGCGGCCCTGCTCGGATTGGCCGTTCCCGGCATCGAAGTGGAGAATCCGGGCACCGTCGGCAAGACTCTTCCGGACTTCACCCGGCAGTGGGCGTCGATGCTGGCGTCCGCCTGACAGCAGGGAACGGACCACTGGCACGGAAACACGACTACGACGAGGACGACGTCCGGGTGCGGCCCGGGCGCCGCGGGTCGCGGCCGCGCACCCGCCGCCGCCCCGCGCACGAGGACGCCTCGCCCGGCCTCGTGACGGCCGTGGACCGCGGCCGCTACCGGTGCCTGGCCGACCCCGGCACGGACGACGAGCGCGCCGTCACCGCGATGCGGGCCCGCGAGCTCGGCCGCAAGGGCGTCGTCGTGGGCGACCGCGTCGCGCTGGTCGGGGACGTCACCGGCGCCCAGGACACCCTGGCCCGGATCGTGCGGGTCGAGCCGCGCACCTCGGCGCTGCGCCGCACCGCCGACGACACCGACCCGTTCGAGCGGATCATCGTCGCGAACGCCGACAGCCTGGTCATCGTGACGGCGCTGGCCGACCCCGAGCCGCGGCCCCGCATGATCGACCGGCAGCTCGTCGCCGCCTACGACGCCGGCATGGCCCCGCTGCTCTGCCTCACCAAGGCCGACCTCGCGTCCCCGGACGCCCTGGTCGCCGAGTACGCGCCGCTCGGCGTCCCCTACGTCGTGACCGAGCGCGGCGGCGACCTCGGTGAGCTGCGCCGCCGCCTCGCCGGCCGCACGAGCGTGCTCGTGGGCCACTCAGGCGTCGGCAAGTCGACGCTGGTGAACTCCCTCGTCCCGGACGCCGAACGCGCGGTGAGCCACGTCAACGCCGTCACCGGCCGGGGCCGCCACACCTCCTCCTCGGCGCTCGCGCTGGAGCTGCCCGGCGGCGACGGCTGGATCATCGACACTCCGGGCGTGCGCAGCTTCGGCCTCGCGCACGTCGACCCGGAGAACGTGCTCGGCGCGTTCGACGACCTCGCCGAGGGCGCCGCCGAACGCTGCCCGCCCCGCTGCGACCATCTCCAGGACGACTGCGGCCTGGACGGCTGGGTCGAGGAGGGCCACGCCAGCCGGGCGCGCCTGGACTCCCTGCGCCGCCTCCTCGCCGCCCGCGAGGGCGAGCCCGAATAGGCCGCGGCGCCGCGGATTCCGCCCGCCAAAAGGTGATCTAGCGCGACAATGGCCGCATGGAGCGGCGAGCGATGCTCAAGGCGGCGGCCCTCAGCGGGCTCGGCGGGCTTGGCGGGCTCGGCGTCGCCGGGTGCTCCGATGAGCGGCCCCGCCCGCGCCGGGCTCCGTCCTCGCCGCCGAGGCCGATGCCGACCGGCCCCGCCGACTGGAACGCCCTGGAACGCGGCCTGGAAGGAAAGCTGGTCCGCCCGTCCGACGCGTCCTACCAGGAGGCCAGGCGCCTCTACATCCCGCGCTACGACCGGGTCCGCCCGGCGGGCGTCGCCTACTGCGCGACCCCGCAGGACGTCGCGGAATGCGTGGCGTTCGCCACGGTGAAGCGCATGCCGGTGGCGGTGCGGTCCGGCGGGCACAGTTACGCGGGCTGGTCGACGGGGCCGGGCCTCGTGATCGACGTCTCCCCCATGGACGGCGTGAGGCGCGACGGCGACCGCGCGGCCGTCGGGGCCGGGACCCGGCTGATCGACCTCTACGACGGGCTCGCCCGCGACGGTGTGAGCGTCCCGTCCGGAAGCTGCCCCACGGTGGGCGTGGCGGGGCTGACGCTGGGCGGCGGGCTGGGCGTGACGTCCCGCGCGTACGGGCTGTCGTGCGACGTCCTGGAGGAGGTCCAGGTCGTCACGGCGGACGGACGGGTCCTGACCTGCGACGGGCAGCGGAACCCGGACCTGTTCTGGGCGTGCCGGGGCGGGGGCGGCGGCAACTTCGGCGTGGCGGTGGCGTTCACGTTCCGGACGCACGAGGTCGGCGACGTGACGCCGTTCAGCATGCGCTGGCCCTGGCGGAAGGCGGCCGCCGTGGTGCGCGGCTGGCAGCGCTGGGCGCCGGCGGCGCCCGGCGAGGTCTGGACGAGCCTGCACCTCGACACCGCCCCCGATCAGGGCGCTCCGGGCGTCGAGGTGACGGGCCTCGCGCTCGCCGGCGCCGACGGCCCCATGGAACGCCTGACGGCCGCCGTGGGCGCGGATCCCGCCTCCACCACCGCCCAGAGCCGGCCCTACATGGACGCGATGAAGTTCATGGGAGGCTGCGCCGGGCAGTCGATCGAGCAGTGCCACGGGCGGGGTGCCCTGCCGGGGCGGCGTCCCGGCGGCGCCTTCCCCCGCACCGAGTACTCGGGGAAGTCGCACATCGCCTACAGGCCGCTGCCCGACGACGCGATCAGCGCTCTGCTCGCCCGGTTCGACAAGGGCAACGACGTCGGGAACCGTTCGGTCCTCATGGACGCGATGGGCGCCGCGATCGCGCGCGTCGGGCCGGGCGACACCGCCTTCCCGCACCGCAAGGGTCTCTTCTGCGTCCAGTACCTGGCGCCTGACGACGCCTGGCTGTCGGCCACGCACGCCGCGATGGAGCCCCACCTGGGAGGCGCCGCCTACGTGAACTACATCGACGCCGGTCTGAAGGACTGGGCCCGCGCCTACTACGGCCCCAACCTGGACCGGCTCAGGAAGGTGAAGGCGGCCCACGACCCCGGGCGCCTGTTCCGCTTCCCGCAGGCCGTCTAGCCCCGCGACTCCTCGAACAGGCTGCGCGCCTTGGCCTCGGCCTCGTTCAGCGCCTGCACGTGCCGGGGCGCGAGCTCCTCCACGCACCGGGTCATCTCCTCGGTGACCTGGCTGAACGCGGCCTCCTCCGCGCCGCGCAGCGCCGCCCGGACGGTCGCGGACCGGGCGCCGAGCGCCGACCACTCCAGCTCCAGCCGCGCCACGGCCTCGTCGAACGCCCGGGACGTCTCGGCTCCGGCGTCCTTCAGCTCGGCCGGGACCGGCCCCCGCCCCGCCTTGCGGGCGTGGCCGGACAGGGCCGAGATCCGGCTGGCGAGCGTCAGCCCCTCGCGGGCCAGCGGGAGCACGTCGTGGATCAGGTCGGTGACCGCCCTGGCGAGCTCCTCGACCCGGGTGAGCAGCAGCTGCGTCGCCTCCTCCAGGGCCTTGGAGGTGCGCTCGGCGACCCGCTCGGCGACGTCCTGCTGCTGCCGCGACAGCGCCGGGACGACGTCGCGGTCGAGCCGGCGGCGCATCTCCCGGCCCCGGTCGCCGTCGCCGGCGGGGCCCGCGCGGTCGGTCCAGTCGGCGAAGACCCGCTCGATGCGCTCCTCCCCGGACGCGGCGATCTCCGCGGTGATCTCCTCCATGGCCTCGCCGACGCGGGCCTTGAGGCGTTCCACCCGCCCGTACAGCGCCTCGCGCTTGAACGGGTCGTTGAGCTCGTTGAGTTGCGCCTGCAATCGACGGGAGACGTCGATGGCGTGCTCGGCCAGGGGGACGAGGCGGTCGGCGAGCTCGTCGAGCGTCTCGGCCCGGCGGGGATCGGTCAGCTCGGCCACCCACTCGGGGAGATCGTGCGCCATGGCCCCCATGCTGCCACCACCCGCGCCCGGAAGCGGGACATCGCGCCCGGCGCGCCGGTCCCGGCCGCCCGAAAAGCCGGAACGGCCCGGGTACGTGTGTCGCGACGGGCGGTGATCAGGGTAGCGTGGCTCGCCGTGGCGGGCTATTCCGATGACCTGCGTCTCGCGCACGTGCTGGCGGACGGGGCCGACGACATCACGACCAAGCGTTTCCGCGCCCTCGACCTCGACGTCGAGACCAAGCCGGACCTGACGCCGGTCAGCGACGCCGACCGCAGCGTGGAGGAGCAGATCCGCGGCACGCTGAAGCGGGCCCGCCCGCGCGACGCGGTCCTCGGCGAGGAGTACGGCAGGACCGGCTACGGCAACCGCTGCTGGATCATCGACCCGATCGACGCGACGAAGAACTTCGTGCGCGGCGTCCCGGTGTGGGCCACGCTGATCGCGCTGATGGAGAACGACGAGATCGTCGTCGGGGTGGTGTCGGCGCCCGCGCTGAACCGCCGCTGGTGGGCGGCCCGGGGCGGCGGCGCCTGGACGGGCCGCAGCCTGACCCGCGCGTCCCGCATGAGCGTCTCGTCGGTGGGCGAGCTGTCCGACGCGTCCCTGTCCTTCTCCAGCCTGAGCGGCTGGGAGGAGCAGGACCGGCTGCCCCGGTTCCTCGAACTGACCCGCTCGGTGTGGCGGACGCGGGCGTTCGGCGACTTCTGGTCGCACATGATGGTCGCCGAAGGCGCGGTCGACATCTCCACCGAGCCCGAGGTGTCCCTGTGGGACCTCGCCGCCCTCCAGGTCATCGTGGAGGAGGCGGGCGGCATGTTCACCGACCTGTCCGGCGTGCCGGGCCCGGACGGCGGCAGCGTCGTGTGCACCAACGGCAGGCTCCACGCGGAGGTCCTCCGCACCCTCGGCGGCGGCCAGCTGTCCCTGCGCATCTGACGGGGCGCATCTGACGGGGCGCCTCCGCCATGGCGCTCGGGCCGACTCGCGACATATCGTGGAACAGCGGTCGCCCGACGGCCGTTCTACAAGTGGGCGGTCCGTCAACGGAGGTGCGAGATGTCGACCCAGACCAAGCTTGTGATCGGCGGCGTCGTCGTCGGCTTCCTGACCCTGTTCGTCTTCCCGTGGTGGCTGAGCGCGCTGATCATCCTCGGCGTCCTCGGCGCGCCGCTCGTCGGGTACATGATGCTCGACCCGTCCCAGCGCAAGCGGGTGCGGGCGCAGGGGCGCAAGCGCCTCGGGAGCTGAGCCGCGCCCCCGCTAGGGTGCGGATGTGGCGGAGACACGGGTCGGCGTCGTCGGCGCGGGCATCGTCGGGCTGGCGATCGCCCGCAGGCTGACGCTGGAGCGTCCGGGGCTGAGAGTGACGGTCCTGGACAAGGAAGACCGCGTCGCGGCCCACCAGACGGGCCGCAACAGCGGCGTCGCCCACGCGGGCCTCTACTACGCGCCGGGGTCGCTGAAGGCGACCCTGTGCAGGCGCGGCATTGGCCTGCTCAAGGAGTTCTGCACCGACCGGAACCTGCCGTACGAGGAGTGCGGCAAGCTCGTCGTCGCCCGCGACGAGGCGGAGACGGCGGCGCTGGAGGAGATCGAGCGCCGCGCGACGGCCAACGGCGTCCCCGGGCTGCGGCGGCTGACCGGCGGCGAGCTGGCCGAGATCGAGCCGCACGCGGCGGGCGTGGCGGCCCTGCACTCCCCCACCACGGCGATCGTCGACTTCCCGGCGGTGGCCCGCGCGTTCGCGGCGGACGTCGCGGACGGCGGCGGCGAGGTCAGGCTCGGCTTCGAGGTCGTGCGGATCGGCCGGGCGGGCGACCGCGTCACGGTCGCCTCCCCGCACGAGCAGCTGACCTTCGACCGGCTGGTGGTCTGCGCCGGTCTCCAGTCCGACCGGGTGGCGCGGCTGGCGGGCGACTCCCCGGCCCCGGCGATCGTCCCGTTCCGCGGCGAGTACTACCGGCTCGTCCCGTCCCGGACGGATCTCGTTCGCGGTCTCATCTATCCCGTCCCCGACCCGCGCTACCCGTTCCTCGGCGTCCACTTCACCCGGCGCGTGGACGGCGGCGTGGACATAGGCCCGAACGCCGTCCTCGCCCTCGCCCGGGAGGGCTACCGGCGGCGCGACGTCCGTCCCGAGGACCTGTGGGAGGCGCTCCGCTGGCCCGGCTTCCGCCGCCTGGCCCGGCGGCACTGGCGCACGGGCGCGCGGGAGCTGTACGGGTCGGCGGTCAGGCGGGCGTTCGTCGCCGAGGCCCGCCGCTTCGTCCCCGAGCTGACGGCGGCCGACGTCGTCCCGGCCCCCGCCGGCGTCCGCGCCCAGGCGGTCGACCCCGACGGCACGCTCGTGGACGACTTCCGCATAGGCCGCCTGGGCCCGATCACCACCCTCCGCAACGCCCCGTCCCCCGCAGCCACATCCTCCCTGGCCATCGCAGAGCACGTAGTGAAAGGGCTGCTCTAGTCCCAGAGTTTGCGGTCGTCGCTGTGGGGGTCGTGGACGATCGCGTCGCCGGGGCCGTCGAAGACCATCACCGCGCGGTCCGACGGGTCGAACCGCTCCCAGCCGGGGTCGCCGTCGACGGCGAAGCGGTTCCAGGCTCGGTGCATCCGGTCGGCGAGCGCCTGCGGCGGGTTCGGCCCGGTGAGGCCCTCCTCCTCGCCGGTGAGGTTGTCGAAGACGAAGCCGAGCTCCAGCGCGTGGCAGGCGCCGAGGTCGTGGTTCGGCGACCGCCACGCGAACTCGTACATCCAGGTGCGCCCGCCGGACGCGCAGTGCCCGGCGGCGGCGCGGTGGGCGGGGATGCGGAACAGGCTGTCGGTGATGATCGTCGCGAGCAGCTCGCCGGACGTCGCCTCCGGATGGTGGGCGCGGTAGGCGGCGGGCAGCCCCGGCGGGACGCCCATGCCCGCGGCGACCGCGCCGACCAGTTCGTCGGTCAGGTCGGCGGCGATGCCGGTCGGCATCAGGAAGAATCGGAACTCCTCGGTGGTGTACCCGATGAGCAGGTCCACGTCCCGCCCGGCGCCGGCGGCGATGGCGTCCTCGGGGCGCCGGGTGATCAGCTCGCCGTCCAGGACGGGCGTGAGCGCCATGCCGCCCGCGGCGGTGGTGGCGCCCCAGCGGCCGGGGTCGGGCAGCATCGCGACCTCGGCGGCGACCTCGTTCTGGACGGGGATGACGGCGGCCGGGTCGAGCGCGGCGAACGCCTCGGCGGTGGGCTCGACGCCGAGCCGGGCCGCCATCTCCTTGGTGACGAGCAGGGCGTCGGCCGGGTCCTGGGCGATGCTGCCCGCGCCGCTCTGCGCGACGGCCCGGTGGAAGAGGCCGAGGTCGAGGGAGAGCAGGGTGGTGACGCTCATCCCGCCCGCCGACTCGCCGAACACGGTGACGCGGGCGGGGTCGCCGCCGAACGCGGAGATGTTGTCGCGGACCCACTCCAGGGCGGCGATCTGGTCGAGCAGCCCGCGGTTGGGCGGAGCGCCGGGCAGATACGCGAAGCCCTCGACGCCGAGCCGGTAGTTGATCGTCACGCAGACGACGCCGTCGCGGGCGAAGTTGCGGCCGTTGTAGACGGGCACCGCGCCCGATCCGTTCCGGAAGGCACCGCCGTGGATCCACACCATCACCGGGAGGCCCTCCTCGCCGTCCGGAAGGCGGGGAGTCCACACGTTCAGGTTGAGGCAGTCGTCACCGGGGATCTGGGGGTCGGGCACGAGAGCGGCGAACACCGGGGGGTAGCCGGGCTTGGGCGCGGTCGGCCCGTACTCGACGGCGTCACGGACACCGTCCCAAGGCTCGGGCGGCCGCGGAGCCTGAAACCGGTCGGCCCCGAACGGCGGCGCGGCATAGGGAATCCCGAGAAACGCGGTCACACCGTCCCGCTCCGCCCCCCGGACCTTCCCGTAGGACGTCTGCACGACCGCCGCCATGCCCACCTCGCTTCTAGAACGAAATTCGACACCCAAAGCCTACGGGACACACCCCCGCAATCACCTCAACCCAAGGGCACTGCCCATGACCTCCCACCTCAGCCCCCACCACAACCACGCAACAACCTCAATGGCCGCGATCGCGTCCGAAGGCAGGTTCGAGCTTGCGAGAACCTGATCGCGCAGCGAGCCGCCAGGCGAGCCGGAGCGATGCCAGCGATCGCCCGCTTTTGTCGACGATGGAGGGCCGCCAGGCCCGAAGGAGGAGAAAAAAGCAATTAACACAGAAGGCGCGACAAATATTCGCGGGCGAAGGCGCGGGTGGCGTCTTCGTCGTCTAGGGCGAGGCCGCCGCCGGGGACGAGGAGCAGCGAGACCGCGACCCGCAGCAGCACCTCGGCCACGGTGCCGTGGTCATCGGGGTCGCCGGGGCGGGCGCGGCGCAGGCGGTCGGCGAGGATGTCGCGGGCCGCGAGCATCACCGCGCCGCCGTTCATGCTGAGCTGCGGCAGGAACGCCTCGGGCTCGCTCTGCAGGACGCGCGTCATGAGCGGGTGGGTGCGGGCGTTGCGCAGGCCGACCACGAAGCCCTCGACGACGGCGTCCTCGGGGGAGGCGAGGTCCTCGGTGGCGTCGGCGATGGCGGTGAGGAAGCGGCGGCACTCCCGCAGGATCACGGCCTGGACCAGCTGCTCCTTGTTGGTGAACCGCCGGTAGATGGTGGTGCGGGCGACCCCGGCCCGCTTGGCGACGTCCTCGACGCTGACCCGGCGCAGCCCGTAGGTCTCGAACTCCGCGAGCGCGGCGTCGAGGATGCGGGTGTCGAGGTCGTCGGCGCCGGCGTCCGGCGCCGCCAGCCGGTCCCGCAGCCCCTGCGTGATGGTCGCGTCCGTGGTCATGCCCGCACCCTAGCCGCCGGACGGCCGGCGCCCCGCCACCGGATGGGACACAGTTACAATGATCGTCGTTCTGTAGTCCCGTTCCGACCCCCGGCGGTGCACATGACGGACGAGGCCGACGCGCGGACCCCGGCCCCCCTCGGACCCGGGTCGTTGACCTGGCGGTACTTCGGCGACACCCGGATGTTCCTCGTCGGCCCGCGGGCGGGCGTGCTGCAGAACATGCTCCCCGCGCTCGGCCAGGGCGTCCTGGACCACTCGGTGTTCTTCACCGAGACGTTCGCGCGGGTCAAGCGGTCCGCGGGCCCGATCCTGAACACCGTGTACGGCGGGGAGCGGTCCGGCGAGACGGGCCGCAGGGTGCGGGACTACCACCGCGAGATCAAGGGCACGATGCCGGACGGCTCCCGCTACCACGCGCTCGATCCCGAGACCTACTACTGGGCGCACGCGACCTTCCTCGACAACATGCTCTACGGCGTCGAGACCTTCATCCGGCCGCTCGGCGAGGACGAGAAGCGCCGGATCTACGAGGAGTCCAAGACCTGGTTCCGGATGTACGGGGTCAGCGACCGGGCCATGCCGGACGACTGGGAGGCGTTCCAGGCGTACTGGAAGCGGATGCTGGACGAGGAGATCGTCGCGCACAGGACCGCGCGGTACGGCGTCGGGTACGTGACCAAGGGGCTGCCGGCGCCGCCCAGGGTGCCGGCGCCGGTGTGGCGGGCGGTGTCGCCGCCGCTGAACGCGGTCGCCCGGTTCATCACGGTCGGCGGGATGCACCCGCGCATGCGCGAGCTGCTCGACCTGCCGTGGAGCGCCGCCGACGAGCGCCGGCACCGGCGGTTCGCGGCGGCCGTCCGCGCGGCGGGACGGGTGTGGCCGCTGCTGCCGGAGGCCGTCCGCTACCTGCCGCCGGCCCGCCGCGCCTTCCGCAGGGCGCGGCGGGCGGGAGCGGTCTAGGAACCCGACCGGATGCGGGCGTCGTAGCCCTTGCGCGCCTCGGGGTCGTACTCCAGGAAGATCTTGTCGAGGCCGAGGCGGCGGGAGGTCGCCCGTCGGACGCGCTCGGGCAGCAGCGCGCCGAGCCGGACCTGCGTGCCGAGCTTCTTCGGCACGGCGACCTGCGGGCGCGGCCTGCCGACCAGCTCGACGACCGCGGCGGCGATGTCCTCGGGCTCGCAGTTCTTCTGCCCCTTCGGGCTGCGCGTCCCCGCGGTCAGCTCGGTGTTGGTGAAGGTGGGCAGGACGGCGCTGACGTGCACGCCGCGGTCCGCCACCTCCAGCCGGGTCGCCTCGGTGAACCCGACGACGGCGGCCTTGCTGGCGTTGTAGAGCGCGAGGCCGGGAGTGAACATGACGCCGGCGAGCGAGGCGATGTTGATGACGTGGCCCCGGCCGCGCGGCAGCATCCGGTCGAGGGCGAGCTTGGTGCCGAGCATCACGCCGTGCACGTTGATGTCGATGCAGCGGCGGGCGTCGGCGTCGCTCTCGTCGGTGACCGGCCCGATCGGCATGATGCCCGCGTTGTTGACGACGACGTCGAGGGGCCCGGCGGCCTCCTCGGCCCTGTCGAGGAAGGCGGTGAACGACTCGCGGGATGTGACGTCCAGGGCGAGGCCGGTGACGCCGAGCGACTCGGCGGCCTCCTTGACGGCGGTCTCGTCGATGTCGCCGATGACGACGGTGGCGCCCCTGGCCTTGAGGGCGCGGGCGGTGGCGAGGCCGATCCCCCGCGCGGCCCCGGTGATGGCGACGACCTTGCTCATCTTCACTGCTCCAGTCGGTCGAGGCGGACGGGAAGCCCGTCCTTGGGCGAGGGAAGGGACGTGGTGTCCAGGGGCCATTCGTAGCGGGCGGGCACGCTCCAGCGGTACCGCAGGAGCATCTGGTGCAGGATCGTCCTGACCTGCATTCCGGCGAAGTGCAGCCCGATGCACTTGTGCGCCCCGCCCCCGAACGGCGCCCAGGCGTACTTGTGGACCTTGTCCTCGCGGCGCTCCGGGGAGAACCGCTCGGGGTCGAACTCGTCGGGGTCGGTCCACCAGTCGGCCATGTGGTGGTTGCTGAGCATCGGCACCACGACGGTCGTCCCGGCGGGGACGTGGAAGCCGAGGATGGAGGTGTCCTTGACGACCTTGCGCGGGAGCGCCGGGACGGGCGTGACCAACCGCATCGACTCCTTCATCACCATGTCGATGCCGGTGAAGGCGTCCAGGTCGTCGAAGCCGGGGCTCTCCTTGCCGAGCCCCAGGGACTGCTCGCGGAGCCGCTCCTGCCACTCGGGGTACCTGGCCAGGTAGTAGGCCATCGTCGTCAGCGTGATGGTGGTGGTGTCGTGCGCCGCCATCAACGCGAAGATCATGTGGTTGACGACGTCCTCGTCGGTGAACCGCTCGCCGTCGTCGGTCTCGGCCTGGCAGAGCGCCGAGAACAGGTCGCTCCCGTCGCCCCGGCGCTTGGCGGGCAGGTGCCGGTGGAAGAACTCCTCCAGCACCTTGCGCGCCTGGAGGCCCTTGTGCCAGCGCAGGCCGGGCACCGGGAAGCGGACGTAGGCCGTCCCCGCCCGGACGGCGTCGATGAACGCGCCGTTGACCCGCGCCCGCTCGGCGTCGTCGAGCTCGACGCCCATGAAGACGTCCACCGCGAGGTCGAGCGTGAGCTTCTTGATGTGGTCGTAGACCTTGAAGCCCTGCCCGGGCTCCCACGACTCCACGCCCTTGACGATGCCGGGGGCCATCGCGTCCATGTAGGAGCGCAGCCGGGGGCGGGTGAACGCCTGCTGCATGATGCGGCGGTGGTGCAGGTGCTCCTCGAAGTCCAGGAGCATGATGCCGCGGTTGAAGAACGGGCCGATGAAGTAGCTCCACGCGGGCCCGTTCGCGAACGCCTTGTCGCGGTTGACCAGGACGACCTCGGCGGCCTCGGGGCCGTGGACGGTGACCATCCGCTGGCCGAGCAGCCATCCCCAGGCGACCGGGCCGTACTCGGCGTACCGCTTGCGGGCCATCCCGATCGGGTCGCGCATCACCGCGAGCGTGCTGCCGATGTAGGGGACGCCGGGGACGCCGGGCACCGGTTTCAGGTCGCTGCCCTGCGGCGGCGGCGCGAGAACACTCGTCATGACCCCTCCGGACGCGTGCAACAAATGCGCGAATTCTGTCGCTTTGTTCTAACGCAACGGCCGCCTGTAAGTCCAGACTTATCGGCGGTGACTTGGGCGTCAGCGGGCCTCGCGGGCGGGCGCCGCCTTGAGGAGCCGCCGCCGCGCGGCGTCCGTCAGCGGCCGGTACGCGCCCGCCTTGTCCCGGTAGAAGGCGCGCCCGTCCCCCGCCGGCGGGACTCCCTCGTCCCGCAGCGGCGCCGTCCGCAGCCGCCGTCCCGCCGTGACGGGCACCTCGTCCACGATCCGCACGATCGCGGGCCGCAGCCCCGGCTCCACCCGCAGCAGCGCCTCGGACAGGTCCACCGGCTTGACGGCGCCCTCGGCGGAAGACCCGGGGGCGGCCCGCAGGCTGACGGCTGCCGCGGCCAGTTCCGTGTCGCCCACCGGGATCCCGTAGACGGCGACGGCGTCGACGTAGGGCAGGTCGCCCAGCGCGTCCCGGATGGGGCCGGGCGGGACGATGCCGTCGGCCGTGCGGATCAGCTCGGTCTCCCGGCCGACGAGCCAGAAGTCGCCGTCGGCGTCCCGCCGGAACAGGTCCCCGGTGATCGTCCAGGCGTCCTCGGGGCGGAACACGCCCCGCACGGGACGGGCCGCCGACCCGATCGCCGACAGCCGCACCCGGGCGAGCAGCATGCCGATCTCGCCGGGCTCGCAGGGGATGGCGAACCCGTCCGGCCCCTCGGCGAGCCGGCCGTTCTCCAGGTCGTAGCGGGCCAGGCGCACCCCGGCGCTGCCCGGCAGCGGCCGCCCGAGCGACCCGGGCTTCTTGCCGCTCAGGTTGACCAGCACCGACTCGCCCTCGGTGGAGGCGTAGAACTCCAGGACCCGCGCGGGCGCGAACCGCTCCTCGACCCGCTGCCACAGGTTGCGCGGCATGCCCGACCCGATGAACAGCCGGACGGCGTGGTGCCGCTCGGCCGGGTCCGGCGGCGCGTTCACGAGCTCGCGCAGCAGCGTCCAGGTGTAGGAGGCGACGGTCACGCCGTAGCGCCGCGCCTCGTCCCAGAACGTCTCGGGGTCGTACTCCTTGCGGGGGGACGACCCCCCGCTCCCCCCGGGATCGGCGTGGGCGCTCGCCAGGGCCAGTCGCGCACCGCCCGCGACGGCTCCTCCGAGGCTCATCAGCAGCGCGGACGGATGCTGGAGCGGCGTGAGGCTGTAGACGGTGTCGGACGAGGACAGGGAGGCCGAGGACGCCGTCCCGAACGCCGACAGGGCCCACCGCCGGTTGGTGATGCGGCTGGCGCGCAGCTGGTCCCCGTCACCGCGGAAGACCACGAACGCCAGGTCGCCGGCCCGGCCCGGGTTGGGCCGGTACCAGCCGGGAAGCTCGACCCGGTCCGGGTCGATGGCCTCCATGTCCATCAGCGGACCGCGCTCGCCGCGTCCCGCGCCGCCCAGCAGGAAGCCGGGCACGTCCTCCAGCCCCGCGGCGGCCGCGGCGTGCTCGGGGTCGGCGATGACCCGCGTGACCTGGCCGAGCCGCGCCTCGGCGGCCGGGTCGCCGTCGGGCCGCAGCAGCACCGCGACGGCGCCGAGCCGGTTGAGCGCGGCGACGAGAGCGAGCGCGGTCGGCCGGGTGCCCATCAGCACCCCGACCGCGTCGCCGCGCCGCACCCCGATGTGGATCAGGCCGCGGACCACGGCGTCGATGCGGCGCCTGGCCGCGTCGTGGGTGTGCCCGCGCCCCTGGTAGAGGAAGAAGACCTCGTCCGGCATGCGGCGGGCCTGCTCGTCCAGCAGCAGCCCCATGGACATGCGGGTGTCGGACTGGATGCGCTCCAGCCGGGCCAGGCGCGGCAGGTTCTGCGCGGCCTCCCCGCCGAGCTGGCGGGTTCCGTGCACGGCCCGCGAGGCCGTCCGGTACGCCGAGCGGGCGGCGCTCGCCCCGACGCCCATGGCGAGCTGGAGGCCGTACCCGGCGGGGCCGCCCGGGAGCCCGGCGGACGCGGCCTCCTCGTCCCCGGCGACGGGCACGACGATCTCGGGGAGCTCCGCCTCGCCGTCCCGCCAGCGCGCCCACGCGGCGACGGCCGGCCACGTCCGCGCGATGGCGAGGCTGCCGACGACGAGCCCGAAGTGCCCGGCGCGCAGCGACGCCTCGTACACCTGGGCGCGCGGCGCGGCACGGCGGATCCCGCGCACCATCGGCGGCGCCGCGATCTCGTCCACCTCCCCGACGAACGTCAGGACGGGGCAGGTGATGTCGGCGAGCGTGACGAGCCGGTCGCCGATGAGGAACCCGCCGGTCAGCATGCGGTTGTGCTGGATGAACTGGCGGATGAACTCCGCCAGCGCCGGTCCGGGCCACGACACCCAGCCCTCCCGCTCCAGGAAGCGGCGCTGGCGCTCCCGGGGCGCGAGCCGCTCCCGGTCGTGGAGCTGGAGGATGAAGTCGACCCGGGAGCGCACCGACTTCACGGGGCTGAGGAGCTGGAACCCGAGCCGCGTGACCCAGCCCGGCACCGCGAACCCGCCGAGCAGGGCGTCGGGGATGCGCTCGACGCCCTCGGACGCGAGCCAGCTCGGCAGCCCGAACGGCAGCCCGACGCTGGTGTCGGCCGGGCTCCCGAACGTCACCACGGACGCGACGCCCTCGCTGCGCCGGTACGCGGCGGCCTGGTAGACGAACATGCCGCCCTGCGAGTACCCGGCGAGGTGCACGTCCCGGCCGGTGGCCTCCCGGATCCGGTCCACCGCGTCACTGACGGCCAGGACGTGGTCGCTGACCGTCCGCTCCAGCCCGCCGGGCTCCCGCTCGGGCGCCCCGAAGTCGACCACCCACGGGTCGACGCCGAGGTCGCGCAGCACGCGCACCGCGCTGACCCGCGAGGAGATGTCGTACACCTCCGCGGTGATCATCAGCGGCGGGACGAGCAGCACGACCGGCCCGCCGCCCGCGCCGGGGAAGTAGTGCCGCAGCCGGTAGACGCGCTGCTCGGTCACCACCTCGCAGGGCGAGGCGTCCTCGTCGGTGTCGAACCCTCCGAACCGGGCGACCTCCAGGGCGTTCTGGGCGGTGGAACCCAGGCGGGAGCCCAGCTTCAGCAGCGTCTTGGCAACAGCCGGCATCATGGCCCTCTCACAGCGTCAACGCCATGTTGTCCTGTTATCACCGGCTTTAGCAATCAGCTGATGATCCGCGCGCCCTCCAGGTGGCCGCCCTGCAACCGCTCCCACATGTACCTGCGGCGGGGCTTGCCGCTGGAGGTGCGCTGGATCAGGCCGGTGCCGACGACGATGGTCAGCTCCACGTCGTCTCCGAGCCGGCGCCGCAGCATCTCGCGCACCCCGCCGATCCAGGTCTCGTCCTGCGTCTCGGCGAACAGCGCGAGCCCCTTGCGCCCGGCGCCGGGGACGCCGACCACGACGATGCGGCCCTTACCGAGCCCGCTCACCTCGGCGATCTTGGATTCGAGGTCCTCGACGTAGACCGAGCGCCCCCGCACCTTGATGCTGTCGCCCATCCGCCCGAGGACGAACAGCTGCCCCTCGTGGAAGAACCCGGCGTCGCCGGTGTAGACCTTCCCGTCCATGAACCGGGTCGACTTGGCCTCGGCCCCCGCGAAGTACCCCGGGCACGCCGACGGTCCCCCGACGACGATCTCGCCGAGGAGGCCGCTCTCCAGCTCGTTCCCCTCGTCGTCGACGATGGCGACGGGCACGTCGTCCTCGGGCGTCCCGCAGCCGACGACCCAGCCGGCCTTGGCGCCGAGGGACTCCGGTCCGAGCGGGTGCTGCTCCAGGATCCGGACGGGCTGCCCGAACGCCAGCGCCTCCGGGTCGGGCCGGACCGCCAGCGGGTTGCGCGGGACGTCGTCCATGGTGACGAGCAGCGTCGTCTCGGCCATCCCGTAGGCGGGCTTGAACATCGTCCGGGAGAACCCGAACGGCTCCATGAGCTGCGCGAACACCTCGAGCGTGTGCGGGTCGATGGGCTCGGCGCCGATCAGCGCCATCTTCCACCCGGACACGTCGAGCCCCTCCAGCTGCTCGGGCTTGACCCGCCGCGCGCAGTAGGCGTACGCGAACGGCGGCGCCGCCGTGTGGGCTGCCTCCCCGAAGCACCGCAGCCACCGTGCCGGGTCGCGGATGAAGTGGTCGGGCCGCATCAGCTTCAGCGTCCCCTGCCGCGCGATGGGCGTGAGGAAGCAGCCGATCAGCCCCATGTCGTGGTAGAGCGGCAGCCAGGAGGCCACCACGTCCCCGTCCTCGTAGCCGGCCTCCCGCGCGATCAGATCGCTGTTGGCCTCCAGGTTCTCCCAGGTGACCATGACGCCCCGGGGGGACCCGCTGGACCCGGACGTGAACTGCAGCAGGGCGAGCTCGCCGGCGGGCCGGACCTCGGCCTCCTCGTCGGCCTTGCGGGGCCGCCACGGCTCCCCGTCCAGCCCGGCGCCGGCCATGGCCCGCCTCGCGTAGTCGGCCAGCCCGTCGGAGGCCACGACCAGCGCCGGCGACGCCTGGCGCAGGATCGCCGCCACGTGCGCGACGTAGTCGTCGCCGTCCTGGAACAGCGGCGGAGTGATCAGGCACACCGTGGCGCCCGCGGCCCAGACCGCGAAGTACGTCTCGACGCAGGTGAAGTCCGTGGGCAGGATCAGGCACACCACGTCGCCCGGCCGGACGCCCTCCTCGACCAGCGCCCCCGCGGTGCGCCGCGCGGCCGACGCCAGCTCACCGTAGTCGCGGAACTCCCAGCCGCCGTCGTCGGCCGCCAGGTGGACGCCGCGTCCGGTGTTCGGCTTGTCCAGCCAGTCGCGCAGCGCAGATGGCATCGTGTCCCCTTCACAGGAAAGGCTCGCGCCCGTACATGACTCGCGGGTAACTTCACCAGGGCGGCGCGACGCCGTCAACCGGTTCGATCAGCCGAAGAGACCGCCCGGTCATCCGGGGGCGTCCTCCAGGGCCCCTCACCCGGAGGCGGACACCTTCCGAGCCGCCGCCAGCCGGGCCACGAGCCGGGCCGCGACCCGCCATCCGAGCAGCGCGGCGCCGAGGAACACCGAAGCCACGATCACGAACGCGAGAGCGGTGCCCTGCCCGGACACGACCCGCAGCACCATTCCCACGGCCACGGACGAGACCCAGATCCCGACCCCGGCCGGAAAGACCTCCTCAGGCCGCCGCCAGGCCCGGAGAAGACCCCATCCGACGCCGAGCCCCACGAGGAACGGCCAGGCGGTGGACAGGAACCCGCCCAGACTGGCCGCCTCCTCATGCGAAGCCCGCCCGATGGCGACGAAAACGAGCACGCAGAGAACGTCGGCGACCGCACCCAAGACCTTCCTCACCCCTCCAGGCTAAGGGCCGCCGCCTGCGCTCTTGCCGCCGGGGAGCAGCCGCGCCATCATCGCGCGATGGACCTCGACCGGGCCTGCTTCCGCCGCCTCTACGAGGATCTGCTGGACCACGACGGCGAGCCCCGCCGGTTCCTGGCGGGCCGGCGGCGGACGGCGGCCGCCCACCTGGCCGGGCTGGCGCCCCTGCGCAGGCGTGAGCGCATCCCGCCGGGCGGCTTCACCGGGGACGACGAGCACCTGTGGCGGATGATGAAGCTGTACGCGCTGAGCCGGGTCAGCGACTACCTGATCGAGCAGGGCGGCGCCGCCCACACGCGCTTCTTCACCGAGATCGGGCTGACCCCGTTCGAGCACGCGGAGGCGTTCTCCCCGTTCCACCACGAGATCTCCGCCGTGGTGCAGGATCCGGGCGCGACGCGGGTCACCGTGGAGGAGGTGCTGTGGCCCGGTTTCTGGTTCGGTGACCTGCTGTTCTGCCGCGCCGGCGTGCGGGTGCGGGCGCCGCGGCATCTGATCGACGCCGCGGTCGCCACGACCTCGACGCTGTACTTCACCTTCCGCCGCGCCTCGCGCCCGGCCGGCGACCTGTCACACGGCTGGGGTTCCCAATCGCAGTGGCGGACGAGCTTCCCCCGTTTCTACGCCGACGAGGCCGGCCTGCACCTCAACTGGGACGGCGCGATCGACATCGGCGAGGACCCTCCGCACCGTCCGGCCGGCCGCCTGGAGGATGAGGCCCCGCTGGACGAGCGCCGTGAGCTGCTGCTGCACCGCTGCTTCGTCCGCACCGCCCTCCCCCGCGACGAGGACGACCGTTTCCCCTACAACGACCGCCTGAGCCTCACCACGGCGGAGTGGCCGATGAATCCGGATGCGATCGTGCGAACACCAAGACCCGAGTAGAACGCTCCCCACATCAGGTCGTGCCGACCTTTGGGGCCGGTGATGCCGCCGCACTCCCGGAGACCTCACCGCTGGACCCGCCGGCGGGGCGACCGGGAAGGGCGAGGGCCGCGATGACACCCACCAGGGTCAGGACGGCCGACACGGCTACGGCGGCGCGCAGGCCGGCGGCGGCGCCGCTGCCGGATGCCGCGACGCCGACGAGCACGGCCAGTCCGACGCCCACCCCGATCTGCATGGCGGTGTTGGCCATGCCGCCCGCGATGCCCTGCTCCCGCGCGTCCACACCGGTGGCCGCGGCGGCGAACTGGGTGGGGTAGATCGTGCCCATGCCCATCCCGTACACGGCGATCCCGGCCAGGACGGTGAGGTACGAGCCGTCGGCCATCATTCCGGCCGCCAGGAGGGCGCTGCCCCCTGCCCCGAGCAGGAGCGCGGTGATGAGGGTGCCGCGGATGCCGATGCGCAGCATCAGCCGTCCGGCGGCGAAGTTCCCCAGGGCGATCACCGCGGACAGGCCGAGGAACGCCAGTCCCGCCCGCAGGGCCGTGTAGCCCAGCACGTCCTGGAAGTACAGGGTGAGGAAGTACACGACGTTCTGCATGGTCGCCCCGAACACGAAGATGATCACAAGGGCGGGGGCCAGGTCGCGGTCGCGCAGGAGGCGCAGCGGCATCAGCGGGCTGCGGCTGCGCGCCTCGACGGCGAGGAAGGCGGCCAGCAGGCCGAGTGCGAGCAGGGCCCCGACGGCGAACTCCGCGGAGGTCCAGCCCGTGTCGGGGACCTCGGCGATCGTGTACACGAGGAGGGTGGCGCCCGCGGTGCCGGTGACCACGCCGGGCAGGTCGTACCCGCGGCCGCGGTCGACCGGTCCGTCCGCCGGCAGCAGCCGGAACGCGGCGGCGGCCGCGGCGGCCACCAGCGGCACGTTCACGAGGAACACGGCCTCCCAGCCGAACGCGTGGGTGAGGACGCCGCCGAGGAGCGCCCCGGCGCTGAGCCCTCCGGCGCCGGCCATGGCCCACACCCCGAGCGCCCTGAGCCGTTCGCGTCCCTCCGCGAACATGGTGTTGACCTGCGCGAGGGTGGCGGGGAACACGATCGCGGCGCCGACCCCCTGGATCGCGCGGGCGGCGACGAGCGTGCCCGGGGAGGTGGCGAGGCCGCCGAGCAGGGACGCGCCGCCGAACGCGACCATGCCGAGGACGAACATGCGGCGGCGTCCCAGCAGGTCGCCCGAGCGGCCGCCGAGCAGCAGGAAGCCGCCGAAGAACACGGCGTAGGCGCTGATCACCCACTGGGCCGAGCCCTCGGAGAAGCCGACGTCGCGGACGAGGTCGGGCAGCGCCACGTACACGATGGTGAAGTCGAGCGAGGTGATGAGGCTGGAGAACGCCAGCAGGGCCAGGCTCAATCCCGGCCTGGGCGCGGAACGCATGATGGACCTTCTTCGGTAGAGGTTCTGGTGCCGTCGCCCGACTATGCGGCGGGCCGCTTACCGCCCGCTTTCCCTCCGCCTACCGTCTCCCGGGCGCCGCCGTAGGCCCCGGTCAGGGCGTTATCGTGGGGATCATGCGTTTCGGGGTGCTCGGACCGCTGGCGGTCTGGACGGCCGACGGCACCCAGGTCGCGGTCCGGGGGCTGAAGGTCCGGGCGCTGCTGGCCGATCTGCTCGTCCAGGACGGGCGGCCGGTGTCGGCGGACCGGCTGATCGACGATCTGTGGGGGCCGGCGCGTCCGGCGGACCCGGCGGGGGCCCTGCAGGTCAAGGTGTCCCAGTTGCGCCGGGCGCTGGAGGACGCCGAGCCGGGCGGCAGGGATCTGGTGGTGTACCAGGCGCCGGGGTATCTGCTGCGGGTCGATTCCGAGGCGGTGGACGCGGGCCGGTTCGCCGCGCTCGTCGCCCGGGCGCGGGAGACCGCCGACCCTCGGGCCAGGGCCGCGCTGCTCACCGAAGCGTCGGCCCTGTGGAGGGGCCCCGCCTACGCCCCCTTCGGCGACGAGCCGTTCGCGCGGGCCGCGATCCTTCGCCTGGAGGAGCAGCGGCTGGCGGCCGTGGAGGATCTCGTCGAGGCCCGGCTCGCCCTGGGCGAGCACAGCGCGCTGGTGGGCGAGCTGCGCGACCTGGTGGCCCGCCACCCCCTCAGGGAACGGCTGCACGCCGCCCTGATGCGCGCTCTGTACGGGGCCGGAAGGCAGCACGAGGCCCTGGACAGCTTCGGGGAGCTGCGCGACCGGCTGCGCGAGGATCTGGGTCTGGATCCGAGCCCCGAGCTGGCGGATCTCCGGCAGGCGATCCTCACCCGGGACCCGGACCTGGCGCCCGGACGTCCCCGGACCAACCTGCCCGCGCCGCCCGGCGAGCTGATCGGCCGCGAGGAGGCGGTCCGCGAGGTGCGGGCGCTGCTGGAGCGGTTCCGTCTCGTCACGCTCACGGGGCCGGGAGGGGTCGGCAAGACCCGGCTGGCCCTGGAGATCGCCGCCGGGGCTCTCGACGCGTTTCCCGACGGGGTGTGGTCGGTCGGTCTCGGCGGTCACGACCGGCCGGACGCGCTGGCGGACGCGGTCGCCGCCACGCTCGGCGTCCGCGATGACGCCGGTGGAGGAGCCGTCCCTGCCGCCGACCGGGTCGCCTGTGCGCTGCGCGGCAGGCGGCTGCTCCTGGTGCTCGACAACTGCGAGCACCTGATCGAGCCCGCGGCGGATCTGGCGCACCGGCTGCTGGCGGCGGCGCCGCAGGTGCGGATCCTCACGACGAGCCGGGAACCGCTGGGGGTCGGCGGTGAGGCGATCTGGTCGGTGCCGCCGCTGGAGCCGCCCGGCGAGGCGGAGGAGGCGGGCCCGTCGGCCCTGCGCCGGTCCAGCGCCGTCCGGCTGTTCGTCGCGCGTGCCGCCGCCGCGTCTCCCGGTTTCGCTCTCACCGCCGGCAACGCCCGCGCCGTCGCGGCGATCTGCCGCCGTCTCGACGGCATCCCGCTGGCGCTGGAACTGGCGGCCACGCGGGTCCGCGCGCTCGGCGCGGACGAGCTGGCGGCCCGGTTGGACGACCGGTTCCGGCTGCTGTCGGCCGGCCGGCGGGACGTCCCGCGGCGGCAGCGGACGCTGCGCGCGGCGATCGACTGGAGCTGGGACCTGCTGACCGGGCCGGAGCGCGCCGTCCTGCGGCGGTTGTCGGTGCATGCCGACGGCTGCTCGCTGGAGGCGGCCGAGGCGGTCTGCGCCGGGGACGGGGTCGCGGGCGAGGACGTCGCGGAGCTGCTGTCCCGCCTGGTCGACCGCTCCATGGTCGTGGTCTCCGACGGCGTGCGCGGCCACCGCTACCGGCTGCTGGAGTCCGTCGCCGCCTACTGCGCCGAGCGCCTGCGGGAGGCCGGGGAGTCCGAGCAGGCCCGAGCCCGGCGCGACGGGTACCACGTCGGGTTCGCGGAGCGGGCGGCGGAGCGACTCCGCGGCCCCGACCAGCGGCGTTGGCTCCAGCACCTGGACCTGGAACACGCCAATCTGCGCGCCGCCATCGAGAGCACCGTGCGGCACGAGCGCCCGGATCTCGCGCTGCGCCTGGTCAACGCGATGGCCTGGTACTGGTTTCTGCGCGGGCGGCTCAGCGAGGGGCGCCGCCTGCTGGATCTGGCGCTCAGGCACGACGGCACGGCGCCGTCCTCCTCACGGGCCGCGGCCGGCGCGTGGCGGACGGGCATGGAGATGCTCGGCCGCCACGGCATCGACCGGACGCGGCAGGTCGAGGCGGCCCTGGAACCTTACGACCGCCTGGACGCCCCGGACGGCCGGGCCCGAGCGGAGTGGTTCCTCGCCGAGATCCTGCTGGGCGGCGCGGACTCGGCCACCGGCGAAGGGCTGGCGCGGCGGGCCCTTGCCGCCTTCGGCGAGGCCGGGGACCGCTGGGGCACGGCGGCCGCGCTGACCACGCTGGCCCACTACGCGCTGATCCGCGGGGATCTGGCCGCCTGCGCGCGCCACACCGAACAGGGCGCGGCGCTCTTCGACGAGCTCGGCGACCGCTGGGGCCGGTTGAGGGCCGCCGATCTGCGAGGCAGGCTCGCCGAGATCCGCGGTGACCTCCAGGGCGCCGCCCGTCTGCTCCGCGAGGGGCTGCGGCTGGCCGAGGACCTAGGGATCTGGACGCAGGTCTCGTACCTGCTGTCCGGGCTGGGCAGGATCGCGATGATGACGGGCGACCTGGCCGGGGCGGAGCGGCTCCACGAGAAGGCCATGCGGCTGGCGACCGAGCAGAGCAACCGCCCCGGAGAGGTGTTCGCCGAACTGGGCCTGGCGATGGGGGCGCGGCGGCAGGGTCGGCTGGACGTGGCGGAGAAGCTCTTGCGCGACGCGCTCGACTGGCAGCGGCGCGTCGGGTTCGACCCCGGTGTAGCGCTCACCCTGTCGGAACTGGGCTTCGTGGCCGAGCAGCGCGGCGACGCCGGAGCCGCCCGCGAGGCGCACCTGGAGGCCCTGGCCGTAGCGCGCCGCACCGGCGACCCGCGGGCGGCGGCGCTGGCGCTGGAAGGGCTGGCGGCCGCCCACACCCTGGCGGGCGAACACCACCGGGCCGCGCGTCTGCTGGGCGCGGCCACCGCAGCGAGGGAGGCGACGGGCGCCCCAAGACCCGCAGCCGCCGGCACCGACGTGGACCGCACCATGAAGGCCCTGCAAGCCGCCCTAGGCGAGCAGACCCTGAACGCCGAACTCCAGCAAGGCCGCACCACCGCCACCCCCGAACCCTGACCGGGGCAAAGCGGAGGGGAACGAGGGCCGCCCCCGAGGGAGATGGAAGGCCGAGGCCCAAGGGAGGCCGATGAGCGAACCCCGAGGGAGGTCGATGGGCGAAGCCGAGGGAGGGCGAAGACCGGAGCCCGACGGAGATCGATGGGCGAGGCCCGAGGAAGGGCGAAGCCCGAGAGGGGTCGAAGGCCGAGGCCCGGGGGAGATCGAAGACCGAAGCCCGGGGGAAATCGAAGACCGAAGCCCGGGGGAAATCGAAGGGCGAAGCCCGAGGGGGGTCTAGGGGCGAAGCCCCAGGGGCGGGCGGGTGGGGGAGGCGGAGGAACAGGGGGCTCCGGGGGATCGTCCCCCGGGCGAAATGCGAAGGGTCCCCGGGAAGCCGCAAGCGGCGACCAGGGGACCCCAGACCAGTAGCGGGGGCAGGATTTGAACCTGCGACCTCTGGGTTATGAGCCCAGCGAGCTACCGAACTGCTCCACCCCGCGGTGATGCCTTAACTGTATGGGGTGGGGGGTGGTTAGGCAAACGGGTTGGGGTGGGGGGCTTGGAGGGCGGCGGTGAGCATGGCGGTGAGGTCGGTGGTGAAGGTGTCGTGTGCGGGGGCGGGTGGGGGTGTGGGGGGGTGGTGTGTGCGGGTGGCGCGGTCGGCTAGGGCGGCGGTGAGGAAGGCGATGAAGAGGGAGATGCGTTCGAGGGCGATGGGTTCGGGGAGGGTGGCGCGGCAGGCGGTTTCGAGGAGGTGGAGTTGTTGTTGGAGGGCGGTGTCGTGGAGGAGGGGTGGGGGTTGGTGGTCGCGGATTCCGGCGCGTCCGGCGAGTTGGGCGGTGATGCGGAGGAAGTCGCGGCCGTGGGGGGTGCGGAGTTCGTCGGCGGTGGGGCGGACGATGGCGTCGACGATGGTGTGGGGGTCGTCGGGGTGGAGGGTGGGGAGGGTGGCGGCGCGGGCGGGTTCCATGCGGGTGATGCCGGCGCGGAGGATGGCGTGGAGGAGGCCGTCGCGGGAGCCGAAGTGGTAGGTGACGGCGGAGTCGTTGGCCTGTCCGGCGAGGGCGACGATGTCGCGGGTGCGGGTGGCGTCGATGCCGTGGGCGGCGAAGAGGTGGGCGCCGGCGCGGATGAGGGCGTCGCGGGTGGCTCTTGCGTCTTTCGGCACGCCGGTGATACTAACAGGGGGCGTTAATAACGACGCCTGTTATAACCGGAGGCGGGCATGGCGGACGTCTACGATCCCTTCGATCCCGGCTTCCAGGCCGATCCCTATCCGGCCTACCGGCGGCTCCGCGACGAGGAGCCGGTGCACCGCCACGGGGAGCCGCCGTTCTGGGCGCTGTCGCGGTTCGAGGACGTCTGGGCGGCGACGCGGGACGCGGAGGCGTTCTCGTCGGCGCAGGGTCTGACGTTCCACCCGGACGAGATCGGCACGCTGGGCCTGGCCCCGACGATCGTGATGCTGGATCCGCCGCGGCACACGGTGCTGCGGCGCCTGATCAGCCACGGGTTCACGCCGCGCCGGACGGCCGCGCTCGAAGGCCTGCTCCGGGAATTCGTCCGGTCCCGGATCGCGGTGATGGAGCGCAGGGCGGCCGACGGCGAGGCGCCCGACCTGCACCGGGACTTCTCCTCGCCGCTGCCGACGTTCGCGCTGGCGCACCTGCTCGGCGTCCCGGAGGCCGACCGCGCGAGGTTCGATCCGTGGGTGTCCGCCCTCACGACCCTGCAGGACGAGGGGTTCGGCCCGCACTCGGCGCGGGAGGGGGCGGTGAACGCGGTGGCGGAGATGTTCGGCTACTTCAGCGACGTGATCGCCGCGCGCCGCGCCGATCCGTCCGACGACCTGGTCAGCGCGCTGGCGGCCGCGGAGGTGGACGGGGAGCGCCTCACCGACTGGGACGTCCTCGGGTTCTGCTTCGTCATGGTGGCGGGCGGCAACGACACGACCGGGAACCTGATCTCGCACGGCGTGGCGCTGCTGGACGGCGCCCACGGGCAGCGCGAGCGCCTGGCGGCCGACCCGTCGCTGATACCGAACGCGCTGATGGAGTTCCTGCGCCTGGAGAGCTCCGTGCAGGCGCTGGCCCGGACGACCACGCGCCCGGTCACGCTGCACGGGACGCGGATCCCGGAGGGCGAGAAGGTGATGATGCTGTTCGGGTCGGCGAACCGGGACGAGCGCGAGTTCGGCCCGTCGGCCGGCGAGCTCGACGTCACCCGTGAGATTCCGCGCCATCTGGGTTTCTCCAGCGGCGTCCACTTCTGCATCGGGTCGCATCTGGCGAAGCTTCAGGCCCGTGTCGCGCTGGAGGAGCTTCTCCAGGCCCACCCCCACATCGGGGTGGACCTGGAGAACGCGGTGCGCATCCAGTCGCCCTTCACCCGCGGCTGGGTCTCGCTTCCGGCGACGGGCGCCGCGGGGCCGCCGCGGACGTCGTGAAGGGCGGCCGCCGTCAGAGAGGGGCGAAGGCTCCGTTCTCCTGGCAGGCTGAGACGGTCGCGGTGTCGACGTCGTAGTACCAGAGGTGCATGCGCAGGCGTCTGGCGCGCAGGCTCTTGGTCACCGCCGGGTAGCGGCGCAGCTTGTCGGCCTGGGCGAGCAGATGCTGGTGCCCGGGATCCGCGTCGGGGGTGTGCAGGCGGCGCCAGTGGTGGGTCTGGAGCAGCCACAGCCACATCGTCGGCGCCGTCCGCGGGGCCTGCGACCGGGTCCGCGCCTGGACGGCGCCGCACTGGGTGTGGCCGCAGAGGATCAGGTCGGTGACGCGCAGCACGTTGACGGCGTACTCCACCGTCGCGGCCTCGGCGGTGAGCCGGCCGATCCGGTGCGGCGGGATGACGTTGCCGGCGGTGCGGAGTTCGAACAGTTCGCCCGGCCGGGCGCCGGTCAGCTCGGTCGGCACGAGCCGGGCGTCGGAGCAGGCGATGAACATCGCGCGGGGCGCCGGGGCCGGCGCGCCGCCGGTCCGGTGGCCGCCCTGGCGCTGCGGGGCGAGGCGGGCATGGTCGATCAGGGGTTGCATGGGGAGCAGATCCTTCGGTTCCGATGACGAACCAGACGGGGCCGGGTGCGGGCACGCGGAGCTCGCACGCGCTCGACCGCGCGCCTATCCGCGTGGGCGTCCGGTTCTAGCAGCGCAGGATCTGCGATCGGTTGCGGGGCGGCGCCGCCGGACCCCCGGCCGCCGGTGGCCTGCCGGTGCCGGCCACGGGGCGCCGGGCCACGGCGGTCACCGTGGGGGCGGTCCGGCTCGGCGGGAAGTGCGCGGCGCCTCCGAAGTAGGAGCCGTGGCCGGCCTCGCAGTGCTCGAAGGACGGCTGGAGGAGGGCGTCCGCGCCATGGGCGGGCGACGTCGCGCAGGACACGGCGGCGGCCGAGCGGTCGGCGTCGGCGATGTACGCGGCGCTGCCGCGATGTCCGCTGGAGTGGCTCACCCCGTGCAGCAGCAGCACCAAGGGGATCGCCGCCAGCACCCACGCGCGCATCGCCCGCGTACGCGGTCGGCCTGCCCTGGTCGCACGGTTCCCCACGCCGCAGAGATTACTCAAAGTAATGATCGGACACTAGCTGTGACGGGTGAGGGGTTCCTGCCCCCCGTGACGCGGGCGGGCCCGCACCCCCCGGGGTGCGGGCCCGCCAGGACCAGGGGAACCGCCTACCCCATGTGCGGGTACCGGTAGTCGGTCGGCGGGACGAACGTCTCCTTGATCGAGCGGGGGGACGTCCAGCGCAGCAGGTTGAACACCGAGCCGGCCTTGTCGTTGGTGCCGGAGGCCCGGGCGCCGCCGAACGGCTGCTGCCCGACGACGGCGCCGGTGGGCTTGTCGTTGATGTAGAAGTTGCCGGCGGCGTAGCGGAGCACCTCGGCGGTGTGCGCCGCCGCGGCCCGGTCGGTGGCGATGACGGCGCCGGTCAGGGCGTAGTCGGCGACCGACTCCATCTGGGCGAGCATCGCGTCGTAGGCGTCGTCCTCGTACACGTGGACGCCGAGGACCGGCCCGAAGTACTCGGTCCGGAAGATCTCGTTCTCCGGGTCGCCGGACACGAGCACGGTGGGCCGGACGAAGTACCCGACGGAGTCGTCGCAGGTCCCGCCGGCCACGATCTCGACGTCCGGGTCGCCCTGGGCGCGCTCGATGGCGGCCTTGTTCTTGGCGAAGGCCCGCTCGTCGATGACGGCGCCCATGAAGTTGGACAGGTCGGCGACGTCGCCCATGGTGAGCCCGTCGACCTCGGCGGCCAGCTCCTCCTTGAAGCCGTCCTCCCAGATGGAACGCGGGATGTAGGCGCGGGACGCGGCGGAGCACTTCTGGCCCTGGTACTCGAAGGCGCCGCGGACGAGCGCCGTCTTCAGGACGGCCCGGTCGGCGGACGGGTGCGCGACCACGAAGTCCTTGCCGCCCGTCTCCCCCACGACCCGCGGGTAGCCGCGGTACTTCTCGATGTTGGCGCCGACGGTCTTCCACAGGTGCTGGAACGTCGCGGTGGAGCCGGTGAAGTGGATCCCGGCGAGGTCGCGGTGCTGGAGCGCGACGTCCGACACCGCGAGCCCGTCGCCGGTCACGAGGTTGATCACGCCCGGCGGGAGCCCGGCCTCCTCCAGCAGCCTCATGAGCAGCACGGCGGAGTACGTCTGCGTGGGGGACGGCTTCCACACCACGACGTTGCCCATCAGGGCGGGCGCGGTCGGCAGGTTCGCGGCGATCGCGGTGAAGTTGAACGGGGTGATCGCGTAGACGAACCCCTCCAGCGGCCGGTGGTCGGACCGGTTCCACACGCCGGGGCTGCTGATCGGCTGCTCGGCGAGGATCCGCCGGGCGAAGTGCACGTTGAAGCGCCAGAAGTCGACGAGCTCGCAGGGGCTGTCGATCTCCGCCTGCTGGACGGTCTTGGACTGCCCGAGCATGGTCGCGGCCAGCAGCGTCTCCCGCCACGGCCCGGCGAGCAGGTCGGCGGCCCGCAGGAAGATCGCGGCGCGGTCGTCGAAGGCCATCGACCGCCACGCGGGCGCGGCCGCGAGCGCCGCGTCTATCGCGTCCCGCGCGTCCTGCTCGGTGGCGGTGCCGAAGGTGCCGAGCACCGACGCGTGCCGGTGCGGCTGGACGACGGCGACCTTGGCGCCCGCGCCGAGGCGCCGCTCGCCCCCGATCGTCATCGGCAGGTCGATCGGGGTCTCGGCGGTCAGCTCGGCGAGCTTCGCCTCCAGCCGGGCCCGCTCGGCGCTGCCGGGGGCATAGCCGCGTACCGGCTCGTTCACCGGCGTCGGAACGTTGGTGACGGCGTCCATGGAAACTCCTTAGCGGGAGACGAACGAACGGAGGAAGAAGGCGAGGTTGGCGGGACGCTCGGCGAGCCGCCGCATGAAGTAGCCGTACCAGTCGGCCCCGTAGGGGACGTAGACGCGCATCCGGTGGGCCTCGGCGAGCCGCCGCTGCTCGGCGGCCCGGATGCCGTAGAGCATCTGGAACTCGTAGGAGGAGGGCGACCGCTCGGCGGCCAGGGTGAGCGCGATCTCGATGATGCGCGGGTCGTGGCTGGCGACCATCGGGTACCCGTCGCCCCGCATGAGCCGCCGCAGCGCCCGCACGTACGCCCGGTCCACCTCGTGCCTGCTCTGGAACGCGACCGAGGCGGGCTCGGCGTAGGCGCCCTTGACCAGCCGCACGCGCGACCCCTCGCCCACGAGGTCCCGCAGGTCGCCCTCGGTGCGCCGCAGCATCGCCTGGACGGCGACCCCGGCCCACGGGAAGTCGACCCGCAGCTTCCCGAGGATCTCCAGCGTGGAGTCCACGGTCGTGTGGTCCTCCATGTCGAGGGTGACGGTCATGCCGACCCGCTCCGCCGCGGAGCAGATCTCCCGCGCGTGGTCGAGCGCGAGGTCGCCGGGCAGCGCCTGCCCGAGCGCGGACAGCTTCACCGAGGCGTCGGAGCCCCCGGCGAGCCCGTGCTCGTCGAACGCCTCGAACAGGCGCAGGTAGGCGTCCCGGGTGGCCCGCGCCTGGGCGGGCTCGCGGGTGTCCTCCCCCAGGTGGTCGAGGGTGACCTCCAGCCCGCCGTCCCGCAGTTCCCGCACGGCCTCGAGCGCGGCGTCGAGATCGTCCCCGGCGACGAACCGGTCGACGACTCCCCTGGTCAGCGGCACGGAGGTGATGACATCGCGCATCCGTCCGCTGCGCGCGGCGGCGAGAAGAAGCGGGCTGAGCATGGAACCCTCCAACGTCAAGGAACACCTCGCACGTTAGGAGCACCGCCGCGCAGCCCCTATAGTCAAACGCCACTTTCAGGGTGGCCAGTCCTCATACAGATGTACGAAGGAAGCGCGATGGCACTCGACCTCCAGGAAATCGTGGAACAGGCCGCCGACCTCCTGGGCGCGCCCGCGACCCTGGAGGACCGCGACTTCCATCTGGTCGCCTACGCCGCGCACGGCGACACGATCGACCCCGTCCGGATGGACTCGATCCTGCACCGCCGCGCCACCGGGGCGGTCCGCGCCCGCTTCGAGCGCCACGGCATCGCCCGCGCCACGGGCCCGGTCCGCATCCCGGCCGACGCCGCGCTGGGCCAGCTCGCCCGCCTGTGCCTGCCCGTCCGCTGGAACAACGTCACCTACGGCTACCTCTGGCTGCTGGACGACCGGCAGCGCATCACCGACCCCCAGGCGGCCAGGGCCATGCCCCTGTGCGAGCGCGCCGGCCTCCTCATGGCCCGCCAGGCCCGCGAGCGCGACGACCTCGGCTGGAAGGTCGCCGACCTGCTGTCCACGCATCCCGACGTCCGGACCCAGGCGGCCGACGACCTCACCGACGCCGGGGCGGTCGACACGCCCCTCACGGTGGCGGTGCTGCGCACCCCGAGCCCCGAGCCCCTGAACCCGTGGCTGCTCCCCCACTCCGTCCTGGCGACGGTGTGGCAGCGCGACCACGTTCTGCTCCTCCCCGCGGGCAACGCCCCGGCGGCCCTCGCCCGCGCACGCCGCCTTCTGGAAGAGCGCAACGCCCCGGTCCAGACGGGTGTGCACTCGCCCTGCCCCACCTTGGACGACGTCCACGAGGGCTGGCTCAGGGCCCGCGTGGCCGCCCGCACCGCGGCCCCCGGCGAAACCCGCGACTGGACGTCCCTGGGCGTGCTGCGCCTGCTCCGCACCGCAGGCGACGAGGCGCTGGCCCAGACGACCCAGACGCCGGGAACCGAACGCCTCCTGCAGCACAAGGATCTCGCCGCGACGGCCCGCACCTACCTGGACCTTGCGGGCAACGTCCAGGAAACGGCGAAGACCCTGAACATCCACCGCCAGACCCTCTACCACCGCCTGCGCCGCATAGAGGAACTGACGTCCCTGACCCTCGCCGACGGCCAAGACCGCCTGACCCTCCACCTGGCCCTGACACTGGCCCCCCACCTGGCGTGAGGGTGAGGGCTCAGTCCTGCGCGAGCCCCGCGTGCCGTTCCCGCAGATCCCGCTTGAGGATCTTGCCGCTGGGGTTCTTGGGCAGGGCGTCCGCGAGCACGACGTACTTGGGGCGCTTGTAGGAGGCGAGACGCTCACGAGCATGGGCATGGACGTCGTCCACGGTCAGAGCGGCGCCCGGCTTCGGCACCACCACCGCCGTGACGGCCTCGATCCAGTGCGGGTGGCTGATCCCGAAGACGGCGACCTCGGCCACCCCGTCCAGCTCGTAGACGGCCTCCTCGACCTCCCGGCTGGCGACGTTCTCGCCCCCGGTCTTGATCATGTCCTTCTTGCGGTCGACGACGGTCAGGTAGCCGTCCTCGGTCATGATCCCGAGGTCGCCGGAGTGGAACCATCCGCCCCGGAACGCCTCGGCGGTCTTCTCCTCGTCGCGGTAGTACCCGAGCGCGGCGTGGGGGCTGCGGTGGACGATCTCGCCGACCTCCCCGGCCCTCACCGGCTCGCCCGCGTCGTCGACGAGGACGGTCTCCACGTTGACGGCCGCACGCCCCGCGCTCCCGGCCCGTTCGAGCTGCTCGTGCGGCTTGAGGATGGTGGCGAGCGGCGCCATCTCCGTCTGCCCGTAGAAGTTCCACAGCCGCACGTCCGGCAGCCGCCGCATCAGCTCCCGGAGCACCTCGACGGGCATGGGCGACGCCCCGTAGTAGCCCTTCCGCAGGCTGGACAGGTCGCGCCGCTCGAAGTCGGGGTGGCGCAGCAGCGAGATCCAGACGGTCGGCGGGCAGAAGAGCTTGGTGACCTTCTCCCGCTCGATCGTCTCCAGCAGCGCCGCGGGGTCGGGCCCCGGCAGGATGACGCTGGTGGCGCCGAGGTAGACGTCGACGGAGAAGAAGCAGTCGAGCTGCGCGCAGTGGTACATCGGCAGCGTGTGCGCCTCGACGTCGTCGGCGCTCATCTCGCCGTCGATCACGCAGCTCACGTACTGGCTGACGAGTGACCGACTGGTCAGCACCACGCCCTTGGGCCGCGACTCGGTCCCCGAGGTGTACATGATCCGCAGCGGGTCGTCGTCCTCGACCATGACGTCCGGCGCCGTCGCGGGCCCGTCGCGCCACCAGGCGTCGACGTCCTCCCACCCTTCGCCCGGCGCGGCGCCCGACAGGGGGATCCACCCGCGCACCCCGTCCTGGACGCCGGCCGCGGCGAGCGCCTTCTCCGCGGTCGCGGCGAGCGCGTCCTCCGCGACGATCCCGGACGCCCCCGAGTGCCCGAGGATATAGGCGATCTCCTCGGCGTTCAGCATGAAGTTCACCGGGACGAGCACCACGCCGAGCTTGGCCGTGGCGAACACCGTCACCGCGTACTGCCAGCAGTTGTGGCTGAGCAGCGCCAGCCGGTCCCCCTTGCGGAGCCCCCGCGCCGCCAGAGCGTGCGCGGCCCGGTTCACCGCGGCGTCGAACTCCGCGTAGGTGACCCGCAACTCCCCGCTGACGACGGCCAGCTTCCGAGGATCCCGCCGCGCCGTCCGATGCAGCAGATCCCCCACCGAATGCCGCCGAGCCCGAGCAACGACCGACACAACCGCCACCTTCCCCACAAAGCCGCAGGTGAGAGCAAGTGGGACAGATCATAACCACCCACCCCAATCCCCACACCACCCCCGAAAAGGGGGACGAGGAGCAGAACCTGGAGGGGAAATGGAAGCCGAACCCGAGAGGAGTCGAAGGCCGAGGCCCGAGGAAAATCGAAGACCGAAGCCGGGGGGAAATCGATGGGCGAAGCCCGAGGGGGGTCTAGGGGCGAAGCCCCAGGGGCGGGCGGGTGGGGGATGGCGGAGGCACCAGGGGGCTCCGGGGGATCGTCCCCCGGGCGAAATGCGAAAGGTCCCCCGGAAGCCGCAAGCGGCGACCAGGGGACCCCAGACCAGTAGCGGGGGCAGGATTTGAACCTGCGACCTCTGGGTTATGAGCCCAGCGAGCTACCGAACTGCTCCACCCCGCGGTGATGTCTTAAGTCTATGGCATGGGAGGGGGTGGTTCGTACGGGGCGCTCATCGGGTGCAGGCGGGGACGGCGCCTTTGCCGCTCGTGAGGGCGTTGAGGGCCTGGACGGCGTCGTGGAGGGTGTCGGCGCGGACGAGGCGGAGGCCGTCGGGGCGGGAGCCGGCGGCGTCGGCGCAGTTGTCCTTGGGGGTGAGGAAGACGGTGGCGCCGGCCCGGCGGGCGGCGATCATCTTCTGCTGGATGCCGCCGATGGGGCCGACCTTGCCGTCGGGGGTGATGGTGCCGGTGCCGGCGACGAACCTGCCCTGGGTGAGGGCGCCGGGGGTGAGCTTGTCGACGATGGCGAGGGAGAACATGAGGCCGGCGGAGGGGCCGCCGATGTCGCCGATGCTGATGTCGATCTTGAAGGGGAACTTGTACTGGTCGGAGAGGACGATGCCGACGACGGCGCGCTTCCCGCTGGGGTCGGCGACGGTTTTGAGGGTGGCTTTGGCCTGCTTGCCGTCGCGGATGTAGGTGAGGGTGACGGGGGCGCCGATGGGGCGTTTGGCCATGGTGCCGGTGACCTGGGAGACGCTGGTGACGGCGGCGCCGTCGAGGGTGGTGATCTCGTCGCCGGGCTTGAGGACGCCGTCGGCGGGGCGCCCCTTCTGGACGCCGTCGACGACGACGCGGGTGGTGAGGGGGACGCCGAGTTCGTGGAGGGCGGCGGCCTCGGCGTTCTGCTGGGAGTCCTGCATCGCCCGGGTGTTCTCCTGGTCGACCTGCTTGGGCGACTCGTTCTTCGGGAAGATCGTCTCTTCGGGGACGATGGCGGTGTCGCCGGCGAACCAGCCGCGCAGGGCGGTGAACAGGTCGATGCGCCCGCCGGGGCCGCCGCGGTAGGTGACCGTGGTGAAGTTGAGGTGGCCCTGGTCGGGGTAGGTCTGGCGGCCTTCGATCCGGATGAGGGGCTGGCCTTTGTCGTTCGTGCCGAGGGTGTTGCTCGTGGGGCCGGGCATCAGGGCGACGTAGGGGACGCGCATGACGGAGCCGACGAGGGCGAGCACGAGGACGAGCACGCTCGCGAGGCTGAGCGTGGCGGCACGACGAGACATGCCGGAAACTCTATGCGGTTCGGGCCCTCAGCAGGCCCCGACCCACTCGTCGCCTCCGTCGGCGAAGGTCTGGTGCTTCCAGATGGGGACGGTGGCCTTGAGGTCGTCGATGAGGCGGCGGCAGGCGGCGAAGGCTTCTTCGCGGTGGGGGCAGGACGCGGCGACGACGACGGCGATGTCGCCGACCCGCAGGTCGCCGACGCGGTGGACGGCGGCGAGGCCGAGGACGGGGAAGTCGGCGGCGACCTTCTCCATGACGGCGCGGAGTTCGCGCTCGGCGGTGGGGTGGGCGCTGTAGGAGAGGGCGGTGACGGCGCGCGCGTGGTCGGTGTCGCGGACGGTGCCGGCGAAGACGGCGGTGCCGCCGGCGCCGGAGGCGCCGACGGCGGCGTACACCTCGTCGACGGACAGGGGCGTGTCGCGCACGCCGATCAGCCGGATGACGTCTCCGCCGGCAACGCTTTGGCTCACGTCCCGCAGGCTACCTCTCCGGGGCGGCGCCGTTCACTCGGGTGCGCCGGGCTCGTCGGGTTCGAGGGTGGCGGCGAGGGCTTCGGCGAGGGCGGGGACGAGGTCGGGTCCGGTGAGGACCTCGTCGTCGGCGTCGTGGCGGCGCAGCCGGAGGGCGGAGTGGCGGGCGCCGTCGCGCAGCACGCCGACGATCATGCGTACGTCCTCGCGCTTGGGGTGGGACGCGGCGAACTCGGCGGCCTGGGCCTCGTCCTCGGGGATCTGCTCCTCGACCTCGGGCGGCAGGACGATCCGTTCGAGGACGAGGGCGCAGCCTTCGACGGTGTCGGGCCAGGCGATGGTGGCGAGGGCGTCCTCGACGCCGGCCTGGTCGGGCAGGGCGGGCTGTTCGAGGGCGGCGAGGGTGTCGGCGCCTTCCCGCAGGCCGAGCTGCTCGGCGAGTTCGGGCTCGGCGCGGCGCAGTTCGGAGCTGCGGACGAGGGCGTAGATGCGGGGCGCGCTGTCCCAGCCCTCTTGGGCCGAGTGACGTTCTAGGTCCAGCACGACTTCTTCCAGAAGACTCACGGGCCCATCTTTCCCCCATTCAGCCCGGGGAAGTGCGGGAACCCCCGTCCCAGTCGGTAAGTTGCATCTACAGCACCGGCGGGCGGCCGGTGGGAGAGATCTCGATCGGAGGGGCCACTTGACCTTCCGGACTCCCGGTTTCGGGCGCCGGCTCGGTACCGGACGGACGCGGCCGCTGCTGCCGGTCCTGGTGGCGCTGGCCGCGCTGCTGGTGGCGTTCCTCACGTTCACGGCCGTGTACACGGACCTGCTGTGGTACCGCTCGATCGGCTTCTCGTCGGTCTACACGACGCAGCTGCGGGCGAAGGTGGTCCTGTTCTTCGGGGCGGGGCTGCTGATGGCGCTGGTGGTGGGCGCGAACGTGGCGGTGGCGTACCGGCTGCGCCCGGCGTACCGGCCGCTGTCGGTGGAGCAGCAGGGCCTGGAGCGCTACCGGGCGGTGATCGACCCGCGGCGGCGGCTGATCGCGTGGGGGCTGCTCGGGGTGCTGGGGATGCTGACGGGGTCGTCGGTGGCGGGCCAGTGGCCGGTGTGGCTGGCGTTCCTGAACCGGACGCCGTTCGGCGTGAAGGATCCGCAGTTCCACAAGGACGTCTCGTTCTACGTCTTCACGTACCCGTTCCTGCGCCTCGTCATCGGGGTGGTCTTCGCGACGGTGATCTTGTCGATCCTGGCCGCGGTGATGGTGCACTACCTGTACGGGGGGCTGCGGCTGCAGGGGCCGGGCGACAAGGCGAGCCCGCCCGCGCGGGCGCACCTGTCGGTGCTGTTCGGGTTGTTCATCCTGCTGAAGGCGGTCGCGTACTGGTTCGACCGGTACGGGCTGGTGCATTCGGAGCGCGGGGTGGCGACGGGCGCGTCCTACACGGACGTGAACGCGCTGCTGCCGGCGAAGACGATCCTGGCCGTGATAGCCCTGCTGTGCGCGGCCATGTTCTTCGGCAACCTGCTGCGGCGCGGCATGATGCTGCCGGGCGTCGGGTTCACGCTGCTGGTGCTGTCGGCGATCCTGCTGGGCGGGGTGTACCCGCTGCTGATCCAGCAGTTCCAGGTGAAGCCTGACGAGCTGGCCAGAGAGCGCCAGTACATCCAGCGCAACATCGAGTTCACGCGCAAGGCCTACGGGGTGGACGGGGCGCGGGTCGTCCCGTACGGGTCGCAGCCGGTGACCGACAAGAAGGCCCTCCAGGACGAGGCCGCCAAGCTCGGGCAGAGCGGGGTGCGCGTCCTCGACCCGAACGTGGTGGGCGAGACGTTCCAGCAGTTGCAGCGGATCCGGCCGTTCTACCGGTTCCCCGACACGCTGGACGTGGACCGCTACCAGGTCGACGGCAAGCTCGTCGACACGGTGGTGGCGCTCCGCGAGCTCTCCGGGGCGCCGGTGGGGCAGCGCAGCTGGGTGAAGGACCACATGGTCTACACGCACGGCTACGGGTTCGTCTCCGCGTACGGCGACCGTTTCGACTCGACCGAGCCGGCCTTCATCACCCCGGACATGCCGGCGTCCCCGAACCAGCCGATCAAGGTGGCGCAGCCGGAGATCTACTTCGGGGAGCGCTCGCCGCGGTACTCGGTGGTCGGCGGGCGCGGCCAGCAGGAGCTGAACTACCCGGACAACAGCCCGTCGGGGCAGCAGAGCAGCACCTACGACGGCCAGGGCGGCGTGCCGGTCGACTCGTTCGCGCACCGGCTGCTGTACTCGGCGAAGTTCCAGGACAAGAACCTGCTGCTGTCGGGCGCGATCAACAAGAACGCGAAGATCCTCTACGACCGGTCGCCGCGGCAGATGGTGCAGAAGGCGGCGCCGTGGCTGACGCTGGACGGCGACCCGTACCCGACGGTGGTGAACGGCCGGATCCTGTGGGTGGTGGACGGCTACACGACGTCCGACAGCTACCCGTACTCGGAGGAGATGAGCCTCGGGGAGGCCACCCGCGACACGATCACCGACACGCGGTCGGCGGTGGCGCGGCAGGCCAACGACCACGTCAACTACCTGCGCAACTCGGTGAAGGCGACGGTGGACGCCTACGACGGCACCGTCCACCTGTACCAGTGGGACGAGAACGACCCCATCACCAAGACGTGGATGAAGGTGTTCGACGGCACGGTGCAGCCGCGGTCGTCGATCCCGCCGGAGCTGGAGTCGCACTTCCGCTACCCGCAGGACCAGTTCAAGGTCCAGCGGAAGATCCTCACGAAGTACCACGTGACGGACCCGTCGGCGTTCTACAACGGGGAGGGCTTCTGGGAGGTGCCCGAGGACCCGTCCGCCAAGGGCAGGCAGCAGCCCCCGTACTACCAGAGCCTGCGGATGCCGGGCCAGGACGCCCAGTCCTTCTCGCTGACCACGGTGTTCAACCCGCGCGGCAACCCCCAGCTCGCCGCGTTCATGTCGGTGGGGTCGAACCCGGGGCGCGACTACGGGCAGATCCAGATCCTGCAGATGCCGCGCAACGCGCAGCCGGCGGGGCCGGGCCAGGTGCAGAACTCCTTCGAGACCGATCCGAAGGTGAAGGCCGACCTGTTCGCGTTGCGGCAGGGCGGGACGAAGACCGTCGCGGGCAACCTGCTGACGATCCCGTTCGGCGGCGGCCTGCTGTACGTGGAGCCGATGTACACGAAGGCGGCGGGCGGCTCCGAGCAGCAGCCCTACCCGATCCGCGGCAAGATCCTGGTGCGGTACGGGGAGAGCATCGCCGCGGCCGACACGCTCGACGAGGCGTTGAAGCAGGTGCTCGGCGGCACCGGGGCGCCGGCCCAGCCGGGGCCGCAGGCCCCGCCGGGCGAGGAGCTGAGCGCGTCGGCGCAGAAGGCGATCGACGATCTGAAGGCCGCCGTGGCCGACTACGAGAACGCCCAGAAGAAGGGCGACTACCCGGGCATGGGCGAGGCCTGGAAGCGGATCAAGGACGCGCAGGCCGCGCTGTCGGCCGCGGGCAAGGAGGAGCCGAAGACCTCCCCGAGCCCGTCGCCGAGCCCGTCGGCGTCGCCGTCCGCCTCGCCGAGCGCCACGCCGCCGGCGAGCTGACAGCGCCCGCCCGCCCTCCGGGGCGGGCGGGCGGGAGCTCAGCGGCGGCGCCTGCGGGCGCGGCGGATGGCTGCGGCCGCGCCGATCGCGGCGACGGTGGCGCCCGCGGCGGTGGCCATGGTGGCCTCCTTGCCGCCGACGCGGCGGCCGACGACGGCGTGCCGTCCGGCGGTCTCCTCCATCACGGCGCGCAGGGCCGCGGCGTTGTCGTGGAGGGGTTTCCAGCCGGCGGCGCGCAGCCGCGCGCAGTCCACGACCCACGGGTAGGCCACGTAGTGCAGGTCGGTGGCGGGCGCCGGGGTCATGCCGAGCCGGTGCAGGCGCTGCGCCATCCCGAAGGTGAGGGCGGCGGGCAGCTCGAAGTGGCGCTTGCCGGTGATCTCGGCGACCTCCTCGGGGCCGAGCCAGCCTTCGGAGCCGACCGCGAGGGGGCCGGGCACGTTCTCGGTGACGACGACGTCCAGCGCGGACGCGAGGTCGTCGATGTGGCAGAACTGCCAGCCGGGCGTGCTGCCCTTGACCGACAGCAGCCGCGGCGCCTCGAAGTGGCGGGTGACGACGGTGTCCACGCCCGGCCCGGCGAGCGCGGCCGGCCGGACGACGGTGACCTCGACCCCCGGGTGGGTGAGGTGCGCCGTGGCGGCCAGTTCCTCGATCTCCAGGTAGTCGCCGGCGATGGAGGTGCTGGCCTCGGCGAGCAGCGGGGCGTCCTCGCTCAGCGGCACCTCGTTGTCCGGCCCCGCCCCGTAGACCATCGCGGACGTGACGAGGACCACGCGCCGGACGCGGGCCGCCGCCGCGGCGGTGACCACGGTCTGGGCGCCGCGGACGTTGTGGGTCCGGCGCTCGCGCGGGTCCGCGTCCGGGGACCGTTCGAGGTCCAGATTGACGATCACGTCGACGTCGGAGAGCCGGCCGGGCAGCAGCGGATCCCTGATGTCGACGACACGCCAGGTGACGCCGGACACGTCGCCGCGGTGCCCGTCGATGGCGACGACCTTGCGGATCTCTTCCCGTTCGGCGAGCCGGGCGGCCAGCAGCCGCCCCGCGCCGGTGGCCGCGCCGGTGACGGCGACGACCGGGCCCTTGCTACGCCGAGGGCGAACCTTGCCCGTTGCCACGGGGGTGCCCCCTTCCTTGAGTACGCGACCTTGCCGGGACCGGCTAACGTTGCGGATATGAGCCCATCATGCATCCCAGGGGCAAACCGATGAGTGACACTCCGTTCGGCTTCAACCGTCCCGGGGACGGCGACGACGACGACCGGCCCCAGGATCCGTTCAAGGGCATGGGCGGCGACATGGCCCAGTTCGCCGACATGCTGCACCGGTTCGCGGACATGATCGGCGCGCAGGGTGCGGGCGGCGAGGGCGGCGGCCCCCTCAACTGGGACCTGGCCAAGAACATCGCCCGGCACACCGTGGTGGAGCAGGGCGACCCGTCGGTGGTGGACACCGAGCGGCGCCAGGTCGAGGAGGCGCTGCGCCTGGCGGAGCTGTGGCTCGATGAGCGGACGACGCTGCCCGCCGGGATCCGCACGCCGCAGGCGTGGAGCCGGTCGGAGTGGATCGAGCAGACGCTTCCGGTGTGGGCGAAGGTGTGCGACCCGATCGCGGCCCGCATGGTCGAGTCGATGGGCGGGGCGCTCGGCGGCGGCGACATCCCCGCCGAGATGCAGGCGATGGCGGGCCCGCTGATCGGGATGGTCAAGCAGATGGCCGGGGCGATGGTCGGCGGCCAGGCCGGGCAGGCGCTCGGCGGGCTGGCCCGCGAGGTGACCGGCTCCGCCGACGTGGGGCTGCCGCTGGCGCCCGACGGCGTCGGCGCGCTGCTGCCCGCGGGCGTCGAGGCGTTCGGGGAGGGCCTGGAGGTCTCCTCCGACGAGGTCCGGCTCTACCTGGCGCTGCGCGAGGCCGCGCACCAGCGGCTGTTCACGCACGTGCCGTGGCTGCGCGCGCACATGCTGGGCGCGGTCGAGGAGTACGCGCGCGGCATCACCGTCGACCTGTCGGGCATCGAGCAGGCCGTGCAGGGGCTCGACATGAGCAACCCGGAGGCCATCCAGGAGGCGCTCGGCGGGGAGATCCAGCTCCAGCCCGAGGAGACGCCGCGGCAGAAGGCGGCGCTGGCCCGGCTGGAGACGACGCTGGCGCTCGTCGAGGGCTGGGTCGACACGGTCGTGAACGAGGCCGCGCAGGGCCGGCTGCCCGGCTCGGTGAAGCTGGCGGAGGCGGTGCGGCGGCGCCGCGCGACGGGCGGCCCGGCGGAGCGGACGTTCGCGACGCTGGTCGGCCTGGAGCTGCGGCCGCGCCGGCTGCGGGAGGCCGCGGCGCTGTGGCGGTCGCTGACCGAGGCCCGTGGCGCCGAGGGCCGGGACGCGGTCTGGGAGCACCCCGACCTGCTGCCAACGTCCGACGACCTCGACGACCCGGAGGGCTTCGTCCACGGCCGCGACGAGATCGAGGGCCTGTCCGACATCGACCTGTCCAAGCTCACCCGGGGGCTGGACGAGGACGAGAAGCCCGACGAGAAGCCCGACGAGAAGGAGTCCGGCGACGCGAAGGGGCCGGACGGCGGGGAGCCCGGGGGGGAGCCCGGCGGCGAACGGGGGCCCGGCGACGAGGGGCCGCGCGCATGAGCCGGTCGCGCCCGTCGCGGGTGAACGGCTGCCGCTACGAGCCGGGCTCGTCCACGAACGCGATCCGGAGGCGGGTCGCGCGGGCGAGCCTGTGCTGGCAGCGCCCGCTCGACCAGGAACGCCGCCGCCGCCATCCGGCCAACTCCCGCTACCCCCGCGTCGGCCGCGCATGAGGCGCTCACCGGGCCCGCGGTCGTGACGGCCGGGGTCCTCTACGGGGACGCGGTGCGCGTCCTCTCGTCCTGGCGGGCGCCCGATTCCGGCCAGGACGGGCTGCGGCAGGAGTTCCTGCGGCATCTGGAGCGGCACCCGGCCGACGGCCTGTGGCGCGAGTGCGCTGACGCGCACATCACGGCCAGCACCGCCGTGCTCGACGCGTCCGGTACCCGGGTGCTGCTGACGCTGCATTCGAAGGTGAAGGCGTGGCTCCAGCTCGGCGGGCACTGCGAGCCGGGCGATGTCGCGCTCGCGGGTGCGGCGCTCCGCGAGGCGACGGAGGAGTCAGGCATCCCGGGCCTCCGGCTGTTCCCGGGGCCCGTCCAGCTCGACCGGCACGAGGTCCCCTGCCACCCGCGGGGGACCTGGCATCTGGACGTGCAGTACGTCGCGGTCGCCCCGGAGGGCGCCCGGCACGCGATCTCGGACGAGTCGGACGATCTCCGCTGGTTCCCGGTGGACGATCTGCCGGAGTCGGCCGACGCGGCGGTCCGGCGGCTGGTGGCCCGGGCGATCGCCGCGCGAGCGTGACGCCCCGGTCAGCGGCCGAGCGGGTGGCCTTCGAGGAGGGCGCGGGTGTTCTCCCAGCCTTCCAGGCCGGGGTCGAGGAAGCGCAGGTCGTCGGGGGTGCGGAGGCGGTGCCAGCCGGGGCCCTGGGGCACGAGGCCGGGGCGCGGCGCGGCGGCCCGGAGCCGGGCGAGGGCGTCGGGGGTGTCGAGGTCGACCTCGCGCAGGGCGCCGGCCAGCCAATCCGGCAGCGGGAGGCGGGCGGCGAGGGCGACCAGGCCGTTGCCGAGGGCGGCGGCGCCTTCGGCCTGGCAGGCGGCGGCCGGGGCGGAGCCGAGGGCGCGGAAGAGCTTGCCGAGCAGCAGCGGCGGCAGGTCCGGGGCGTCGGGGGCGATCAGCGCGGCGGTCTCGGCGCCGAGGGCGTGCAGGGCGGCGAACGCGCCGGCGAGCGTGCCCTCCCGGACGATCGGCGTGCCCGGCCAGGTGACGGCCTCGGCGTCCGGCTGGTCCGGCGGGTCCAGGACGAGCGCGGGCGTCACGAGTTCGAGTCCGGCGACGACCTCGTAGGTGTCCTCGAGGAGCGCGAGCCGGTAGTCCTCCGGGTCGAGGCCGGGGGGCACGGCGGAGCGGAGCGGCCACGCGAGCACGGCGGCGCAGCGCGCCGGCCCTTCGGGCGTGTGACCCGTGGCGACCTGGTCGGTCACCCGGCGGCCTCGTGCGGGTACGCCTCGCCGGGGTGCAGGCCGTCGCCGTGGTGGATGTCGGCGACGTCGCCGGGGGCGTCCGCTTCGAGCGGCAGGTGGGCGGCGGCGGCGACGCCCTCCAGGTAGCCGCGGGCGCGGTCGGCCTTCGGGTAGTTGCCGACCAGCTCCCAGAAGTCGGCGCCGTGCCCGGGGATGAGCAGGTGCGCCAGCTCGTGGACCAGGACGTAGTCGACGACCCAGCCGGGCATGCCGCGCAGCCGCGTGGACAGCCGGATGGTGCCGTCGTCGGGGGTGCACGATCCCCAGCGGGCGCGCTGGTTGGCGACCCATCGGACGCTGACCGGGTCGGCGCGGCCGGCCAGGTAGCGGCGGGACAGCTCGCGGGCGCGGGACTGGAGGTCGGCGTCGGTGGGCCGCCGCCGGCGTTCCCGCTCCGCGAGGCGTTCCAGGATGGTCGCGATCCACTGTTCCTCTTCGGCCTTGCTCAGCCTTGACGGAACCATCACCACCACCTTGTCGCCCTCACGGTAGGCGGACACGGTGCGCCTGCGCCTCGGGCTGCGGCGGACCTCAACGTTAGGGGGCACGGTCAGAACCGTACTCGAATTTTTGCCGAATCCACAGGGGGTGTTTGACGTTACCGCAGGTCAACCCCTACGTTTTAGACAGTTCTCCAGCGGTTCCACCAATCTCGGCGGACCGTTGCGGCGGTGCGCCCGCGCACTTTACTCGCCTGAGAATTGCGGGCTGCGCTTCTCCCGCTGCGCCGCGAGGCCCTCGCGCATGTCCCGGGAGGCCATCGTCACCGGCTGGGCGAGGGACTCCCAGCGCAGCGCCGACTCCATGTCGGGGTGGCCGCCGTTCGCCAGGGCGACCTTGGTGAGCCGGGTCGCGATCGGCGCCTGCGCGGCGATCCGCTCGGCGACGGCGAGGGACTCCGCCAGCACGTCCTCGCGCGGGAAGGCCTGGTTGACCAGGCCGTGCCCGGCGGCCTCGGCGCCGGTGAGGACCCGTCCGGCCAGCAGCATCTCGCGGGCCAGCGGCAGCCCGGCGACCTCGGGGAACAGCCAGGTCGCGGCCATGCCGGGGTGCAGGCCGAGGGCGGTGAACGGGGCGAGCAGCTTGGCGTCCAGCGCCGCGTACCGCAGGTCGCAGGCCAGCGCGAGGCAGAGGCCGGCTCCGACGGCGTGCCCGTTGACGGCGGCGATCGTCGGCACCTCCAGGCCGCGGATCGCGAGCCACGTCCGGTAGAACTCCAGCATCCGGTCGCGCAGCGGCGGGACGGCGACGTCGCCGGTTCCGGCCAGCCAGGACAGCTCGCCGCCGGAGCTGAACGCGGTGCCGGCGCCGGTCACGACGACGCAGCGCAGCGCGGCGTCGGCGCGCAGGTCCTCGACGGCCCGCTTCCAGGCGGCGGTGAGCTCGTCCGCCATCGCGTTGCGGCGGCCGGGGTCGTTCAGGGTGAGGACGGCGATCCCGTCGGGACGGCGGTCGATCAATAGCACATCGGCAGGCTCCGCGGACATGTCCGGCACCGTACCGTGCCCGCCGCGGCGCGCGGCGCGCGGCCCCGCACCCGCGTGAGAAAGCGCACACTTACCGTGTTTGAGCAGGTCAGATCGGTGGACCGGTTCCGGCTGCGGGGAGAGTTCGGGATGGTTGTGGCGTGAACGACAGTGGATCATCGACAATGGTCGTCGTGAGCGATCTTCCCCGCCGCGCGGTGACGCGGTCAGCAAAGCTGGCGTCCCTCCCCATCGGCTTCGCGGGACGCACCGCCCTCGGCGTGGGGAAGCGGACCTTCGGCCGGCCGGCGGAGACGGTCGCGATGGAGATCCAGACCCGGACCGCCGAGCAGCTGTTCAAGGTGCTCGGCGAGCTCAAGGGCGGCGCGATGAAGCTCGGCCAGATGCTGTCGATCTTCGAGGCGGCGCTGCCCCCGGAGATCGCCGGCCCGTACCGGGCCACGCTGACCAAGCTGCAGGAGGCCGCTCCCCCGCTGCCGGCGTCGACCGTCCACAAGGTGCTGGAGGAGTTCCTCGGGGAGGACTGGCGGGACTACTTCGAGTCGTTCGACGACCGGCCGGCCGCCGCCGCGTCGATCGGCCAGGTGCACCGCGCCGTCTGGCACGACGGCCGGGCCGTCGCGGTGAAGGTGCAGTACCCCGGCGCGGGCAAGGCGCTGATCAGCGACTTCAACCAGCTCGCCCGGCTGGGGCGGCTGTTCGGGGTGCTGATGCCGGGCCTGGACGTCAAGTCGATGCTGGCCGAGCTCAAGGAGCGGGTGGTCGAGGAGCTCGACTACACGATCGAGGCCGAGTCGCAGACCCGGTTCCGCGAGGCCTACCTGGACGACCCCGACTTCGCCATTCCCGAGGTCGTCGCGCAGTCCGGCAACATCCTGATCACCGAGTGGATGGACGGCACCGCGCTCTCGAAGATCATCAGCGACGGGGACCAGGAGACCCGCGACCACGCGGCCCTGCTGTACTGCCGCTTCCTGCTGTCGGGGCCGAAGCGGTCGGGGATGCTGCACGGCGACCCGCACCCCGGCAACTTCCGGCTGCTGGAGGACGGGCGGCTCGGCGTCCTGGACTTCGGCGCCGTCGACCGCATCCCCGGCGGGTTCCAGCGGCGCCTCGGGCTGCTGCTGCGGATCGGCACGATGGCCGACATCGACGAGGTCGAGGAGGCCCTGCGCCGGGAGGACTTCATCCGCGAGGGCGTGGAGATCGACGCCGAGTCGCTGCAGGCGTTCCTCGCGCCGATCACCGAGCCGTTCGTCACCGAGACGTTCAAGTTCAACCGCGAGTGGCTGCGCGACATGGCCGCCCAGGTCACCGACCTGCGGCCGTCCAACGTCGTCCGGCAGCTGAACCTGCCGCCCGAGTACGTGATCATCCACCGGGTGCTGTCGGCGGGCACCGGCGTGCTCTGCCAGCTGGAGTGCGAGATCCCGGCCCGCGCCGAGTCGCTGAAGTGGGTGCCCGGCTTCGCCGACGACGCGGACGGCGAGCTGGTCGGCGGCTGACGGCCCCGTCCGGGAGGCGCCGGAAAAGCTCGGGGGCCCCGCGCACTGATGAGGTGCGCGGGGCCCCGCTCTTCGCGCGGCCGGCGAGTGGGTCACCGGACGCGCTCCACGCGCCCGCCGGGAGGCGTGCCGTCCGCCAAACCATCCAAGAAAGGACGGACGGCGGCCTGCGACCGGCGGGTCTGAAGCCTTTCGGTCCTGCGTCGTCTGTCGAGCCTGCGCCGTCTGTCGAGCCTGCGTCGTCCGTCGAGCCTGTGCCGTCTCCCGGCCCCGGCTCGTCCGCCGGGCACGGTGGGCGGTCGGGCCCGGATCGGGATCCGGGCCCGGTCCGTCGGTCAGTCCCGGTGCCGCGGCCGCTGCGGGTGCGCGTACGCCTCGCCGGCCGCGGTGGGCGCCAGCAGGACGCGCCGCACCCGCGACGCCCTCGTCCGCGCCTCCCGGCGGGCGCGCCTGAGCGCGACCACGCGGGCGGCGAGCTCGTCGGGCACGGGTGGTCGCTCCCGGGACAGGTCCTGGCTGAGCAACGTCATCTCGCTGAGCGGTGTCATCTCGTTCTCCCCGGCCGCCCGTGGGCGCGGTCCCCGCGCGGGGACCGCGTCCACGGGTTCGATTCGGCCGATCACCGGCGTGCTGGGCATCGTCGCCTCACACGGCCACTTCGTCGGGCCGCGGGTGCTTGCGCGGGCGGCCGCGCGGCCGCTTGCGCGGCACGATCACACCGCGGACGAACAGTTCGCCGCCCCAGACGCCCCAGGGCTCCTTGCGCTCCAGCGCCCCGGCGAGGCACTCCTTGCGGAGCGGGCACTCCAGGCACAGGGCCTTGGCGAGCTCGACGTCGGCGGGAGCCTCGGCGAAGAACAGCTCCGGATCGGTCCGGCACGGAAGCGTGAGGTCCTCCTCGCTTACTGCGAGAGCCCCCTGCATCACAGTCACCCTTGTTCCTCTCGTTGGATCTCAACGGGCGTGTCGGTGGGTCTGGACAAAGAAGAAGGCCGCGGATCCGGTGTCGGATCCGCGGCCTGGGGGCTTGCCGGCCTTGTTCTAGACCGGTCGTCGCCTCCAGGGGTACGGACCCGACACGCCACCCGTGAAGGTGACGCCCGTGTGGGCCGTGGCCGGAGCCGGAACGCTCATGTCCTCGAGAAGGTGTTCGAAGACACTGCGCCCCTGGTCGTCCTGGATTCGCTGCTCGAAGCGCAGATCGCACAGATTCGTGCCGCGCAGCCCGCGCTCGTCGCGCCGCCACATGCCGCGCTCACGCTGCCGCAGGGCGGACGCCTCGAAGACGGACGCCTCGACATACGCGGCGGACTCGCCGGGCTTCGAGACACGGGTCATCGGGGCGGGCACGGAGGTGCCGAGCATCGAGGTGCCGGGGCAGGCCGCGGTCCAGGACGCGAATTTGATCAACGTGTTGCTCACCGGACTGCACACCACCTCTCGGGCTCCTCGGGCCGTGTCCGGCGGATCCAAGATCCACACCGGTCGGCCGGTTGATTGCTCGCGTCGAGCGTACGGGGACTCCGCCGAATCAAGCAAGATATTTTTGACCTGCGGTTTCGTGGGCGACCTCACCCGGATTCCGCAGAACCCCGGGCGTCCCGCGAGCGTCGAAACTCCCGGGCGCCCCTTACGGAACGATCATTTCACGGACGGGCCGCCGGGCGCCTCGCGTCCGGTGTCGGAGACCCGGACCAGGCCCTCCTGCATGACCGACACGACCAGCTCCCCCGAGCGGGTGAACACCTGGCCGCGGGCGAGCCCGCGGGCGCCGCCGGCGAACGGCGTGTCCTGGTAGTACAGCAGCCAGTCGTCGGCGCGGAACGGCCGGTGGAACCACATCGCGTGGTCGAGGCTGGCGCCCATCGTCCGCTTGTCGCCCCAGGCCAGCCCGTGGTTGAGCAGGACGGTGTCGAGCAGCGTCATGTCCGACGCGTAGGTCATGAGGCACACGTGCAGGAGCGGGTCGTCCGGGAGCTCGCCGTCGACCTTCAGCCACACCTTCGACTCGGGCGTGGCGAGGGCCGGGTCCTTGGCCGCCTCCCACGTCAGCGGCGTCGCGTGCCGGATGTCGAACGGGCGGCGGGTGACGAACTCGCGCGCGCCGACCTCGCCGAACAGCGGCGTGAGGCGGGTCAGGCCGTCCGGCAGCGACTCCGGGGCGGGGGCCTCGGGCATCGGCGCCTGGTGGGACGGGCCGTCCTCGACGATCTGGAACGACGCCGACAGCGTGAAGATCGCCTTGCCGTGCTGGACGGCGGTGACGCGGCGGGTGGTGAAGGACCGCCCGTCCCTGACCCGGTCGACGGTGTAGACGAGCGGGACCAGCGGGTCGCCGGGGCGGATGAAGTAGGCGTGCAGCGAGTGGACGGGCCGGTTCGCGGGGACGGTGCGCCCGGCGGCGACGAGCGCCTGCCCCGCCACCTGCCCCCCGAACACGCGCTGCCGCCGCTCCTCGGGGCTGCGGCCGCGGAAGATGTCGTTCTCGATCTGCTCCAGGTCGAGCAGGTCCAGCAGTGCCTTCAGCGATTCCTTCACGGCGGCCAGTCTTCCCTATCGGTACGAGTGAGCCAGGTCTCACCCCGCGTCACCGGCGCCTCCGCGCCGCCCCGCCACGCCCGCGGCGCTAGTGCCCGCACAGGCCGAGGACGGCGTCGCCGTAGCGGTCGAGCTTCACCCTGCCGACGCCGGGGATGCGCGCCAGCTCCTCCATGGACTCGGGGGCGTGCTCGGCGATCGCCTGGAGCGTCGCGTCCGTGAACACCACGTAGGCGGGCACCTTCTGCTCGGCCGACACCCCGGCGCGCCACTCCCTGAGCGCGAGGAGGAGCTCCTCGTTCAGCTCGGAGGGGCAGTCCTCGCAGCGGCCGAGCTTGCGCTCGACGGCCGCGGTCAGCGGGCGCCCGCAGACGCGGCACGGCTGCGGGCCCTTGGCGGGGCGCCGCTTCGACCGGTCGACGCGCGCGGGCGTGTGCGTGGTGGTCTTGCCGGTCAGACCGTCGAGGAAGCGGGACGGGCGGCGCGCCTGCGTCCCGCCGGGCGAGCGCGCCAGCGCCCACGACAGGTTCAGGTGCACGCGGGCCCGCGTGACGCCGACGTACAGGAGGCGGCGCTCCTCCTCGATCTGCTCGGGCGTCTTGGCGTAGACGATGGGCAGCGTGCCCTCGGCCAGCCCGACGAGGAACACGGCGTCCCACTCCAGGCCCTTGGCGGCGTGCAGCGAGGCGAGGGTGACGCCCTCCAGCGGCGGCGCGTGCTGCGCGGCGGCGCGCTCCTCCAGCTCGGCGACGAACTCGGGGAGCCCGGCCCTGGGGTCGTCGGCGGCCATGTCCTCGGCGAGCTGCGCCAGCGCCGCGAGGGACTCCCAGCGCGCGCGGGCCGCGCCCGCGCCCTCGGGCGGCCGGTCGGAGAACCCCGCCCCGCTCAGCACGTGGCGGACGGTCTGGATCAGCCCCATCCCGTCGGTCTCGGCGTCGGCGCCCGCCCTGGCCGCGCCGCGCAGCCGGACGACGGCCTCGCGCACCTCGGGCCGCTCGAAGAAGCGCTCCGCGCCGCGCAGCACGTACGGGACGCCCACGGCCGCGAGCGCCGACTCGTACGTCTCGGACTGCGCGTTGATCCGGTAGAGGATCGCGATCTCCCGCGCGGGCACGCCCTCCTCGATCAGCTTGCGGGCCCGCCGCGCGGCGTCGTCGGCCTCGGCGACCTCGTCGTCGTACTCGTTGAACACGGGCTCGGGCCCGTTCTCGCGCTGCGCGACCAGCTCCAGCTTGTGCCGCGCGCCCCGCGCCTGCCCGATCACCCCGTTCGCCAGCCGGACGACCTGCGGCGTCGAGCGGTAGTCGCGGACGAGCCTGACGACCTTGGCGTCCGGGTGCTCGCGGGTGAAGTCGAGCAGGTGGGAGGGGGACGCGCCGGTGAAGGAGTAGATCGTCTGGTTGGGGTCGCCGACGACGCACAGGTCGTCGCGGTCGCCGAGCCAGGCGTCGAGCAGCATCTTCTGCAGCGGGTTGACGTCCTGGAACTCGTCGACGACGAAGTACCGGTACTGCTCGCGGACCTGGTTGGCGACCTCGCGGTGCTCGGTGATCACGGCGGCGGTCAGCTCCAGCATGCCCTCGAAGTCGAGCAGGTTGCGCTCGCGCCTGAGCTGCTCGTACATCGCGTAGACGCGGGCCACGTCGACGATCTCGGCGGGCGGGCGGCGGCTCGCCTTCACGACCGCGGCGGGGTAGTCCTCGGGGCGGTTCTGGGTGACCTTCGCCCACTCGATCTCGCTCGCGACGTCGCGCAGCTCCGTGCGGCCGAGCGAGAGCCGGCACGCCCGCGCCGCGTCCGCGACGAGCCCGATCTTCGAATCGACGATCTTCGGCGGCTCGCCGCCGACGACGCGCGGCCAGAAGTAGCCGAGCTGCCGCAGCGCGGCCGCGTGGAACGTGCGGGCCTGCACGCCGGGCGCGCCGAGCTGCCGCAGCCGGCTGCGCAGCTCCCCCGCCGCCCGGGTGGTGAACGTCACGGCGAGCACCCGCTGCGGCGTCACGACGCCGGTGAGCGTGGCGTAGGCGATCCGGTGGGTGATGGCCCTGGTCTTGCCCGTCCCGGCGCCCGCGAGGACGCAGACCGGGCCCTTCACCGCCTCGGCGACCGCCCGCTGCTCGGGGTCGAGTCCCTCCAGCACCGACTCAGCTGACATTCCCCCATACTCGCAGCCCGCCTCACCTGCATCGGCCATCCCGCCGCCTGTGGACGGCGCGGAATGCGAAACGGCTGTCTACTGTTCTTCCGGAGGTACACCCCCGAGCGCAAGGAGACGCGGAAGCGATGGCGACGCCGACGACCGACCGGGCCAAGGGCGCGGCCGGCCAGCTCACCATGTACACGACGTCCTGGTGCGGTTTCTGCCGGCGGCTGAAGAGCCAGCTGGCCCGCGACGGCATCCATATGGTGGAGATCGACATCGAGCGCGACCCCGAGGCCGCGGAGTTCGTGATGAGCGTGAACGGCGGGAACCAGACGGTCCCGACCCTGGTGTTCCCCGACGGCACGGCCGCGACCAACCCCAGCGCCAAGGAGGTCAAGCGCCGCCTCGCGCAGATCGCCGACGCGGGCTGAGACCCACGAGAAAGGCCCGCCGACCGTCCGGTCGGCGGGCCTTTCGCACGCCCCTAGAACGGCGGCATCTTGGGAAGCTCGCCGCCGTACCAGCGCATGATGATCTGGGCGGCGATGGACAGCGGGCCCGGCGCGACGATCTCGCCCGCGTCGATCGCCGCGCGCAGCTCCTCGCGCGTGTACCAGGCGGCGTCCAGGATCTCCTCGGGGTCGGGGCGCAGCGGGAGGTCCCCGTCCGTCTTCGCGGTGAACCCGAGCATGAGGCTCCGCGGGAGCGGCCACGGCTGGCTGCCGAGGTAGCGGACGTCCCGGACGGGCAGCCCGACCTCCTCCTGCACCTCCCGCGCGACGGCCTGTTCGAGGGACTCGCCCGGTTCGACGAACCCGGCGAGGATCGAGCGGCGGTCGGCGGGCCACTGCGGGCCGCGGGCCAGCAGCACGCGGTCGGCCTCGTCCGTCACCAGCATGATGACGGCGGGGTCGACGCGGGGGAAGTGCTGCGAGCCGTCCTCGGGGCAGACGCGCACGTGCCCGGCGGACGCCACGCGCGTCTCCGCGCCGCACCGCGGGCAGAACCGGTGGGTCGCGTGCCAGTGCTCCAGGGCGACGGCGTGGGTGAGCAGGCCGGAGTCCTGGTCGCCGAGAAGGGCGCCGACGCGGCGGAGCCCGGCCGGCTCCGCCCCCTCGATGACGGGCAGCGGGCCGCTCACCCCGAAGTGGGCGACGCCGTCGCCGTCGACGCCGAGGAGCCACCGGTCGCCGTCCGGCGCCTGGTCCGGCGGGACGAGGACGAGCGCGGGGACGGGCTCGAAGGCGACCGGCGACCGGCCGTCCTCGATGACCAGGACGCGCGTCCTGGGGTCGGCCCACGCCTCGTCCAGCCAGGCCTCGTCGCGCCGGTTCAGCGCGACGCGGTCGAGCGTGCCGCGCGCGAGCGCGAGCCACTCCAGCGGGGCGTGCGGACTGTCCGTCGGGGCGTCGGTCATCGTGCTCCTCTCCTGCGTGTTCAGCGCAGCGCGGCCGCGAGTTCTTCCCACAGGTAGGCGGCGGTCTCGGCGCCCTTGAGCAGCAGGGGGATCTCGACCTTCTCGTTGGGGGCGTGGATGCGGTCGCCGTCCAGCCCGACCGCGACGAAGATCAGCGGCGCGTCAAGGATGTCGGCGATGTCGGCCTCGGGGCCGCTGCCGCCCTCGCGGGTGAACAGCACCTCGGTGCCGAACGCCCGCTCCATGGCGCGCCGGGCGGCCTTCACGCCGGGCGAGTCGATCGGCGAGAAGCAGGGCCGGACGCCGCCGCCGGACACGCGGACCTCGGCCTCGACGCCGGGCGGCGCCTGCTCGGCGACCCACGCCTCGAAGCACTCCTGGATCTTGCGGGGGTCCTGCCCGGCGGCGAGCCGGAACGAGATCTTGGCGTGCGCCTCGCGGGGGACGATCGTCTTGCCGCCCGGACCGGTGTGCCCGCCCCACATGCCGTTGATCTCGGCGGTCGGCCGCGCCCAGACGCGTTCGAGGGTGGTGTAGCCCTTCTCGCCGTGGGCGGCGCGGCTGTTCCCGGCGGTGCGCAGCCACTCGGCCTCGTCGAACGGCAGCTTGGCGAACAGCTCCCGCTCCTCGTCGCTGAGCGGGACGACGTCGTCGTAGAAGCCGGGGACGGCCACGCGGCCGTCGTCGTCGTGCAGGGCGGCGAGCAGCGAGACCATCGCGTGGAGCGGGTTGGGGACGGCGCCGCCGAACGAGCCGGAGTGCAGGTCGCCGTCCGGGCCCCGCAGCGTGACCTCGGCCTCGGCGAGGCCGCGCATGCCGGTGCACATGGACGGCACGTCCGCCGCCCACATCGTGGTGTCGCTGATGACGACGGCGTCGCAGGCGAGCCGGTCGCGGTGGGTGCGCAGCAGCTCGGCGAAGTGCACCGAGCCGGACTCCTCCTCGCCCTCGACCAGCAGCTTGACGGTGACGGGCGGGGCCTGCCGCCCGGACGCGGCGAGCGCCGCGCGGATGCCGAGGGTGTGGAAGAAGACCTGGCCCTTGTCGTCGGAGGCGCCGCGCCCGACGAGCCGGTCGCCCTTCTCCACGGGCTTGAACGGGTCGGTCTCCCATTCCTCCAGCGGCTCGACCGGCTGGACGTCGTGGTGCCCGTAGACGACGACCGCGGGAGCCTCCGGGTCCTCGGCGGGCCATTCGGCGAACACCGCCGGCAGGCCGGGGGTCTCCCAGACCTCGACGGTGGGGAAGCCCTGCCCTCGCAGGTACTCGGCGAGCCATCCGGCGGAGGTGCGCACATCCTCGGCGTGCGCCGGGTCCCCGGAGATGGACGGGATCGCCAGCCACTCCTTGAGGTCGGCGACGAACCGGTCGCGGTCCGCCTGGATGTAGGCGACTACATCGTTCACCTGCATGCCCCTTCGCATGTCGTAATGTCGGGCTGAGTTACCTCTGTCCGGGGTCTCCGGACGTCCCGACCCCTCGGGTTCCCCGAGACTGGAGAATCACAGTAGGGGATCCCCTTGCCTCGATCGCGGGAGTGGCCTTGATCCTCATCGACCCGCCGCTGTGGCCCGCGCGGGGCCGCGTGTGGTCGCACATGGTCAGCGACGTGTCCTACGACGAACTGCACGTCTTCGCCGCCGAACTGGGCATGCCGCCGCGGGCGTTCGAGCGCGACCACTACGACGTCCCGTCGGAGCTGTACGAGGCGGCGCTGCTCCAGGGCGCCGAAGCGGTGGGCTGCCAGGAGCTGCTCCTGCGGCTGACCGAGGCGGGCCTGCGCCGCCGCAAGGCGTCCCGGCCCCGGCCGGTGCCGGACGGCCGGCTCGGCGTCTAGGCGTTGAGGAGGAGGAGTTCGGTCCGCATGTTGCCGCGGGCGCGCTCCTCGAAGCGCTCGCGCGCGGCGGGCGTGTGGAAGAGCCGGGGCAGGGCCAGGAGGCCGTTGAGGACCTCGGCCCGTCCGGCGCGGAAGAACTCGTCGGGGACGAACGCGTACTCCTCGCGGACGGCCGCCGCGTAGGCCGCGTACTGCTCGGGCTCCGCGCCGAGGACGGCGAGGTCGGCGTCGCAGAGCACCTGCCCGTCCCGGTCGTCCTCCTCCGGGGCGTGCGTGGCGGTCAGCTCGACGAGGCGGACGACCCGCGCGACGACCGCCTCCGGGAGGTCGGTGTCGGCGAGCATGCGCGCGGCCAGGCGGGCGCTGCGCTCCTCGTTGTCGGCGCGCTCGGGGTCGTAGACGGCGTCGTGGAACCAGGCGGCGATCCGGACGGCGTCGGGGTCCTCGGCGTGCCCGGCCAGCTCGTCCACGAGATCGAGCACCGCGGCGAGGTGCGCGCGGGTGTGGTAGCGGCGGTGCGGCTCCCCGTAGCGCTGGTCGAGCTCGGTCCCGATGTGCCGGGTGTGAGGCCCCGCCAGCGCCACCCACCGGTCGACAAGATCCATGGGCCCATCCTGGCGGATCGCGGGACGGGCCGGGACACGCGGTGCCATCGTTCTTGCGTGCGGAGGGCGCCCCGGCCACTATGGTTGATCACTGCGAGTTAGGCAAGGCTTACCTCACTCACTGGAAGGGCCGGTCGTGGCCGCCTCTCTCTACCTGGTCGCCGGCAAGGCGACCGACTCGGTGACGCACGGGTTCCTGCCCGCCGCCGCGCGCCTGGGCCTCGACGTCACGCTCCTCACCGACCGTCCCGCCGACCACGACGCCGGCGTGCCGGTGGTCGAGTGCGACGTCTCCGACTTCCGCGACATCATCGCGCGCGTCGAGGACACCGCCGCGCGCGGCGGGGGCCGGCCCGCCGCCGTGTTCTCCAACAGCGACTTCCTGCAGGCGCCCGCCGCCTTGGCCGCCGCGTACTTCGGCCTGCCCGCCAAGGACTGGCGGGCGGCGACCCGCGCGAAGAACAAGGCGCTCATGCGGCGGCACCTGGCGTCCCTCGACCCGGTCTTCTCGGCGGACGCGGGCCGGGTCCCGGCGGACGCGCCGTATCCGCTCGTCGTCAAGCCGCGCGAGGGCGTGGCGAGCGAGGACGTGTTCCTCGTCCACGACGCCGTGGAACTGGCCGCCCGGGTGGAGGAGATCAGGGCCCGCCGCGGCGATCCGCTCGTGGCCGAGGAGTACCTGCCGGGCCGTCTCCACACGCTGGAGACGCTGGGCGACGGGCGGGAACTGCGGGTGCTGGGCTCGTTCCGCACGACGCTCTCGCCGCCGCCGTTCTTCGTGGAGGAACGGCTTGAGTGGGCGCCCCCTCCCCCGGAGACCGGGGAGGTCCTGCGGCAGCTGGAGGCGCTGGGGGTCGGCTTCGGGGCGTGCCACACCGAGTTCGTCGTCCATGAGGGGCGCGCCCGCGTCATCGAGGTGAACTACCGGCTGATCGGCGACCACTGCGACTTCCTGCTGGCCGATCTGCTGGACGTGCCCCTCTTCGAGCAGATCCTGCGGGTCCATCTCGGGGCGGCCCTTCCGGGGCGGCGGGTCCCCCGTCCGCGCCATGCCGTCGCCGAGCCGGTCATCGCCGATCGCTGCGGCACGCTCACCGCGGCTCCCGGCCCCCTGCGGTTCGAGGACGGCCCGGTGCGGCTGGCGTACCGTCCTCAGCGCGCGGTGGGCGACACGGTCTCCCTCACCCGGACCAACCGCGACTACCTCGGCACCGTGCGCGCCATCGGTCCCGGACCGGACGAAGTGAACGCCGCCCTGGCGCGGTTCCGCGCGACCCACGACTGGACGATCGCGTGACGGGCGACGATGGCGAGGGCCCGCTCGCGGCCCGCGTTCTGGACGCGTTGCTGAGGGAGGACTACGCGGGCCTGAGGCGATTCGTCCGGGGCCGCGCGTTGGAGCTTCCGGGCCGTACAGTGCGTCTTCTGGAGGCCCGGCCCGCCTTCCTCTCGGAACTCGTCGTGGATCCTGGGCAGGGCCTGAGGCTGAACGACGTCTTCCATGCCGTTCGCCTGGTCTCCGACCCGCGTGACGACACGGCGTCCTTCGAGCGCGAGTGCCTTGAGGCCCTGGCGACCATCAAGCTGCACGACGACGCGCGTCCGGCCGTCCACAGGCGGCTGGGCCGCCTCCCGGCCGAGCTGCGCAAGGGCCCCGGCACGTTCTACGAGACGCTGGCGGCCTACAACGACCACCCCGTGCATCCGACGGGCCGGAGCCGTTCCGGACTCTCCCTGGGCGAACTGAGCCGCTACGCACCCGAGTTCGCGCCGTCGTTCCCGCTGCGCTGGGCGGCCGTGCCGAACGCGACGCTGGCCGGGACGCTCCCCGCATGGTGGCCCAGGCCGTCCGACGTCGGCCTGCGCTTGGACGACGCGGCCGGAGCGCTGTTTCCCGTCCATCCGCTGGCGGCGCGGCAGGTGCGCTCCCGGCCCGGCGTTTCCCTCGCGCCCGAGCCGTACCTGCACGTCACGCCCACCTTGTCGATGCGGACGGTCGCCGCGGCACCGCTCGACCACGTGAAGATGCCGCTGCCGACGAGCACCCTCGGGCTGCGCAACCGGCGCACCATCATGCCCGGCACCCTCCCGGACGGCGCGCTCGTCGAGCGGATCCTGCGCCAGGTACTTCTGCAGGAGCCGTCGCTTCCCGTGCTCCTCGCCGACGAACAGACCTACGGCCACGCCGACGACCCGCTTCTCGGCTATCTCGTGCGCCGTTTCCCGTCCGAGACTGCGCGCGCGCACATCGTCCCTGTCGCTGCCCTGCTCGCCGAGGCACCGGACCGCGGTCACGTCATCGAGCGCTGGGACGTCGAGGAACTGTTCGGCGCCTACCTGTCGGCACTGCTCTCCTGGAACGTCACGCTGTTCCGGTACGGCATAGCGCTGGAGGCGCATCAGCAGAACGTGGCGCTCGTCCTGGACGAGTCTCCGCTGCGCCTCCTCATCAAGGACAACGACGGTGCGCTCATCGACCCGTCCCGCCTCCGCGAGCGCGTCACGCCCACCCCTGACACGGACCCTCGCGACCTCGTCGACCACCGGATGACGACGTCCGACCCTGAGGCGCTCGCCCGCGTCTTCGTCACCATCACCCTGCATCTGTGCGCCGCGGCGCCCGCGCTGGGCCTGGCCGAGCGCGGCCTGCTCCCCTGGCGGGCCGGGCGCCGGATGATCCGCGAACGGCTCGACGCGGCCCTCGGGCCCGAGGACGCGTTCCTGCGCGCCCGCACGCTCGACGCCGACACGCTGCCCGGCAAGGCCATGGTCACCGCCGGGACCCTCGTCGACAAGGCGAGGACGGGCGCGGCCGACATCAACAAGCACTACGGCCCGCCGGGGCCCAACTACCTACTGGACACGACGTGCTGCTGACAGAACCGGCCGTCACGGCCGACGACGCGACCGCGACCGCCCTGCTCAACTGCCTGATCCGGGAGGTGTGCGGGCCGGAGCAGCAGGTCTGGCCGGACGGCGCCCGCCTGGTGTTCCGGCTGCCCCGCGCGGGGGTCGTGCTGCGTGCGGGACTGGCGCGCCCTCCGGTCGGGGCGACCTACCGCCTGGCGCCGCCCTACGAGGAGCGCCGCGAGGACGACTGGATACCCGCCGCCTGGGGCAGACTGGCGAACCTGGTCGCGGGCGAACTGGAACTGGCGACCGGCTCCCCTAACGCGGAGTTCCTCGCCCAGGTGGACGACAGCCACACCGCGCTCACCGCGATCCTCGCCGCCAGGGGCGAGTCCGCTGAGGACCGCTCCATCGACTACATCGGGTCAGAGCAGTCCCTTGTCGCGGGGCACCGTTTCCACCCGTCCCCCAAGGCCCGCCAAGGGTCGCCGGAGGAGTGGCTGGCCTACGCGCCTGAGGCGAGGGCTCGATTCCGTCCGCTGTGGCTGGCCGTTGCTGCGGAACTCGTCGCCGAGGAGGGGGCCGCGGAGGCGTTCGCGGCTCTGGAGGCGCACGGCCCCTCGGCGCCGCCCGGACGTCGGCTGCTTCCCGTTCACCCGTGGCAGTTCTCCTTGCTGGCGGACAATCCCGTCTTGCAGAAGGCTTTGGCGAACGGCTCTCTGGTCAATCTCGGTCCATCCGGCATGGAGGCGGTGCCCACCTCGTCCGTCCGGACCGCGTACCTGCCGGACGCCGACGTGTTCTGCAAGTTCAGCCTCGACGTGCGCATCACCAACTGCGTCCGTAAGAACGCCTGGTACGAGCTGACCGGGGCGATGACGCTCGACGAAGTGCTGCCGCCCATCCTGGAAAAGCTGAACGCCACGTTTCTCAGAGAACCCGCCTACCGCAGCGTGGCCCTCCCTGACCGACGCCTGTACGAGGGCCTAGGGGTGATCCTGCGGCAGGGCGTCAGATCCCTTCCCGGCACGCCTCTCCTTGCGGGAGCCCTGGCCGATCCCTATAACGCGGTCCTCGCCGGGCTGCCCGTCCTCTCGTCTCTGGAGGGCGCCCAAGCTTGGTGGGACGCGTACGTAGCCCATGTGGCACCGCCTGTCCTGGGCACCTATCTGGACCACGGCGTCGTCCTGGAACCTCATCTGCAGAACGTCCTCGTCTGCGTCGGCGCCGACGGGATGCCGGTCCATGCCGTCTTCCGCGACATGGAGGGCACCAAACTGACCGCCGGCCACTGGGATCTGTCGCATCTCCCCTCCCGCGTGGCCGAGGGGCTCACCTACTCCCCCGACGAGGGCTGGAACCGTGTCGTCTACTGCCTCCTCGTCAACCACCTCACCGAGATAGCCGCCGCCGTGGCCGACCTCCACCCGCCCTTGGACGAGACCCTCTGGCGCACGGCGCGCAAGCACTTCGCCGCCTATGACCGCCACCCGCAGGTGAGGGCTCTTCTCGCCGGTGTGCCGCTGCCCGCCAAGGCCAACCTCCGCACCCGCTGGTCGCAGACGGCCGACCGCGGCGCGGCCTACGTCCCCGTCCCCAACCCGCTCGCCGCGTCCCGACCGCTGTGAACGACCTCGCGCTCGGCCTCGACCGGTACCCCGCCTACGTCTATGACCTTCCCGGCCTCGAAGCCCACGTCCGCGGCATCCGTGCCGCGCTGCACGGCACGGAGGTCTTCTACGCCGTCAAAGCCAACCCGGACGCCGAGATCCTCCGGACTCTCGCGCCCCACGTCGACGGCCTGGAGGTGTCGTCCGGCGGCGAACTCGCCCACGTCCGGGAGACCCTCCCCGGCAAGCCCGTGGCTTTCGGCGGCCCCGGGAAGACCGCTGACGAACTGGAGTCCGCACGCACGCTGAAGGCCGACCGGATCCACGTGGAAAGCCCTAACGAATTGGTCCGCCTCGCCGGCATGGGGCCCGCCGACGTCCTGCTCCGCGCGAATCTGCCCGTGAACGTGCCGGACGCCGCCCTCACCATGAGCGGCCCTTTCGGCATGGACGAGGACGCCCTCGACCATTGCGCCCGCCTTTTGACCGAGCACCCGCACCTCACGCTACGAGGCGTCCACGCCCATCTGGCATCCGGCCTGGACGCTCCGGTGATGCTCGAACTGGCCCACCGGATAGCGGAATGGGCGATCCCCTGGCTCCGTTCCCGAGGAGTGGACGACCCCGAATTGAACGTCGGCGGCGGAATGGCGGTGGACTACACCTCCCCGGAGGCCCGCTTCGACTGGCAGACCTACGGGGCAGGCCTAAGGCACATTCCAGCGAAAGTCCGCATAGAGCCGGGACGGGCGATGACCGCCTACCACGGCTGGTACGTCACCGACGTCCTGGACGTGAAGACCACGCGCGGAGAGACCTACGCCATTCTCAGAGGCGGCACCCACCACCTGCGGACTCCCGTGACGAAGGGCCACGATCAGCCTTTCGAGGTTCTGACCGCGAACGGCCCGGAGCGCCCGGCGACCCTGGTCGGCCAGCTCTGCACCCCGAAGGACGTGTTCGCACGCGACGTCCTCGTGCCGCCCCTCGCGCCAGGCGACGTCATCGCCTTCGCCATGGCCGGCGCCTACGCCTGGAACATCTCCCACCACGACTTTCTGATGCACCCCAAGCCGGCCTTCCACTACCGGCGCTGAGCGAGACGGCCGTCAGCCGCGGGGGCTTCCGTACCAGCGCCAGGACGTCACGCGCGGGTGGCCGGGCAGGTCCCCGCGACCGGTGGCCCACAGCAGCGTCGACCAGGGGTCGGTGTCCTGCGGCGCGCCGGGGAACAGGCGTCCCAGCACGCGGGCGCACAGGTCGGCGGGCGGCTCCCACGACAGCCCCAGGCCGTCCGCGAGGTCGTGCATGTGGACGAGGGTCTCGACGATCCCCATCGCGGCGAACCCCTCGGCGTCCGATGCGCCGAAGGTGTGGTGCGCGCGGACGTCCGGAGGCGTGCGGCGGACCACGGCGGACAGCATCCCGCCGCACGCGTCCAGCACCTGCAACAGCCCCGCGGGCCCGGCGCTCCTGTCGGCGTGGACGGCGTTGGCCGGCCCGCCGGGACGCCGGCTCTCCCAGACGAACGGCACCTCGCCGTCCGCCGGCGGCGTCCTCGGAGCGATCTGGGCGGCGTAGGCGAACAGGTCGTCGCTGAGGTGCTCGACGGTCTCCCAGCAGCTCCATTCGAGCGACCCGGCCTTCCCGTCCCAGGCCTCCGGGGGCGCCTCCCGCAGAGCGGCGACGGCCAGCTGGACGGCGAGGTCGAGATCGTCTGCGGTCACGGCAGCGGTCGAGTTCGGCATGGCCCGACGCTACTGGACGCCGCCGGTCAGCCCATCGGCGCGGCGGTGCCGCTCACGCCGACGCCCGCGTCCCCCGGGGGGACGTCCACCAGCAGCCGGCTGGGACGGCCCATGTCCTCCCCCTGGTTGACGGTGATCTCGGCGGGGGCGGAGACGAGGCCCAGCGAGCGCAGGTACCCGCCGAAGGCCGCCGCGGCGGCGCCGGTCGCCGGGTCTTCCACGACCCCGCCGGGCGGGAACGGGTCGCGCGCGTGGAAGACCGTCTCGCTCTCCCGCCAGACGAGGTGGACGGTCGTCCAGCCGCGGCGCGCCATGAGCTCGCCGAGGGCTACCCAGTCGTAGTCGAGGTCGGCGAGCCGGGCGCGCGTGGACGCCGCCAGGACCAGGTGGTCGTTGCCCGCGTTGGCGATGCGCGGCGGCAGTTGCGGGTCGAGTTCCCCGGCCTCCCAGCGCAGCGCGGCCAGCGCGGCGGCGAGATCGGCCTCCTCCACGGCCCGGACGGTGGGCGGAACGCTCGTGAGGGTGGCGAGGACGCGGCCGCCCGCCTCCCTCGTCTCGACCCCGACCTCGCCGGCCGGGGTCCTCAGCCTCACGGTCCCCGTCCCCTGGCGCTCGGCCAGCGCGACGGCGGTCGCGATCGTGGCGTGCCCGCAGAAGGCGACCTCGGCCAGCGGGCTGAAGTAGCGGATCGCGAACCGGCCGGGCGCGCCGCCCTCGTCCACGAGGAAGGCCGTCTCGGAGAACCCGACCTCGGCCGCGATCTCCTGCATGCGCGCGTCGTCCAGGCCCCGGGCGTCCAGGACGACCCCGGCGGGGTTGCCGCCCTCGCCGTCCACGTCGAATGCGGTGTAGCGGAGTACTTGTGCGCTGTCGCTCATGCGGGCAGTCTGCTCCACGGACTAGCATCGCGTCCAACGATGGTTATTGATCGAGCACATCGGGAAACTCGATGGACACGCGCCTCCTCACCACCTTCCTGGCCGTCCTGCGCACCGGCGGGATGACCGCCGCCGCGGCGGAGCTCGGCTTCGTGCAGTCCACGGTCACCGCGCACGTCCAGGCGCTGGAGCGCCTCGCCGGGACGCCGCTGCTCGACCGCCGCCCCGGCGGCGTCTCCCCCACCCGCGCCGGTTCGCTGCTCGCCGAGCACGCCCGGGGCGTCCTCGACCTCCAGGAGCGCATGCTCGCCGAGGTCGGCGCCGCCGCCACCGAGCCGTCCGGCCCGGTGCGGGTCCGGGCGCCGGAGTCCGTGTGCGCCTACTGGCTCGCGCCCCTCCTGCCCCGGTTGCGCGCGCGGCTCCCGGACGTGACCCTGTCGCTGTTCCCCGCCGACACGCGGACCGCTCTCACCGCCCTCGCCGACCGCCGCGCCGACCTCGCGCTCGTCCTCGACCCCTCGCCGGACCCGTCCGGGGCGGACCTCGTCGACCTCGGCGCCCGGCCCCTGTCTCTCGTCGGGGCGGCGGCCACGGCCCTCCCCCGGGACCGGCCCCCGTCCCCGGCGGAGCTGGCCGCGACCGGCGTCCTGCTCCTGGAGGAAGGCTGCTCCTACAGCGACGAGCTCGCCGCCCTCGTCAAGGCCGCCGACCCCGCGGCGGACCCGCCCCGCTTCGGCGGCGTCGAGACGGCGAAGCGCTGCGCGGCGGCGGGCCTCGGCGTCACGCTGCTGCCCACGGTCACGGTCGCCGACGAACTCGCCGCCGGTGTGCTCGTCGAGCTGCCCCTGCCCGCCGGCCTGTCCCGGCACCACCTCTGGCTCGCCGAACCGGCCTCCCGCTGGCGCTCTCCCGCCGTCCACGCCGTGCGCACCGCCCTGATCGACTCGATCAGGCCGGGCACGCCCGCTCCACCGCCGCGCGCCTAGCGTCCGGTCTTCGCGCGCTCGTAGTGCCGGGCGGCCTTGGCCCGGTTCCCGCAGACCGCCATGGAGCACCAGCGCCGGGTGCCGTTCTTGGTCGTGTCGTGGAAGTGGAGCACGCAGCCGGGACGCGCGCAGGGCTTGATCCGCTCGGGACTGTCGGCCATGAGGCGCAGGTAGTCGGCGGCGGCCGACCAGGCCGGCAGCCAGGCGGGGTCGTCGGTCCGCGGACGGCTCTCCGGGCCGTCGGGCCCGAGCCGGTGATGCAGCGCGCCGCGTTCCAGGACGCCGTTGAGCGCGGCCACCGCCTGCGGGGACGGGTCCTCGTCCACGAGCGTCAGAAGGATGTCGCGGGTCTGAACGGCGGCGTCGAGCGCCGCCCGGGTGGCCGCCGCGCGTCCGTCCAGCCCGGCCGACCGCAGCCAGACGGCGAGGCCGTCGGTGGAGTCGAGCAGGTCGCGCCGGACGCCGTCCTCGACCCACCGGGTGTTGAGCAGGTCGAGGCAGAGCGGCTCCCCGACCAGGGGACGAGGGTCCGCGGCGTCCCGCCTGGCGGTTCCGTCTTCCGGCTGCACACCGCGATTCTACCCGCCTATCCCGCCTTAGCCGGTTGACGCCGCGCCTCTAACCTCTTATCTTCAGTTAGCCAGTTAGATCAAGACCGGGCGCGACGGCCCGGGTTTGCGAGGTGTGCCATGGAGACGGTCGCCATCAAGTCCCTGCAGACGGGGCACGTGGGACTGAACGTGAACGACCTGGATCGGTCCTTGCCCTTCTACCTGCGCGTCTTCGGACTCCAGGTGCAGGCCCGGGGCGACGAGCCCGGCCGCCGCTGGGCCTTCCTCGGCCGGGACGGGCGGCTGGTGCTGACCCTGTGGGAGCAGAGCGACACCGTCTTCGCGACCCGCTCGGCGGGCCTGCACCATCTGTCCTTCCAGGTCGAGACGATCGAGGAGGTCAGGGCCGCCGAGCAGGTGCTGCGCGACCTGGACGCCGCGTTCGCCCACGACGGCGTCGTCCCGCACGGCGAGGGCGCCTCCTCCGGAGGCGTCTTCTTCACCGACCCTGACGGGACCCGCCTGGAGATCTACGCGCCCTCCGGCGCCGACACCGCCGCCGCGCCCAGCGGAGCGGCCCCCACCTGCGGATTCTTCTGACCCACCGGCACATCGAAAGGAGGCCGCCGTGGCGGCCGACGTCTACCACCAAGGCGAACGAGCCGCCCAGCGGCGCGCCGGGCTGCTGGACCAGGGCGCGTTCTCCTCCCGCGCCGTCCGCGCGGAGATCCCCGAGGTCGCGCGCGGGTTCCTGCTCCAGCAGCCGATGCTGGTCCTGGGCGCCGCCGACGACCGGGAACGCATGTGGGCCACCCTGCTCACCGGGCGGCCCGGCTTCCTGCACGCCGAGGACGACCGCACCCTCGCGATCGACGCCCGTCCCGCGCCCGGCGACCCGCTGCACGACCGGCTCACCGAACCGGCCCCGGTCGGCATGCTGGCCGTCGAACCGGCCCGGCACCGCCGGATGCGGATGAACGGCCGAGCCGTCCCGACCGCGCGCGGCCTGCGCGTCGATCTCGACCAGGTGTACTCCAACTGCCCCAAGTACATCCAGAAGCGGCAGCCCCGCTGGGAGCAGGCCACGCCGTCCGCGCCGCGCCGGTCGCGCGCCCTGACCGGCGACCAGCAGCGGTGGATCACCGGCGCCGACACCTTCTTCATCGCCACCGCCGGCCCCGACGGCCACGCCGACGCCTCCCACCGCGGCGGCGCTCCCGGCTTCGTGCACGCGCCGTCGCCGACCGTGCTGCGCTGGCCGGACTACGCCGGCAACGCCATGTTCAACACGCTCGGCAACCTGGAGGTCCGGCCCCGGGCCGGACTGCTCTTCTGCGACTGGCGCACCGGCGGCGTCCTCCAGCTCACCGGCACCGCCCGCACCGACTGGGATCCCGCGCACGCCGCCGCGGTGCCGGGCGCCGAACGGCTGGTCGAGTTCACCGTCACCGACGTCGTCGAGACGGCCGGAGCGTCACCGCTGCGGTGGAGCGACCCCGTCCCGTCCCGCTTCAACCCGCCCGCGGCCCTGGATTTCCCCTCCTGACCGACGTCGCCCTGCGGCACACTCGACGTTGGCCATCGCTAGAAGATGCCTTTGCTCGGCCGAGAGCCGGGTATGCGGGGAGCGAAGCCGGGTCATCGGAGGAGTGACGTGCTGTTGCTTGAGCGGGTGCGGGGTGCTGCGGAGGCGGGAGTCAAGGCGGCTCGGGCGGTGCGGGACGCCGGGTTGGTGCGGCCCGTCCGGCCTGATCGGGCCGCGCGGCTGCTGTTCCCGTACGCGCGGTACGGGCCCGTCCCCGCGACGCTCGGCGCGATGGCCGCGCTGCGGTTCCCCGACCGGACGGCCCTCATCGACGAGCGCGGGGCGCTGACCTACGCGGAGCTCGAACGGCGGGCCGCGTCGCTCGCCACGGCGCTCGCCGGCCGTGCGGGCGACGGGAAGATCGGGATCCTGTGCCGCAATCACCGGGGGTTCGTCGAGACGGTTCTCGCGGCGACGCGGCTCGGCAACGACGTCGTGCTGCTGAACACCGACTTCTCCGGCAGGCAACTGGGCCAGGTCGTCGAACGCGAGGAGATCGAACTCCTCGTCCATGACGAGGAGTTCGGGCCGGCCGTCGAGGAGTCGGGGTTCGGCGGGGAACGGGTCGTCGCCTGGGCCGACGGCGGCGGGGCGCTCGACTCGCTCGTCGCGGAGACCGCTCCCGAGCCCGTCAAGCCCGAGCGGGCGAGCCGGGTGGTCCTGATGACGTCCGGGACGACCGGCACGCCCAAGGGGGCGCGGCACGACCTGTCCGCCTCGTCGCTGCTGCCCGCGGCCCTGAGCCACCTGATGCGCGTCCCCGTCCGGTCGGGCGCGCCGATCGTCATCGGGCCCCCGCTCTTCCACCTGCTCGGCTTCGCCTACACCACGGTCGGGCTCGCCATGGGGATGCCGCTCGTCCTGTCCCGCCGCTTCGAGCCCCGGCAGGTGCTGGAGACGATCGCGGACTGCCGGGCGGAGGCGCTCGTGGCGGTGCCGGTGATGCTCCAGCGGATCCTGGACGTGCGGGACGCGCCGCCGACCCCGGCGCTGCGGGCGGTCGTCTGCGGCGGGGCGGCGCTGCACCCGCACCTGTCCGAGGCGTTCATGGACGCGTTCGGCGACGTGCTCGTCAACGTGTACGGCGCGACCGAGACCGGGTGGGCCACGATCGCCACGCCCGAGGACCTGCGGGCCGCGCCCGGCACGGTCGGCAGGCCGTCCTTCCGGCTCACGATCAAGGTGCTCGGGGAGGACGGGCGGGAGCTGCCCGCCGGCGAGACCGGGGAGGTCTACACCGGCGGCGGCCTGCGGTTCGCCGGGTACACGGGGGGCGGCGGAAGGCGGACGCGGGACGGCCTGACCGGCACCGGCGACCTCGGGCACTTCGACGCGGCGGGGCGGCTGTTCATCGACGGCCGCGCCGACGACATGATCGTCTCGGGTGGGGAGAACGTGTTCCCCGCCGAGGTGGAGGACCTCCTCGGCGGCCACCCGGACGTCGCGGAGGCGTCGGTGACCGGGGTGGACGACGAGAGGTTCGGGCAGCGGCTCGCCGCGCACGTCGTCAGGACCGAGGGGGCGTCGGTCACCGAGGACGAGCTCAAGGAGTACGTGCGCGCGCACCTGGCCCGGTACAAGGTCCCGCGCGACATCCGGTTCGTCCGGGAACTGCCCCGCACCAGCACAGGCAAGGTCAAGCGGCCGGCCGCCGGCGACCGATGAGGGAAACGCCCGGGCCCAGGGCCGCGAGGTCCCGGGCGTGCCCCGTCCCGAGGGTCAGGCGGCGCCGGCGCTCCGCTTGGCCGCCATGCAGATGCGGGCGAGGTCGTTGAGGGCGTCGGCGCGGCGCTCGTCCAGCGTCCGGCGGTCGCCCGGCCCGGCCTCGGCGAGGGTGTCGATGACCAGGGAGAACACCGGCCACTCGGCGGGCCCGATGGCGCCCTGGAAGTCGACGCCGTCCTCAAGGTCGTCCAGGTCGAGGTTGCGGGCGAAGGTGGCGAGGGCGGCCTCGGCCGCGACCACGCCGATGCGCATCGCCAGCGCGGCCGGCTCGCGGTCGAGAGCACGCGCGGTGCTAGAACCCATGTTCGACAACATAGACCACACGCGTCACACGCGTCGAAAGTTTGCTCGAAAAAACGTCTACCCGGCGATGGCCTGCTGGAAGGCGTAGGAGTGCGTGAAATGCAGGACGCCGTCGACCATGCTCGGGCGCATGCCGGTCGCGGGGCCGCCCGCCAGCTCGTCCCGCAGCTCCCGCCTGATCTGCTCCGCGGTGTCGGAGGGGGTGTGCGAGAACTCCAGCCACGGGTCCAGCGGGCGGGTGTGGTCGAACCGGTCGGCGCGCTTGACCTCCGCGCCCGCCGCCGCCACGAGCTCGGCGATCCGCGCCTCGGTGAGGGCCTCGCCGTGCGAGGGGTCGCGGAGGCGCTCGATGCGGTCGGGGTCGCCGTCCAGCCCCTCGGGCCGGACCAGGTCGGCGATGATCAGCGCCGCGCCGGGGCGGCTGACCCGGGCCATCTCCCGCACGACGGCCTCCGGGTCGGCGACCTGGTGCAACGAGAAGCGGGTGACGACGAGGGTGAACGACCGGTCGAGGTAGGGCAGGGCGGTGGCGTCGCCGTGCGCGAAGGTGACGTTGGTGAGGCCGGCGTGGTCGGCGTCGCGCTTGCCCTCGGCGAGCATCGCGGGCGTGAGGTCCAGCGCCGTCACGTGCCGGACGCGGCGGGCGATCGCGCGGGCCACCATCCCGGTCCCCGCGGCGACTTCCAGCACGACGTCCTCCAGGTCGAGCTCGGGGTCCATGAACCGGACGAGCCGGTCCAGGTGGCGGGTGAAGGCCGCGTTCAGCCTCGGGTCGGAGAACCCGGCCGCCTGCTTGGAGAACTCCCGTACCACCTTCTCGTCATGGGTCACCGACACGTCGCCTCCTCGGATGGTTGCCCGGATCATCCCCGAAACCACGCACGGTGAACAGGGGGCGGCGGCGAAACCCTCAGGCGGCGGGGACGCCGTCCAGCAGCGCCGCGAGCCCGGCGGCGTCGAGCAGGTCCGCGGGACGGACCGTGACCTCGGCGGAGACGTAGTGGAACGCGGCGCTGACCCGATCGACGCCCACCCCGGCGAGCTCGGCCCACGCCAGCCGGTACGCGGCGAGCTGCACGGCGGCGAACCGGGCCTCGTCCCCGCGCGGCGGGGAGCCGGTCTTCCAGTCGACGACCTCGTACCCGCCGTCCCGGGACCGGAACACGGCGTCCATCCGGCCCCGGACCAGCCGGTCGCCGATGACGGTCTCGAACGGCACCTCGATGTCGAGCGGCTCGCGCGCCGCCCACTCCGACCGCTCGAAGCGCTCGCGCAGCGTCGCCAGGTGCGCGTCGTCGGCGGCGCCCTCGTCGGCGGCGCCGGGCAGCTCGTCGGGGTCGAGGAGGCGCTGCTGCCCCCAGCGGCCCTCCAGCCAGGCGTGGAAGGCGGTGCCGCGCCGCGCGTACGGGGCGGGCGGGCGCGGCATGGGACGGCGGATCTGCCGCGCGAGCGCCACCGGGTCGCGGGCCAGCGACACCAGCGACGACACCGACAGGTGCGCGGGAAGCTCGACGAGCAGGCCGTCGCCCCCGCGCCCCCGGTCGCGCTCGGCGAGCAGCAGCTCGACGTCGCGCGCCCACGCCGTCATGCGCCCCCGGTCGGCGTCGGACAGCCCGGCGTCCCCGGCCCAGTGGCGGGTGCGCCCGGCCATCTCGTCCTCGACCATGCGGGCGCCCTCCACGACCGCCTCGTAGCGCGCCCGCGCCGACAGGTCGGACCGGCCCCGCTCCCCCGGCGCGACGGGCCACTGCGCCTCGTCGGGGTCGGCGAGCAGCGGGTTGGCGGCGCCCTCCTCCGGCGGGTCGGCCCACACGGCGACGGACCCGGCCCCGGCGAGGCACACCGCCCGCACCTCCTCCAGGAACGGCGACGGGCCGAGCGGCCGCCCCGAGGACCCCCACCAGTAGCCGGTGGTGATCAGCAGGCTGGACGCGCGGGTGACCGCGACGTACGCGAGCCGCCGCTCCTCCCGCAGGTCGCGCTCGGAGCACGCCTGGTCGAAGGCGGAGAGGTCGTCCTTCTCCAGCCCCGTCAGCGCGGGCAGGTCGGCCCGGTCGCCGCGCAGCATGAACGGCAGGACGCGCGGGTTCGCCGTCCAGCGGGTGGCGTTCTGCGGCGGCGAAGGGAAGATCGACCCCTTGGCGGGGGATCCGTTCTTCTGCGGCGTGTAGGCCAGCCCGGGGACGACGACGACCGGCCATTCCAGGCCCTTGGAGGCGTGCACGGTGAGGAGCTTGACGCTGTCGGTCTCCCCGACCCGCCCGGCCTCCAGCCCGAACTCCTCGGTCTCGGCGGCCTTGAGGTAGGCGAGGAACGCGCCGAGCGTCGGGTCTTCGGCGTCGCCCGCGAAGGTGGCGGCGGCGTCGATGAACGCGTCGAGGTCGGCGCGGGCCGTGACGGGGTCGAGCCCGGACCGCGCCGCGACCTCGATGTCGAGGCCGAGCGTGCGCTCGACCTCGTTGACCAGGTCGGGAAGCGGCAGCCCGACCTGTCCGCGCAGGGCGCGCAGCTCGTCGCGGAGGCGGCGCAGGCGCCCGTGGCCCTCGGGCGAGAACGCGTCGGGCGGGCCGAGGTCGTCGAGCGCGTCGACGAGGCTGCCGGTCTCCTGGTTCAGCTCGCTGACGAGCTGCCGCAGGGGATCGTCCCCGGCGCCTTCCTCGCCCCCCTCACCAGGCGCGATGTCGGAGGCGGACGTCATGTCGAACGAGGGGCCGGCCTCTTCGCGGGGCGCGGCGCCGGACTCGGCGGCGCCGGGCGCGGGGCCGGGGTCCTCCTCAGGCGCGGCGGCGGGTTCGGGGCGGGTGATGTCGCGGGCCGTCTCCTGGGCCAGGGCGCGGGCCCGGCGGCCGAGGGCGACGAGGTCGCGGGGGCCGAGGCGCCAGCGCGGGCCGGTGAGCAGGCGGGCGAGGGACGCGCCGGCGGTCGGGTCGTGCATGACGCGCAGCGTGGCGACGACGTCCTGCACCTCCGGGACGGTGAGCAGGCCGCCGAGCCCGACCACCTCGACCGGGATCCCGCGCGCCTCCAGGGCCCGCCTGATCAGCGGGAACTGGGACCGCTTGCGGGCGAGGACGGCGACGTCGGAGTAGCGGAGCGGCTCGGTCTGGGGGCCGCCGTCCGGGGCGGTCCCGGGGTCGGCGGCCATGAGCCCGGCGATGCGCGCGGCGATGCGGTCGGCCTCGTCCTCGACGGTGGGGAAGAGGGCGCATTCGACGCGGCCGCGCCCCTCGCGCCCGGCGCCCGGGACGAGGCGGGGCACGGCCTTCGTCTCGGCGCGCAGCTCCTCCTGCACCCTGGCCGCCGCCTCCAGGATCTGCTCGCCGTTGCGGAACGAGCGGCTGAGCTGGACGACCGGAGCCGCCACGGGACGTCCGCCGGGGGCCGCCGCGGGCTGCGTGGGGAAGTCGTAGGCGAAGCGCAGCAGGTTCCCGGCGCTCGCGCCGCGCCACCCGTAGATGGACTGGCACGGGTCGCCGACGGCCGTCACGGGATGCCCGCCCGCGAACAGCGACTTGAGCAGGACGAGCTGCGCCTGGCTGGTGTCCTGGTACTCGTCGAGCAGGACGACGGAGAACCGGGACCGCTCGATCATCCCGACCTCGGGATGCCTGTGGGCGATGCGGGCCGCCAGGGCCATCTGGTCGCCGTGGTCGATGACCTCGCGGTCGGCCTTCGCGCGCCCGTACGCCTCGACGAGCGGCATGAGCTGCTCGCGGACGGCGTGCTTGGCGAGGATGTCGCGCTGCGCCTTGAGCGGCTTCTTCACCACGGCGAGCCGCTCGTCGAGCCACGCGCCGACCTTGCGGACGTCCTCGGCCGTGCGCAGGTGCTCCGACAGGTCGCCCGAGAGCTCCATGACGGCCTTGGTGACGGTGTCGGGCTGCCAGTCGATCCGGTCCATGGGGCCGTGGTAGGCGTCCACCACCCGGGAGCAGATCTGCCAGGCGACGGCGGGGGAGATCAGCCGCATCGTGGGTTCGAGGGCCTCGCGCAGGGCGTGGTCGCCGAAGAGCCGCGCCGCGTACGAGTGGTACGTGGACACCATCGGCTCGCCGTCGAACAGGGCCTCGCCGCCCAGCCGCTCCAGCTCGTCGCCCGGCAGGACCTCGCGGAGCCGGTCGAGCCGCTTGCGCACGCGCACGCCGAGCTCGGCGGCGGCCTTGCGGGTGAAGGTCAGCCCGAGGACGCGCTCCGGCCGGACGAAGCCGTTCGCGACCAGCCACACCACCCGGGCGGCCATCGTCTCGCTCTTGCCCGACCCGGCGCCGGCTATCACCGCCATCGGCGCCATCGGCGCCTCGATCACCCGGGCCTGCTCCTCCGTCGGCGCCGGGATCTCCAGCAGCCGGGCCAGCTCTCCCGGCGTGATCACCTCGCTCCCCCCGAGCTAGTCAGTCACCCACCTGCCCGCCCTCGTCATGGACGGGGCAGCAGGAGCGTACGGGACAGGTGCGACACTTGTCGTTCGCCCTGGCCTGGAAGACGTCGCCGGCCATCCCCGTGGCGACGATCTCGACGAGCCTCTTCGGCCACTCGGGGTCGGCGTCCTCGGCGGGCGGGGGCTGCTCCTGCTCGCGCGCCTTCGCCGTGAACGCGGCCTTGCCGACCTGGATCAGCTTCGCGCCGCCCGGCTCGATCAGCCCGTGCCGCTCGAACGCGCCGAGCATCACCGCGTACTGGTACACGCCGAGCTGGGGATGCCGGGCCAGCTCGTCCTTCGGGACGGCGGTCGAGGAGGTCTTGATGTCGATGATGACCGCGCGGCCCTGGTCGTCGCGTTCCGCGCGGTCGATGCGGCCCTTGATGACGACGCGGCCGAGGTCGACCTTGAACGACTCCTCCAGCGCGACGACCTCGTTGGGGTTGTCGCGGTGCCAGGCGAGGAACTTGTCGACCATCCTCGCGGCCTGCTCGCGCTGCTTCTCCGAATACCACGAGCTGCGGAACTCCAGGTCCTTCCAGATCTCGTCGAGCCGCTGGGCGACGTGGACCTCGTCGACGCCGTCGTCCGCGCCCGCCATCTCGGCGACGGCGTGGACGACCTTGCCCATGGTGCTGTACTCGTTGGGCCCGCCCTCCTGGGCGCCGACCGCCGAGGCGAGCAGCCAGCGCAGCCCGCACGTGGTGAACGCCTCGACCTGGGACGGCGAGAGCGTGATGGGCTCGTCCTCGGCGAACGCGGGCCCGCCGTCGGACAGCGCGGTGATCGCGTACCAGTTCTCCGGCCGCGCGCCGCGCACGCCCGCGCGCGCCAGGCGGGCCAGGTGCCCGGCCGCCGCGCGCCGCAGCGGTTCCGGCCGGGCCGGGTCGCCGACGACGGAACGCAGGTCGGCCACCAGCGCGGACAGCGACAGCCACCGGGTCTTCTCGTCCAGCTGCGACTGCTCGATCGCGCCGGGGAGCAGCTCGTTCAGGAAGCGGGACGGGCGCTCCTCGGTGTCGTCGCCGCCGACGGCCGTCACCACGAGCCGCCGGCGCGCCCGCGTGACCGCCACGTAGAACAGGCGCCGCTCCTCGTCGAGCATCTTGGCGGCCATCGAGGCGCCGGCGGCGGCGTCCCCGTCGGGCTCGGCCCCGGCCGCGTGCTCGACCAGCTCCTCGACGCCGAGCAGCGACCCGCGCAGCCGGACGTCGGGCCACACGCCCTCCTGGACGCCGGCGACGACGACCACGTCCCACTCCAGGCCCTTGGAGCGGTGCGCGGTGAGGATCCGGACCGCCTCGCCCTCGGGCGCCTGCTCGGCCAGCGTGTCCCCGGCGATCTCCTGGGACGCGATGTTGTCGACGAACAGCTCGGGCCCCGCCTGGGGAAGCCGGTCGACGAACCGCGCGGCATGGTCGAACAGCGCCACCACGGCGTCGAGGTCGCGGTCGGCCGCCGCGCCGCGCGTCCCGCCCTTGACGCTCTGCTCCAGCAGCACGTCGGCCTGGCCGCTCTCCTGCCAGACGGCCCACAGCACGTCCTCGGCGGTGCCGCCGTCGTGCACGCTCCGCCGCGCCACCTCGATCAGGTTCGCGATCCGCTCCGCCGGGGCGCGGACCCTCTCGTGGACCAGAACCAGCTCGCGAGGGTCGTTCACCGCCGCGACCAGGAGCTCCCCCAGTGGGCGCTGCCCGCCCGACAGCTCCTCCAGATCGCGCAGGGCGCGCTTGAGGCGGCGCATGGCGAGCGCGTCGGCGCCGCCCAGCGGCCCGGTCAGGAGGTCCTCGGCCACGACCTCGTCCAGGAAGCCCTTCTTCAGCGCCGCCCGCAGCAGGACGAGGAACGGGCGGACGGCGGGCTCCCCGACCAGCGGCACCTCGTCGCCGGCGACCACCACCGGCACCCCGGCCTGGGCGAGCGCCCGCCGCAGCACCGGGACCTGCCGCACGGCGCTGCGCACCAGGACCGCCATCCGCGACCACGGCACCCCGTCGAGCAGGTGGGCGCGGCGCAGCTCGTCGGCCACCAGCGCGGACTCCTGGCTCTCGGAGTCGGCGATGACCGCGCGCACCTCGCCCTCGTCCAGTTCCTCCACCGGCCGCAGCGCGCGGTGCTCGGCGGCGCCCGCCGACCCGGCGGGCAGCCGCCGCGCGATGCGGCGCGACGCGGTGAGGATCTCGGGCCCCATCCGGCGGCACGTCCGCAGCGCCACCACGGGCGCCGGGTCGCCGTCCAGGGTGCGGAAGCGGTCCGGGAACTCCTGGATGCCGCGCACGTCGGCGCCCCGGAACCCGTAGATCGACTGGTCCGGGTCGCCGACCACGACCAGGTCGCGCCCCTCGCCCGCGAGATGGTGCAGGAGGGCCTCCTGCGCGGGGTCGGTGTCCTGGTACTCGTCCACGAACACGGCGTCGTAGGCGTCGCGCTCCCGGATCCGCACCTCCTCGTCCGCGAGCATGCCCGCGGCCATGTGGATCAGCTCGCCGTAGTCGTAGGTGGGGACGGGGTCGAGCAGGAACCGGTCGACGTACCGCTCCATGAACCCGCCGACGGCGGCCCAGTCGTCGCGGCCCCGCAGGCGTCCGAGAGCGGCGAGGTCTTCCGCGGCGTACTGCCGCTCGACCGCGCGCAGGGCGAAGTCGCGCAGCTCCTCGGCGAACCCCCGCGTCGCCAGCGCGGCCCTCAGGCGCTCCGGCCAGTCGCGGGCGCCGTCCGCGAGCTCGCCCTCCAGCAGCCGCCGCACCTCCAGCAGCTGCTCCGGACCGGACAGCAGCCGGGGCGCCGGCTCCTCGTTCAGCACGGCGTCCCGCCGGATCAGCGCGTACGCGTAGCTGTGGAAGGTGAGCGCCAGGGGCGTCCGCGTGGTCCGGTGCAGGCGGCCGGTGATGCGCTCCCGCAGCTCCCCTGCCGCCTTGCGGCTGAACGTCAGGACGAGCACGCGCTCGGGGTCGGCGCCGCGGTTTTCGATGCGGTCGACGACCGCCTCGACGATCGTCGTCGTCTTCCCGGTGCCCGGCCCCGCCAGCACGAGCATCGGCCCGCCGGCATGCTCGACCACCCGCCGCTGCTGCTCGTCGAGCACGGGCGGGACGCTCCGCGCGGGACCCGCGCGTCGCACGAGACGGTAGGAAGCAGACGGCACAACAGTTCATTGGAACAGATCAGCGGGACCGTTCTGACCACAACGCACGCATGTCGCCAGAGAGAAAGACCACCGGAGCGGCGCCCCCGCACGGCGACACCCTGCACAATCCACGGCCCCCGCGCTGTGCGGTTTCGTCATTGCTCCCGCCGGGAGGCATCGTGCACATTCACCAGAACCCTCGTGCACGGACGCGGACCCACCGCGTCCCGGAGGTGGGAGGTACGCGTTGTCCCCTGCCCACTGGATCTACCTGCTCGGCCTGGCCGCCCTCATCGCGACGGTGGTCGCGCGGAGGAACGTCGTCGCCCTCGCCCTCCTTGGAACGTTCCTCACCGCCCTCGTGTACAGCGGGAGCGTCACGACCGGCCTCGGCGCGGTGTTCAACGCCGCCATCACCGCCGCGAAGGAACTGCTGCCGATCTTCGTCATCATCGCGGTGGTGACGGCGATGCTCGGCGCCATGCGCACCCTCGGCTCCGACCTGATGATGGTGCGGCCCCTCCAGCGGCTCGTCCGCAACGGGCACGTCGCCTACCTCGTGCTCGCCGTCGTCACCTACCTGTTGTCGATGTCGTTCTGGCCGACGCCGGTACTGCCGCTGATCGCCGCGATCCTGCTCCCCGCGGCCGTCCGGGTCGGGCTGCCGCCGATGGCCGCCGCCATCGCGATCGCCATCACCGGGCAGGGCATGGCGCTCAGCTCCGACTACGTCATGGGCGTCGCGTCCGGGCTGTCCGCGCAGGGGGCCAAGGTCCCCGCGGACGCCATCGCCGGCCGCGCGCTGGTCATCTCGCTGATCGCGGGCGTGGTCGCGCTGGCCTTCTGCTACCTGCGCGACGTGCGCGGCAGGCTGCTGGACCCGGCGGAGGCCGAGGCGGAGGCGGTCGACCTGGCGGCGGTCGGCGAGGGCTCCGCGCACGCGGCGGCCGGAGACGACGGGACGCAGGCGGTGAGCGCCGAGCCCTCCGGCGGCGGCACCGCGACCCTGACCGCCACCGGCGGCGACGGTCACGGTGACGCGGAGGCTCCCTCAGGCCGGACGCGGCTCGTGGCGTTCGCCGTCCCGCTGGCGTTCGCCGCGCTCCTGGTGGTGATGCTGCTCGGCCGGTTCACCTCCCTCGTCCCCGACATCGACGACGGCGCGGGGGCCCCGCTGGTGGGCGGGACGGCGTCGCTCGCGCTCGTCGCCATCTGCGTCATCGCGAACCGGCGGACCTGGCTGCAGGACTGCGCCGACCATTTCACCGAGGGCATCGCGTTCGCGTTCCGCACGATGGGGGTGGTCATCCCGATCGCCGGGTTCGTCTACGTCGGGCTCTCCGACTACTCGGGGCAGATCCTCGGGCTGCCGGACGGCGAGCAGGGCCCGGCGCTCCTGCTGGACGCGATCGCCAAGGTCCAGCCGCACATCCCGCACGTCCCGGTGTTCGCCTCCTTCGCGATGCTGCTCGTCGGCATGGTGATCGGCCTGGACGGCAACGGCTGGCCGGGGCTGCCGTTCACCGGCTCGCTCGCCGGGGAGCTCGGCCACAGCGCGGGCGCGGACCCGGCGACGCTCGCGGCCATCGCCCAGAACGGCGCGAGCTGGACCGGCGGCGGCACCCTCGTCATCTGGTCTTCGCTGATCGTCGTCGCGGGCCTGACCGGCGTCTCCGTCATCGACCTGGCGCGACGCCTGTTCCTCCCGGTCGTGGCGGGCCTGGTGGTGGCGACGGCGGTCGCGGCGGTGGCGCTGTGAACGCGGTCGAGCTGGCGGAGGAGGTCCGCGCCGGACGGCTCTCGGCACGCGAGGCGGTGGCGGAGGCCCTCGCGCGGATCGAGCGCTCGGACGGCGCCGTCGGCGCGTTCGTCCACGTGGACGCCGAAGGCGCGCTCGCCCGCGCCCGGGCCATCGACGCGGCGGTGGCGCGCGGCGCGGACCCCGGGCCGCTGGCCGGGGTGCCGCTCGCGGTGAAGGAGCTGCACGCGGTGGCCGGATGGCCGTACGCGATGGGCAGCGTCCTGCACGCCGGCCGGATCGCCGACCACACCTCCACGATGGTGGCGCGAGCGATGGCGGCCGGGGCGGTCCCCGTCGGGCTCACCGCGTCGCCGGAGTTCGGGCGCGCGTCGTTCACCGCGTCCGCCCTGCACGGCGTGACCCGCAACCCCCACGCCCCGGAGCTGACGCCGGGCGGGTCGAGCGGCGGATCCGCGGCGGCCGTGGCCGCCGGGATGGTCCCACTCGGGACGGGCACGGACGGCGCCGGCTCGCTCCGCATCCCCGCCTCCTACTGCGGGCTGGTCGGATTCAAGGGGACCTACGGGCGCGTCCCCCGCGGGCCCCGGCACCGGGGCACGGCCGAGAACGACCACTACGGCGTCCTCACCCGCACGGTGCGCGAAACGGCCCGCTTCCTGGACTGCGTCTGCGGGACGGACGAGTACGACCGCGCCTCCCTGCCCGCCCCCGCCGCGCCCTTCGAGACGTCCCTCGACGGCATCGACCTGAGCGGCCTCCGGGTCGCCTGGTCGCCCGACCTCGGCTACGCGCCCTGCGACCCGGAGGTGGCCGCCGTCGTGGAGGACGCGGCCAAGACGTTCATCGCCGGAACCGGCGCCCGCCAGGTCCCCGCCGACCTGACGCTGGAGTCCTGCGGGGCCGCCTTCCGGACGCTGTCGGTCCCGGACGTCCACGCCGAACTCCGCGACGCCCCGGCCGACCGCCTGGAGTCCGTCCACCCCACGGTCCGCCGCTACGGCGACGCCGCACGCGCCCTGGACGCCGACGCGCTCGTCGACGCCCACGAGGCCCGCGCCCGCCTGGTGGCCGCACTCGCCGAGGGCTTCGCCCGCTTCGACCTCCTGCTCACCCCGGCCACCCAGGCACCGGCGTTCCCGGCCGAGGGCCCGATGCCGACCGAGATAGCGGGCCGCCCGGTGGACCACTGGGGAGCCCTGGCCGTCACCTTCCCCTTCAACCTCTCAGGCCACCCGGCGATCTCCGTCCCCGCAGGCCGGGCAGGCGGCACCCCCACCGGCCTCCAGATGGTCGCCCGCAGACACGAGGACCTGCTCACCCTGGCGGCCGCGGCAACCTACGAACGGCTGTGTTGAATGCCTTTTTCTCCTCCGCCAGGCCCGAAGGAGGAGAGAAAAGCAATCCTATACAGCCACTTTTTCCCTGAAGGCTTTCAGGGCGGCGGCGCCCACGGCCTTGTCCTGCTCGCCGTTGCCGCCGCTGACGCCCACGGCGCCGACGACCTCGCCCTCGTGGACGATGGGGAAGCCGCCCACGAAGATCGCGAACTTGCCCGGGTGCATCTGGTTGATGCCGAAGGCCTCGTTGCCCGGGAGGGCGGGGCCGTGGGGCGGCTCGTTGAACTTGTGGGTGTCGCGCTGGTGGCCGGCGGCGGTGAACGCCTTGGCGATGGCGATGTCCACGCCGGTGAGGCGGGCGCCCGTCATGCGGTGGACCGCGATCGGGTGCGCGCCGTCGTCGGCGATGCAGATCGTCTGCTTGACGCCGATGCGGCGCGCCTCCGCCTCGGCGGCGGTGAGCATGACGAGGGCGTCTTCCAGGGTGAGCCGGTGGACGGTGTGCACGGGGCCTCCAGAGGGGTATTGCCCTATTCAGGTCGGTAAAGCAGGATGTGAGGGACGGTTTCTCCAGGTCACGCCGTCCGCCACGTACCTCTTCCCACCCCGTCAGTCTCGAAGGACCGCGTCCATCGGGGCTATGTACACTTCGCCGAACGAACCCGACGGGATGTGGGCACATGGCACATCACCCTGCGATCGTCACGACCGCCGGCGGGCATCTGCCCGTCGGGGCGCTGCTGGCAGAGCCGCTGCTGCGCGGGACGCTCGTCGCCGGACGGGCGGGGCTGGAGCGCGGCGTCGGCTGGTGCCTCCCGCTCTCGGAGACCCGCCGCTGCGCCGGCGACCCCGACCGCGACCTCGCCGGCGTCGCCGTCCATCTGCCGGTGACGGCGGTGGCCGCGCCGGAGGAGGCGGCGGCCGTGGTGGGCGACCTCGTCCGGCGGGACGCCGCCGCGCTGCTGGCGTGGCGGCCGCCCGGCGTCGACTCCGACCTCGACGCGGCGGCGCGGGCCGCCGAGGCCGCGGGCGTGCCGCTGCTGGCGCTGCCCGCGGAGGCCGACTACCGGGCGGTGAGCCGGCTCGTCGGGCAGAAGGCGCTGGCGCAGTCCGCGCACATCCTGGAGTACGGGTCGCGGGTGCACCGCACGCTCGCGGAGGTCCTCGCGCGGGGCCCGGGGGTGCCCGCCATGGCCCGCGCGGTGGTCGGGCTGTCGCGCTGCGGCGTCCTCATCTGCGACGCTGACGGCGAGCGCCTCGCCTGGGAGGAGGCGCCGGACGCCGCGCCGATCGACCCGGACGCGCTGCTGGCCGCGCTGCCCGAGGAGCCCGGGCCGGACGCGCAGGCCGCCGAGACGCGCCTGCGGCCCGACCCGGACGGCCCTCCCGTGCACGTGATCGTCATGCCCGTCCTGGTGGGCGGGGAGGCGTTCGGCCGGATGGTGATGGTGGAGCGGGCGTGCCCGCCCGACCCGCACGACCTGGCGCAGCACCGCGTGGTCGCCGAGCACGGCGCGACGCTGGTCGGGTCGGAGATGCTGCGGCAGCGGTCGGTGCGGGCGGCCGAGGAGCGGGCGCGCGGCGACTTCGTCGAGGCGCTCGTGCACGGCCGGTTCGCCGACTCCCACGAGCTGGGCGCGCGGGCCCGCCACCACGGGTTCGACGTGGACGGGCACTTCGCCGTGCACGTGGTGGCGGCGGCGTCGCTGCTGCCCGTCGGCCGCGACTACCTGCGCCGGACGGTGTCGGCGACGCGGACGGCGCAGAACCTCGAACCCGGCGGGTGCGCGCTGACCGCCGCGATCAGCTCGACGATCGTGGTGATCCAGCAGGTCCCGGCGCGGCCGGACCCGAACGGGCAGCGGGCGGACGCCGCCCGGTTCGCCGAGCGGCTGCACCGGGCGCTGCGCCCGCACCTCGGCGACGACCTGCGGGTCGCGCACGGCCGCCCGGGGCAGGGCGCCGCCGGGGTCGCGTCGGGGTACCACGAGGCGCGGCTGACGATGGGCCTCGCGTGGCACACCGCCGCCGAGCCCGTCTGCGGCTACGACGACCTGCGGGTGTTCGCCGCGCTGAAGGACGTGGCGCGTAGCGCGGAGGCCAAGTCGTTCGCCCGCGAGACCCTGGCGCCGCTGCGCCGCGCGAACGGCGGCGACCTGGAGCGGATCGTGCTCGCCTACATCAGGACGTCGGGGAACCTGAACGCGGCGGCGCGCGACCTCGGCCTGCACCGCAACACGATGCTCTACAAGCTCGACCGGGCGTCCCGCGCGCTGCGCATGGACATCCGGTCGGCGGACGCGCAGTTCATGTTCTGGCTGGCGCACCACATCGACACGCTGACCACGGTCACCGGCGCCCTCGACGAGGAGATGGCCCCGCCGGCCGCCGCGCCCGGCTGATCAGGCACCGCCGGTTCCCGGCAGATCAGGCACCGCCGGTTCCCGGCAGATCAGGTGGGGTCGGGGCCGGCGAAGGACGCCAGCAGCCCGAGCGCGGCGGTCGCGGCGCAGACCGCGAACATGACGCCGAAGGCGGGGGCCCGGTCCAGCACGGCCCCGACCCACGCGGCGCCGAGGGCGGAGCCGCCGAAGCGCAGCAGGTTGAACAGGCCGAGGCCGGCGCCGCGGCGGCCGGCGTCCGAGCGGGTGGCGCCGGTCGCGGCGGGCGTCTGGACGAACGCGACACCGGCGCCGGTGAGGGCGAGCGCGGCGAGCAGCCACGGAACCGGCCCGGACGCGGCGAGGACCGCGGCGACGAGGACCTGGCCCGCGATGAGGACGAGCAGGCCGCCGCGCAGCACGGCGCGCGGCGACAGCCGTTCCATGAGGACGCCCGTGACCGGTCCCAGCACCGACATCACGACCGGCAGGCTCAGCAGGACGGCCCCCGCGTAGAGGGTGCCGGCCTGCCGCTGGGTGGTCAGGTAGACGGGGACGGCGAGCAGCGTGGCGCCCAGGCAGAACATCTGCGCGAGCACGCTCAGGCAGGAGCGCAGGTAGCGGGTCTCCAGCAGCAGCCGCGGCGGCAGGAACGCGTCGGGCCGCCCGCGCGAGGTCGCGACGTAGGCGGCGGCGGTGAGAAGGCCTGCGAGCACGCCGCCCCAGACGAGGGGCGAGGTCGCGCCGAGGGTCGCGGCGGAGGAGGTGGCGCCGAGGCCGAGCCCGGCGGCGAGGGTGAGCAGGGCCGCGCCGCGCCGGTCCAGCGGGACGCGCCGGGGCCGCCCCGCCGGGACGAACCGGACGGCCAGCGCCGCGGCGGCGGCGCACAGCGGCACGACCGGCCAGAACACGGCGTGCCAGCCGAACCAGGTGGCCAGGCCGCCGCCGAGCGTCGGCCCGGCGGCCTGGCCGACGCCGTTGGCGGCCGCCCACAGCCCGAGGGCGCGGCCGCGCCGCCCGCCGCCGAACAGCGAGGCGATCAGCGCCATGACCGCGGGCAGCATCGCGGCGGTCGCGACGCCCTGCACCGCGCGCATCGCGACCAGGGAGGCCAGGTCGCCGGCGAGCCCGGCGCCCGCCGAGCCGATCCCGAGCAGCAGCAGCGCGGCGAGGAACACCCGGCGGGGGCCGCAGCGGTCGCCGAGCCACCCCGACAGCGGCAGCAGCACGGCGAACGGGAGCGTGAACCCGACGACGACCAGGGTGCCGGCGGAGATCGAGGCGTCCAGGTCGCGCAGGATCAGCGTGAGCGGGACGTTGACGATCGTGTTGGCGACGGTGCCGGTGAACGTGCCGAGCAGCAGCGGGACGAGCGCCGGCCACGGCCCGCGCCCCGTGCCGCGCCCGTCCGCCGGGTCAGGCTCGGCCAACGGGCCGCCGCCGTCGGGGCCCGCCGTTGGCGGCGTCCTCCGGGGGGACGTGCACGAGGATCTCCCCGTCCTCCTCCTTCACCGGGTACACCGTGATCGGCCTGGTCGCGGGCGGGGTGATCGGCTCGCCGGACCCGAAGTCGAAGACGCTGCCGTGGCACGAGCACAGCAGCCCGTCCTCGGTCACCCGCCCGGACGACAGGAGGCAGTCCAGGTGGGTGCAGTAGTTCGACATGGCGTGCACCTCGCCGTCCCAGCGGGCGACGGCGACCTCCGCCTCGCCCACGAAGAAGCGGCGGACGACGCCCTCGGGCACCTGGCCCGAGCGGGCCACGCGCTGGTATTCCATCGGTCGCTCCCTAGCTGAGTGTGTCGAGCAGGTCGGTGAGGTCGGCGTCCTCGTCGCGCAGGGCGCCGGGGTCCAGGACGGCCCCGCGGGCGATGAGCTGCCGGGCGATCGCGAGGTCGCCGCCGCGGTCCACGGTGAACGCGGCGCGCAGCACGCCGTCCGCGAGGTAGAACGCGATGAAGTCGAAGTCCTCGACGCGGCCCCGGACGACGAGCCGGTCCGTGCCCTCGCCGTGCCCCGCGTGCTGGACGGCGTGGCCGAACTGGTCCGACCAGAACCAGGGCGGCGCCGTGTGCGCCGACGCGCCGCCGAGGATGTTCTTGGCCGCCGCCATGCCCTGCGCGTTGGCGTTGTCGAAGTGCTCGGCGCGGACGTGCCGTCCGAGGAGCGGCTGCCACTGGCAGGCCACGTCGCCCGCGGCGTAGACGCCGTCCACGCCGGTGCGGCAGTACGCGTCGACCGCGATGCCGCCGGGGGTCTCGATCCCGGCGCCGGTGACGGGCTCGACGTTCGGGACCATCCCGGCGCCGACGACCACCACGTCCGCCTCCAGGGCCGTCCCGCCGCTGGTGGTGACGACGGCGCCGGACGCGGTCTCCTCGTACCGCTCGACCTTCTCGCCGGTGCGCAGGTCGACGCCGTTCGTGCGGAGCATCGCGGCCATCACGTCGCCCATGGGCTCGCCGACGACGTGCCCGAGCGGGCGCCCTGCCCGCTCGACGACCGTGACGTGCGCGCCGCGGTCGAGCGCGGTGGAGGCGACCTCGCAGCCGATGAACCCGGCGCCGACCACCACGACCCGCGCGCCCGGCCGCAGCTCGCCGCGGAGCCGGTCGGCGTCGGCGACGGTGCGCAGGTGGCGGACGCGCTCGCCCTCGACGCCGGGCAGCCGCCGGGGGCGCCCGCCGGTCGCGACGAGCAGGGCGTCGCCCCGCAGCACGGTGCCGTCCGCCAGTTCCAGGGCCCGCTCGGCGGGGCGGATCGCGGCGGCCGCGGCGCCGAGCCGCAGCTCCACGTCGTTGGCCTCGCACCATTCGGGGGTGAGCAGGCACAGCTCGTCGCGGTCCTGCTCTCCCGCCAGGTACTCCTTCGACAGCGGCGGGCGCTGGTAGGGCGCCTCGTGCTCGGCGCCGACGAGGGTGACGCGGCCGTCGAAGCCGCGGCGGCGCAGCGTGCGGGCGGCGACCGCGGCCGTCTGCCCCGCCCCCGCCACCAGGACGTCTCTCATGAGGGATGCTCCTCCGACAGGATCCGGGGCCGCGGGTCGACGTAGACGTCGTCGCCGTCGACGCGCACGGCATGGCTCGGCTGGCATTCGTCCCGGCCCTCGATCTCGCCGGTCTCCGGGTCGAACACCCACTGGTGCCCGGGGCAGATCACCCGTCCGTTCAGGACGGCTCCCTTGGACAGCGACCGCTGCTTGTGGACGCACACGTCGTCCAGCGCGTAGACGTCGCCGCCGACCAGGAAGAGCGCGATCCGCCGTCCCCCGACGGTCACGGCGAGGCGCCGGCGCCGGCGTACCTCGGCGAGCGCGGCGGCCCGCACCCACTCGCCCGTCTGCTGCTCCACGGTCGTCCTCCCTGCTGGATGGCCGGCGGCGGGGCGGGACGCCGCCCCGCCGCCGGACCGGATTCGGGTCAGGCGCTGACGAGGTCGGGCTTGACGTAGGTGTCGTACAGGCCCTGCGTGTAGGAGAAGCGCATCTCCGCGCCCCACCGGCACAGCCGCAGGCAGCGCTGCTGGAGCTCCGGCGTGTCCGCGTGGTCGAGGACGATCTGGTAGCCGCGCTCCCCGTGCACCACGTCGGAGGTGATGTGCAGGTCGAAGAACTCGATCTCGTCCTCGGTGAACCCGTAGACCTCGCGCAGCGGCACGATCTGCTTCTTGTAGATGCTCGGCACCTGCGATTCCAGGCCGACCACGAGGGCGGCGGTGGCGACCACGAAGTGCTCGCGCATCGCGACCGCGTAGCACCACGCCTGGAGGCCGCGGGTGATGGCGTTCATGTTGGACGGGTCCTCGACGCGCTCGCGGGTCGTGCCGCACGCCTCGGCGAACCGGATGAGGAGGTCGGTGTGCCGGATGTCGGCGAGCTCCTCCTCGTACATGTTCTGGAGCGTGAAGTCCTTGGCGCCGGTGAACTCGTCGGGCGTGTTGGCGTAGACGTAGGCGAGGTAGTCGGCGAACGGGCCCACGTAGTGGTAGTGGTTCTCCGCCCAGCGGGCGAAGTGCTCGCGCTTCAGCTCGCCGTCCGCCCACGCCTTGCTGAACGAGGCGTTCTTGGCCTCGCGGCCCTTGATCGCGTTCTGCAGCTCGGCGCGGAACGCGTCCTTCGACAGCAGCTCTGCCATTTCCTGATCCCTTCTCGGATTTTCTTACCGGGGTGAGATGTAGACGCTTTTCTCCTGCGTGTAGAAGAGCATCATCGAAGGTCCGGCCTGCTCTTTGAACGTCTGCGTGCTGGATTCCTTGAGCCCGCCGAACGGCACGGTCATCGCCATTCCCGAGGTCGGCTGGTTCACCTTCACCAGGCCGCTCTCGGAGCGCCGGGCGAACTCCAGCGCCCGGCCGGTGTCGCGGGTGACGATCCCGGCCGACAGCCCGTAGTCGGTGCCGTTGGCCAGCGCGACGGCCTCGTCGAGGCCGGACGCCCGCAGGAAGGCCAGCACCGGGCCGAAGATCTCCTCGCGGGCGATCCGCATGTCCGGCGCGACCTCGCCGAAGACGGCCGGCCGCACGAAGTACCCGTCGCCGGGGAGGCGCCGCCCCCCGGTGACGAGCTTGGCCCCCTCCTCCTCGCCGATCCGCACGTAGTCGAGGAACTTCTCCAACTGGAAGTCCGCGGCGAGGGGCCCGAGGTCGACGCCGTCGCCCAGCCCGTTCCCGACGGTCAGCGCCTCGGCGGCCCGCGCCACGCGTTCGAGCAGCTCGTCGTGGACGGCGCCGTCCGCGATGACCCGGCTCGTCCCGGTGCACGCCTGCCCGGACAGCCCGAACGCGCCCTTGACGATGATCTGCGTGGCGCGCTCCAGGTCGGCGTCGTCCAGGACGACCACCGGGTTCTTGCCGCCCATCTCCAGCTGCGCGCGGCGCGACGGGCCGACCGCCGCGTGGACGGCGCGACCGGCCCGGGTGGAGCCGGTGAACGTCACGGCCCCGACCCGCTCGTCCGCCGCCACGGCGGCCCCGGCCCCGGCGCCGCCGTGCACCAGCGCGATCGCGCGCGGCGGCAGCCCGCCGGCCAGCAGCGCCTCCACCAGCCGCTGCGCCAGCAGGGGCGTCACCGGGCTCGGTTTGAACACCACCGCGTTGCCGGCCGCCAGCGCGGGCCCGATCTTGCGGGACGGGATGTTCAGCGGGAAGTTCCAGGGCGTGATCGCGCCCACCACCCCGACGGGCTCGCGCCGCGTGTAGACGAGCCCGCCGTCGGGCGCCGGGTGGCTCTGGCCGGTGATGCGGTGGGCCTCCCCCGCGTAGAAGCGCAGGTTCCGGGGCGTGCGGGAGACCTCCATGGCCGCCTCGGCGCGCGTCTTGCCCTCTTCCCGCACCAGTTCGGCGACGAGTCCGCCCGCCCGCTCCTCCAGCCACCGCGCCGCCGACTCCAGCACGTCGGCGCGCTTGTCCGCGGACGCCGCGGCCCATTCCGCGGCGCCCTCGACGGCCCCGCCGACGGCCGCTTCCACGTCGGCGGCCGACGACTCGGGGAACTCTCCGACGATCTCGCCGAGTTCCGCCGGATTCCTCCGCCGGAACGTCCTGCCGTCCTGTGCCGGGCGCCATTCGCCCCCGACGAGGTTCAGGCCCTCATGCATGCTCGCTCGTCTCCATTCCCGGGTCACCGGCGATCGCGGTGAGTTCGACTTCGACGGGGGCGCCGCCGGGGAGGGCGCGGACGCCGACGGCGCTGCGGGCGGGGCGCCCGAGCCCCGGCGCCAGCGCCTCCAGGGCGGCCGAGGCGCCGTCCGCGACCGCCGACAGGTCGGTGAACCCGTCGGCGCAGGCGACGTAGACCGTCATCCGGACCCACCGCCGGACGCGGCCCCCGCTGCGACGGAGGTCCCCGTCCGCGACCGCGGCGACGGCGTTGCGGACGGCCAGGGCGGCGGCCTCGCGCGCGGCGGGGACGTCCAGGTCGCGGCCCACGAGGCCGGTGGCGGTCAGGCGGCCGTCCCGGCGCGGGGTCATGCCAGCGCTCGCGACCAGGAGGTCGCCCGCGCGGATCGGCTCGGCGACGGCCGGGACGTAGTCGCCCTGGGGGCGGGGCGCGGCGGGAAGCTCAGACACCGAGGGCCACCCCGTCCTGGCGGGGGTCGGACGCGCCGAGGAGGGCGCCGTCCGCGACGGAGACGATCTGGGCGCTGCCGCCCGCGTCCCAGGGGTCCTGGACGGCGACGTCGTGCCCGGACGCGCGGAGCGCCTCGATCCGGCCGGTCCCGAGACGGGACTCCACGCGCAGTTCGGGCGGACGGCCGAGGACGTCGGCGTCGCTGCCCGGGTGGACGGTGAAGCGCGGCGCCGCGACGGCGGTCGCGGGGTCGTGGCCGTGGTCGAGCAGATGGGACAGCAGCTGGGCGTTCCACTGGACCTGGCCGTCCCCGCCGGGGGTGTTGCCCGCGTGCAGGAGGCGGCCGGAGGCGCCGGTGACGAGCCAGGCGTTCAGGGTGTGCAGCGGGCGCCGGCGCGGGCGGACCTCGTTGGGGTGCCCGTCGATGAGGTAGGCGCCGCGGCCGAGCCGGTTGTTGAGGACGATGCCCGTGCCCGGGACGGTGATCCGGGCGCCGAAGGTGAAGGCGAGCGAGTGGATGAGGCTGACCGCCCGCCCCTCCGCGTCCACGGCGACCATGGAGGTCGTGTCGCCGCCCGCGGGGACCGGCGACGTGAGGCCGGCCGGGAGGTCGCCCGCGTCGAGGCGGGCGCGGGCGGCCGCCAGCGCGGGCGGCGCGAGCAGTCCGCGCCAGTGGTCGCTGCCGTCGCCGCACCCCGCGAACCGGTCGGCGAACGCGATGCGGGCGGCCGAGGCCATCCGGTGGACCGCCTCGGCCGACAGCCACGGAAGGCCGGACAGGACGCCGTCGCAGAGGCCCGCCTGCTGAGCCACCATCCAGCCGGGCGTGGGCGGCGGGGTCAGGTGGATCGTCGTCCCCCGGTACTCGCAGGTCAGCGCCGCCTCGGGGACGGAGCGGCCGCCCGCCATCCATTCGTAGCCGGAGAACGGCGCCCCGGCGTCGACCAGGGCGTCCACGGAGCGTTCGGCGAGGGCGCCCGAGTACAGGTCGGCGGGGTCGTCCGCCAGCCTGCGGAGGGTGGCGCCGAGGTCGCGCTGGACGATCGGCGCGCCGGCGGCGGGCACGCGGCCGCCGGGAAGGAAGACCTCGGCCGTGCCGGGGTCGCGGGCCAGCGCGTCGCGGCGCTCGACGATGTCGGCGCGGGTCTTGCGGGTGCAGGGCAGGCCGTCCTCGGCGGCGGCGATCGCGGGCGCCCACAGCTCGGGCAGCCCGCGGGAGGCCGAGTCGGCGTGCAGGGCGGCGAGCGCGGCGACCGCGCCGGGGGTCGCGACGGCGAGGGCGCCCTCCAGCGGGACGGCGGCGAGGCCGCGGTCACGGTAGAAGGCGGGCTCGCCGCCGTCCGGGCCGAAGCCGCTGCCGCCGAACGCGGCGACGGAGCCGTCCGGGCGGCGCAGCAGGGCGAAGGCGTCGCCTCCGACCCCGCACTGGCCGGGCAGCGCGAGCCAGGACAGGGCGGCCATCGCGAGCGCGGCGTCCACCGCGTTCCCGCCGCCCGCGAGGATCCGCGCGCCGAGCAGGCTCACCGCCGGATGGCTGGAGGCGACCATGCCGCCGGACGCGACGGACGGGCCGCGGTCCGGGAGGCCGAAGGGGCTGCGCTCTGACATGCCGCCAGTGTCGGCGGCCCCCGATCAGCGCCGATACGGACCGATCGCCGAAGATCCGGCACCTTCCTTGGGCACCGTGCACACCGGCCCCGGGCACCGCTGCTTCGCTCGCCGGACGCCCGACATGGTGCACAAAATGACCAAGCGCGTAGTGTGCACGTTCCTCATTGTTCACCTCGGACCGATCGAGCAGATTCTCTGCAATCGTTGCGCCCGTCGGCCTCGCAGAGGGCGCGTACAGGGAGGGGGCGTCCTTTGGAAGCCGCTCACTGGATCTATCTGTCCGGAATCGTCGTCATCATCGCCGTGATGATCGCCCGTAAGAACGTCGTCATCCCCGCGGTGACCGCGACGTTCCTCACCGCCTGGGTGTTCACCGGCAGCCTCGTCACGGGACTGGAGTCGATCTTCAACGCCAGCCTCACCGCGGCGTCCGAGCTGTTCAGCATCTTCCTCATCATCGCGCTGGTCACCGCGCTGCTCGGGTCGCTGCGCGCGCTCGGCGCCGACCGCCGCATGGTGGAGCCGTTCCGCGTCGTCATGCGGTCCGGCCACTCCGCCTTCTGGGTGCTCGCCGCCGTCACCTACGTGATCAGCCTGTTCTTCTGGCCGACCCCGGCGGTGCCGCTGATGGGCGCCATCCTGTTGCCCGCCGCGATCGCCGCGGGGCTCCCGCCGATCAGCGCGGGGGTGGCGATCGCGATCGCCGGGCAGGGCATGGCGCTGTCCAGCGACTACGTCATCCAGGTCGCCCCGGGCCTGTCGGCGAAGGCCGCCGGGGTGGAGACCGGCGCGGTCGCCGACCGCGCCATGGTGCTGTCCCTGATCACCGGCCTGGTGGCGCTCGGCATCGGCTACCTGATGACGCGCTCGGAGTTCCGCAGGCCGGACGCGGCACTGCTCGAACGCTGGGAGGCCGGGGAGTCGGAGCTGGAGGCGCCGGCGCCGCGCCGCTCGCTCATCCGCGTGCTGCCGCGGCGGCGCGTCCTGCAGCCGGAGCCCGCCGCGGCGGGCGGCGGCGACGGCGGCGTGGCCGTCCTCGACCACGGGCCCGGCTCCGGGTCCGGCGGCGGCTCGTCCACCGTGCCCGGACCCCGCTCCGGCGGATCGGGCGACGCGGGCGAGGCGTCGGACGAGATGACGCGGCGGGCGCTGTCGTCGCTGAACGGCGGCGACCGGCCGGGCGCGGACTGCCCCCGGCGGTCCAAGGCGTTCGCCGCGATCGTCCCGCTGGCCCTGATCGGCCTCGTCGGCTACATGATGCTGGGCAAGTTCACCGGGCTCGTTCCGGAGGTGGTGGGCGGGGACGCCGCCGCGCTCGTCGGCGGCGTCGCCACGGCGCTGCTGCTGGCCGCCGCGATCGCCAAGGACGGCCGGGGCAGCCTGGAGCGGTGCGCCGACCACATCGTGGACGGGCTGGTCTTCGCGATGAAGGCGATGGGGGTCGTGATCCCGATCGCCGGGTTCTTCTTCATCGGCAACGCCGACTTCGCCGGGAAGATCATGGGCATGGAGGAGGGCGCGAAGGCGCCCGGCTTCCTGTTCGACGCCGTCGTCCGGATGCAGGACGCGATCCCCGACAGCCAGTACGTCGTCGGCTTCGGCGTGCTGATCATCGGGATGGTCACCGGGCTGGACGGCTCCGGGTTCTCCGGGCTGCCGCTCACCGGCTCGCTGGCCGGCTCGCTCGGCCCGGCCTCCGGCGTCGACCCGGCGCTGCTCGCCGCGATCGGCCAGATGGGCTGCATCTGGGCCGGCGGCGGCGTGCTGATCGCGTGGTCGTCGCTGATCGCGGTGGCCGGGTTCGCCCGCGTGCCGGTGCTCGACCTCGTCCGCCGCTCGTTCCTGCCCGTGATCGCCGGCCTCGTCGTCGCCACGGTCGCCGGTCTGATCATCTACTAGGGAGCACGGTGACCGCGTCCTCCGACCTGTCCGATCCGGCCCCCGCCGCCGCGCCCGCCGCGGCGGCGGGGGGCCCGCCGCGCGCCGCCCTCCGGTGGCGCGCCGCGCTCCTGGTCCTGCTCACCTTCGGCGCCGGGACGACCGACATCGTCGGTTTCCTCGGCATGGAGAAGGTCTTCACCGCCAACATGACCGGCAACATCGTGCTGTTCGGCCTCGCCGCCGGCGAGGGGAACGGCGCCGACCTGGCCCGCTGCGGCGCCGCGACGCTCGCGTTCGCGCTCGGCCTGCTCGCCGGGTTCCTCATCGCGGGACGCACCGCCGCCGGACGGGTGTGGCCGCCCCGCGTCACCGCCGTCCTGGCGTTCGTGCTGGCGCTGCAGACCGCGTTCCTCGCGGGGTGGGCCGCCGCGGGCGCCGAGCCGCGCGGCGGCGGGCTGCTCGCCCTCGTCTCCCTGTCGTCGGTGGCGATGGGCGCGCAGACGGCGGCGGCGCGCAGCATGGCCGCCGACGGGATCACCACCACGTTCGTCACCGGCACGCTGACCTCGATGATGGGCGGTCTCGCGGTCGGGCAGGGCGCGGCGGCCGGGCTGCGGACCGCGGTGATCCTCAGCCTCGCCGCCGGGGCGGCGGTGGCGGGCGCGCTGATGACCAGCGCCCCCCTCGCGGCCGCGGCCGTCAGTCCCGCCGTGCTGGCCGTGGTGATCGCCGGCGCCTTCCGGCTGCACCCGGCCCGGACGTCCTAGGCCGGTTCCGCCCGGTCAGGCGGGGCCCGTCCAGCGGGCGCGGGCCATGTCGACGCGGCGGCCGTCCGGGCGCAGCGGCGTCCCCTCGGCGCGGTAGTTCTCGTGGGCCCGGAGCTCGTGGCCGCTCGGCGGGTTCCCGTCCGCGCGGATCACCCGCCACCACGGGACGGCGCCCCCGTACAGCGACATCACGCGCCCGACCTGCCGCGGCCCGCCCCGTCCGACCAGCTCGGCCACGTCTCCGTAGGACAGGACGCGGCCCGGCGGGATGCGCTCCACGGCGTCCAGCACCGCCTCGGCGTACTCGTCAGGTTCGGACCACATCCGCTCATTCTCCCGGATCCCGCTCGGCGCGCAGCAGGACGGCGGCGCCCGCCAGGCCGAGCAGGCACAGCGCGCAGATCAGCGAGTAGGCGAGGACGAGACCGCCGGAGCGGTGCACGACCTGGACGGGGCGGACCGGACCGGTCGCGAACCGCTTCCCGGCGGGCAGGCCCGCACCGTCCGTCCGGGCCCCCGCCAGGGCGTCGGACGCGGCGAGCGCGGCGGCGGCGTCCACCCGCCCGAACCCGACGCCCCGGTCGTAGCCGCGCGCCGGGCGGTTCGCGGTGCTCGCCGCGACGGCCTGCGTGACCAGTGCGGGGGCGAGGCCGCGGTGGCGCGACCGGATGAGCGCGGCGACGCCGGAGACGAACGCGGTCGCCGGGCTCGTGCCGTCCCCGATCCAGTACCGCCCGTCCGGGCCCGCGCCGACGATCCGCACGCCGGGCGCGGACACGACGACGCCGGAGTTGCGGTTGGAGAACCCGGCGTGCCGGCCCCGCGCGTCCACGGCGGCCACGGAGATCACGCCGGGGAACGACGCCGGGTACAGGTACCTGGTGGAGCCGCCGCTCCCGGGCCGGGGGGCGCCGCGCGCCGGGGCGGGACGGCCGCCCGCGCCGCGCGGGTCGTCCTCGGCTCCGCTGTTGCCGGCGGCCGCGACCACGACGACGTTCCGGCTGATCGCGTAGGCGACGGCGTCGCGCTCGCGCGGCGTGGGGTAGGAGCGGCCGAGCGACAGGTTGACCACGTCGGCGCCGTGGTCGACGGCGTACCGGATGCCCTGGGCGATCGTCCCCGTGTAGCGCGCGCCGCCGGTGAACTCCGCGAAGCCCGGCTCGTCGCGTTCCAGGATCACCCGCAGGGACAGCAGGCGGGCCTCGGGCGCGACGCCGACGACCCCCTCGGCGCCGCCGGGGCCGTGCCCGTGCCCGGCGATGATCGACGCCATGTTGGTGCCGTGCAGCCGCTTCGGCGGGACGCCGGGCGGGTTCGCGCCGCGCGTGTAGTCGGGCCCGGTGGTGACGGAGCCCGCGAGGTCGGCCTGGCCCTCGTCCACACCCGAGTCGAGGACGGCGACGGTGACGCCGCCGCCCTTGGACATCGTCCAGGCGCGCGGCACGTGCAGCGACTCCAGGACGGGGGTGACCGCGTCCCGCACCGGGTCGGAGGCGAGGGCCGCGCTCCGGGGTCCGGCGGCGCGGGCCGGCGGCGCGGCGGGGGCCGCGGCCAGCGCCACCGCGGCGGCCCCGGCCGCGGCGCGCCTCAGCACCGCCACTCCCGGGTGCCGCAGCGGACCTCAGCGGGTGCGGTCAGCGGCCGCAGGACGCCCTGGACGAGCTGCGGCGCCAGCTCGGCCGCGTCGGCCGGCGAGCCGCGCATCGCGGGACGCCCGTCGGCGTACCCGGCCGTCGCCGCGACCACGTACGGGCCGCGCTGCGCGGCGGTGGACGCCTGCCGGGCGGCGTCGCCGAACCGGGCGGCCACCGACCCCGGGAGCGGCAGCGCGCGCAGCCCCGGGCCGGGCTTGCGGGACGGGAAGAAGGCGACGGCCTCGCGCGCGGACCGCTCGTCCGGGAGCACGACCACGCCGACCGTGACCGCGAGCCCCTGCGCCTGGTCGAGGTAGGTGGCGCGCAGCACGGCGCGGCAGCCGCGGGCCGTCAGGGTCCCGGCGAACGCGTCGTCCACGGCCGTCTCGCAGCGGGTGTCGGGGCCGATCCCCACCCGGCGGGCCGTCTCGGCGGACGCCTGGCCGAGCCGGTAGGCCAGGCCCGCGGGGAAGATCCGCCCGGCCGTCCAGGTGCGGTAGCGGCCGGACCGCTCCGCCGCCGCGGCCTCCGCGCGCTCGGCGGGGGTGGGGGCGCGGGTCAGCTCGGAGGTCAGCCGCACCCCGGCCACGAGCAGGACGGTCGCGCACGCCGGCGCGGCCACCAGCGCGGCCGTCCTGCGGGAGATCCGCCGTCCGGCGCCCGGTTCCGGCTCGCCGTCCGGAGCGGAGATCTCGGCGCGCGACACCAGCGGAGCGTAGCCCAAGGCGGCTCAGGACGGGGCGGCGGGAGGCCGCCCGGGATGGCGCCGCCGGAACGCGACCGCGAGCGCGAAACCTCCGGCCGTCCCGCCGAGCCCGAGCAGCACGATCACGATGACCAGCGGGCGGACCCAGAAGGGCCGCTCGATGACCTCCACCGGGCCGGGGTCCTGCTTCCCGAACCGCTGCCCGGCGGGCTTGGCCTGCGCCGGGCCGGGCGACGCCGAGGCCAGCGAGTCCGCCGCCGACAGGGCCCGGGCCGCGTGCACCTCCCCGAACCCGATCTCCGGGTCGTAGCCCCCGGACGGGCCGTGCCGGGTGCTCTGGATCAGCGCCTGCGCGACCAGCGCGGGCGCCATCCGGGGGTGCTTCGCGCGGATCAGCGCCGCGATCCCGGCGACGATCGCGCTGGCGTCGCTGGTCCCGCTGCTCGCGAAGTACCGGCCGCCCGGCGCCCCGACGGGCAGGCCCGTGCCCGGCGCCGACAGCAGCACCGAGTAGTTGCGGTTGGAGAACGGCGCGCGGGAGTGGCCGGGCTCGGTCGCCGCGACCGCGATCACACCGGGGAAGGACGCCGGGTAGAAGTACGGCGCGAACCCGTCGCCGTCCAGCAGCCGCTCCTCGTCGCCGTCGTTGCCGACGGCCGAGACCACCACGACGCCCTTGCCGATGGCGTAGCCGACGGCCTCGCGCTCGGCCGGGTCGTCGTCCCCGCTGCCGAGCGACAGGTTGATGACGTCGGCGCCGTGGTCGGCGGCGTAGCGGATGCCGCGCGCCACCGCTCCGTTCGCGCTGCCCGCCGCCCGGAAGCGGCGGTAGCTGGCGTCCTCCGGCTCGCCGATCGTCCGGACGGCGAGGATGCGCGCCTGCGGGGCCATGCCGATGACGCCCGACCTGCCGCCCGGGCCGTGCCCCTGCCCGGCGATCAGCGTCGACATCCCGGTGCCGTGCAGTCGCGCGGGCGTCGTCCCCGCGTCGATCCCGGCGAGCATGTTGGGGCCGACGGTGACCCTGCCGCGCAGGTCCGGCTGCGTGGGATCGACGCCCGAGTCGACGACGCCGACCGTCACGCCGGCGCCCTTGGTCACCTTCCAGGCGGTCTCCATGCCGAGCAGGGCGAGGACGGGGCGCTGCCCGTCCCGCACCGCGTCGGCGCGCGCGTGGACGGGCATCAGCCAGGTTCCGGCCACGACCACCGCCGCCGCGGCCGCCGGCAGACCGCGACGCCTCACAAGCGCCCCCCTCAGCATTGCCACTCGGGCTGGTCGCAGTCGGGCAGGGCCTTGGCCGACAGGGTCCGCGCGATCGCGTGGGCGATCTGCGGGGACACCGCGAACGGCTCGCCCGGGCGCGCCTTCTTGATCGCGGAGGCGGGGCGGCCGTCGGCCTGACCGGACGTGGTCAGCACGACGTAGGGGCCCCCGCGGTCGATCGTCCGGTCCTGCCTGGCCTCGTCGGTGAAGCGGGCGGACGCGGTCCCCGGGAACGCGGCGGCGCGCAGGGCCGGGCGGACGGAGCCCGTCCCGTCAGGGCCCTGCGAGCCGGGCAGCTCCTTGTAGGCCCGGTCGGCCTTCCACGGGTCGGGGAACGCCACCACCCCGACGGTGACGACGACGCCCTGCAGCTGGTCGACGTAGGTCGCGCGCAGGACGGCCCGGCAGCCGTGCCTGACGATCGTCGTCGCGATCTCCTCGTCCACGCCCTGGACGCAGCCGGCGTCGGGGACGATCCCCGTCCGGGACGCGTACTCGGTGTGGTTGCCCGTCGGACGGTAACTGAGCCGCTCGGGGAACACGCGCCGCGCGGGCCAGGCCTCCCAGCGCTGCGCGACCTCCTTGTTGGCCGCGGTCTGGAGTTCGGCGTTGGTGGGCTCGCGCCTGAGGGTCGCCCAGGTGCCGACGAACGAGATCCCCGTGGCGACGAGGTAGCAGCAGCCGACGACGAGCGCCGCGAGCATCCACTGTCGGCCGGTCAACCCCAGCACCGTCGGCGGGGCGCCGCCCTCGCCCGCCGGTCGCGGCGGCGCGCCGAACGGGCGCGCGGGCCCGGGGCGCGGGTTCGCGGGCGGGCCGGGCGGCCCGGGCGGGCGGAAGCCGCCGGGCGCGCCGGGCTGGTGCGGGGACCGCGGCGGGGGCGGCTGCTGGGAGGGGGGCAGGAATGCCACAACAGTCAAGATTAACGGCGCTTCGCGACATTCCGCCGGTCATCCCGCGAAGGCCGGGCGTCGCGGCCCGGCGGAGAAAGGGAAGAGGCCCCTCCGCAGAGGGGCCCGCTTCACCAGGTTCCGCGGCCGGAGGCCGAGGTCCGCGGACTCACTCCACGGCCCGCTTCGCCTCCCTGGCGGCGTCCTTGGCCTTCTCGCCGACCTGCTTTGCGCCGCCGGTCGCGCGGTCGCTCTTGCCCTCGGCCTCCAGGTACGGGTCACCGGACTGGCGTCCGGCCTCTTCCTTGCCCCGGCCCTTGGCCTGCTGAGCCTTGTTCTTCAGCTTGTCGAGGAAACCCATGGTTCCTCCTCGTGTACGGAGAGTCGTCCAACCCGGCTATGCCCCTGAAAGCCCGGATTATGCGGAAGTCCGGGTGCCGCGGCGCAGCCGCTCGGCCTCCTCGTGGATGAGGGCCTCGGTCTCCAGGAGCTTCTGCTCGGCCTGCTCGGTGCGCATCCGCGCCCGCAGCTCGCGCTGGCTGGGCTTGCGCCGCCTCCCCGCCGTCCGGCGGCCGGCCCGTTCCCCCGTGAGCCTCTTCATGAACCCCATGCCCGTCACCTCTCCTCACCCGCGGCCGGTCCGGTCGCCGGCCTCGCGCCCGTACGGTGCCCCTTTTATGGCGATCCATTCCGGTAGCGGGGGAGACACCGGCGACCGTCCGGCGGGCGGCTGCCGGGAATGCCGCAGCACATGGCAAGGTTGTGCCGTGGGAGGACGATGACGTCCCGCCGTCCCTGAACGTCGAACGCCAGCACAGGAGCACTCACGTGTCGTTGCCACCTCTGGTCGAGCCCGCCCCGGAGCTCACCCGCGACGAGGTCAACCGCTACTCGCGGCACCTGATCATTCCCGACGTGGGCATGGCCGGGCAGAAGCGCCTCAAGAACGCCAAGGTCCTGGTCGTCGGCGCGGGCGGCCTCGGCTCCCCCGCCCTGCTCTACCTGGCCGCCGCCGGGGTCGGCACCCTCGGCGTCATCGACTTCGACGTCGTCGACGAGTCCAACCTGCAGCGGCAGATCATCCACCGGCAGTCGTCGCTCGGCAAGCCGAAGGTCGAGTCGGCCGCCGAGACCGTCCGCGACATCAACCCGCTGATCGACGTCGTGGTGCACGACGTCGCGCTCGACCGCGACAACGTCATGGAGATCTTCTCCGGATACGACCTGATCGTGGACGGCACCGACAACTTCGCCACCCGCTACATGGTGAACGACGCCGCCGTCCTGCTCGGCAAGCCGTACGTCTGGGGCTCGATCTACCGGTTCGACGGCCAGGCGTCGGTGTTCTGGGCCGAGCACGGCCCCTGCTACCGCTGCCTCTACCCCGAGCCGCCGCCGCCCGGCATGGTGCCCTCCTGCGCCGAGGGCGGGGTGCTCGGCGTGCTGTGCGCGTCGATCGGCTCCATCCAGGTGAACGAGGCCATCAAGCTGCTGACCGGCATCGGCGAGCCGCTCGTCGGCCGGCTGATGGTCTACGACGCCCTGGAGATGACCTACCGCTCGGTCAAGGTCCGCAAGGACCCCGAGTGCCCGCTGTGCGGCAAGAACCCGACGCAGACCGAGCTGCTGGAGGACTACGAGGCCTTCTGCGGCGCGGTGTCCGACGAGGCCGCCGAGGCCGTCAGGGACTCCACGATCTCCGTGCACGACCTCAAGGCCATGCAGGAGCGGGACGACGACATCTTCCTCGTGGACGTCCGCGAGCCCAACGAGTACGAGATCGTCGCGATCCCGGGCGCCACGCTCATCCCCAAGGGCGAGTTCCTGAACGGCTCCGCCCTGGAGCGCCTGCCGCAGGACAAGAAGATCGTCCTGCACTGCAAGTCGGGCGTCCGCTCCGCCGAGGCCCTCGCCGTCGTGAAGAACGCCGGCTTCGGCGACGCCGTCCACGTCGGCGGCGGCGTCCTGGCCTGGGTCAACCAGATCGACCCCAGCCTCCCGTCCTACTGACGCCCGCCCGAAGGCCCCCGCACCCGTCCCGGGTCCGGGGGCCTTCCGCTGTCCGGACCCCGCCCGGCCGCCGCCGAGCCCCGGCTCACCCCCTGGGGGGCGCGTAGGTCAGGCCGAGTTCGACGGTCACCTCTTGGAGCATCAACTCGAACATGGGGGCGGCGTCGCTCAGGGCGAACTCCAGGTGGCCGAAGACCTCCAGGCTGACGCCGCCCTGGAGCCTGATCCAGCACTTGAGGAACTGCTGGATCACCCCGAGCGGCAGGGCGATGCCGAGCACGTCGTCGCGGTAGCGGCGCAGCTCCTCCCGCAGGCCGGGGTCGATCTGCTCCTCGGGCATCACCGGGAACGGCTGCTTCCTCCACAGCTCCAGGAACAGGGCCATGAACGTCCAGCCGAACTGGCGGGCGCACTCCTCGGCGAAGTCGACCTCCTGCTGGTGCGCGGCGCCGCGCACGGGCGTCCCGAAGAGCAGCGAGTACTCGCGGGGATGCGCCAGCGCCCAGAGGCGGAACTGGCGGGCCACCGTCATGAACTTGCCGCTCATGTCGCCCTTCGGCACGTCCTCCATGGCCGCGTGCAGGTCTGCGGTCAGCTCGGTGAACAGGTCGCCGACCAGGTGCCGCAGCAGCTCGCCGTGGCTGCCGAAGTAGCGGTAGAGCGCGGGGGCGGTCATGCCCATCTCGCGGGCGATGGCGCGCAGCGTCACCGCTTCGGGGCCCTCCTCCACGAGGATCCGCCGGGCGGTGTCGGTGATCTCCCTGACGGTCGCGGCCCGCAGACGATCACGACGCGATGCCACCTCGCCCCCTCTCTGCCGGGTGCCCGGCCGTCACCGGCCGCCCTCGCATGATTCCTCAAAAACACCCTTGACGACAGCTAACGCTGTATGCGAAGTTAACGCTGTTCTCAGTTTACGGCGTTCACTGGAATTACTCAAGGTAACGGGGCTGGAGGAGGAGCGTCATGTTCGAGCGATGGGGCAGGTGGGTCCACCGGCGCAGGCGGTGGGTCCTCGCCGCCGCGGGGGCGTTCCTGGTGTTCGCCGCGGTGTGGGGCACGGGCGTCTTCGGCGCGCTGACCTCCTCCGGCGGCTTCGACACGCCGGGCAGCCAGAGCGCGACGGCGGAGCGGATCGCCGAGCGCGACCTCGGGCGGGACGGCGCCGACGTCGTGGTCCTCTACCAGGGCAGGACGACCGTCGACGACCCGTCCTTCCGGGCGTCGGTGGAGCGCGCGCTGGCCGCGCTGCCACCCGGCAAGGTCGCCAAGGCCAGCACGTACTGGACGACCAGCGCGCCGCAGTTCGTCAGCGACGACCGCAAGGCGACCTATGCCGTCCTCCAACTCGCCGGCTCCGACGAGGCCGCCAGGGAGGACAACTACAAGGCGGTCGAGGACGACCTCACCGAGGTCGGCGGCGGGCTCACCGCGAAGGTCGGCGGCGCGGTCGGCACCGGCGTCGCGATCAACGAGCGCGTCTCGTCCGACATCGGCCGGGCCGAGGGCATGGCCATGCCGGTCCTGCTGGTGCTGCTGGTGCTGATCTTCGGCGGGCTGGTCTCGGCGAGCCTGCCGCTGCTGGTCGGCGGCCTGGCCATCCTCGGCTCGTTCACCGCGCTGCACGCGCTGGCCTACGTCACCGACGTGTCGATCTTCGCGGTCAACATCACCACGTTCCTCGGGCTCGGCCTCGCCATCGACTACGGGCTGTTCATGGTCAGCCGGTTCCGCGAGGAGATCGGCCGGGACGGCGCCTCCGCCGAGGACGCGCTGGCCGCCACCATGGCCACGGCCGGGCGCACCGTCGCGGTCTCCGGCGTCACGGTCGCCGTGTCGCTGTCCGGGCTGCTGCTGTTCGACCAGAACTTCCTGGTCTCCATGGGCTACGGCGGCATCGCCACCGTGCTGGTGTGCATGGCCGGGGCGCTGACCGTGCTGCCCGCGCTGATGGCCGTCCTCGGCCCGCGGGTGAACGCGCTGCCGATCCGGCGGCGCCGGGCGGCGGCCGGCGGCCGGTCCGACGGCTGGTGGGGACGGGTCGCGCGCAGCGTGATGCGCCGCCCGGTCGTCTACATGGTCGCGACGGTGGCGCTGCTCCTCGCGCTCGGCGCGCCGTTCCTGCGCATCAACTGGGGCGGCGTGGACGCGAAGGTGCTGCCGGACGGCACGGACGCGCGGGTCGTCTCCGAGACGCTGGAGACCCGGTTCCCCCGCAACGCCACCAGCCCCATCGAGGCCGTCGTGACCGGGACGTCCGACCGGGCCGCCGTCCAGGCGTACGGGGCCCGCCTGGACGCGCTGCCCGGCGTCACGGACGCGACGGTGACCGGCGCCGGCGGGACGACGACCCGGATCGCGCTGCGCTACGACGCCGACCCGAACTCCGGCGCCGCCCGCGACCTCGTCCAGCGGGTCCGGGACGTCCCGCCGCCGCCCGGCGCGCGCGCCTACGTCGGCGGCGAGACGGCCGACGTCGTCGACCAGCTCGATAGCATCGGCGCGACCCTGCCCTGGCTGGCCCTGCTCGTCGGCGGCGCCACGTTCCTCCTGCTGTTCCTGGCGTTCGGGTCGGTGCTGCTGCCGCTGAAGGCGATCGTCATGAACATGCTGTCGCTGTCGGCCACCTTCGGCGCGGTCGTGCTGGTCTTCCAGGACGGCCACCTGTCCGGCCCGCTCGGCTTCACCGCGACCGGCTCCATCTCCCCCGCGATGCCGATCCTCATGCTGGCGATGCTCTTCGGCATCTCGATGGACTACGAGGTGTTCCTGCTGTCGCGGGTCCGCGAGCAGTACGACCTGACCGGCTCCAACACCGCGGCCGTCGCCTCCGGCGTGCAGCGCACCGGCGCCATCATCACCAGCGCCGCGCTGCTGTTCATCGTGGTGATCGGCGCGTTCGCGACGTCCGGCATCACGTTCATCAAGATGACCGGCGTCGGGATGGCCGTGGCGATCCTGCTGGACGCGACGGTCGTCCGCGCGCTGCTCGTGCCCGCCACGATGCGGCTGCTCGGCCGCGCGAACTGGTGGGCGCCCGGCCCGCTGGCCCGGCTCTACGGCCGGTACGGGATCCGGGAGAGCGACGCCCCCGCCGCTCCCCCGTCGCGGCTGGAGCCCGTGGGCTGACGCCCGCCCCGGTGGCCGGCACTCCGAAGTGCCGGCCACCAATCCTTCCGAACCGCTTGTGGTCTCCTCCGCCCGGCGCAAGACTGAACGCCATTCCACCGGCTGCACCCCTCGTGTGACGCATTCCGCGACGGCCCCCGCCCGGCGGATCCCCGAACCCTTCCCGTGCCGGGACGTTCCTTTGGAGGCACCATGTCCGTGCTGATGATCACCGAGGCCGAGACGGCGCTCGCGCACCTGGAGCGGCTCACGGACGTCCTGCGCTCCGCCGGCTGGGCGGTCGAGGTCGCCGCGCCCGCCGACCGCCGTCCGACCGCGCACATCGCCGACCCGCGCCTGCCGCGGGTGAACGAGAGCGTCATCGCGGTGCGGGAACGTTCCGGCGACGGCTGGTCCTACTGCTACGGCTGGGGCGAGCGGATCGCGCCGTGCGCCGACCCGTCCGCCGCCGCCGCGGCCGTCGGGCGCGTGCTCGCCGCCCGCCGCGACAACTGAACCGCTCGGCGCACGCGGCCGCCCCCTGACCGATTCGGGGGGACGCCGCCGCCCGCTCCGGGGGCATGCTCGTGAACCACCGAGCCCGGACGCCGCCACGCCCGCGGCGTCCGGCGCCCCGCACCACGGAGAGGAAGCGTCATGCGAACGCCCGTCCGCGCTCCCGCCCTGCTCGCCGCGTCCGCGCTCGCCGCGTCCGGCGCCGCGCTCGTCCCCGCCGCCCCTGCCCTCGCCCGGTCCGGGCCGCACGCGATCGTCGTGCGCGGGCCCGACAACGTCCACGACCAAGCCTTCCGGACCGCGAAGACCAAGGTCGTCGTGGTCCGCGACCACCACAGGACCTGGGTGTCCCTGCGGGTGTGGGGCATGCCGCGCGAGGCCGCCGGCCGGACGTTCGGCGCCCACGTCCACGTGAACCGGTGCGGGCCGAAGCCCGAGGACGCCGGGCCGCACTACCACGATCCCGACGCGCCGCCCGGAACGCCGATGCCGAAGAAGGAGATCTGGCTCGACGTCACCGTCCGCGCCGACGGGCGCGGCCACTCCCGCACGTCCGTGCCGTGGCGCGTCGCGGAGAAGGCCGCGGGATCGCTCGTCGTGCACGCCAAGCCCACCGACCCGAAGACGGGCGACGCGGGCGCACGGCTGTTCTGCACCACCGTCCCGTTCTGAGCCGCGGCTCCGGGATCACCCCGACCTCGCCGCCGGCCCGGCCGGCGGCGGGGTCACGCCGACTTGCGGCTGCGGCTCTTGGCCGGCTCCTTCTTCTCGCCGGCCTTGGACGACGCCGTCTTGCGCGCGGCGGGCTTCTTCGCCGCCGTCCCCTTGCCGGACGCCGCCTTCCCCGCCTTCTCGCCGCGGCTCTTCTTCGCCGCCTCAACGCTGGCGCGCAGCGCGCTGAGCAGGTCCGCGGCGGGCTCCTCCGCGCCCTCCTCGGCGGGCCGCGCCACCTCCCGCCCCTCGACCTTGGCGTCGATCACCGCCTGGAGCGCCTCCCGGTAGGCGTCCTTGTACTCGCCGGGGTCGAAGTCCCCCTCCATCGACTCGATCAGCGACGTCGCCATCGACAGCTCCTGCTTGCGGACCTCGATGTCCTCCTCCAGGAAGGGGAACTCCGGCGCGCGGACCTCGTCCGGCCACAGCATCGTCTCCAGGACGAACACGCCCTCGCGGACCCGCAGCGTCGCGAGCGACTCGCGCTGCCGCAGCGCCACCTTGACGATCGCGACCTGGCCGGAGCTCTCCAGCGCGTCCCGCAGCAGCACGTACGGCTTGGCGCCCTGCGCGTCGGGCTCCAGGTAGTAGGACTTCGCGAAGTAGATCGGGTCGACCTCCTCGCGCTCCACGAACTGCAGGACGTCGATGCGGCGGCTGGACGACAGCGGCAGGTCGGCGAAGTCCTCGTCGGTGAGGATGACCATCTCGCCGCTCGGCAGCTCGTAGCCCTTGGCGATGTCGGAGTAGGGGACCTCCTCGCCGTCGAGCGTGCACACCCGCTTGTACTTGATGCGCCCCCCGTCCTCCCGGTGCACCTGGTGGAAGGCGACGTCCCGCTGCTCGGTCGCCGAGTAGAGCTTCACCGGTATGGTCACCAGACCGAAGGAGATCGCGCCCTTCCAGATACTGCGCATGATCCGTCCTTACCCAGCACGTTCCTGCCCCTAGCGTCGCAACGTCGTTCGATTTGCGCCAGAAGGGCGTCGTGATCCTTTCCCCGTGCGGCGGGACGGGGTAAGACGGCGTTATGACCATGCCGTGGCCCGTCGAGCCGATGATGGCCTCCACCGGGGACCTCCCCTCCGACGGCGGGAAGTGGGGTCTGGAGCTGAAATGGGACGGCGTGCGCGTCCTGTCGCACGTCTCCGCCGACGGCGTCCGCGCCGCCGGGCGGCGCGGCGGCGAGGTGGCGAGCCGCTACCCCGAGCTGTCCGCCCTCGCCGACCTGCTGCCCGACAGCGACGTCGTCCTGGACGGCGAGGTCGTCGCCTTCCAGGAGGGACGCCCCAGCTTCGAACGCCTCCAGCGCCGGATGCACGTCCAGCGCCCCGACCCCCGGCTGATCCGCGAGGTTCCCGTCCGCTACGTCGTGTTCGACGTCCTCTTCCTGGACGGGCACGTCCTGTACGACGTCCCCTACGCCGACCGCCGCTCGGTGCTGGCGGAGCTGGACCTCGCCGGCACCGGCCCCGTCGAGGTGCCCCCGTACCTGCACGGCGGTGACCAGACCCAGGTGGAGGAACTGCTCGCCTTCACCCGCGAGCAGCAGATGGAGGGCCTGCTCGCCAAGCGCCTCGACTCGCCGTACCGTCCAGGGCGCCGCGTCGACTTCTGGCGCAAGGTGAAGAACTTCATGACGCGCGAGGTCGTCATCTGCGGCTGGAAGCCCGGGAAGGGCCGGCGCGAGGGCGGCGTGGGCTCGCTGCTGCTGGGCGAGTACGACATGAAGGGCCTGCTCGGTTTCGTCGGGCACGTGGGCACGGGTTTCAGCGACCGCGCCCTGGACGAGCTGTACGAGACGCTGTGGCCGCTGCGCCGTTCGACGAGCCCCTACGACGAGCCCGTTCCGCGCGAGTTCGCCCGCGACGCCCAGTGGGTTGAGCCCCGGCTCGTCGGGGAGGTCGCCTACAGTGCCCGGACCAGGGACGGCCGCCTCCGCTTCCCGTCCTGGCGGGGCCTGCGTGACGACAAGGACCCCCTGGAGGTCACGAGTGAGCAGTAAGAGGACCGCCGTCGACGTGGACGGCCGTCAGCTCTCCCTCTCCAACCTCGACAAGAACCTGTACCCGGAGTTCACCAAGGGCGAGGTCATCGACTACTACGCCCGCATCGCCCCGGTCATGCTCCCCCACCTGCAGGACCGCCCGGCGACCCGCATCCGCTGGCCGGACGGCGTCGACGGCGGCAAGTTCTTCGAGAAGAACGCCCCCTCCCACACCCCGGACTGGGTCCGCACGGCGACGATCCCCACCCCCGGCAGCTCCAAGGGCCGCGACACCCTCGACTTCGTCGTCGTCGACGACCTGCCCACGCTCGTGTGGTGCGCGAACCTCGCCGCGCTGGAACTGCACGTCCCGCAGTGGAAGGTCGGTCCGCGCGGCAAGGTGCACACCCCCGACCTGGTGGTCTTCGACCTGGACCCGGGCCCGCCCGCCACGATCGTGGAGGCGTGCGAGGTCGCCGCCCTGCTCCGCGACGTGCTCGCCGAGGACGGCCTGGAGTCCTACCCGAAGACGAGCGGCAAGAAGGGCCTGCACCTGTACGTCCCGATCGAGGAGCCGAAGGAGGCCGAACGGACGTCGGAGTACGCCAAGGCCGCCGCGCAGCGCCTGGCCGACGAGAACCCGAAGCTGGTCGTCGCCAAGATGGAGCGGCGGCTGCGCAAGGACAAGGTCTTCGTCGACTGGAGCCAGAACAACCCGGCCAAGACGACCGTCGCGCCCTACTCGCTGCGCGCCGGGAACCGCCCGTCGGTGTCGACGCCCATCACCTGGGACGAGCTGGAGTCGTGCGGGGACGCCGCCGACCTCGTCTTCGGCCCCGAGGACGTCCTCGCCCGGGTGGACGAGCACGGCGACCTCCTGGAACCGCTGCTGAAGGACCACCGGCCCCTGCCCTGAGCGACATCGGCGATCTCGCGTGCCCTATGTGTTCGAATCGGCACTCTCCGGGACCGCGTTCCGTCACCATGGTGCCTGGGGACACCACGGGTGGAAGGAAGAGACCGTTGTCGCACAACCATCACTACGACGCCGTGGTGCTGGGCGGGGGGACCGCGGGGGAGCTGGTCGCGACCGGCCTCGCCCGCGCGGGAAGGGACGTCGCGCTCGTCGAGAACCGCCTCGTCGGCGGGGAGTCGCCGTACTTCGCCTGCGTCCCGTCCAAGTCGCTGCTGCTGTCGGCCCGCCGCGGCGAGACCTGGGAGATGGCCCTCGCCCGCCGGGACGCCCTGGCCGGGAACCGGGGCGACGACCCCGCCGTCGCCCGGATGGCCGAGGACGGCGTGACCGTCCTGCGCGGCCGGGGGCAGGTCCTCGACCACGGCCGGATCGAGGTCGACGGCGCCGTCCACGGCTTCGGCGACCTCGTCGTCTGCACCGGCAGCGAGCCGGTCATCCCGCCCGTCGAGGGGCTCGCCGACGTGCCGCTGTGGACGAGCGCCGAGGCCCTGTCGGTTCCCGACCTGCCGCGCCGGCTGGTGATCCTCGGCGGCGGCCCGGTCGGCTGCGAGCTGGCGCAGGTGTACGCGGCGTTCGGCTCCCAGGTCGCGGTCGTCGAGGCGTCCGGGCGGCTGCTGACCGCGGAGGCGCCGTTCGCCGGCGAGGTGCTCGCGGACGCCCTGCGCCGGATGGGCGTCGACCTGCGGCTCGGCACCGCCGTCGCCGACGCCGAGCGCAAGGACGTCGGGCTGCGGCTGTGGCTGACCGACGGCGGCACCCTCGACGCCGACCGCGTCCTCGCCGCCGCCGGGCGCCGCCCCCGCGTGGAGGGCCTCGGGCTGGAGAACCTCGGCATCGACGTCACCCCCGGCCAGGGGATCCCCGTGGACGAGACGTGCCGGGTGCCGTGCGAAGCGGGCGGCGTGTGGGCGGCGGGCGACGTCACCGGCGTCGCCCGCACCGCGCACGCCGCCCGCTACCAGGCGCAGGTCGCGCTGTCGAACCTGCTCGGCCACCGGCGCGAGGCCGACTACCGCGCCATCCCCCGCGTCGTCTACACGACGCCCACCGTCTACTCCGTGGGGATCTCCCCGACGCAGGCGGAGGAACTCGGCATAGACATCCTCACCGCCGGGTACGACCTCGCCGCGACGGCGCGGGCGGCGGTCGAGGCCGACGAGCGCGGACGGGTGGAGCTGTACGCCGACCCCGCCCGCGGGCTGCTGGTCGGCGCCGCCGCCGCCGGACTCCACGCCGAGGAGTGGATGAGCGAGATCGCCCTGGCCATCCGCGCGGAGACGCCGCTGAGCCTGCTCGCCGACGTCGTCCACGCGTTCCCGACCCACGGCGAGTCCGTCGAGGCGCCGCTGCGGGAGCTGGCCGGGATGCTGTGACCCGAGGCGGCCGTGGACCCTGAGGCGGCCGTGAACCTGGAGGAGGACCCCTGATGAGCGAGACCGACGACCTGGAGCAGCCCGCCCCCGACGACGCCAACGAGGCCGACGCGGCCGAGCAGCGCGCCGCCCTCGACGACGAGGAGCGCGTCGAGGGCGGCCCCATCCCGGACGACGCGAACGAGGCCGACGCGGCCGAGCAGCGGCGGGAGGTCCGGCTGGACGAGGACGACTACCGCTGATCCGCGTTGGCCGCCGGCACAGGAAGGAGGGTTCACAGAAAGATCGTGGCGGCCCGCTTCCGGTTCCGGCGGGAATACACTGACCTGCGCGAAGGAACGACGGCGGGCGCCGCCCGTGACCAACGGAGTTACTCGCGCGTAGGATAATGAGATTGTTTCCCGGTGACGGACACCCCCCATCCGTCCCCCGATTCGGTGATCGGAGAGTGTGGTGACCGCGACCCCGGACGCCCGCCCCCGTGGCACGAGACTGCCGCGACTGGCGCGCCGCAAGCAGTTGCTCGGCGCGGCCCAGGAGGTGTTCGTCGCCCAGGGGTACCACGCCGCAGCGATGGACGAGATCGCCGAGCGCGCGGGCGTCAGCAAGCCCGTGCTCTACCAGCACTTCCCGGGCAAGCTGGAGCTGTACCTGGCGCTGCTGGACGAGCACGCCGAGGCCCTGGTGAAGATCGTTCGCGAGGCGCTGGAGTCCACCACGGACAACAAGCTTCGCGTGCAGGCGAGCATGCAGGCCTTCTACGACTTCGTGGCGGGCGACGGCGAGGCCTACCGGCTGGTCTTCGAGTCCGACCTGCGCAACGTGGCGCCCGTGCGCGCCCGCGTCGACCGCGCGAACCAGCAGTGCGCCGAGATGATCGCGCAGGTCATCGCCGAGGACACCAACGCCCCCGCCGAGGAGGCGCACCTGCTCGGCATGGGCCTGGTCGGCATGGCCGAGGTCAGCGCCCGCTTCTGGCTCTCCCAGCACCGGGCGATCCCCAAGGACACCGCGGAGAAGATCATCGCCCGGCTGGCCTGGCGCGGCATCTCCGGTTTCCCGCGCACCACCGACCAGAGCTGACGCCGGCTCCGGCCCTGCCCGCGCCGGAGGGCGTTCACCCTCGGCACAACCGGGCGCGCCACGCTCCGGCGATCTCCGTGCGACCATCGGATGCGGGTCCGCCGGCGGTCGGCGGGACGCGCCCGACGACGGGAGGCATCGCGTGCAGGTTCGCATCGGGGTTCAGAACGTGGCCAAGGAACTGGTGGTCGACACCGACCAGACCGCCGACGAGGTGCAGGACGCGCTCGGCGCGGCGCTCGCCGACCCGCACGGAGTGCTGGTGCTGAAGGACCGCCGCGCCGGCCGCGTCGTCATCCCCGGGGCCCGCGTCGGCTACCTGGAGATCGCCGAGGACGAGCAGCGCAGCGTGGGCTTCGGCACCCAGTACACCTGAGCCGCGTACCTGAGCCGTGCACCCTGAACCGCGCACCTGAGCCGTCCACCCCGGGCGGCACCGGCGCGGCGAGCCGCGCACACGAGCGGCGCGACACCTCACCAGCCTGCTGACCTGCGACTTTACCGTTCCCATACGCGCCTTGACCAGATTTTTGTTTCAACCTGGCAGGCGGGGCATACCGATCACCGACCTCGGGCGACCGGCCCAGGGAAAGGAACGGTTGATCGAAATGCTCACCACGATCCTTTGGTTCATCGTCGTCGGTGCCGTGATCGGTGCACTCGCGCGGCTGGTCGTGCCGGGCCGCAATCCGATCGGCATCCTGCTCACGGTCCTCGTCGGCATCGCCGGCGCGATCCTCGGCGGCGTCGTCGCGGACGCGCTGGGGGCGGGCATGCTCGTCGCCTTCGTCTTCGCGGTGGTGATCGCCGCGCTGGGCGTGGCGGCGCTCACCACGATGCACACGCGCGGCCGCGGGCGCGGCCACGGATGGCGGACCCGCCGCCGGAGCTACTGACCCCCGGCACCACCCCCGACGCGGGCCCCCGCCTCCCCGGGCGGGGGCCCGCGTCGTCGCGATGTGTCCGGATGTGGCCGTCCTCGTCCCGCCTTGGACCGGTCCGGAGGCCCCGCCTCGCCGAGTGCGTAAGGCCTGGCGGGCTGGGGACGGAATAGATGAAACCATGGAAACGTTGGGTCGAGTGACCGGCTATTGGTGTAGGCAATCAACGGTCGGTACACTGCGTCGCGGAGTGTGACCGCACGCAGCCACAGTGAGTGACTGCTTTCAACCCCTGACTGCGGTCGCCGGAAGATTTGAGCAACGGCTGGTCCCTCCCGCGCGAGCGCGTGGCCACAGGAACGGCGGACACGCCGGTTCGGCGGCGTCACGCCACCAGGCCGCGCCGCACCCGGGAGCGGAGACCCCGCATATTGGAGGCTGAAAGCCCTGACTACCTTTCGTGAACTCGGGGTCGTCCCCGAGATAGCAGACGCCCTCGAAGCCGAAGGCATCGTGGAGGCGTTCCCCATCCAGGAGCTCGCCCTGCCGATCGCGCTCGGCGGGCATGACATCATCGGCCAGGCCCGCACGGGCACCGGCAAGACCCTCGCCTTCGGCGCCGCGCTGCTCCAGCGCATCGAGCACGGCGGCCGCGAGCCGCGCGCGCTCGTCGTCGCGCCGACCCGCGAGCTGGCCCTCCAGGTCACCGACGACCTGCTCGTCGCCGGCGGCAAGCTCGGCAGCCGGGTGCTGTCGGTGTACGGCGGCCGCGCCTACGAGCCGCAGATCGAGGCGCTGCGCGAGGGCGTCGACGTCGTCGTCGGCACCCCGGGGCGGCTCCTCGACCTCGTCAAGCAGAAGTACCTCGACCTGTCCAAGGTCGGCGTGCTGGTGCTGGACGAGGCGGACCGGATGCTCGACCTCGGCTTCCTGCCGGACATCGAGCGGATCATCGACCGGATCCCGGCGCAGCGCCAGACCATGCTGTTCTCGGCGACGATGCCGGGCGAGATCGCCGCGCTGTCGCGCCGGTACCTGACCCGCCCGACCAACGTCCGGGCCGAGTCGCACACCGAGTCGGACGCGACGCCGCAGGTCGTCCAGCACGTCTTCCAGGCCCACCAGATGGACAAGCCGGAGATGCTCGCCCGCCTGCTCCAGGCGGAGGGCCGTGGTCTGACCATGGTCTTCTGCCAGACGAAGCGTGCGTGCGACCGGGTGGCCGCCGACCTCGCGCAGCGGGGCTTCGACGCCGCCGCCGTGCACGGCGACCTCGGGCAGAGCCAGCGCGAGCGGGCCCTGCGCGCGTTCCGCAACGGCAAGATCGGCGTGCTGGTGGCCACCGACGTGGCGGCCCGCGGGCTCGACGTCGACGACGTCACCCACGTCGTGAACTACGAGTGCCCCGACAGCGCCGACACCTACGTGCACCGCATCGGCCGGACCGGCCGCGCGGGCAAGGAGGGCGTCGCCGTCACGCTCGTCGACTGGTCCGACCTCACCCGGTGGAAGCTGATCAACGGCACGCTCGACCTGCCGTTCGCCTCCCCGGAGGAGACCTACTCGACGTCCCCGCACTTCTTCGAGACGCTCGGCATCCCCGCCGGCACGAAGGGGACGCTGCCCGCCGACAAGCGGAACGGCCGCGCCGGGCTCGACGCCGAGAAGCTGGAGGACATCGGCGAGACGGGCAAGGTCCGCAGCCACGACCGCGGCCGCGGCCATGACCGAGAGCGGGAGCAGGAGCGTCCGCGGCCGCGCCGCCGCAAGCGCGACCGCACCCGCACGCGGGCGGGCCGGCCGGTCGAGGGCGCCGCGGCGGACACGGCGGTCGAGACCGCCGCGGACGACAACGTCGTCGACGCGGTCGCCACGGAGCGCAAGCGCAGCCGGCCCCGCCGCCGCACCCGCGCCGGCAAGCCGGCCGCCACCTCGGGCGGTACCGCCGAGGCGTCACAGACCGCCTGACCGGGCGGCGGAGCGGCCGACCGCGAGACGTCTCAGTCCCGCGGTCGCGTTCCGTCCGGGCCTCTTCCCTCGCGCAGTCGGAGGGCGAGGCCCGGGTGGTCGGTGACGAGGACGGCGACGCGCGGGTCGCGCAGGAAGCGGTGCATCACGGGCTCGGCGTTGACCGTCCAGATCATGGCCGGTATCCCGGCGCGCCCGCACTGGCGCAGCACGCCGACGCGGGCGAGCCGGTGGTTGAGGGCGACCATGTCGGCGCCCGCCCGCCGGATCAGGCGCAGCGGCGCGAAGTCGTGCGCGGCGCCCCGCTCCCACAGGTTGCGGCCGACCGACAGGGCCGTCCGCACCCCGGGGAAGCTCTTCTTGATCTCCACGAGGGACGTGATCTCGCGCGTGGTCACCACGAAGTTCCCGGTGCCGAACGCCTCCACCGCCAGCGCGACACTCTCGTGCTCGCAGCCGCGCTCCTTGAGGTCCAGATGTCCCTGCGCCCGGCCCGCGATGACCTTCATCGCGTCGCCGGCCAGCGGCACCGGCCGCACCGCGAGCTCCTGGATCCGCTCGTAGGGGAGCCGGTTCAGCCGGAGCCCCGCGATCTCGGGATCGTGGTGGACGACGAGCCGCCCGTCCCCCGTCCGCCTGATGTCGATCTCCACGTACTCGGCGCCCGACGCGACCGCGTCGCCGAGGCCCGTGAGGCCCGCCTCGTCGCGGCGGTGGGCGGAGATGGCAGGCATGGCGACCACGCTGGCGACGCTACCACCGAAGATTTCTTACCGATGCCCGCAGGCCCCCATTGACTAAGGTTTCCACCGTGAGTACGCCCCGGTTCGTGAGTCTGCCCCCCGGTGTTCGCCGGACGACCGTCGAGACCTCCCGCGGCCCGTTCGCCGCGCTGGAGGCCCTTCCGGGATCGGGCGTGCCCGACCGCTGCCCCGCCCTCCTCGTCCCCGGCCTCACCGGCAGCAAGGAGGACTTCCTCGCCGTCCTGGAGACCCTGGCCGCGTCGGGCCGCCGCGTCGTCGCGATCGACATGCGCGGCCAGTACGAGACCCTCGGACCGGACGACGAGAGCGCCTACACCCGCGCGGCCCTCGGCGCCGACATCGCGGCCCTCCTGTCGGCGCTGGGCCCCGGCCCCGTCCACCTGGTCGGGCACTCGTTCGGCGGCCTGGTGTGCCGCGAGGCCGTCCTCGCCGGGGCCCGCCCCGCGTCCTTCACGGTGATGAGCTCGGGGCCGGGCGCCGTCGGCGGCCCGGCCGCCGCCAGGGCCCTCGCCCTGCGCGACGCCATCCCCGAACTCGGCATGGCGCAGATCTGGGAGCTCGGCCTCGAACCCGACTACCTGGGACGGGGCGTCCAGCGCGAGATCGTCGCCTTCCTCAAGGCCCGCACGCTCGGCAACTCCGAGAAGGGGCTCGCGCGCATGGCGGACGAGATCCTCACCGCGCCCGACCGCGTCGACGAGCTGGCCAAGCACTGCGCCGACACGGGCCTGCGCGTCCTCGTCATCTACGGCGAGGACGACGACGCCTGGGACCCGCGCGCCCAGGCCGCCATGGCCGAACGCCTCAACGCGCCCAAGGTCGTCATCCCGGGCGCCGCCCACTCCCCCGCGTGGGACGCCCCCGAGACCACGGCCGCCGCCCTCCTCGCCCTCTGGTCCGACAGCGAACGCACCCTCAAGTAGGTACCGGTCGCACGACCGGTTCACGCCCTCGCCGGGTGCCCGCCGGTCCCGGAGACCGACGGTGGGTCACCGCAGCGTCCTCAGCCCGCCTCGGCGCCCGGCGGGCCGTGTCCGCCGTTCACGGAGCCTGGAAGTAGTGCCCCTTCTCCAGGTCCTCGACAAGGTTCGGGCCGGTCGGGCGCCATCCCAGCAGCTCGCGGGTCAGCGCGCTCGACGCCGGCGCGTCCAGGCCCACGACTCCGGCGAGCCAGCCGAAGTGGCCGGCCGCGTCCCCGGGAGCGATGGACGCCACCGGCAGGTCGAGCCGGCGTCCGATCACCTCGGCGATGGCCCGGAACGGCACGCCCTCATCGGCGTTCGCGTGCAGCGCCGACCCCGCCGGGGCCTTCTCCAGCGCCAGCCGGAACAGCCGCGCGGCATCCGACACGTGGCCCGCGGGCCAGCGGTTGGCCCCGTCACCGATGTATCCGGCGACGCCCTTGTCACGCGCGATGCCGACCAGGCCGGCCACGAAGCCCTTGTCGCCTTCGCCGTGCACGGTCGGCGGGAGCCGGACGACCGACGAGCGGACACCACGGGACGCGAAGGAGAGCGCGAGCTGTGCGGTGGCCTGCCGAGCCTGCACCTCCTCCCCTTCTGCAGGCTCGCGCCCGTCCCGCTCGGTCGCCACCTTCCCCGGCGCGAGGCCGAGCAGGCCGGACGCGAGCACGAAGGGCCGGTCGGAGCCCGCGAGCGCGTCGCCGAACGCCTCGACGGCGCGCCGGTCCGCGTCGGTGGCGTCCTGGAACCCGCCCGAGAACGCGATGTCGTGCTTGAACGCCAGATGGACGACGCCGTCGGAGGCCGCCGCGGCGCCGGCGAGGACGTCGAGGTCGTCCAGGGTGCCGCGGCGCACCCCGGCGCCGGCCGCGGTGAGGGCGGCGGCCGAGGCGTCGGAGCGGGCGAGCCCGGTGACGCGGTGCCCCGCCGCGAGGAGTTCGGGAACGAGCGCCGAGCCGATCCAGCCGGACGCCCCGGTGACGAAGACGTGCATGGAGACCTCCCGATGAGCCGCCGGGCACGGTCGCGCCCGGCTGATGTCAGTCACTGTCGTCAGCATACCCCCACGATGGCAGTGACTGTCATCGACTAGGATTCCGGCCATGGGGCGATGGGAGCCGAACGCGCGCGGCCGGCTCGAACAGGCGGCACTGGACCTCTACGGCGAGCACGGCTTCGACCGGACCACCGTCGCGGAGATCGCCCGCCGGGCCGGCCTCACCGAGCGCACGTTTTTCCGCCACTTCGCCGACAAGCGCGAGGTCCTGTTCGCGGGCTCGGCACTGCTCGAGGACATGCTGGCGAGCGCCGTCGCCGAGGCGCCCGCGGAGGCGGCGCCGCTCGCCGCGACGGCCGAGGCGCTGGAGGCCGTCGCCGCCGTCTTCGAGGGGCGCCACGACCACGCCCGCCGCCGCCAGGCCGTCATCGACGCGAACGCCGAACTGCGCGAACGCGAGCTGATCAAGCTCGCCGCCCTGGCGGGCGCGCTCGCCGGGTCCCTGCGCCGCCGCGGCGTCCCGGACCCGGCCGCGGCCCTCTCCGCCGAGGCCGGCATCGCCGTCTTCAAGGTCGCCTTCGAACGCTGGCTCGCCGACGACCGCCACGACCTCCCCCACCACATCCACGAGTCCCTGAACGCGCTGAAGTCCGTGGCCGCCGGCAGGTGACCGGCGCCGCGCGACGCCGGGCCACGCGGACGCGCCAAGAGGGCACCCGCTGCTTAGTCGAGCTGCGCCGGGACGATCCCGAGTCCCGCTTTCCCGGCCTGCTGGACGCCGTCCGCCCCGACGGCGTCGGCGCGCATGCCGGCGAACAGCGGCGCGGCCCCGCCCGATCTCTCAGTCGAGGCAGAACTCGTTGCCTTCGGGGTCGGCCATCACGATGTGGCCCGCGTCGAGCGGGGGCTTCGGGTCATGGCGCTGGAGGCGGGCGGCGCCGTGGGCGATGAGGCGGTCGGCCTCGGCCTCCAGGGCCGCCATCCGCTCGTCGCCGTCGAGGCCCGGCGCGGCCCGCACGTCGAGGTGCACCCGGTTCTTGACCTGCTTGCCCTCCGGGACGCGCTGGAAGAACACCCGGGGTCCGGAGCCACCGGGGTCGACCACCGCCGATGCGTCGTTGCGGTTCTCCGGCGGGACCCCCATCGCCTCCAGGGCCTCGTCCCACGACGCGAAGCCGCCGGGCGGGTCCTGGAGCCGGTAGCCGAGGGCCTCGGCCCAGAAGGCCGCCATCGCGGCGGGGTCGGCGCAGTCGAAGGTGATCTGGACGTCGCGGGCCATGTCAGCTCGCCTCCCGGTGAGTGTGCGTGTAGAGGTCGCGGAGCAGGCACACCTCGGACAGGTGGTGGACCAGCTCCCGGTTGATGTGCAGGACCAACGCTGCCAGAGGGCGCTCGGCGTACGGCCCCTCGGCCTCCCCGCACGGGCGGGTGAGGCCCGTCTCGCCGAGCGATCCGACCCCGGCCAGCCACGTCGCGTACTCCGCGTCGAGCTGGGCCAGCGCCTCGTCCGCCGTCGCGGCGTACCCGAACGCCTGGTAGTCGGTGGGCGGGCGCCCGAAGTGCGCGGCGCTCCGCACCGCCAGGACGCCGACGATCACGTGCGCGAGCCGCCAGGCGATCGTCGTGAACGGGGCAGGGTCGGGCGGAGGCATCGCGAAGTCGATGGTCATCGCAGAGCCGCCCTGCCCTGGCGGGGCGTCGGCGACGCGCGGTCGCACGCTCCAGCAGCCGGGCGCCGGCTCCCAGAAGTACTCGTCGTCCGTGAGCCCGCTGATGCGAGGCCGCAGCTGGTTGTCCCAGTGCCAGGCGATCTGGTCCCGGAGCAGCGGGTTCCAGGTTTCGGTCATGGGGCCACTGTCGCCGAGATAGCGGACAGCTTCGTTCCGCGTTCCGTGCGACGATGGGCACATGAGCGTCGAGGCGACGACCGAGCGGGTGCTGCGGCTTCTGGGACTGCTGCAGCGGCGGCCGTCCTGGACGGCCGCCGCCCTCGCCGCCGAACTCGGCGTCACCGACCGCTCGGTGCGGCGCGACGTGGAGCGGCTGCGAGCGCTCGGCTACCCGGTGCACGCGACGGCGGGCGTGGGCGGCGGCTACCGGCTGGGCGCGGGCACCCGGCTGCCGCCCCTGCTCCTCGACGACGAGGAGGCGATCGCGACGGCGGTGTCCCTGCGGATGGCGTCCGGCGGCACGGTCGCCGGTGCGGGCGAGGCGGCGCTGCGGGCGCTGGCGAAGCTCGACCAGGTGATGCCGCCCCGCCTGCGGGCCGAGGTGCGGGCGGTGCACGGCGCCACCGAGACCCTCGTCGGCCCCGGCGTCCAGATCGACGCGGAGCTGCTGGTGACGCTCGCGCGGGCCTGCCGCGACGCGGTCCGGGTGCGGTTCCGCTACCCCGGGCGGGACGGCGAGCGCGAGCGCACGGTCGAGCCGGTGCGGATGGTCGCCACCGGCCGCCGCTGGTACCTCATGGCGTGGGACACCGACCGCGACGCCTGGCGCACGTTCCGGCTGGACCGGATGCGCGAGGCGGCGGCGACGACCTGGCGGTTCCGGCCGAGGGAGCATCCGGACCCGGTCGCCTACGTGCAGCGGGCCGTGACCGAGGCGCCGTACCGGCACCGCGCGCGGATCCGCGTCCACGCCACGGCCGACGAGGTGCGGCAACTGGTCCCGCCCCAGGTGGGCCGCGTCGAGGACGACCGCGACGGCTGGTGCGTGCTCGTCGTCGGCGCAGCGGACCTCGACGCGGTCGCCGTGCACGTGGCCCGGCTGGACTTCGAGACGGAGGTCCTGGAGCCTCCGGAGCTGCGAAAGGCCGCCGCCCGCCTCGCCCACCGCCTAGCGGCACTGGCCGGCTAGGGCGTGTTTCGAAGTCCCGGCCCACTTCGCTCGCCTGGCGGCTCGCTACGTGACCGGGCCCGGGCGAACGCGGCATCGCTCCGCGATCTGCCCGGCTCCGCTCGCCTCCGGCTTCGCTCCACCGGCCAGGTCACGCGTTCGCGCGTGCGGCCGAGGCCACTTCGAGACAGACGCTAGGGCACAGGGCGGAGCTGCACGAGGATCATCCAGTTGCGGTCGTCCCGGATGGGGGCGGCGCGCACGCGGTAGCGGCCCGGGGCCAGGTCGATGCCCAGGTGGTTGCCGGGTTCGGGGGTCGCGCCGGGCCAGGCGGAGTCGAAGAGGACGACGGCGCCGTCCACGTCCCAGTCGAGCTCCTCCTGCCACTCGACGCCGTGGACGGCCTGCCTGGCCGCGTCGACGAGCTCGGACTCGGAGTCGGCCGCCGCCCACCGCACGAAGAGGCGCTCGTCCGGCAGGTAGGTGGTGGTGGCGGGTTCGTCACCGAGGACGAGGCCCTGCCCTTCGCCGATGCCGAGCAGCCCGATGTAGCCGCCGACCGCGCAGGCGCGCCCGTAGTCGCCCCAGTTCTCCTCGGGCCCCTCGTCGTCGGTCGCGCCCTCCCAGCGGGCCAGCTGCGACGCGGGCGCGGCCAGCAGCGGCCCCCCGCCGGACTCGACCCACTCCATGGGCACACCCTCTCCTCGGTGAGGCGACACCGTACAACGCGCCTCGGACACCTTCCCCCTGACATGGGGATATGCGACGATTGAAGTGCATTGTGACGGTGTGGCGGGATGAACGGCCGGACGGGGCGCCGCCGCCGAGCACGACCTCACCTCGCGCGCGGGCGCCGGGCCGGCGAGGGGGAGACATGCGCAAGGTGGCCGACTGCAGGGACATGCCGAGCGAGATGAACTGCACGCTCGCCATCAGCGGCGAGGAGGACGAGGTCGTCCGCGCCGCCGCCGAGCACGCCGCATCGGTGCACGGGCACGAGGACACCCCGGAGCTCCGCGATGAGATCCGCACTCACCTCAAGGACGAGCGCGCGACCGTCGGGAGCTGAGCCGGATGGGCTTCGTACAGATCATCGACTACCGCACCGACCGCCAGGACGAACTGGAAGGCCTGTTCGACGAGTGGGCGCAGGCCAGCCAGGGCAAGCGGACGGCGACCCACGAGCTGCACACCAAGGACCGCCAGGACTCGTCCCACTACGTCGACATCGTCGAGTTCCCGTCCTACGAGGAGGCCATGCGCAACAGCGACCTGCCCGAGACCCGGCGCATCGCCGGGCAGATGGAGGCCCTGTGCACCGACGGCCCCCGCTTCCTGAACCTGGAGGTCATGCGAGACGAGCCCCTCTAACCAACCAGACCACCGGAGCCGCGGGCGCCGTGGACGCCTCGCCCCCCGGAAGGGGGGCGGTGGCGCGGGGACACTGGGGTAATGACACACTTACTTCAGTTTGTCTCATGGAGGTGTACATGTCGGCGACCGTCCAGGCTCCCGAGAGCGTCACGTGGCGCGTCCACATCGATCGGTCCATGTGGATCGGCGGGGTGCGCAGCCTCATGCTCCAGGCGCTGCACCCCATGGCGATGTGGGGCGTCTGGCAGAACTCCAACTTCCAGGAGGACCCGTTCGGGCGGCTCCAGCGCACCGCCGACTTCGTCGGGGTGGCCACATACGGGTCGCACGAGGAGATCGACGCGTTGGCGTACCGCGTCCGGGAGATCCACCGGAGCCTGCGCATCCTCAACCACGACACCGGGAAGCGGGAGCGGCTCGACCAGCCCGAACTGCTGCGGTGGGTGCACTGCGCCGAGGTGTACTCCTACCTGGAGGTCGCGCGGAGGGCCGGGCTGCCGCTGACCGGCGCCATGGCGGACAAGTACCTCGACGAGCAGCGGCACACCGCGACCTACGTCGGGCTGCACGCCGACGACGTCCCCGGCAGCGTCGCCGAGATGGAGGCCTACCTCGCCGAGATGCGGCCCCAGCTGCGCGTCACCGAGGAGGCCGCCGCGACGGTGCGGTTCCTCATGTGGCCGACGATGCCGGAGAACCTCAGGTTCCTCGCGCCCGGGAAGCCCGGCTACTTCCCGTTCGGGGCGCTCTGCTACTACTCGCTGCCGGACTGGGCCCGCCAGATGTACGGGGCGCTGCCCGAGGTGCCGCAGCCCGCGGTGACGGCGGCGCTCCGCTCGTTCCGCCTCGCGATGAACGCGGTTCCCGAGCGGCTGCACGACTACGCGTTCGCCAAGAACACCCGCGACATGCTGGAACGTGCCCGGCAGCGGCTCGCCGCCGACGGCTACGACCTGAGCAAGGGCCTCTACGGTCTCCGCGACCCGCGCCGCTGGCCCGGGCAGCGGGCCCTGGCCACGGTCTAGACGGCGTCGACGGGAAGCGCCGCCCACGGCTCCTTGCGCGGGGCGGCCTCCCTGCCCTCCGGGCAGTGGCGGGCGAAGTCGCACCACGAGCACAGGTTCCCCGGACGCGGGGGGAACAGCTCGTCGTGCGGGGCGTGGTCGACCTCCCCCTCGCGGGGCCTCGGCACGCCCGCGCGCTTCCCGGCGCCGGCCCGGTAGGCGTCGTCGGCGGCCGCGGCCTCGGCGGCGATCTGCTCCGCGCGCCGGATGTGCCGGGCCAGCGACTCGTCGGTGTGCTCCCACACCGCGACCTCGCCGGACGGCAGATGGTGCAGCTCGACCCGGCGGCACGGGCGCCGCAGGACGCGCGACGCCGCCACCGCGTAGATCGCCAGCGCCAGCGAGCCGCGGGCGTCGTCGGCGGTCAGGACGTGCCGCCCGGTCTTGTAGTCCACGACGACCAGCTCGGAGCCGCGCGCGTCCAGCCGGTCGATGCGCCCGGACACCGCGATGCGGTCGGTGCGGGTCGCCACGGTGCGCTCGACGCCGAGCGGCTCGTCGGACGGGTCCAGCCCGGCGACGTACCGCTCCGTCATCTCCCGGGCCCGCTCGCGCCACTGAGCGGACTGCGCCTCGTCGCGGAACCCGTCGGTCAGCCAGCCGCGGAGCAGCAGCCTCCCCGCCGCCTCGGGGCTGCGCTCGTGGACGGGCAGCCGCCACCAGCCGGCCAGCGCGTTGTGCACGCTCGCACCGACGCTGTTGTGCGCCCACGGCGGCCCCTTGGGCGGCATCGGACGATCGAGATACGTCATCCGGTACCGGCGCGGGCAGTCCAGCCACGTGTTCAACCGCGAAGGCGTGCACGTGTAAAGCCGCTGAGGCATCCCCTCAAAGCCCAGCTGCTCGGCCACCGTTAGTCGTCAGACTCCCGGGCCATGGAGCCCCAGCTCTCCCAGCGGGCGTCCTCTTCGCCGACCGTGGTCTCCTCGCCCTGCGCGGGCAGGACGCGCAGGTCCTTCGGCAGCGGGGTGAGCAGCGCGCCGATCGAGTTGAGCTGCTTGCGCAGGTCCTCGTAGACGCCGCCGACCGAGCCCGGACGGCCGCGGTGCAGGGTGTCGCCGGAGAACAGCAGGCCGAGCTGCTCGCTGATCACGCAGACGCTGCCGGGCGTGTGGCCCGGGGTGTGCACGATCTCCAGCTGCGCCTCGCCGATCTCGAAGACGCCGCCGTCCTCCAGCCAGATGTCGGGTTCGAGGGAGCGCAGCGCCTTGGCGTCGTCCTCGTCGTCCTCCTCCTTGGCGAGGCGGCCGAAGTAGTCGCGCCACAGCAGCCGGTCGGCGCGGTGCAGGGCGATCGGGGCCCAGTTGTCCTCGTCCTCCTCGCCGGCCGCGGCGACTTCGAGGACCACGCTGAGGCGGTGCTCGTTGCCGTCGGTCAGCAGGACGGCCATGACCTCGCGGTCACCGACCTCCTTGAGGATGGCCTCGGCGTCGTTGGCCGGGTCGATCACGATGACCTCGTCGTCGTCGCCGACGATGTAGGTGTTGTTCTCGACGTCGTACTCGGTGTCGTCCAGGGTGAGCTTCCCCGACGTCACCACCTGTTCGATGCGCGCGTCCACGCTTCGCACCCTACCGCGATTCGCCGCCCCGGTCGGGCAGACGGAGATCGCCGCCGGTGGCGGCCGCGCGGAGCGTGTCGAAGGCGTCCGGCGCGGTGGTCTCGACGCCGATCCGGTCGCCGGTGAACGCGCCGTGGTCGTCGCTGGAGCCGGTCACGGCGAGGCCGAGCGCGGCGGCCAGGTCGCGCAGGCGGGCGCGGTCCTCGGGGGTGTGGTCGGGGTGGTCGGTCTCGACCCCGGCGAGCCCGGCGGCGGCGAGCCGCTCGATCACCTCGTCGCCGAACACGTAGCCGCGGCGGCGCGCCCGGGGATGGGCCAGGACGCACACTCCCCCGGCCGCGCGGACGAGCTCGATCGCCCGCTCCGCGTCGAGCGCGTACCGCTCGACGTAGGCGCGGCCGCCCTGCGCGATCCACCGGGGCGTGAACGCCTCGTCCGCGGTCTCGATCACGCCGGCCTCCACCATGGCGCGCGCGATGTGCGGGCGGCCGACCGCCTCGCCCGTGGCCAGCGCGCGGACCGTGTCCCAGCCGACCTCGGCGCCGAGCTCGTTCAGCCGCTCCACCATGCCGCGCGCCCTGACCACCCGGTCGTCGCGGATCCGGGCCAGCTCGGCGGCCAGCACCGGCTCGGCCGGGTCGAACAGGTAGCCGAGCAGGTGCAGGCTCCGGTCGTCCTCCTTGCACGACAGCTCGATGCCGGGGACCAGCGCCAGGCCGTCCGGGAGGGACGCGGCGGCCTCGTCCCAGCCGGCGACGGTGTCGTGGTCGGTGAGCGCGACGACGTCGACGCCGTTCTCGCGCGCCCGCCGGACGACCTCCGCCGGGGGGCGGGTCCCGTCGGACGCGTCGCTGTGGCAGTGCAGATCGATCCGCATAGGCCCTTCATACCAGCCGCTCAGCCGTCGAGGCGGGGGCTGTAGGCGCCGTAGGGGAGGTCGAGTTCCATTCCCGGCTCGCGGAGGTCGAGCAGGGTGAGGCGCTCCACCATGAGCACCCCGGCGTCGGCGGGCCACAGCACCGCCCACAGCCAGTTCCCCATCGCCTCGCCGACGTAGGCGGCGCGGTCGGGGCGGTCGCCGACCGCCCACAGCGGCACCGTCTGCCCAGTGGTCGCGGCGGGGCCGCCGATGTCCAGCTTCACGTGGGGCGGGCCGCCGTTGAAGGCGGTGCCGGGGTCGGGGCCCGCGAGCCCCGCGAAGTGGGCGCCGAGGCCGATGCCCGGTTCCTCGGCGATCAGGACCATGTCGGCGGGGCCGTGCAGCAGCCCCGGACCGGACACCGCGACGGCGGTCGCGCGGGCGCCCGAGCGCTCGTCCCCGACGGAGGCGAAGCCCGTGACGAGCCACGCCGCCGGAAGCGGCCACGGCGCCCAGACCGGGACCCTCGCGTCCTGCAGGACGACGGCCAGCCCCTCGGCGCCGGGGCGATGGGACGGCTGCCTCGGCAGTACGGCGCCGTGCACGCCGCAGCTCCAGTCGCTGGACCAGAGGCCCGGCGCGGTCAGCGGGCCCGCGCAGCGCGGGCAGGTGGGCTCCGCCCTCATGAGTAACCACCCTGCGCGGCCACGTCCCGCCTCGTCAAGGGGCTGCCGGGTCGCCGCCCTGGAAAGTGGCGACAAAATGGGGTCATGCGAGTGCGCTGCGTGGGCGGGGTCGTCCGGGACGGCGAGGGACGGTTCCTGCTGGTCAGGCGCGGCCACCCGCCGGGAGAGGGCCTGTGGTCGATCCCGGGCGGGCGGGTCGAGCCCGGCGAGGACGACGCGGCGGCGGTCGCCCGCGAGCTGAGGGAGGAGACCGGTCTGGACGTCCTCGTCGGCGCCCTGGCCGGGACGGTGGAGCGCCCCGGCCCCGGCGGCGTCGTCTACGAGATCCACGACTACACGGCCACCGTGGCCGGCGGGACGCTCCGCGCGGGCGACGACGCGTCCGACGTCCGCTGGGTGCCCCGGGGCGAGCTGGGCGCCCTTCCGATGACGCCCGGCCTGCTCGACGCCCTCGCCGAGTGGGGCGTCCTATGAGGCGTGCGCGGGCGCCGTGGCCGCGGTCAACGGGGCCTCACCGTCCCCGGGGCCGGCCGTGACCCGCTGGATTCGCATCCGCCGCGCCACCCACGTGACGGCGGCCGCGTAGAGCAGCATCGGGACGATGTCCGCCGCCACGAGCTGCCAGGGGACGGAGCCCTGCTCGATGTCGAGCTGACCGATCGCCGCGGGGCCGAGGAACGCCATGAGGTTGTTGAGCACGTGCAGGGCGATACCGGCCTCCAGCCCGCCCGTCCGCACCGTGAGCCACGCCGCGACCGCGCCGAACGCGAAGATGTCGAGGATTCCCCAGCCCGTGTAGCCGTGCCCGGCCGTGAACAGGGCCGAGCCCACGACGATCCCCGGCCACGGCGTGCGGAACACCACGCTGAAGGCACGGCCGACGCGGCTCCTGGCGTTCTCCAGGGTGCACGCGCCCACGGCCTGGAGCATCCAGCCGCGGAAGGCGTACTCCTCCGCCGCCGACTGGAACGGCACCAGCAGGATGATGACGATGGCGGGGGCGATGAACCGCCCCCATCCGACCCAGTGCTCGTCGCCGCCCGACTGGTCGTCGATCGCGGCGGAGGCGACGATGGACGTCCCGTAGGACACGGCGCAGAACAGGATCGCCAGGCCCGAGCAGGCGAGGAGCCAGCGGCGGCGCAGCCGCCCCGCGACCGAGGAGAGCGTGCCCGGGCGCCGCCGCTGGACGAGCCACGCCGCGCCCAGCGTGACCGGCAGGAACAGCGCCAGCGACCCGAGGTTGTACGCCAGGTCGGCCGTCTGGTCGCCGAAGATCGCGTCGGTGTCCGTCCCCGAGGTGTCGGGGGTTTCGCCCGTGACCACCACCTGGACGATGACGCCCACGATCAGCAGTCCGATGGCCAGGGCCATCCCGAGGGCCGCGATCCCGAAGGTCCCCGCGAGCGGGCGCCACCACCGGTGCGCCTCGTTGCGCGCCAGCCGGTGGAACGGGGCCGCTTTGGGGGTCTCCACCGTCCAGGGCCGCTTCGCCGCGTGGATCCCGTATCCGGGAGCGTAGGGGCCGAGGTGGTCCGCGCCCGGCGGCTGCGCCGGCGCCCCGTCCCAGTACGGCGTTCCGGGCGCGTACCCCTGAACCTGCGGCCGGCCGGGGCCGTAGGGCTGCCCTGCGGCAGGGGGTTGTGCCGGGTTCGGCGGCCAGGCGGCGGGCGGCGGCCGCACGCCCTCCGGCACCGGCTCGGGACCGGACGGCTGCGGGTTCCGCCGGGGCTCGCGTCCCAGATCGGGGTCGAGGGGCGCCCAGCCGTCGCCGTCCCCTGGTCCTGCCACGTGTGACGCCTCTCGGTAGATCTCGTGTACGTGGGACGAATCGTACGGGCCCCTCAGTTCCCGGACGGATCGAAGCGCTTCGTCCGGGCCATCCCCGCGGCGCGGCCCTTGGCCGCGACGACGAGCGCCATCTTGCGGGACGCCTCGTCGATCATCTCGTCGCCGAGGCGGGCGGCGCCGCGGCCCTCGCCGAGCGAGTGCTCGTAGGCGTCGAGGATCAGCTCGGCGTGGTCGTAGTCGTCCTGCGACGGGGAGAACACGGCGTTGCCCGCCTCGATCTGGGACGGGTGCAGCACCCACTTGCCGTCGAAGCCGAGGGCGGCGGAGCGCTCGGCGACGCGGGTGAAGGCCTCCACGTCGCGGACGTTGAAGTAGGGGCCGTCGATCGCCTGGAGGTCGTGGGCGCGGGCGGCCATCAGGATCCGCATGAGGATGTAGTGGTAGGCGTCGCCCTCGGTGTAACCGGGCGGCTGCTCGCCGACGACGAGCGTCTTCATGTTGATCGACGCCATGAGGTCGCCGGGGCCGAGGACGAGGGCCTCCAGCCGGGGCGAGGACGCGGCGATCGCGTCGACGTTGACCATGCCGCGGGCGTCCTCGATCTGCGCCTCGATGCCGATCCGGCCGACGGGCAGGCCCGTCGCCCGCTCGATCTGGGTGAGCAGCCGGTCGAGCCACTGGACGTGGGAGGCGTCCGGCACCTTCGGCAGCATGACCGCGTCGAGGTTGGCCCCGGCGCCCTCGACGACCTCGATCACGTCCCGGTAGGCCCAGTGGGTGTCGAGGTCGTTGACGCGCACCACCCGCGTCCGGCCCGTCCAGTCGCCGTCGTTGAGCGCGGCGACCACGGTCGCGCGGGCGCCCTCCTTGGCCGACGGCGCGACGGCGTCCTCCAGGTCGAGGAAGATCTCGTCGGCGGGCAGCCCCTGCGCCTTCTCGACGAAGCGGGGATTGCTGCCCGGGACCGCGAGGGTGGTACGTCGTGAGCGCATGGCCCCGGATGCTATCCAGGGGTGTGAGACCCTCGGGGCATGGGTCTGAACAGGGCACTGCTGGAGGAGGCGGCCAAGAAGTCGGGGCTGCTGTGGCTGGACCTGCCCGGCCTGCCCCAGCCGCGCGCCGCCTGGCACGTGTGGCACGAGGGGTCGGCGTACGTGCTGACCGGCGGGGAGGGCGAGCAGCCGCTGCCGGGCCTGCCGGAGGCCGCGCAGGTGACGGTGATCCTGCGCAGCAAGGACAAGGGCGGGCGGCTCCTGACGTTCGTCGCCGACGCCGAGCAGGTCGAGCCCGGTTCACCGCTGTGGGACGAGGTCGCGCCCGTCCTCGCCAAGGAGCGGCTGAACGCCCTGACCCACGAGGGCCAGGTGGAGGCGTGGGCCGAGGAGTCGTGGATCGTCCGGCTCACCCCGGCCGAGGAGGTCGTCGAGGCGGGCGGGGAGTACGCGACCGTCCGGCCGGTGCCGACGCCCGCGACGACCGCCGGAACGCCGCCGCGCCTGTACGGCCGCAAACGCCGGCGCGCCGACCGCTAGCCGCCGCGCGGGCCCCACGGCGGGCCCTCACATCGGCAGGCGGCGCCCTTCCGCGAGGGCGCGCAGCTTGTCGGGGTTGGCCACCAGGTGGATGGCCTTGACCCGTCCGTCCGCGCCGACGTCGGCGGTGACGGCGCTGATCGGCCCGTCCGGGCCGTCCACGATGACCGCCGGGCCGCCGTTGAGCTCCACGGGCCGGATGCGCATGTCCGCCGGGTCGACGCCCTGGTAGGGCTGCCCGCCGATGGCGACGAAGAAGCGGGCCACCTTCTCCGCGCCGATGATCGCCCGGAGGGGCGCCCGGACCTTGCCGCCGCCGTCGGACCACAGCGCGACGTCGGGCGCGAGGACCTCCATGAGCCGGTTGACGTCGCCGCCGAGCACCGCCTCGAAGAACCGCTCGGTGGCGGCGCGCCGCTCGGCGCCGCGGGCCTCGAAGCGGGGGCGCCGCGCCTCCACGTGCTTGCGGGCGCGGGTGCCGAGCTGGCGGACCGACGCCTCGGACCGGTCCAGCGCCTTGGCGATCTCGGCGAACGGGTAGCCGAAGACCTCCTTCAGCACGAACACGGCGCGTTCGAGGGGGCTCAGCGTCTCCAGGACGACGAGCATGGCCATCGACACCGACTCCGACATCTCGGCGTCCTCGGCGACGTCCGGGGTGGTCAGCATCGGCTCGGGCAGCCACGGCCCGACGTAGGTCTCGCGCCGGGCCCGCGCGGAGCGCAGCCGGTCCAGCGCGACGTTGGTGGTGATCCGCACGAGGTAGGCCTTGGGGTCGGCCACGCCGGAGCGGTCGCCCGCCGACCAGCGCAGCCAGGCGTCCTGGACGGCGTCCTCGGCGTCGGCCGCCGTGCCGAGCATCCGGTAGGCCACCGCGAACAGCAGGTTGCGGTACTGCTCGAACGGCTCTGCGAAGGCGTCGCTCACGGTCCCCCACCCTTTCACGTCCCTTTCGCCCCCCAGACGGGGGGTGACGGCCGGATGTGACATACCCGTCCGGATCAGTCGGGAGATCACGGGTAGTGTCCAGGCCATGAGCGGACCTCCGTCGCGGGTGTTCATCGCCCGCCTCGCGGGCGTCGCGGTGTTCGACCCGGCCGGGGACCAGGTCGGCCGGGTCCGCGACGTCGTGGTCGCGCTGCGTCTCGCGCCGCGCCCGCCGCGGGCGCTCGGGCTGGTGGTGGAGGTCGCCTCGCGCCGCGCGGTGTTCCTGCCGATCACGCGGGTCACCGTGATCGAGGCGGACGCCGTCGTCTTCGACGGGCGGCTGAACATGCGCCGCTTCCAGAAGCGCGAGTCGGAGACGCTGGTGATCGCCGAGATGCTGGACCGGACCGTCCGGTTCCGCGACTCCGGCGAGGCCGCCTTCGTCGTGGACGTGGCGATGGAGCCGACCCGCACCCGCGACTGGCTCGTCACCAAGGTCGCCGTCCGCCGCCGGACGGGCCGGGGCCTGCGCAAGCGGGGCGAGAGCATGGTCGTGAGCTGGGACGCCGTGGAGGGGTTCTCCGCCGTCGAGCACGGGCAGGGCGCGGCCGGGCTGATCGCCGCGTTCGAGCGGATGAAGCCCGCCGACCTCGCCACGATCGTGCACGAGCTGCCGGAGAAGCGGCGCACCGAGGTCGCCGTCGCGCTGGACGACGAGCGGCTCGCCGACGTCCTGGAGGAGCTGCCCGAGGACGACCAGATCGAGATCCTCGGCAAGCTCGGCGTGGACCGCGCCGCCGACGTCCTGGAGGCGATGGGCCCCGACGACGCCGCCGACCTGCTCGGCGACCTGCCGACCGAGCAGCGCGAGCAGCTCCTGACGCTGATGGAGCCGCGCGACGCGGCCCCCGTCCGGCGGCTGCTCACCTACCCCGACCAGTCCGCGGGCGGCCTGATGACGACCGATCCGGTCATCGTCCCGCCGGACGCCACGGTCGCCGAGGCGCTCGCGCTGATCCGCCGTCCCGACCTGAACCCGGCGCTGGCCGCCCAGGTGTACGTGTGCCGGGCCCCGACCGCGACGCCGACCGGCCGCTACCTCGGCACGGTGCACTTCCAGAAGCTGCTGCGCGAGCCGCCGCCGACGCTGGTCAGCGGGATCGTCGACACCGAGCTCGACCCGCTGCGCCCCACCATGTCGCTGGAGGCCGTCGCGATGTTCCTGGCCACCTACAACCTGGTCGCGGGCGCGGTCGTGGACGAGAACGGGCACCTGCTGGGCTCGGTGACGATCGACGACGTCCTCGACCATCTGCTGCCCGAGGACTGGCGGGAGGCCGCGATGGAGGCGACCGCCGAGGAGACCGCCGATCCCGAGGAAGAGGCTCTCCGGGGGACGACATGACGACGACACGCCAGATGGCCTCGCGCCTGGACCAGCCGAGGGAGCTCCGCCGGACGCTGCTGCCGCGCCCCTCCTACGATCCCGAGTCGTTCGGGCGGCTGTCGGAGCGGATCGCGCGGTTCCTGGGGACGGCCCGGTTCCTCGTGTACATGACGGTGTTCGTCACCGTGTGGATCGGGTGGAACCTCCTCGTGCCGTCGTGGTTGAGGTGGGACCCGTACCCCTTCATCTTCCTGACGCTGATCCTGTCGCTCCAGGCGTCCTACGCGGCGCCGCTGATCCTGCTCGCCCAGAACAGGCAGGACGACCGGGACCGCGTCCAGTACGAGCAGGACCGGTCGCGCAACGAGCGCAGCATCGCCGACACCGAGTACCTCACGCGCGAGATCGCGGGGCTGCGGGTCGCGATGAGCGAGGTCGCCACCCGCGACTTCCTGCGCTCGGAGCTCCAGCAGATGCTCAGGGAGATGGACGCCAAGAAGCCCGTCCCCTAGGCCCCCTCGTCGGCGAGCCTGTCGAGGAGGTGGCCGAGGGCGCGCAGGTCGGGCTCGTCCAGCCGGCTCAGGATGTGGTCGCGGACGCCCTGCCGGTAGGTGGGCGCGGCCTCGGCGAGCCGGGCCCGGCCCTCGGCGGTCAGGACGGCGAACAGGCCGCGCGCGTCGCTCGGGCAGGACTGCCTGGCCACCAGCCCGTCCCGCTGGAGCCGGTCGACCAGCCGCGTCAGGCCGCTGCGCGACAGCAGCACGCGGTCGGCGAGGTCGTTCATCCGCAGCCGCCCGTCCGGCGCCTCGCCGAGGTGCACGAGGACCTCGTAGGCCCCGAGCGCGAGGTCGTGGCGGGCCGTCAGGTCGGCCTGCAGCCGGCGGGAGATCTGCGCCTGGGCGCGCAGCATGGTCCGCCACACGATCAGCTCGGCGGCGGCCGAGGCGAGGTCGGTGGTCACGGACCGATGGTAGGACGGGCGTGCCTTCCGCGCGACGGACGCGCAGGCCGGGTGCACGCCGCGTGTGAGGACCGACACCCTGATTAGCAGGTTGGCGCGTCGGGTTCATACCATGGACGTATGGCCTCCCTTCTGACGAACGAGCGGGTGAACGCGGCTCTCGCCACGGTGCTCGATCCCGAGATCCGCAAGCCCATCACCGAGCTCGACATGGTCAAGAGCATCGACATCGACGCGGACGGCGCCGTCCGCGTCGGCGTCTACCTGACCGTGGCCGGGTGTCCGATGAAGGACACCATCACCAGGAACGTCACGGAGGCCGTGTCCAAGCTCGACGGCGTGTCCTCGGTGGTCGTCGACCTCGACGTGATGAGCGAGGAGCAGCGCAAGGACCTGCAGACCAAGCTGCGCGGCGGGCAGCCCGCCAAGGAGATCCCGTTCGCCCGGCCGAACTCGCTGACCAAGGTGTACGCGGTGGCGAGCGGCAAGGGCGGCGTCGGCAAGTCGTCGGTGACGGTGAACCTCGCCGCCGCGCTGGCCGCGCAGGGCCGCAAGGTCGGCGTCGTGGACGCCGACATCTACGGCCACTCGGTGCCGCGGATGCTGGGCGTGGACGCCCCGCCCACCAAGGTCGAAGACATGATCATGCCGCCGACCGCGCACGACGTGAAGGTGATCTCCGTCGGCATGTTCACCGCCGGGAACCAGCCGGTCGTGTGGCGCGGGCCGATGCTCCACCGCGCGCTCCAGCAGTTCCTCGCGGACGTGTACTGGGGCGACCTCGACATCCTGCTGATGGACCTGCCGCCCGGCACCGGCGACATCGCGATCTCCGTCGCGCAGCTGCTGCCGTCCGCGGAGATCCTCGTCGTCACCACCCCGCAGCAGGCCGCCGCCGAGGTGGCCGAGCGGGCGGGCGCGATCGCCGCGCAGACCCACCAGCAGGTCGTCGGTGTGATCGAGAACATGTCCTACCTGTCGTGCCCGCACTGCGGTGAGCAGCAGCACATCTTCGGCGAGGGCGGCGGCCAGACGGTCGCGGACGCGCTGACGAAGACGCTCGGGACCCGCGTCCCCATGCTCGGCCAGGTGCAGATCGACCCGCGCCTGCGCGAGGGCGGCGACAACGGCGTCCCGCTGGTGCTCTCCGACCCCGACGCCGGGGCGGCCAAGGAGCTGCGCACGATCGCCGACAAGCTCGCCGGCCGCAGCCGCGGCCTCGCCGGCATGGCCCTCGGCATCAGCCCCAAGGGCCGCTGACCGCCGCCCGCCCGGGGCCTCCCCGGGCGGGCGCCCGCCGCCGGGCCGGGCCCGCGCGGACGCCGCGGCCCCGGGGGGCGGCGCCTCGCGGGGTCAGGTCGCCTCGTTGTCGAAGGGCGGCTTCTCGCTCGGGTCGAGGCTCGCGGTCGCCGTCGCGTACGAGGGCTCGTCGTCGAAGACGCCCGTGTCGTTCTTCAGGTACGTGTCGTCGTCCTCGAACAGGTGCTTGCGGACGAACGTCTTCGGGTTGAGGTCGTTGAGGTCGAAGTCCTTGAACTCGGGGCCGAGGCCCTCCTGAAGGTCGGCCTTGGCGCTGTTGGCCATCTCGCGGAACTGCCGCAGCATCCGGCCGGCCTGCCCGGCGACCTGCGGCAGCTTGTCGCCGAAGATGACCAGGGCGAGGACGACGAGCACCGCCATCTCACCGAGTCCGACGTCGAACAACCCGTCCTCCACACACACGGCAGGCCGCGGCGCGACCGCCTGCACACGACCCGAAGGGGACCGGCCCAGAGACGGGCCGGTCCCCCCAGCGTATCCCCAGCCCGGATGAACCGGACTTGAACATCGGTGCCCTAGTCGGAGGCCAGGGTCACCTGCGCGGTGGCCTCCTTGCCGCCCCGCTGGTAGGTGAGGGTGACGCGGTCGCCCGGCGCCCGGCTGCGGATCTGCGCGATCAGGTCGGTGGCGTCCTCGATCGGCTTGTCGTCGACCTTGGTGATCACGTCGCCGGGCTTGAGGCCCGCCTTGTCCGCCGGGCCGCCCTTGGTCACCGGGTCCTGCCCGTTGACCGGCTGCTGCATGATCCGGGCGCCGCCCTCCTGGTAGCGGGGGTCGGGCAGCACGCCGAGCTTGGCCTGCTTGACGACGCCCGTCCGGATGATCTCCTCGGCGATCCGCTTGCCCTGGTTGATCGGGATCGCGAAGCCGAGGCCGATGCTGCCGCTCTGCTGCTCGCCGCCGAGGGACTGGCCGCCGAGCGTCGCGATCGCGGTGTTGATGCCGATCACGCGGCCCTTCGCGTCCACCAGCGGCCCGCCCGAGTTGCCCGGGTTGATCGCGGCGTCGGTCTGGATGGCGTTCAGGTAGGACGCGTCGCCGCCGCCCCCCTCGCCCCGCGTGGGCACGGCCCGGTTCAGCGAGCTGACGATGCCGGTGGTGACCGAGCCCTGCAGGCCGAGCGGCGAGCCGATCGCGATCACCGGGTCGCCGACGGCGATGGCGCTGGAGTCGCCGACCGGCAGCGGGGGCAGCGAGTGCTGGCCCTCGGGCTTGAGCACCGCGACGTCCGAGCTCGGGTCGGCGCCCTTGATCGTGGCGGGCAGCGTCTTCTTGTCGTTGAAGACGATCTGGATCTGGCCGCCCCCGCCGCCTCCGCCGGAGGCGACGTGGTTGTTGGTGATGACGTAGCCGCCGTTGACGATGAAGCCGGTGCCGCCGATCTCTCCCTGCGACGACTGCACGCGGATCATCACGACGCTCGGCAGCACCCGCTGCGCGACGCCCGCGACCGAGTCCGGCGGACGGTTCTGCACCTTGGTGTCGTTGCTGTCGCTGCCGCCGAGGCTCACCGAGCCGGGGTCGTCGGACCCGCCGGTGGCGATCACGCCGATCCCGGCGCCGACGGCCCCGGCCACCAGCGCGACGATCAGCGCGACGACGGCGAGGAGCCCGAGGCCCGGCCCGCCGCGCGACGACGACGGGGGCGCGGGGACGGGAGCCCAGTTGGGCCCGGTGCCGCCGGGCGGCATCCCGTACCCCGCCATCGGGCGGGGGCCCGGGCCGCCGGGCGGCGGCGGGCCGGGCGGCGCGGGCGGCGGGCCCATCGGCGGGCGGCCGGGGGCGGGCGGCGGCGGGCCCTGGTGGGACTGCTGCGGCCAGCCCCCGTACGGGCCGCCCTGCGCGGCCCTCGGGTCCTGGTTGTGCGGCACGAACCCGGGCCGCATCCGGTCGTCGGGCGCCTCCACGGGGGGCTTGTCGAGCGCGACGGGCGGCGGGGGCTGCGGCATGTCGCGCGGAGGGGCGTCCTGCAGCGGCACCTCCTGCGGCATGTCCGCGGCGGCCCCGGAGAGCACGTCCTCGCTGGTGTCGGGCGGGCCGCCGAGCGAGTCGGGGGGCGCGAACCCCCCGGCCACCAGACGGTCGCCCTCCTCGCCGGAGTCGCGCCCGTCGCCGCTCGCGGCGGCCTCGCCGCGGGCGGGTGCGGGCTCGGGGTCGTCGGCCTCGGGCTCGTCCGCCGGCTGCTCCCCGGGGATCCCCTGGTCGGTCACCGTCTCGGGAGGAGCCGCCGCCTCCTGCCGCTCAGGCTCCTGCCCGGGGGCGACGTCGTCGCCCTCCGACGGCGCCCTCACCGGGCCGCGGTTGTCTTCCGTCATCCCCATCTCTCCTACCGAGCATGGTCCTCGTTATCGGTGCACATGCTGCCCCGCGGGGCATGTGGCGAGCATAAGACTCGCCGCCAATACCCATAACTCGGGTCAATCGAACGGATTCACCGCCGATGCCAGGCGCCGGGCGCCGCGGGAGAGGCGCGTCCGGAACGGCACGGAGCCGCGCGGCATGTTCAGCGCCACCGCCGTGGCCGTGCTCTGCGGAGCGTCCGTCACGACGGTGTAGACGTAGCCGTTCCCCCCGGACACCGCCCAGCGCCTCAGGGACTCGCGGCGGTACACCGTCCGGCCCCGGCGGACGGTCCGCTGCCACCCGGCCATGCCGCGCTCGTCGAGGGCGCCGCGCTGCACGAACACCGACACGGCGGCGAGGCCGTCGGAGTAGCTGAGGTGCAGGGCGCCGCCGCCGTGCTCGCGGCGGGCCTCGTAGAGGGCGAGCCGTCCCGGCAGCTCCTTCGGGACGGGCCAGCCGCGCCCGCGCAGCCCGGCGAGGCCGGCGCGGTCCAGCCGCTCGCCCCACGCGCCCGCGGTGCGGGCGCCGGCGGACTCCTCGGCGTCGCCCGCGGTGGCCCCCGGGAAGCGGGAGGGCCCGCCGAGGGGGCGGCCGAGCGGGGAGGGCTCGACGGGCGACGGGGTGAAGCTGATCTCGGTGAAGCCGGTGGCGATCACGGGGCGGCCGGTGGCGTCGATCAGCTCGCGGTGCAGCATCAGACCGGTGTCCCGGTCGATCCAGAAGCGCCCGGCGGGGCTGCCGTCGGCGCGGCGCGCCTCGACGACGCGGGCGGGACGGCCGCAGGCCGACCCGTCCGCGGCGCGCACCACCGCGTAGTTGCGGGTCAGCAGCGCGAGCGTCGCGGGCGTGAAGCCGGTGGTGTCCCCGGCGGAGGACTCCGGCCGGTACCCCTCGCCGCTCGGCCCGGACCGGTACCGGATGCCCGCGCCCGGCGTGTGCGACACGACGACGCGGGAGGTGGCGGCCCGGCCGCCGCCGCGGGTGGTGAGGAACCGCCGGCCCTCGTAGGGGACGCGGCGGGCGGCGTCGGCGGCGGCGCGCAGCAGCGCGAGGGCGCCCGGGTCGGTGCGGGCGCGGCGGACGGAGGCGGGGTCGCCGGCGAGCGCCCCGGCCAGCGCGAGGGCGCCGGCGAGCCCGCCGGCCAGGACGGCGCCGCGCCGGCGCCGGCCCGGCGGAGCCGCCCGCCTCACGGGCTCGGGGAGACCTGGATCTGGTTGACCGGGTCGGTGAGCGGGTCGGTCATCGGCGCGTCGCCGGACGTGAGCGCGTGCTCGACCGCGAACCGGTCGAAGGCGGGCGTCACGGCGGGGCTGTCCTGGCGGCCGCCCGCCACGTAGGAGGCGGTGCCGAGGCCGAGGAACAGGGTGGCGGCGCCGACCACGAGGTAGCGGCGCCGGGGCTGGACGCGGATCGCGGCGGCGTGCCCGGCCGGGCGGTTGTCGCGCGGGCGGGCGACGTGCGGCGGCCTGACGGGACGGGCCGATGATCGAAGCGGCCGGGAGGGGTGCCGGGGGTGCGAGCCCGGGTGCGGCACGGGAGACTTCGGCGACAGGCCGGGAACGGGTGCCTCAGGGGCCGCGGGACCGCCGGGAAGACCGGACATTTCCGGCAGAGTGCGCAGTCGGCTCAGGAAGTCGGGGGACGGCAGGTCGTCGGTGCCGTCGGTCGCCGGCAGCTCCGAAAGGCCCCGCAGCCTCCCCTTGAGCCTGCGCAGCTGGTCGGCCTCCTCCCGGCAGCGGGCGCATCCCGCGAGATGGGCGTGGGCGCGCTCGCGCTCCTCGTCCCCCAGCTCACCGTCGACCAGCGCGGTCAGACGCTCCCCCAGACAACTCACGCCGCCTCCGTCGATTCCGTTCGGTCAGGCGCGCGGTCCCGCCCCGCGCGCGGTGCACAGCTTTACACGCCCTCCGGCAGCGGCCGGACGCCGCCCGCCGCGTGCACTCCCCCGGGCTCGCCCTCGAAGGCCGCGTCGGCGGCCTGGTAGTCGTTCCTGGTCCCGGGCCGGCGCCGGGTGGGCGCGCGGTGCTCCAGCGCCGAACGCAGCTGCGCCCGCCCCCGGTGGATGCGGCTGCGCACGGTGCCGAGCTTGACGCCGAGGGTCGCGGAGATCTCCTCGTAGGACAGGCCCTCGATGTCGCACAGCACGACGGCGGCGCGGTAGTCGGGGGCCAGCGCGTCGAGCGCGGCCTGGACGTCGGCGTCGAAGTTGCTGTCGTCGAACGCCTGCGCCGGGGTCGGCTCGCGGCCCTGGAGTCGTTCCGCGGCGTCGTCGGCGAGACCCTCGAAGCGGATGCGCTGGCGGCGCCGGGCCATGTCGAGGAACAGGTTCGTGGTGATCCGGTGCAGCCAGCCCTCGAACGTGCCCGGCGTGTAGTTCGACAGCGAGCGGAACACGCGGACGAAGACCTCCTGCGTGAGGTCCTCGGCGTCGTGCTGGTTGCCGGTCAGGCGGTAGGCCAGCCGGTAGACGCGGGCGGAGTGCTCACGGACGACCTCGTCCCAGGACGGCGGCGCCCATTCTGCCTCGGGTGCGTTCTCTCGGGTGCGAGCGGCGTTTCCCAGACCCTGCCTGGCGCCGACCCCCACAGCGCTTCTGAAACTGAGTGCTGCGACTCCCATGGTGCCGGGCTGTTCCTCTCTCGTGAGCCAAGGTCTCGCCTTGGAACGGCACGGTCTCGCCTGGGCTGGGGCGGTTCTGATACCGACTCGGTGCTTGCCTGTGTTGGTAACAACGCACTGAAACGCCAGTTGGTTCCCCTGCAACGATATGGTCTTTCCAGCATGAGCCATGCGGGGGTCCCACGAGGAGGCAGCCATCGACGCCATTGAGGCCACCCGGGCCTATGTGGAGGATTTCCTCCCCGAGGACGAGCCGCTCCTGAACGCCAGGCGGCGCGGCCAGGAGGTCGGCGCGACGCCGATCGGCCCGGCCGGGGGCGCCGCGCTGCGCTTCGTCGCCACGCTGATCGGCGCGCGGACGGTGGTGGAGGTCGGTTCGGGCTGCGGCGTGTCCGGCGTCTACCTGATGCGCGGCATGCCGAAGGACGCGGTGCTGACCAGCGTCGACATCGAGCCCGAGCACCAGCGCCTGGCCAAGCAGGCCTACCGGGAGGCGGGCCTGTCCGGCTTCCGCACCCGGATGATCATCGGCCCGGCGCTGGAGGTGCTGCCGCGGCTCACCGACGGCGCCTACGACATGGTGTTCTGCGACGCGGCGAAGCGCGAGTACCCCGAGTACCTGGTGGACGCGCTCCGGCTGCTGCGGCCGGGCGGCGTCGTCGCGTTCGACAACGCGCTCTGGCACGACCGGGTCGCCGACCCCGACCGGCGCGACCCCGACACCGAGGCCATCCGCGAGGTGCACCGCATGATCCGCGAGGACGACCGGCTCGTCCCGCTGCTGATGCCGGTGGGCGACGGCCTGCTCTGCGCCGTCAGGCGTGACTGAGGACGTCGAGCGCGACCGGGCCGCCGGGGAGGCGTTCGCGGTCCGGGTGCGGATCACCTGGCGCGGGATGTGGCGGGTCGCCGCGTTCGTGATCCTCTTCCTGGCGTCGGCGGCCTTCGTCGCGGGCGGCGCGATGCGCGGCGCGGCCGTCGGCGGCGTCGCGGTCATGGTGCTGGGGGTGGCGGGGCTCGGCCTGTTCGGGGCGGGCCTGCTGGTGTCGGCCGGGGCGATGCTGTCGCGGCGGCCCGTCCTGGAGCTCGACGGCGGCGGGGTGCGGCGTCCCGCCCGCTGGCCGCTGCCGCGCCGGTCCGGGCGGACGCTGCCCTGGGACGACGTCGCGGCGATCGCGGCGCTGCGGCGCGGCGTCGGCGGCACCCGCCGCGGCGAGCAGGACTACCTTGTCTTCCTGCCGACCCCGGAGCTGGCGGAGATGGCGCGCACGTCCGAGCGGGCGCCGCTGGTGGCGCTGACGATGCGGGACGTGCCCGCCACGGCGGCGGCCGTCCCGTGGTGCTTCGCGGTCGAGCCGGGCTGGGACGCGACGCTTCCGGAGATCGTCAAGCAGGCCAGGCGGCGCCGCCGCGTCCCGGTGATCGACCGCCGGAGCAGGTGACCGGCGCCTGACCGCGAGGCCCGGTCAGGCCGTGAGCCAGTCCAGCAGGAGGCGGGCGCCGTAGCCGGTGGCGCCGCGGGTGATCTCGGCGTCCTCGGAGGTGGAGCGGCCGGGCCCGGCGATGTCGAGGTGCGCCCAGGGCCGCTCGCCCGCGAACTCGCGCAGGAACAGCGCCGCCGTGATCGAGCCTCCGCCGTAGCCGCCGCGCCCGATGTTGTTGACGTCGGCGACGTCGGAGTCGATCGCGGTGCGGTACTCCTCCACCAGCGGGAGCCGCCACACGGGCTCTCCGGCGGCCGCCCCGGCCCGGGTGAGCTCCTCGGCGAGGGCGTCGTCGCTCGCGAACAGGGCCGCGTGCTTCAGGCCGAGCGCGACCTTGGCCGCGCCGGTCAGCGTCGCGACGTCCACCACCGCGTCGGGGTCGAGCCGGGCGTCGGCGTAGGCGAGCGCGTCGGCGAGGACGAGCCGTCCCTCGGCGTCGGTGTTCAGCACCTCCGACGTCGTGCCGCCGTAGTGGGTGATCACGTCGCCGGGGCGCATCGCCGACCCGGACGGCATGTTCTCCGCCGCGGCGACCAGACCGGTGACGCGGGCGCGGACGCCGAGGGCCCGGAGCGCGCTCATCACGGCGATGACGGCGGCGCCGCCCGCCATGTCGGTCTTCATCGTCTTCATGCCCTCGTTCGGCTTCAGCGACAGGCCGCCGCTGTCGAACGTGATGCCCTTGCCGACGAGGACGACGTGGCGCGGGGAGGACCCGCCGGCGTCTCCCGGGTCGTAGGCGAGCTCGATCAGCCGGGGCGGGCGGGCCGAGCCGCCGCCGACGGCCAGCAGGCCGCCGAACCCCTCGTCCGCGAGCTCCTTCTCGCCCCGCACGCGGACGGTCAGGCCGGACTCGCCGGCGACGCGCTCCGCCTGGGCGGCGAGCCACGACGGGTCCTTCTCGCCGGACGGGGTGTTGGCGAGGTCGCGGGCGAGGGCGGTGGCCCGCGCCCGCGCGGTGCCGAGCTCGATCGCGGGGGCGTCGGACCCGGGGCCGGCCTCGGTCAGCACCGCGAGGGTGCCGAGCGCCTTCTTCGGCGGGGCGGCGCCGATCCTGAACTCGTAGGAGGCGAGCAGCGCGCCCTCGACGAAGGCGGCGAGGTCGCCGTCCGGGACGCCCGCGACGAGCGCCGTGCGCCCCCTGCCGCGGCGGGCCAGCGCGGCTCCGGCCCTGCGCAGGTCGGCCGGGGCGGCCTCGCCCACGCCGTAGAGGAGCAGTTCCCGTATCCGGTCGCCGACGCGGACCTGCGTGGCGACGATCTCACCGGGCTCGCCCTTGGCCTGGTGCAGCGCGAGCAGCTCGTCGAGCGTGAAGGGGAGGGAGGCCGCCACCTCCGCCGCCGGGGCGGCGGGGCCGGACCGGACGGGCACCGCCACCACCTCGGCCCCGAGGTCGACCGCGGTCTGCGACACGGTGCCGCCGGCGCCGTGGATGCGGGTCTCGATGGGCATGGCGGTGGTCCCCCCTGGTCGCGCTGGATCGTCGCGCTGGATGGTCACGGAAATGGCAAGGGCCCCGGCGCCGACGCCGGGACCGTCACCAGAAGGCCGGGAACGCCGGGCCGTCAGCCCACGACGTCCTTGAGGGCCTCGCCGAGCTCCTTGGCCTCGTCGGCGGAGAGCTCGACCACGAGGCGGCCGCCGCCTTCGAGGGGGACCCGCATGACGATTCCGCGTCCCTCCTTGGTCACTTCGAGCGGACCGTCTCCCGTCCGCGGCTTCATCGCCGCCATGCGTGCATCCCCTTCCTAAGTAGGGCCGCGGCCTCGCACACCTCTGGCCGCGTGGCCGCGTGTCGCATCCGCGTCATCAGTAGTGGTCCATTATCTCGTCTTCCGGGCGCGAAGTGGTAACGATCAGCCTCCAGATCGGCAGCCGGGGCACGCGGACGCAGGTCGCGGACCGCTCCGGGCCTCCGGATCGGCGGGGGCCGCAGGGCCGCTCCGCCCGCCCGCGGACCGCCGCACCGGGCGGGACCGCCCTTGCCCAGGGCGCCGGTGTTCGTCGAAGGTGGCCTGGGAAGATCTACCGAGGACCGAGAGGACGACGATGTCTGAGACCGTGCTCTACGACGTGACCGGCGCAGTGGGGACAATCACACTCAACCGCCCCGACGGGATGAACTCGCTGACCGTCGAGATGAAGGAGGCCCTGCGCGCGGCGGTGGTGCGGGCCGCCGCCGACCCGGCCGTCCGCGCGGTCGTCCTGACGGGCGCGGGGCGGGCGTTCTGCGCGGGCCAGGACCTGCGCGAGCACGGCGACAACCTCGCCGCGGGCCGGGGGCTGGACGACACCGTCCGCAAGCACTACAACCCGATCGTGCTGGCGATCGCGGGCATGCGCAAGCCGGTCGTGGCGGCGGTGAACGGCGTGGCGGCGGGCGCGGGAGCGTCGCTGGCGTTCGCTTGCGACCTGGTCGTCGCGTCCGACAGGGCCCGGTTCGCGACCGCGTTCACCGGGATCGGCCTCGCTCCCGACAGCGGCATGTCGTGGACGCTCCAGCGCCTCGTGGGCCGCGCCAAGGCCACCGAACTGCTGCTGCTGGGCGAGCCGGTGAAGGCCCAGGAGGCCCTGGAGCTGGGGCTGGTGACGCGGGTCGTCCCGGCCGACGAGCTGGCCCCGGCGTCGGTGGAGCTGGCGCGCCGCCTGGCGTCCGGTCCCACGGTCGCCTACGGCGCGGTCAAGGCGGCGCTCGACCACGCGGCGACCCACGACCTGGCGTCCGCGCTCGAACGCGAGGCGGAGCTCCAGGACGAGTGCGAGAGGACGAGCGACCACCACAACGCGACCGAGGCGTTCCTGAAGAAGCAGCAGCCCGTCTTCGAAGGCCGCTAGTCCTCGGGCTCTCCCGGGGGCGGGGGTGGGGGCTTCCCCCGTAAGAAGTGGGGAGGCCGCGTCAATGTGGGCCGGGGGCGCCCGGCGGTTTGCTGGACGGCATGACGCAGACAGCCGCCGCATCCCTCGCCGGACAGGTCCACGACCATGTCGCCGTCGCCCGCGACGTCGTCAGGACCTACGGGGCGGGCGAGAACGAGGTGACCGCGCTCCGCGGCGTCTCGGCGGCCTTCCCCCGGGGCCGGTTCACCGCGATCATGGGGCCGTCCGGCTCGGGCAAGTCGACGTTCCTGCACTGCCTGGCCGGGCTCGACACCGTGACCTCCGGCTCGATCATGATCGGGGACGTGGACATCACCCGGCTGTCGCGGACCCGGCTGACCAAGCTGCGCCGCGACCGGCTCGGGTTCGTGTTCCAGTCGTTCAACCTGCTGCCGATGCTGACGGCGGAGGAGAACATCCGCCTGACCGGGCGCCTCGGGAACCGGCGCGCCGACCGGGAGTGGTTCGACACGATCGTGGACTCGCTCGGGCTCCGGGAGCGGCTGGCGCACCGGCCGAGCGAGCTGTCGGGCGGGCAGCAGCAGCGCGTCGCGGTCGCGCGGGCGCTGCTGACCCGGCCCGAGGTGCTGTTCGCCGACGAGCCCACCGGCAACCTCGACTCCCGGTCGGGGGCGGAGGTGCTGGGCTTCCTGCGCCGCGCGGTGGACGCCTACCGGCAGACGGTGATCATGGTGACGCACGATCCGGCGGCCGCCGCGCACGCCGACCGGGTGCTGTTCCTGGCCGACGGGATGATCGTGCACGAGCTTCCCGCGCCGACGGTCGACGGCGTCCACGCCGTGATGCGCCGGATGGAGGGCTGACGGTCATGTGGCTGATCGCGCGCCGCTCCTTCGCCGAAAGCTGGACGCGGCTGGCCGCCACGCTGCTGGCGGCGGTGTTCTCCATCGGGCTGATCGCGGGCTCCCTGCAGTTCACGATGCGGGCGCAGGAGGCGGTGTCGGGCAGCGACGCCAGCGAGTACTCCCGCGCGGACGTGCTCGTCCAGGGCGGCTCGGCCGACCCCGACGACCCCTACTCGCCGCCGGACGGCCGGGTCGCGCTCGCCGCCGTGGCGGGACGTCCCGGCGTGGCGGCGGTCGCGGGCGACGCGACGGTCCCGGTGACCGCGAGCGGCGCGGACGGCGAGCCGATCCTGCCGCCCGCGGGGGCGGGGACGTCGCTGCGGCCGTGGACCTCCGACGGCCGCCTCAACCCCTACCGCCTGGAGTCGGGCCGCGCGCCCGCCGCCGACGGCGAGGTCGCCGTCACCCGGCACATCGCCCGCGCGGGCGGGCTCGGCGTCGGCGGCACCCTGAAGGTGCTGCTGCCGAAGCAGAGCCGTGACATGAGGATCGTCGGCGTCGTCACCGTGCAGGGGCACAGCTCCGTCGCGAGCGGCGACCTGGTGCTGGCGCCCCCCGCGACCGTCGCGCAGGCGGCGGGCCTTCCGGCGGGGACGTGGCAGAGCGTCTGGGTCAGGGCGTCGGGCGGGCCGGCGTCGGGACTCCGCGCCGCCCTCGCCCGCGACCTCGGCAAGGACGTCACCGTCCGCACGGCGGCGCAGGTCCGGCGCGCCCAGTCGGCCGACCTGGAGGGCGCCGGCGCGTCGATCGGCGGCGCCATCGGCATGCTCTCGTCCGTCGCGGTCTTCGTGGGGCTGTTCGTCGTCGCCAACACGTTCGGCACGCTCGTCCGGCAGCGAACCAAGCGGCTCGCGCTGCTCAGCGCGATCGGCGCGACGCCCCGGCAGATCAGGCGGCTGATCCGGTTCGAGGCCCTCGCCCTCGGCGCCGTCGCCTCCGTCGGCGGCGTGGCGCTCGGCTACCCGGTGTCGGCCCTGCTCACGCACCTGTTCGCCGAGGACGGCTTCGACATCTCCGCCGCCGACGCGCAGTACGGCTGGATCGCGCTCGCGGTCCCCGCCGCGGCGGGGATCCTCGTCACGCAGCTCGCGGCCCGGCGCGCCGCGCGCCGCGCCGCGAAGATCTCCCCGATGCAGGCGCTGCGCGCCGCGAGCACCGAGACGGCGGGCCGCCGCTGGCCGCGCCTCCTCGGCGCGCTGGCGGTGTTCGCCTGCGCCTGGATCTTCTTCGGGGGCGTCTTCGGCATCCGCTACGAGGAGCCGCCCGGCCCCGAACGCACCGCCGGCACCAGCGTGATGACCCTCATGGGCTGCATGACGACCGTGGCGGCGCTCGCCGTCCTGGCCCCGTTCTTCGTCGGCCCCCTCGGCGGCCTCGTCGGCCGCGTCGGGACGGCCGTGAGCGGCGAGGCCGGGCGGCTCGCCCGCGCCACCATCACCCGCAGCCCGCGCCGCGTGTCGTCGGCGGCGTCCTCCCTCATGCTCGGCGTCGCGCTCGTCGCCTCGACGGCGCTGATCGTCCTGTCGGTGGGCGCGCGGTTCGACGAGGCCGGCCGGGAGGTGATGCGGGCCGACCACGCGATCACCGCGACCGGGATGACCTCGAACGGGCAGGCGCCCCTCCCCCGCGACGCCGCCCGGAAGGCCGCCGCCGTGCCCGGCGTGTCCGCCGCCGCGGCGCTCACGGCGTCGGAGGTCAAGCTCGTCTCTCCCCCGCCGCGGAGGCCGTCGCCCGAGGAGGCCCCGGAGCCCGTCTACCTCGCCGTCACGGGCGCCGACCAGAACGTCCTGCCGGCGGTGCTGAGGCTCGGCGGGCGCCTCCCGCGCCTCGGGGACGGCCAGATCGCCCTCACGTCCACGATCATGAAGGGCCAGAAGATCAAGAAGGGGCAGCGGATCGTGGTGCGCGGCGCCCGCGGCAGGGTCGCGCTCACCGTCGCCGCCGCCTACCACGACCCGTCCCACCTATTCGCCGACCAGGCGCTGGTCTCGGAGGCCACGATGGACCGGCTCGACCCCACCGCGGCCGCGCAGGTCGTGCTCGTCAGCGGCGGCGCCGAGCGGGACCTGTCCCGCGCGTTCGCGGACGCGCCGGGCCTCAAGGTGGTCGACCGGGCCGGCTACGTGAAGGCGGCGTCCGACGCGATGACCAAGGGCATGAGCGTCATCTACGGGTTCATCGGCATGGCGCTCGTCCTCGCCCTGTTCGGGATGGCGACCACGGTGTCGATGAGCGTCGGCGAGCGGACCCGCGAGTTCGGCCTGCTCGGCGCCGTCGGCGCGACGGCGGCGCAGATCCGCTCGATCGTCCGCTGGGAGGCCGCGACGGTCGTCCTGCTCGGCAGCCTCCTCGGCCTCGGCACGGCGCTCGGCACGGCGACCCTGCTGCACCTCGCCACGGGCAGCTCGTTCCTCACCCCGAACGCCCCCTGGTGGCTCTACGCCGCAGTGATCACCGGCGCCGCCGCCGTCACCTTCGCCGTCTCGGCCCTCCCGGCAAGGCGGGCAGTGGCCATCGCCTCCACGCGTTAAGCACCGCCGTGGCGGTGGCAACCGGTGAGGTGGTCGTCGACCAGGCCGCAGGCCTGCATGAGGGCGTAGGCGGTGGTGGGGCCGACGAAGCGGAAGCCGTGCTTCTTCAGCTCCTTGGCGAGGGCCTTCGACGCGTCGGTGTAGGCGGGAACCTCGGACATGTCGGTATAGGACGGGGAGTCGGGGTCGGCGTAACGCCAGGCGGTGGCGGCGAGGCCGCCGGGGAGGTCGAGGGCCGCGCGGGCGTTGGCGATCGTGGCCTCGATCTTGGCGCGGTTGCGGACGATGGAGGCGTCGGCCATCAGGCGCTCGACGTCGTCCGGCCCGAACGCGGCGACCTTCTCGGGGTCGAAGCCGTGGAACGCGGCGCGGAAGCCCTCGCGCTTGCGCAGGATCGTCAGCCACGACAGGCCCGACTGGAACGCCTCCAGGCACAGCCGCTCGTAGAGGCCCTGGTCGTCGCGGACCGGACGGCCCCATTCGTCGTCGTGGTAGGCGACGTAATCGGGCGCCGACAGCCCCCAGGGGCAGCGCGCCAGCCCGTCCTCGCCCATAATCGCGGTGCTCACGCGCCCGTTCTACCTCATGGCTGCGACAGAACGGCGAGGCGGCGCAGCCCGAGCCTCATGAACGCCTTCACGACCGGCCCCGCGACCAGCCAGGCGGCGCGGCCGAGGGGGCCCAGCGGCAGGTCGACGCGCTCGGCCCAGATGACGCGGCTGCCCGAGCCCTCCGGGACGACCTTGAAGAACGCCTCGCCGCGCACCACGCGGCCGGTGTGCCGGACCGCGACGCGGCGGCCGGCCCGCCAGTCGGTGATCACCATGGTGTCGAGGAAGCCGACCGGGCCGACGCCGGTCCACGCCCGCAGCTCGTCGCCGACCTGGTCGCCGCCCTCCGCGCGGGTGAACGGCATCCACTCGGCGTGCCGCGGCCAGTCGGTGAGGACGTCGAAGAGCCGCTCGGGCGGGGCCGCCGAGACCGCCTCCGCGTGGACCGCGACCGCGCTCACCGGCTCTCCTCCGCGTCCGCCTCGAAGGACTCCTTGCCGAGCGCCACCCGGGCGCCGGGCTCCTCGATGCCGTGCAGGGCCCCGACCGGGCCGGCCGGTTCGTCGTCGCCGGCGCGCTCGCGGACGTCGTCGAGCTGCCGCTCCAGGTCCGCCACGCGGACGTCGCGCTCGTGCAGGGCCTCGGTGAGGCGGTGGAACGCGTCCTCGGTCACGTGCGGCTGGTACCCCCACAGAGTCCGGGGGAACCGGAGGTGGGAGCCTTCCCAGCCGATGACGGGCCGCCCCTCGGCGTCGACGCTGACCGGCGGATAGTCGGGATGGGCCTCGGCCAGCCCGCCGCCCCGGCCCATGGCGAGGACGACGACGGCGCCCAGCACGGCCACGCCGGCCAGGACGAGAACCACGACCACGATCACGCTCCGATCTGACGGGACCCCATCGGGAAGACGATCCCCCGTCCCCGATCGTGCCACGATCGGGGACATGGGGATGCAAGAGCGCGGGGTCCTTCCACCGGGTGCGCAGGTTTCCGGCGGGTCGCGGACGCGGCACGGCGCCCCCGGCGAGCCGTGTCGAGCGGCTCGCCCCGTCCGGGGACGCCGTGCCGGTGGTCCTCAGCCGCGCAGGCGGTGCCAGGGCCCGGTGATCGCGAAGGTGGCTCCCGGGTCGGACTGGCGGTTGGCGAACAGGATCCGCCCGTCCGGGGAGAACGTCACGCCGGTGAACTCGCTGTCGTTGAGGGCGTTGCGGGCCATCGCGAACGGCTCGTTCCGGCGGGTGGTGCCGACGAGGTACTGCTCGCCGTCGCCGTCCTCGGCGAGGATCACTCCGCCGCCGTACGGGGACACGGTGATGTTGTCGGGGCCGTCGAAGCGCCCGCCCGGCTTGAAGACGAGCTGCAGCTCGATCTCGTTCCGGTGCGGGTCGTAGGTCCAGACCTGCCCGGCGTGGTCGGCGGCGCCGCCGTCGGACTTCCGGGAGTAGCTGCACACGAAGTAGGCCTTGCCGTGGCCCCACCAGGCGCCTTCGAGCTTCTGGCTCCGCGTGATCGTGTCGAACTGCTTGCGGACGGACGTCTGCTTCGCCGACGGGTCGGGCACCTCCACCCATCCGGCGCGCAGGCGCGTCCCGGGCTCCTGGACGGCCGACAGGTCCGGGACGCCGGGGACGTTCAGCGCCTCCAGCCTCCCGCCCGACATGTAGGCGTGGTAGCCGCCGCGGTGGGCGCGGGGCCGGAACCGGTAGAACAGGCCGAACGGCTTGGAGGCGTCCTCGGTCAGGTACGCGGTGAGCGTGTGCGGGTCGACGGCGACCGCCTCGTGCGCGAACCGGCCGAGCCCGGTGAGCGGGACGGGCTCGGTCCTGCGGCCGGTCGGGTCGACCTCGAACACCCACCCGTGGCTCTTGGTCTGGCCCGTGAAGCCCTCGGTCTCCTCGCAGGTCAGCCACGTCCCCCACGGGGTCCGCCCGCCCGCGCAGTTGGTGGACGTCCCGGCGAGGCTGACGTACTGCGACAGCAGGTCGCCCTGGCTGTCGACCTCCAGCGTGGTGGTGCCGCCGTTGGCGGCCGGGTCGTAGGTCAGCTCGGGACGGCCCACGGCGCGGGTGCCGTTGTTGCTCTGCTCGTGGTTGCGCACCAGCCGGGTGCGGCCGTGGCGGCTGCCGGAGAACGTGGCCATCCCGTCGTGGTGCCCGGGGACGACGACGCCCTCGGAGATGGGTTCGCCTTCCACCGACAGCGTCTTGTAGGAGAAGCCCTTGGGCAGGTCCAGGACGCCCTTGGGGTCGGGGACCAGCGGGCCGTAGCCGTACGCCTCCCCGGTATCGGCGCCTGCGGACGTCTGGAAGATTCCGTCCAGGCTTCCGGCGAGGGCGATGGACAGCGCGCCGGCCGCGCCGCCCTTGACGACTCCGCGACGGGTCACGGACATGGGCACTCCTTCACGTAAGGGGATCACGCGGGAGCCTGGTCGCCGTCCCTGAACCGGGTATGAACGATCACTGGCCGGGAGGAGAAACCCCAGGACAACGTTGGTCCGCACTGACCGGGAGTGCCCGCGGGCTTGCGGAGCGCCGCCTCAGAGGAGGTCCACCGCGGCGTCGACGGCCCCGGCGACGTCGCCGTCCGGCGGATACAGCAGGGACCGGCCCACCACCAGACCCCGCACGGTCGGCAGCCGCAGCGCCCGCCGCCACCCCTCACGCGCGGCGCCCTGGTCGGCGGCCACCTCCCCGCCCAGCAGCAGGGCCGGCAGCGTCGACGCCGCCATCACCCGCTCCATCTCCGCCACCACCGGCACCTTCAACCACGTGTACGCCGACGTCTCCCCCAACCCCGACGCGATCGAGACCGCACGCGTCATCGCCTCCGGCGACAGATCGTTGCGCACCCGCCCCTGCACCCGCCGCGAGACGAACGGCTCCACCATCGCCATCAACCCCCGCCCCGCGAGCTCGGACACCGCACCCGCACACGCCTCCAACGTGCGCACCGTCGCCGGATCGGCGTCATCCACCCGCAACAGCATCTTCCCGCCGTCCAACCCCGACGCCGCGATCGCACCCGCCCCGTACGCGGTGAAACGATCATCGATCTCGAACGACGCCCCCGCCAGCCCGCCCCGGTTCATCGAACCGACCACGACCTTGCCGTCCAGCACGCCCAGCAACAGCAGATCCTCGATCACATCCGGCGTCCCCAGCACCCCGTCCACACCCGGACGCTCCAACGCCGTGCACAACCGATCCAGCAACTCCCCCCGATCGGCCATCGCCAGCGGATCACCCCCCGCCGCCAGCGCACCCCGAGCCGGATGATCAGCCGCCACCAACATCAACCGACCCGAACCACCCAGCAACGACGCACGCCTCACCCGCCCCCGAGCCGCCTCCGCCACCGCACCCGGACGCACCGCCCGCACCTCCGGCAGCCCCGCGATCCGCTCCGCCCGGGACCCGGCCGGAGTCACCGGGTCCCCCGTCCCACCAGCGCATCGATCATCGTTCACCGTTCCTGTCCGCGAGCGCGCGGCGCCGGGTCGCGCCGCCGGCGCCGCCGAGTCTGGTCAAGATCACGAAGGGCTGTCAAACCACCACGGGGCGCGCTCGCGGGCGGGTCCTCAGGCCCCCGCGCCCTTGTAGTCCGCGACCTCGGCGATGACGGACCCGGCGAGGTCGAAGCCGGCCACGCACGCCAGGTAGCCGGGGGCCTCCCAGTCGTCGCCGCCGGGCTCGCCGCCGAGCGGCACGTACGTTCCGCCCGCCTGCCTGACCAGCAGAAGTCCGGCGGCGATGTCCCACGCGTTGATGGACGAGTCGTAGGCGGCGTCCGTCCATCCGGCGGCGACGTGGGCGAGGGTGAGGGCGGCGCTGCCCGGGCGGCGGACGGTGGCGAACGCGTCGACCATCCGGCCGTAGCGCCGTAGCGCCTCCTCGCGCCCGAGGCTGAGGTCGTAGGCGCTCGGGTAGGACGTGGCGACGACGGCGGTGTCGTCGCGGGTCGCGCCGCGGCTGCGGATCGGTTCGCCGTTGCAGGTCGCGCCGTCGAGCGTGGCGGTGAACATGTCGTCGCGCACCGGGTCGTAGACGACGCCGGCCACCAGCTCGCCGCCCAGGGCCGCGCCGATGGACACGCAGAAGAACGGCAGGCCGACGGCGAAGTTGGCCGTTCCGTCGATGGGGTCGACGAACCAGCGCAGGTCGCCGTCGCCGCCGCCCACGCCGCCCTCCTCGCCGACGACGACGCTGCCGGGGGTGTGCTCGGCGAGCACCTGGCGGATCGTCTCCTCCGCCGCCCGGTCGTGCTCGGTGACCGGGTCGTGGATGTCGCGCTTGAGATCGACCTCGGGACGCGACCGGAACGCCGTCCGCAGACGGTCCCCGGTGGCGCGGGCGGCGAGTTCGGCGATCCCGGCGAGCTCCCGCGAGGCGGGGACGTCGACGCTCATCGTTCTCCTTCGATTACGGCAAGGTCACGAATACGCACAGCACGACCGTATCCGAGCCCCGCGAGGCGTCCGGGCGGGCCCTTTGTTACAGGGCCCCCGGCTCGGGCAGTGGGTCCCTGTGCCGGATCCAGCATCGCCGTCATGGGGAATGAGCATGAACTACAAGATCGATAAGGGCACGGTCGTCGTGGTGACGGGAGCCTCCGGCGGCATCGGGCGCGCCGCCGCCGAGGCGTTCGCGCGCCGCGGCGCCCGGGTCGCCCTCCTGGCCCGCGGGGACGAGGGGCTGGAGGGGGCCGCCGCCGACGTCGAGGCCGCCGGCGGGCGCGCGCTGCCGATCAGCGTTGACGTGGCCGACCCCGGCGCGGTGGACGAGGCGGCCGAGCGCGCCGAGAGGGAGCTCGGGCCGATCGCCGTGTGGGTCAACGTGGCGTTCTCCTCGGTGTTCGCGCCGTTCTGGGAGATCGAGCCGGAGGAGTTCAGGCGCACCACCGAGGTCACCTACCTCGGCTACGCCAACGGAACCCGGGCCGCGTTGCGGCGGATGATGCCGCGCGACCGCGGTGTGATCGTCCAGTGCGGGTCGGCGCTGGCCTACCGGGGCATCCCCCTCCAGAGCGCGTACTGCGGCTCCAAGCACGCCGTCCAGGGGCTGCACGACTCGCTGCGGGCGGAGCTGATGCACGAGCGCAGCGGCGTGAAGCTCACGATGGTGCAGATGCCCGCGGTCAACACGCCCCAGTTCGACTGGGTGCTGAACCGGATGCCGCGCCGCCCGCAGCCCGTCCCGCCCATCTACCAGCCGGAGATCGCGGCGGACGCGCTCGTCTACGCCGCCGAGCATCCCCGGCGCCGGGAGTACTGGGTCGGGGGCAGCACGGTCGGCACGATCCTCGCCGACAAGTTCGCCACGGGGCTGCTGGACCGCTACCTGGCCCGGACGGGCTTCAAGTCCCAGCAGACCGAGAAGCGCACGCGTCCGGACCAGCCGGCGAACCTGTGGGAGCCGGCGGACGGGACCCCGGGCCGCGACCACGGCAGCCACGGGCGGTTCGACGAGCAGGCGCACGCGCGGAGCCCGCAGATGTGGGCGGGGCGCCACAAGTACCTGGTGGGCGCCGCGACGGCCGGCGCCGCCGCGGGCGCCGCCGCGGGCGCGGCGCGGCTCCTGCGGCGATGACGCACGACCGACGACGAAGGAGAGAGCGATGGCGCAGCAAGTGGCCGACTACGTCCTCCAGCGGCTGACCGAGTGGGGCGTGAAGCGCGTCTACGGCTACCCGGGCGACGGCATCAACGGGCTGCTCGGCGCGTTCGACCGCGCGGAGGGCGAGCCGGAGTTCATCCAGACGCGGCACGAGGAGATGGCCGCGTTCATGGCCTGCGGGCACGCGAAGTTCACCGGCGAGGTCGGCGTCTGCGCGGCGACGTCCGGGCCGGGCGCGATCCACCTGCTGAACGGCCTGTACGACGCGAAGCTCGACCACCAGCCGGTCGTGGCGATCGTCGGGCAGCAGAAGCGCCTGGCGCAGGGCGCGCACTACCAGCAGGAGGTCAACCTGGAGAACCTGTTCTCCGACGTCTCGGAGTTCTGCCAGATCGTCATGCATCCCGGCCAGATGCGGCACGTCATCGACCGGGCGTTCAAGACGGCCCTGACCACCCGCGGCGTCTCGACGATCATCATCCCCGAGGACGTTCAGGAGGCCGGCGCGGTGCCGTCGCCGCCCAAGGAGCACGGCTCGGTGTACTCCAGCGTGGGCTGGAGCAGGCCCCGCGTCCTGCCCGACCCCGAGGAGCTGCGCAAGGCCGCCGGCGTCCTCAACGAGGGCGCGAAGGTCGCGATGCTGATCGGCCAGGGCGCCGCCGGCGCCGAGGCCGAGGTGATCGAGACGGCCGAGCTGCTCGGCGCGGGCATCGCCAAGGCGCTGCTCGGCCGCGAGGTGGTCCCGGACGACCTGCCGTTCGTCACCGGCCCCATCGGCCTGCTCGGCTCCAAGGCCAGCGACGAGATGATGATGAACTGCGACGTGCTGTTCATGATCGGCACGAGCTTCCCGTACGCCGAGTGGCTGCCGGACGAGGGCAGTTGCAGGGGCGTCGAGATCGACATCGACGGGAGCATGATCGGCATCCGCTACCCGATGGACGCGCACGTCGTCGGGGACGCCAAGGAGACGCTGCGGGAGCTGATCCCGCTGCTGCGCCGCAAGGAGGACCGCTCCTGGCGCGAGGAGATCGAGGAGAACGTCCGCGCCTGGAACACGGTCATGGAGAAGCGGGCGGGGCAGAGCTTCGAGGGGAAGGTCAACCCGCAGGCCGTCGCGCACGAGCTGTCGCCGCTGCTGCCGGACGGCGCGATCCTCACCGCCGACTCCGGCTCGGCCACCAACTGGTGGGCCCGCCACATCAAGCTCCGCGACGGGATGAGGGCCTCCCTGTCGGGCACCCTCGCCACGATGGGCCCCGGCGTCCCGTACGCCATCGCGGCCCGGTTCGCCTACCCCGACCGCCCGGTGATCTGCTTCGTGGGCGACGGCGCGTTCCAGATGAACGGCATGAACGAGATGCTGACCGTGAAGCGGTACGCCGACCGGATGGCCGGCCCGGCGCCGCTGATCTTCGCCGTGTTCAACAACCAGGACCTCAACCAGGTCACCTGGGAGCAGCGCGCGATGGGCGGCGACCCGAAGTACGAGGGCTCGCAGAGCATCCCCGACTTCCCGTACTCCGAGTACGCCGAGCTCTGCGGGCTCAAGGGCGTCTACTGCGACGACCCCGGGAAGGTCGCCGACGCCTGGCGCGAGGCCCTGGCGAGCGACCGTCCCGTCGTCCTGGAGTTCGTGGTCGACAACGAGATCGCCCCGATCCCGCCGCACATCATGAAGGACCAGGCCAAGAAGGCCGTCAAGGCGGGCCTCAGGGACCCGCAGAAGCTCGGCATCGCGGCCCGCGGCTTCCGGCAGAAGCTCACCGACATGTACGAGAACATGCCGGGCCGGAAGCATGACTGACCGGCGCCCGGAGCGGAGCGCCAGCGGAGCGGAGGACGACGGTCAGTCCCCTTCGGGGGGGTGGGGGTCGCCCCCCACAATGACCAGCAGGCGGGAAGGGGGACGGTCAGAGTTCGGCTTCGGCGTAGTCCTCGGGGGAGAACTCGATCCGGGGCTGGGACCGCTCCAGGAGGTCGAACGCCTCGGGGACCGAGCTCGTCCAGCCGACGGCGTCCCAGATCTTGGGGCGGGCGAAGCCCTGCTCGGTGAGGCCCGTCATCAGCTCGCGCAGCGGCTCGTAGACGCCGGTCGGGTCGAGGATGACGATGGGCTTGTCGTGCATGGACAGGACGCGGGCCGTCCACACCTCGAACAGCTCCTCCAGCGTGCCGATGCCGCCGGGCAGGACGAGGAACGCGTCGCTGCGCCGGTCCATCTCGCCCTTGCGGGCCCGCATGTCCGGGGTGACGATCAGCTCGTCGTTGTCCTCGTCGGAGATCTCGACGCTGACCAGCCCCTCGGGGATCACGCCGACCGTGCGGGCGCCGCCGGCCCGCGCGGCGCGGGCGACGGCGCCCATGCACGAGACCTGGGCGCCGCCGCTGACGAGGCTGTGGCCGCGCCGGGCCAGCTCGGCGCCGGCCTCCGCGGCGAGGTCGACGTAACGACGGTCGATCTTGCCGCTGGACGAGCAGAACACGCAGACGGCGAGGGGTTTCCGGGAAGTCACCCGGCCAATCTAACGGCTCGGGTCCGGGGAGGCTCGCCGATTATCCGGCGCCGGGGTCATGCCGTGGAGAGGTCGCGGCGGCGGAAGCCGAGGAGGCCGAGGGCGGACAGGACGGCCGCGATCGCCAGCAGCCAGAGCAGCGGCGCGGCGGTGACGTCGTGCCCCGGCAGTTTCGGGACGTGGGTGAACGGCGAGACGTCCAGGGCCCACTGGCTCAGGTCGAGCCCGGCTCCGAACAGCGTCACGACCGCGAAGACCCCGACCGCGGCCCAGGCGCCGCCGGTGAACCTCGGCGCGAGGCCGAACAGCGCGAGCGCGATCGCCCCGACCAGCCACACGGCGGGAAGCTGCGCGAGCGCGGCGAGCAGGACGCGCGGGACCTCGCGGCCGGGGTCGCCGGTGTCGACGCCGTGCGCCAGCCCGGCGGCCAGGCCCGCGACGCCGAGCCCCGCGACCGGGCCGAGCAGCGCGAAGGCCAGGTGGCCGGACGCCCACCGCAGCCGCCCGACGGGGGTGGCGAGCACCGGCTCGGCGCGCTGGCCCGTCTCCTCGGTGCGCAGCCGCAGCGTGGCCGAGACCGCGTAGGCGGCGGCGATCAGGCCGAGCATGCTCATGATCGAGGCGAAGTAGGCGTCGGTGATCCCGCCCTGCCCGCCGAGCCGGGTGAAGATCTTCTCCAGCTCGGGGTTGTCCTTGACCATGTCGCCGACGCCGCCCGCCACCGCGCCGTACACGACGCCGAGCGCGGCGAACCCGGCGAGCCAGCCGTAGAGGGCGCGGCTCTGGAGCCGCCAGCCGAGGCCGAGGGGCCCCGAGAGCGGGCGCGACGCGTCCGCGGGGCCGAGCCTGGGCGGCAGCACGCCCGCGCCCACGTCCCTGCGCGCCGACAGCAGGCCCGCGGCGGCGACCAGGGCGGCCGTGAGCGCGGCGATCGGCAGGAGCGTCCACCAGCGCTCCCCGCCGTAGGCGCGCAGGCGGTTCTCCCATCCGAGCGGGGACAGCCAGCCCAGCCACGACAGCCCGTTGCCGGCGCCGCCGACGTCGGCGGCCATCCGGACCACGAACGCGGCGCCGACGGCGGCGATCGCCATGCCCCTGGCGGCGCCCGCGCCCTCGCTGAGCTGGGCGGTGACGCCCGCGAGGGCGGCGAAGACGCATCCCGCGGCGGCCAGTTGCAGGCCGAACACCAGCGAGCCCGCGAGCGGCAGGCCCTGCGCCGTCATGCCGGCGGTCAGCAGGGCGGCGAGGACGAGGTTCGCCGCCATGGTCACGGCCAGCGCCGCGGCCAGGCCGGCGCCGCGCCCGGTGACGGTGGCGCCGAGCAGCTCGCGGCGGCCCGCCTCCTCCTCGGTCCGGGTGTGCCGGACGACGGTGAGCACGCTGATCAGCGCCACGATCACCGGGATGAACCCGGAGCGCTGGGCGATGATCGCGCCGAGGCTCGTGTCGTACAGCGGCCCGTACAGGGCGAGGAACGTCGGGTTGTTCCCCGTGGTCTGCGCGTACTTGAGGCGCTCGGCGGCCGTCGGGTAGAGGCTGTCGGTGGCCGCCACGAAGTTCATCGGGATCAGCGCCAGCACGATCACCCAGGACGGCAGCAGGAACCGGTCGCGGCGCAGGATCAGCCTGATCAGCCCGCCGGTCCCGGTGAGCGACCGCAGGGGCGTGGCGCGGGACGGCGCGGCCGCCCGCGGTTCGTGGACCGTCGTGCTCATCGCGCGGCCTCCGGGGCCGCCTGGGCGAGCTCGTCCTTGTAGTGGCGCAGGAACAGCTCCTCCAGCGTCGGCGGGCGGCTGCTCAGGCTCCGCACGCCGACCTCGGTGAGCTGCCGCAGCGCCGCGTCCAGTTCGGGGGTGTCCACCTCGAAGCGGATCTTGTTGCCGTCGATGCGGACGTCGTGCGCGCCGGGCAGCGGCAGGCCGTCCGGCGGCGAGGCCAGCTCCGCGTCGATGGACGTCCGGGTCAGGTGCCGCAGCTCGTCCAGCGTCCCCGACTCCACCGCGACGCCCTTGCGGATGATCGTCACCCGGTCGCAGAGCGCCTCGACCTCGGACAGGATGTGGCTGGACAGCAGCACGGTGCGGCCGTCGCGGCGCTCCTCCCGGACGCACTCCTGGAAGACCTCCTCCATGAGGGGGTCCAGCCCGGAGGTGGGCTCGTCGAGCAGCAGCAGCTCGGCGTCGGAGGCGAGCGCGGCGATGAGCCCGACCTTCTGCCGGTTGCCCTTGGAGTAGGCACGGCCCTTCTTGCGCGGGTCGAGCTCGAACCGGTCGAGGAGCTCGGCCTTGCGGCGCGCGTTCACGCCGCCGCGCATCCGGCCGAGCAGGTCGATCACCTCGCCGCCGGACAGGTTCGGCCACAGCGTCACGTCGCCGGGGACGTAGGCGAGCCGGCGGTGCAGTTCGGTCGCGTCCCGCCACGGGTCGCCGCCGAGCAGGCGGGCGGTGCCGCCGTCGGCGCGCAGAAGGCCGAGCAGGATGCGGATGGTGGTGGACTTCCCGGCGCCGTTCGGGCCGAGGAAGCCGTGCACCTCTCCGGGCCGGACGGTCAGGTCCAGGCCGTCCAGCGCGCGGGTCCGGCCGAACTTCTTGACCAGGCCGGAGAGGGCTATGGGGGGCGTGTTCGTGGTCACCGGTCCTCCTCGTCGAGGGGTCGCCCGCCGGGGGCGGGCAGGTTCTTCAGGGCGGCGCGCGTCTGCGCCACCAGCTCGGGCGACAGGAGCCGGTCGTCGAGGACGTCCAGCATCGCCAGCGCCATGCGGGGGTAGCCGTCGCCCAGGAGGACGTCGCCGCCGAGGGCCCTGGACATGTGCTGGTGCAGGACGATCACGCCGAAGCTCATGCCGGTCAGGACGGTCGCGTAGCCGTGCAGGTCGTCGGTGTTCGGCGCGGCCATGCCGGGCGCGCCGCGTTCGAGCATCTCCTCGCTGAACGCGATCGCCTCGGCGAAGAGCACGGACGCGGCGGCCGACCCGTCGGTCAGGGCGCGGGCCAGGTAGCGCTGGACCGGCAGGGCCGTCCGCATGGCGATCGCGAGGAAGCTCGGGCTCGCCATCCCGCCGTTCAGGGCCTCCTGCTTGGTCTCGCGGATCACCTCGATCACGTGCTCGTCGCACGCGGCGCGCAGCGCCTCCTTGGTGCCGTAGTGGTGCTGGACGAGGGCGGGCGACACGCCGGCGGCCTTCGCGATGCCCCGGATCGTGGCGCCCTTCACGCCGTGCTCGGCGAACTCCAGCAGGGCCGCGTCCCTGATCCGGGCGCGCCCGGTCAGGTCGTCGGCCCGCTCCCGCGTCGCCATCCCCACCCCCTGTACGCATGTTCAGTAGCCTGTACGCTTGTACACTGTACTCGCGTACAGGCCACCGTCAACCCGTTGGGGACGGGTGGTGCTGGCGGTCCGGGCCTAAGGGGCTCAACCGCCTCCGGGCAGCTGGCCGAGCGTCACCTGGACCTGCTTCTTCGAGCCGTCCGGCTTCTGGATCTCGACCTTCACCGTCTGGCCGGGCCTGAGGTTCGCGAGGACGGTGGTCAGCGCCGTCTGGTCGGGCGTCGCGGTGCCGTTCACCGCGAGGATCAGGTCGCCCGGCCGGATCCCCGCCTTGGCGGCCCCGCCGCCCTTCTGCACCTCCACGACGGCGACCGCCGTCCGCCGGCCGGTCTGCGGGTCGACGATCGTGCGCACCGCCACGCCGAGCGCGGCCCGGCCGGAGTTCGACACCTTCCCCGACTCGATGAGCTGCGGGACGATCCGCTTGACCGTGTCGCTCGGCGTCGCGAACCCGATGCCGGGCGCCGCGGCGCCGATCTGCGGGTCGGAGGCCGCCGCGGTCGGGATGCCGATCACCTGGCCGTCCAGCGTGACCAGGGCGCCGCCGCTGTTGCCCGGGTTGATGTCCGCGCTCGTCTGGATGGCGTCGGCGATGGTCGAGCCCTGGAAGGCCCCCTCGCCCTTGGTCGACACCGTCCGGTGCAGCGCGGAGACGATCCCGTTCGTCACGCTTCCGGAGAGGCCGAGCGGGTTGCCCATCGCCAGCACGATCTGCCCGACCTGCGCCGTGCTCGACTCGCCCCACGACGCCGGTTTCAGCGACGCGCCGGCGACCTTGACGACGGCCAGGTCGTCGGCGGCGAACTCGCCGACCAGGGAGGCGTTCATCGGGGAGCCGCCGCCGGACGAGGTGACCTGGATCTTCTTCGCCCCCGCGACCACGTGCGCGTTGGTGACGATGTCGCCCTGCGCGTCGAACACGACGCCCGACCCCTCCCCCTGGTCGGTCTGGATCTTCACCACCGACGGCAGGACGGCGTCCACGACCTTCACGTACTGCTGCTGCAGGTCCGACCCGGACTCCGGCACCGGCGCCGACGTCCGCACCGACGCCGGACCCGGGTTCCCGGCCCGCCCGGCGTTCTCGGACCCCCCGCTGCACCCGGCGAGCGTCATTCCTCCCGCCATCGCCCCCGCCAGCGCCGCCGCGCACGCCTTCGCTCTCGCGCTCCTGTCCACGCTCCACCTCCAGAGGGCACCGTTCCCGCCCTCCGCGCGGCGGGCGCCGCGCCGCGCGCGATTTTGCGACGTCATGCCGCAGGCCGGGGCCGCAGATGATCTTTCGGGGGCCTCCGGCGCTCCCGGCCGCCCGCCGCAGGGGCCCGGCCGGTTTCCCGTGACCGGAGCCGGGTAGCCGTCCGGCCATGGCGGGCGCGAGCGGGCACCGGGGCGTCCCCCACCCCGCCGACCTGCGGATCGAGGCGTGGGGGCCGACGCGGGAGCGCTGCGTCGCCGAGGCGGTGGCCGGGCTCGTGGAGTCGTTCGCCGACGTCTCCGGCGTCCGCCCGTCCGGCGGCGTCCGGGTGGACGTGCCGCCGGGCCCGGACGCGGACCTGCTCGTCGCCGTCCTGGACGAGGTGATCTACCGCCTGGAGGTCGACGGCGCCGTGGTCCTGGACGCCGCGCTCGCGGGGGCGCCGGACGGCGGGCTCACCGCCCGGCTGGCGACCGGGGACGCGGCGGAGGCGGTGGGGACGGGCGCCGTGCCGAAGGCGGTGTCGCTGCACGACCTGCGGTTCGGCCGCGACGCCCGCGGCTGGTCCTGCGCCGTGACGATCGACGTGTGACGGGCGCCGCGCCGGGCGCCCGCCACGCCGCGACCGGCCGGTCAGCCCTTCACGACGCCCAGCGGCACGAGGCGGGCGACCTTGCGGCAGAGCCCCGCCCCCTCGCCGGCCTCGACCACGGCGGACACGTCCTTGTAGGCGTCCGGCGCCTCCTCGGCCAGACCGCGCCACGACGACGGACGCACCGCGATGCCCCGCTCCTCCAGCGCCGCCCGCAATCGCCTCCCGTCGACGCCGCGCGCGGCCTGGTGGCGGCTCTGCACCCGTCCCGCGCCGTGGCACGTGGACGCGAACGCGGGCCCGCCCGGCACGCCCGTGAGGACGTAGGACGACGTTCCCATGGTCCCGGGGATCAGCACCGGCTGGCCGGCCGCGCGCAGGTCGGGAGGCAGCTCGGGGTGGCCGGGCGGCAGCGCGCGGGTGGCCCCCTTGCGGTGCACGCACAGCCGCCGCCGCTCGCCGTCCACCACGTGCTCCTCGATCTTGGCCAGGTTGTGCGAGACGTCGTAGACGAGGTCGAGCCGGGCGCCCGCGACCCGCCGGAACACCCGGCGCGCCGCCTGGGCGAGCAGCTGCCGGTTGGCGCGGCCGTAGTTGGCCGCCGCCGCCATCGCGCCCAGGTAGGCGCGGCCCTCGGCGGAGTCGACCGGGGCGCAGGCGAGCTGCCGGTCCGGGACCTCGATCCCGTGCCGCGGCATCGCCGCCTCCATCGCCCGGACGTGGTCGGTGCAGATCTGGTGGCCGAGCCCGCGCGACCCGCAGTGGATCATGACGCAGACCTGTCCCGGCCGCAGCCCGAACGCCCCGGCCACGTCCGCGTCGTAGATCTCCGCGACCCGCTGCACCTCCAGGAAGTGGTTGCCCGAGCCGAGGCTGCCGACCTGCCGGGCGCCGCGCTCCACCGCGCGCTCGCCCACCTGGCCGGGGTCGGCGTCGGCGACCGCCCCCGCGTCCTCGCAGCGGCGCAGGTCGCGCTCGTCCCCGTGGCCCCGCTCGACCGCGTACCGCGCTCCCCCGGTGAGGATGCCGGTCAGCTCCCGCCGTCCCGGCAGGCTCCACACCGCGCCCTTGCCCATGCCGCGCGGGATGACGGGGTCGAGGCCGTCCATCAGGTCCCGCAGGACGGGGGCGAGGCCGGAGGCGTCGACGTCCGCCGCCAGCAGCCGGACGCCGCACGAGATGTCGAACCCGACGCCGCCGGGCGAGACCACGCCGCCCTCCGCCGGGTCGGTCGCCGCCACGCCGCCGATCGGGAAGCCGTATCCCAGGTGGATGTCCGGCATCGCGTAGGAGGCCTCCACCACCCCCGGGAGCGCGGCGACGTGGGCGACCTGCCCGATCGCGTTCTCGGCGGGCGCGAGCAGTTCCCGCGACGCGAACACCACGCCGGGCACGCGCATGGCGCCGGTCGGCTCGATCCGGAACCGGTAGGGGCCGTCCTCGACCAGGTCGGCGTTCACAAGGCGGGGCTACCCGCGGCTCCGCCCCTCATGCGCAGTTCACAGGCCCCCGGCACGCCGGCGGTCGAGGAGTTCACGCGTGTCATGCGGGTAGCGTGCGAATCATGCTCGCCGAACCCGCGCCCGCGCTGAGCGACCTCGCGCTCGGGCTGGTCGTGGTGGCGCTCGCGGTCCGGCTGGGACGGTTCCCCGCGCCGCATCGGCACTGGCGCACGGCCTTCTGGTGGGCCGGGAGCGCGGCGCTCGCGGGGTCCGTCCACCACGGGCTGATCAAGTACTCGGCGCGGTGGTCGGGGCCGAGCTGGGCCGTGATCAGCGCCATGGTCGTCGTCGCGGTGTCCTACCTGCTGGCGGCCACCGTCGCGGAGGTGCTCGGCCCGCACCACGGCAGGACGTTCTGGCTGCTGCGCTCGGTCGGGATCGGCGCCTACGCCGTCCTCGCGGTGACCGGGCACGCCGGGGTCGGCGCCCTGCTCGCCTGCGAGGGCCTGACGATGGCGTGCATCCTCGCGCTCTGGGGCCGGGCGGCCCGGCGCCGCCACCCGATGGCCGGCCCGGTGCTCGTCGCGCTGGTCGCCAGCGGGGCGGCCGCCGCGACCAAGGCGATCGACCCGAGCGTCACCCGCGGCGTCGCACTGGACCCGACCTCGGTCTACCACCTCGCCCAGATCGTCGGCATGGTCCTGCTCTACCTGGCGGTCAGCAACCCGCGCCGCCCGGATCCCGAGCCCCGCGCCCTCCTCGGATAGCCGCGGGCCCGTCCGCTACCACGGAGCCCGCCGGGCGCGCGGCGCCGGGCGGGCAGGAGTGTCCGCGGTGGAACATTCCCCTAACGGAGGTGTCTTCCTTCTGTGCTGAAGAGCGCCCTTTCGGACACGGACGGTCACCGTTAGCTTTCAACCCGTGATCCCGAGCCACCGTCCCCGTGGAGGAAAGCGTTCATGACGGCCATCGCCAGCGTCTACCAGCACGACGTCGCCACCTACTGGAACACCGAGCGCAACCCGGTCAACCTGCGGCTCGGCGACGTGTCGGGGATCTACCACCACCACTACGGCATCGGCGAGGTGGACTGGTCGGTCCTGGAGACCCCGGAGGACGCCCGCGAGGAGGCGGTCATCGCCGAGCTGCACCGGCTGGAGAACGCCCAGGCCCGGTTCCTGCTCGAACACCTCGGCGACATCCGGCCCGACCACCGCCTGATGGACGCGGGCTCCGGCCGCGGCGGCTCCAGCATCATGGCCAACGCCGCCTTCGGCTGCCAGGTCGACGGGGTGTCGATCTCCCAGGCCCAGGTGGACTTCGCCAACGGGCAGGCCGCCGAGCGCGGCGTGTCCGACAAGGTCCGGTTCCACTTCAAGAACATGCTCGACACGGGTTTCGAGGCGGGCGCCTTCCAGGCGATCTGGAACAACGAGTCGACCATGTACACCGTGCTGGACGACCTGTTCGCGGCGCACTCCCGGCTGCTGGCCCGCGGCGGCCGGTACGTCACCATCACCGGCTGCTACAACGACGTCTACGGGCTGCCGTCCCGGGCGGTGTCGACCATCAACGCCCACTACGTGTGCGACATCCACCCGCGCAGCGCCTACTTCCGCGCCATGGCGGCCAACCGGCTCGTCCCCGTCACCGTGGTCGACCTGACCGCCGACACCATCCCGTACTGGGAGCTGCGCGAGAAGTCGTCGGTGGCGACCGGCATCGAGAGCGCCTTCCTGGAGGCTTACCGCGACGGCAGCTTCCAGTACCTGCTCATCGCCGCCGACCGCATCTGAACCCGTTGACCCGGACCGGTCGCCTTCGGGCGGAGGCAGGTGAGCAGACCATGGAAACGAGGCACCACGGGTGCAGCGGCCGGCGCGCCCCCTACGGCTCGGCCGCGGAACCCCGGCTGGCGCGGCCGTCCGGGCCGGGCACCGAGGCGGCGGCCCTGCCGTCGCTGATCGCCGCGGCGCGTCCCAGCCGGGAGGTCCCCTACGGCGACCTCCTGGCCGGGAGGCATCCGCGTCCGGTCGGCGGCGGCGGGCCCGGCTACGTCGAGCGCGACTGGGGCGACGGCTCGCACTCTCCGCTCTACTGCCCTCTGCCCGAGCGCGCCAACGACGTCCTCGCCGCCGAGGTCGACGCCCGGCTGGCCTCCTGGGCGAGCGACCGCGGGTTCGACGAGCACGAGCTCGACGCGCTGGGCAAGGCGGCCTTCGGGCGCCTCGTCACCCTCGCCCACCCCGACACCGACGACCCGGACGCCCTGCTCGTCGCCGCGCAGCTGAACGCCGGATGGTGGGCGGCCGACGACTACTACGCCGACGACACCGCCCTCGGCGCCGTGCCCGCGCGGCTGCCGCAGCGCCTCACGCTGGTGATGTCGGCGATGGACCCGGTGCCGTCCGCCGGCGAGTTCACCCCGCCGCTGGACGAGGCCGTGGAGGGCGACGTCGTTCTGCGGATGCTCGGCTCGGCGGTCGGCCACCTGAAGCGCCACGCGTCCGCCGTGCAGGTCCAGCGGATCTGCTACTCCACCTTCGCCATGTTCGTGAGCTGGACGGCCTACGCGGCCTGGCGCGAGACCGGCGAGCACCCGCCCGCCTGGGAGTACCTGGCGGCGCGCCAGCACGACAGCTTCTACACCTCGATGACGCTCATCGACGTCGTCGGCGGCTACGAGGTCCCGGCCCACCTGTACTACGACCCGCGCGTCCGCCGCGCCGCCTTCCGGGCGGGGACGGCGAGCGTGATCGTCAACGACCTGCACTCGGTGGCCAAGGACGCCGCCGACGAGAACCCCGTCTGCAACCTGGTGCTGCTGATCGCCGCGGACCGGGGCTGCTCGGTGGAGGAGGCGACCGAGACCGCCGTGCGCCTGCACAACGACCTCGTCCGCGACTTCGAGGCCGGGCACCGGGAGCTCGCGGGCGTCCCGTCCCCCGAGCTGCAGCGGTTCCTGCGCGGGCTGCGGGCCTGGATGGGCGGCGGCTTCGAATGGCACGCCACCAACCCGCGCTACCGCGACGGCGGCTGAATCCGCTGTTCCGGAGGTGTCCGGCGCCGGGCTTTACCGGACACCAGTGATCACCAGATCATGTTCGGTCGCACGGCCGGTGTTGACGGCATTACCACATCGAGTCAAGACGGAAGCCAAGAATCGTCCGATGTGCAAGCGTGATCCGGCACGGCCGGGCCGGCGCGCACCGGAAAAGGCCGCCTGCATTACTCTCTCTGCGTCGCTGTATCCGGGGATGAAGCGAGGCGCACGGTGGAATTCCGTATTCTGCGCAAGAGGCTGGGCATCCGGGCGGAGAGCGGCGAATCCATCGCCGTGCCCCACTCCGGCGCCCGCGGGCTGCTGGTGACGCTGCTGATCGAGGAGGGCCGCCCCGTCCCGGCCGACGTGCTCGTCGAGCGGCTCGCCGCCCCCTCCGGCGTGCCGGATCCGGCCGCGGCGCTCACCCGGGCCGTCGGCGCCGCGCGGCTCTCGCTCCCGCCCGGCCGGCTCGTCACCGAGAACGGCGGGTACCGGCTCGTCCTGGACGAGGACGACGAACTCGACCTGACCCGGTTCCGGTCGCTCGCCGCCCGCGCACGGCGGCTGCGCGCCTCCGACGCCGCCGCGGCGATCGCCGGCTACGAGCGCGCGCTGGGGCTGTGGGGCGGGGAGCCGCTGGGCGACCTGCCCGCCGCCGGCGCCATGGACGCGACCCGGCGGGCCCTCGTCGGCGAGCGCGGCCAGGTGCGCGAGGAGTTAGCCGAGGTGCGGCTCTCCCAGGGCCGGCACCGCGAACTCATCGGGCCCGCGCGCGGCTGGGTCGCGCAGGAGCCGGCGAACGAGCACCTGCGGAGCATGCTGATGCTCGCGCTGCACCGGGCCGGGCGCAAGCACGAGGCGCTCCGCCTGTACGAGGAGGCGGAGGACCTGCTGGCGCCGGGCGGGCCAGGGCCCGCCCTCCGGCGGACGGCCGGCCAGATCGGCCGCGACGACCCGGGGGTGGACTACCGGCCCCGCCCCGTGCTGGTGCCGCTGCCCGCGGACCGGGCCGCCGACCTGGCCATCGACACCCTCCAGGCCTCCCCCGCCCGCATCTACGACTACTTCCTCGGCGGCAAGGACAACTACGCCGTCGACCGCGCGGCCGCCGAGGAGATCATGAAGACGGTGCCCGACGCCCCCGCCGCGGCCCGCGCCAACCGCGACTTCCTGACCCGCGCCGTCCGCCACCTGGCGGCGCAGGCCGGCATCCGGCAGTTCATCGACGTCGGGACCGGCCTGCCCACGCAGGGCAACGTCCACGAGATCGCCCGCGACGCCGCTCCGGACGCCCGCGTGGTCTACGTCGACCACGATCCCGTGGTGCTCGCGCACGGCCGCGCCCTGCTGGAGGGCAGCCCCAGCGTCGCGGTCGTCGAGGGCGACCTGCGCCGCCCCGAGGAGCTGCTGGCCGACCCCCGGCTGAACGAGCTGATCGACTTCGGCGAGCCCGTCGGCCTGCTGCTGGTGGCCGTCCTGCACTTCGTGCACGACGATGACGACCCCGCCGGGCTCGTCGGGCGCCTCGCCCGCCGGCTGCCCTCCGGCAGCCACGTGGTGATCTCCCACGGCTACGACGGCGGCATGGACCCCGGCGACACCGAGCACTCCCGGGCCGTGTACCGCAGGTCGAAACTGCCGATCTACTCGCGCGGCCCCGAGGAGGTGGCCCGCTGCTTCGCCGGGCTGGAGATCCTCGACCCCGGCGTCGTGTGGGTCCCGCAGTGGGGCCGCCCGCGCCCCGCGGGGCCGGCGCCGGACCCGCGGTGGTGCCACTTCATCGGGGCCGTCGCCCGCAAGCCCTGACCGGTCCCCCGCCCTCATCCCGCCCCGCGAACGATCATGGTCGGCAGCTCGGCGAACCCGCGCACGTACGGCGAGTTGACCCGCCGGGCCCGGGCCTCGTCGATGTCGTAGTCGCCGGTGCGGGCCGCGAGCTCCTCCAGGGCGACCCGGGCCTGCAGCCGGGCCAGGTGCGCGCCGATGCAGTAGTGCCGCCCCGACCCGAAACTGATCTTGGCGTTGGTGTCGCGGTCCAGGTCGAAGCGGTCGGGATCGGCGAAGGCGCGCGGGTCGCGGTTCGCCGCGCCGATCACCAGCAGCATGCGGGCCCCGGCCGGGACGGTCACGCCGTGCAGCGTGAACTCCGCGGTCACCGTCCGCCCGTCGGCCTGCGCCGGGGCCTCCAGCCGCAGCGTCTCCTCGATCCAGTCGCCGATCCGCCCGAACGCCCCGGACGGCCGGTCCAGATGCCGCCAGGCGCAGTGCCAGGCGTTCGAGATCAGGTGGGTGGCCGTCTCGTTCCCGGCCGCGATCAGGATGAACAGCACCCCCATGATCTCGGCCTCGGTCAGGTGGTCGTCGCCGTCGGCGGCGTCCAGCAGCGCCGACGCCAGGTCGTCGCGGCGCCGCGCCCGGCGCTCGGCGAGCAGACCGTGGAAGTAGCCCACCAGGGCCGAGATCGCCCCGCGGCCCGCCTCGGTCACGTCCCGGACGCCCTGCTGGTGGTGGACGATCGCGTCGGCCAGCCGCCGCAGCTCGCCGCGGTCGGACTCCGGGACGCCGACCAGCTCGGAGATGACGTCCATCGGCAGCAGCGCCGCGTAGTCGGCCACGAGGTCCAGTTCCGCGCCGCCCGGGCCCGCGCCGTCCAGCGCCCGGTCCAGGTGGCCGCGCGCGATGCCGCGGACCCGTCGCTCGAGCGCGGCGACGCGGCGCGGGGTGAACGCCTTCGCCACGAGCCCGCGCATCCGGGTGTGCTCGGGCGGGTCCATCGCGAGGAACGACGCGTGCGTCCGCGCCTCCGGCCCCCACACCGACGGCTCCAGCAGGATCCCGTTCGCGCTGGAGAAGCGCCGGAAGTCCCGGAATGCCGCGGTCACGTCCGCGTGCCGCGACAGGACGAAGAAATCCTCCTCGTCATTTCTGTAGACCGGCGCGTCCTCCCTCAACTGCGCGTAGACCGGATACGGGTCCTGTTGAATTCCGAAGTCGTACAGGCTGTACCGCACACCCATCGCAGCCTCCTACCGCCATCGAAAGCCGCACGCCGGTCAGCATTCGCTTACGGCGTCCTTCCCCCCAACCCCAGCACATCGCGAAGGGCGCCATGTGACCGATTACGGCCATCCGGCGGTGGACCGTGCCACAATTCCCGCGCTCGAATGGCCGCGTCACGACCGAAGGCGGCGGGACGCGGGCTGGGGCGGGCGGGGGCGCGGCGGGCGGTCAGCCGGCGGGCTTGTCGCGGAGGCGCCCGACCGGGTGGGGCCCGTCGGTCTCCAGGCGGTACTCGTCGCCGAACTTGGCGCGGTGCTCGTCGATGACGCGCTCCTGCGGCGGCCGCTCGGCGTTGATCTTGTCCTGGTACTCCTCGAAGCGGCGGTGCGCCTCCTGGACGTAGCCGGTGCCGAGGGTCGTGTAGTCGATCTGCGTGGCGAGCAGTTCGCGCACGTACTGCTTGTTCGGCTCGAAGGTGACCGGCTCGGGAAGCATGGGGGCGAGGATGCTCTCGGGGTCGCGGCCGTCGTGGCGGCGCATCAGGTCGCAGGCGATCCGCAGGTGCTCCAGCTCCATGTTCAGGTGCAGCTCCCAGATGTCCTTGACGCGCGGGTCGGACTCGGTCTGCATGAACGAGTAGTACAGGTAGCACTCGTTGTACTCGTGGTTGACGAGGCGCTCCCACCAGGTCTCCCCGGGGTCGACCAGCGACTCGTAGTGGGTGACGTGCTCCTCTTCGATGAGGCCGATGTCCTGGTAGAGCTGCCGCGCGATGGGCTCCATGTACATGGGGCCGACGTTCATGTAGAAGTTCATCGTCTGCTGCTCGGCCGCCATGATCGTCAGCGCGTGCAGCTTGGAGATCGGCGCGGCCGCCTCGCGGTCGTAGGGCTCGCGGACGTTGTCGAAGGGGTGGCGGTGCTGGAGGTGGCCGGGCCGTCCCGGCATCACCTCGGTGAGCTGGTCGACGATCTTCTCGGCCCGGCGGTGCTCGATCATCTCGTACAGGTTGGCGTACCGGTACAGGTGGTCGAAGTCCTCCAGCAGCCCGAACTGGTAGGCCTGCTTCAGGTAGGGGTCGGGCTCCTGGCGGGCGACCCAGCCGGTCAGGTCGACCGCGACCTGCTCGTAGCTGATGGTGGTCTCCAGCACCGACGCCTGGCCGGGCAGCAGCCAGTTGACCACCTTCTGCTGCTGCTGCTCGATGTTGCGGACCTGGGCCAGCTGCCGCTTGACCTCCAGGTCGGGGCAGATGCGGTTGAAGTGGTGGCTGAACATGATCGCCTCCACCTCGATGCCGTTCATCGCGATGATGCGGCACTTGGTGTAGGGATCGGACTTGTCGGGGTCGACGGGTGCCACGTCCAGCTGCGCCCAGTTGCGCAGCTGGTCGTCCAGCGGGATGCCGCGGTGTTCGAGCGGGTTGAAGGCCACCAGGCTCCTCCCTTCCTGTGCGGGGCGGTTCGGGCTGACGCCCGGGGCGCGTACCCGAAGCGATCCGTCCCGCACCTCCCGGCACCGTCCGATTCCAAGATTGGTCCGGCGTTGACCGAAGCCCGGCGGGAAGAAGCCAGAGCCACCGGTATGGGGCCTCCCTCCCTGGGTACGGCCCGCCGCATCGCCCACCCACCGCGCCGTTCGGCGCTCCGCACCAGGCCGCGGCCGAGCGAGAAAGCGAGAGAGGCCATGCGGACCACACCCGCCAACACCGGGACCACCGAGGACGTCGTCGACCTGCTGCGCGCGCAGCACGGCCGGATCAGGGACCTGTTCGACGAGGTCATGAACTCCGAGGGCGCCGAGCGCAGGGACGCCTTCCGGCAGCTGGTCAAGCTGCTGGCGATCCATGAGACCGCCGAGGAGGAGATCGTCCACCCCGTGGCCCGGCGCCTGCCCGGCGGCGACGGCATCGTGGACGACCGGCTGGCCGAGGAGCGCGAGGCCAAGGAGCTGCTCGCCGAGCTGGACGGCATGGACCCCGGCGATCCGCGCTTCCTCAAGTCGCTCGACAAGCTTCGCGTGGACGTGCTGACCCATGCCCGCGCCGAGGAGCGCTACGAGTTCGACCGGCTCAAGGACGAGCTGAGCCCCGCCCAGCTCAGGGGCTTCGCCGCCGCCGTCCGCGCGGCGGAGGCCACCGCGCCCACGCGCCCGCATCCCGGAGTGGAGTCCGCGACCAGGAACATGCTCGCCGGGCCGCTCGCCGCGGTGACCGACCGCGTCCGCGACATGATCCGCGCTGCCCGCGACAAGAGCTGACCCGGCCGTTCAGCGCGGCGGCCGGAGGTCCGTGCAGCCGTGCCGCTCGACGGCGCGCCCGGCGAAGGCGCGCAGTGCGGCCCGCAGGAACGACTTCGTCGGGGCGGCGTACTCGGTCGCGTCGACCAGGAACAGCGCCCGCGCGGTGTGCCCCGGGCAGCGTGCCGTGGCCCAGGCGCTGTGGGTGTCGAGGCCGGAATCGGCCTTCAGGCCGTAGCGGCCGCCGTGCCCGCCGTCGTACCGGGTGGTCCGCAGCCTCTGCGCGTACGGGCCGTAGTTCGCCTGGAAGTGGTACGCCGCCGCGGAGAAGGCCACGGTCTTGCCGAGCACGCACTCCTCGACCGGCGCGCTCCCCCCGCCGTCCGTCCACTTGATCCAGTTGACCTCGCCCCGGTCCACGGCGGTGGCGACCGGGATGCCCGCGCAGGTGCCGCCGGCGTTCTCGGGGGCCGTCTCCCCGGTCGGCCTCGGCACGGGCGGCACCGGGCCGCCGGGTCTGGCGGCGCAGCCGTAGTGGCGGGCGGCCCGCACCGCGGTGGCGGTGACGAGCCGGGCCACCTGATGCGCCTTCGCGGGATCCGCGAGCGTCTCCTGTGAGGCCGCGGACACCAGGACGGACGCGGGCCGGTTGGCACAGGGCAGCACCACGGCGGTGTTGCGCAGATCGGTGTAGCCCTCCCAGCCGCCGCCCAGCGCCACCGGCAGTTCGCCGGAGCCGCGGTGCAGCCGGGTGAAGAACGCTCCGGGAGCGCCGGTGTTGTCCAGCGTGTCGGCGACGTCGCCGATGGTGAGGCTGAGGTCGGCGACCGTGCACCGCTCCCATCGCAGGGCGTCGTCCGCGATGTGCTCGTCGCGTCCGAGACCGCTCGCCTCGTGGCCGGTGAGGACGGCGGACTCGGCCTCGGGGACGAGCCCCTGGCAGAAGCCGGCGAGCGCGTCCCGGTAGCGCCAGTCCCTGCCGGTGTCGCTGAGCCGGTACCAGGCGAACACGGCGACGGCGATCGCCACCAGCGGCACCACTCCGAACAGCCCCGCTCGCCGCAACCCCGGCATCCCGCTCCGCGCCCCACTTCCGGTCGGCCGCAACACCCTCCGGCGCACGACACAAAGCCCTCTTCCTATCGGCACCGGCACCCGCCGTCAACAGTCCGCTGGGCGCGACGCCCCCCGCTGAGTACCGCACCGGACGGACCTGAGTAGCCGCACGGATCGATCAAGCGTCCGGGGGGCTGTTCACTGAAGTCGTGACCACAGAGAACACCGCTGCCGTCTCCCGGAAGCGCTCGGGCTGGCGCGTGGCCGCGGCGATCGCGCTCGCCCTGCTGCTCCCCGCCACCGCGCTCGCCTGGATCTGCGTGCTCGCGACACCCGAGTACGGCCGGTGCCTCACCTACGGGGAGCAGTGCGATCCGGCCTCCGGCATCCTCATGCCCATCGCGTGGTGGTCCTTCTGGGCCAGCGCCGCGGCCGGCGTCACCGCCCTGATCCTCCGCTCCTCCTGGACGGCGACCCGGCGAATCCACCCGATCCTGGTCACGGGACAGGTCGTGCTCGCGATCGTGACCCCGGCAGCCGTGATCGCCAGTGGATGAAGCCCGGACCGGCCGTGTCGTGTGACGCAGGTCACGGGAACCTGAACGTTCCGGCGAACAGTCCCCGCATGTGGAGATGAGTTTGCGTACCCGGGTTCACGCCGGGGATCCGGATGCGTTCAGAGAACTGTTCGACGAACAGGTGCGCTCGGTCTACAACCACGCCTTCCGCCTGACGGGGAACTGGGCGACGGCGGAGGACGTGGTGTCCCTGACCTTCCTGGAGTCATGGCGCCTTCGCGAGAGGGTCGACGTCGAGGCGGAGGGGTCGCTGCGTCCCTGGCTGCTGGGCATCGCCACCAACGTCGCCCGCAACGTGCGCCGCGCGGCCAGGCGGCACGACGGCGCGCTGGCGCGGCTTCCGAGGAGCGACACGGTCCCGGACTTCACCGACGAGGCCGCGGGCCGCATCGACGATCGCGAGCGGCTCGCCCTGATGCGCGCGGCGCTGGCGGCGCTGCGCGAGCCCGAGCGCGAGGTGCTGGCGCTGTGCGTCTGGTCGGGGCTCGGCTACGCCGAGGCCGCCGAAGCGCTCGGCGTGCCGGTCGGCACGGTGCGCTCCCGGCTGTCGCGCGCCCGCAGGAAGCTCGACGGCCTCACCACCGGAGGCGCCCGGCCGCCCGCAGAAGACCGGGAACCGCCTTCCGGCCACGGACAGCAAGAGGGTGACCGCGAGATCGCGGTCCGGTCCGCTCAGGAGAAGACCCGATGAATTCCACACCGATCCAGCCGAACCCGGACGAGCGTGAGGAGCTGGCCCGGCTGCTGCCGGTGCCGGCGGAGCGGGATCTGCCGGGCGACCGCCGCCAACGACTCCAGGAGTTCGTGATGAGCGAGATCCAGCAGGACCTTCGATCGGCCGAGCAGGCTCCGCGCCGCCCCTCCAGGCGGCGCCCCCTCCTCCTCGCCGCGGCGAGCACCGCGATCGCCGCGGCGGCCGCCGCGGTGGCGATCGGCGCCGTCGGCACCGGAGGGGCCCGGAAGCCTGACGGGGGCCCGGGGGCGTCGGCCCCGTCCGGCCGGCAGGTCCTGCTCGTGGCCGCCACCACCGCGGCGAAGACGCCGGCGGGAGGCGGCGCGTACTGGTACGTCAGGACGGTGTCCACCGCTCGCGAGGGCGGCGCCCGTACCTCGCTGGAGAGCTGGACCGGGCGCGACGGCCGGGTCTGGTGGAAGGGAGAGAAGACGGGCGGCAAGGTGGTCCCGCTGACCCGTCCCGCCCCGTTCCGGCTCGGCGGCCCCGGCGTCACCCTCGCCCAGCTCCAGAGCCTTCCGAGCTCTCCCGGCGCACTGAAGGCGCGGATCGCCGCCGGGTTGGAGCGCGGCGGCATCGAGACCAGTGCCGGCCGCCCCGACGCCGCCGCGCGGGAGCGCTCCGTCTTCGACGGGCTGCTCTCCCTCGTCTCCCAGCTCCCGGCCCCGCCGAAGGTCCGCGCCGCCGCCTTCCGCGCGATCGCCGCCTATCCGAACGTCCAGGACCTCGGTGCGGTCAAGGGCGGGCAGGGCCTGTCGATCTCCTTCGGCGGAGGAGGGGACGCGCACCTGGTCGTCGATCCGAAGACGTCCCGCATCACCGACACCGACTTCTTCGTCTCGGCGGACGGCGCGCGGGTCACCGTCCCCGGCGGCGCCGCGATCACGGCCGAGTGGACGGACCGGGCGCCCAGGTAGCGCCCCCCGCACGCGGAGACCGTCTGGACCTGCATGATCGGGGGATCATGCAGGTCCACGGGACGGGGGCTACTCCCCGGCGGTCTCCGCGGCCTCGGCGGCGGCGCGGGACTCGATGATCTCCTGCTGGGCCCGGGTGTGGCCCTCGATGATGATCCGGACGACCTCCTCGGGGTCGTCGGTGAGGTGGATCAGGTCGATGTCCTGCGGCGAGATCTTGCCGGAGGTCAGCATCGACTCCTTGACCCAGTCGAGCAGGCCGCCCCAGAACCTCGTGCCGACCAGCACGATCGGGAACCGGGTGATCTTCTTGGTCTGGACGAGGGTGATCGCCTCGAACAGCTCGTCCAGCGTCCCGAAGCCGCCCGGCAGGACGACGAAGGCCTGCGAGTACTTCACGAACATCGTCTTGCGGACGAAGAAGTACCGGAACTCCAGGCCGATGTCGAGGTAGTCGTTCAGCTTCTGCTCGAACGGCAGCTCGATGCCGAGGCCGACCGACAGGCCCCCGTTCTCGTCGCAGCCCTTGTTGGCCGCCTCCATGATCCCCGGCCCGCCGCCGGTGATCACGGCGTAGCCGGCCTCGTGCAGGCGGGCGCCGATGTCGACCGCGAGCTCGTACTCGGGCGAGTCCGGCTTGGTGCGGGCGCTGCCGAAGACGCTGACGGCCTTCGGCAGCTCGGCGAGGAGGCCGAAGCCCTCGACGAACTCCGCCTGGATCCGCAGCACCCGCCACGGGTCGGCGTGCACCCAGTCGACCGGGCCGCGGCCGTCCAGGAGCCGCTGGTCGGTCGTGGTCGGGGGGACGGCCCTCCCCCGCAGCATGGCCGGCCCCTGCCGGCGCGAGCGGGAATTCACTTCCGATGTCATGAGGCCACGGTAATGGGACCCTCCAGCCACGTGCGCATTCGTTGCTCGCACTCGGCGATGAGAGGGATCTCGACGTACTCGTCCCGCGTGTGCGCGAGGGTCGGCTCGCCGGGGCCGTAGTTGACGGCCGGGACGCCGAGCTCGGCGAAGCGGGCGACGTCCGTCCAGCCGAGCTTCGCGCGGACCTCCGCGCCGCTCGCCGCGGCGAACGCGGCGGCGGCCGGGTGGTGCAGCCCCGGGCGGGCGGCCGACGCGCCGTCGGTGACCGTCACCTGGAAGCCGGCGAAGGTTTTTCGCAGGTACGCCTCCGCGTCGGCGAGGGACTTGTCGGGCGCGAACCGATAATTCACGGTGACGACGCACTCGTCCGGGATGACGTTCCCGGCGACGCCTCCCGAGATGAACACCGCGTTCAGGCCCTCGTGGTACTCCAGCCCGTCCACGACCGGGCGGGACGGCTCGTAGGCGCGCAGGACGTCCAGGATCGCTCCCGCCGAGTGGATCGCGTTCGACCCCATCCAGGCGCGCGCGCTGTGCGCCCGCTCCCCCGTCGCGGTGACCTCGACGCGCATCGTGCCCTGGCAGCCGCCCTCGATCAGCCCGCCGGTCGGCTCCATCAGCACCGCGAAGTCGCCCGCGAGCAGCTCCGGCCGTGCCTGCGCGAGGTGCCGCAGCCCGTTGCGCGCGGCCTCGACCTCCTCGCAGTCGTAGAAGACGTAGGTGACGTCGCGGCTGGGCCGGGCGACGGTCGCGGCGAGCCGCAGCGCGACCGCGACGCCGCTCTTCATGTCGGTGGTGCCGCAGCCGTAGAGCCGGTCGCCCTCCACGCGGGACGGGAGGTTGCCGTTCAGCGGGACGGTGTCGAGGTGCCCGGCCAGCACGACCCGTTCGGCCCGTCCGAGATCGGTGCGCGCGACGACGTTGTTGCCGACGCGCTCCACCGCCAGGTGCGGCAGCGCGCGCAGCGCCTCCTCGACGGCCCCGGCCAGGGGTTCCTCCCCGCCGCTCACCGACTCGATGTCGACGACCGCCGCCGTCAGGTCCGCGACGTCCGAGTACAGATCAAGCCCCATGGTCGAAGGTTATCTATCATCGCGTCCGTGGAGATGCCCGTACTGGAGTGCGCCGTCCATTGGGCGCGTCCCGCCGACGACCCCCGGATGCGCGACCTCCTCGACGACGGGGAGCGCGCCCGCTACGACCGGTTCATGCGCGCCGAGGACAAGGCCCGGTTCGTCACCGGGCGGTTCCTCGCGCGCACGGTCCTCGCCGAGGCCACCGGCCGGGCCCCGCGCGACCTGCGCTTCACCACCGACTGCCGCCTGTGCGGCGACGCGCACGGCAAGCCGCGCCTGCCCGGCAGCGGCCTGGACTTCTCGCTCTCCCACTCGGGGGACCGCGTCCTGCTCGTCGTCGTCGAGGGCGCCGAGGTCGGGGCGGACGTGGAGCAGGAGAGCGACCGCGACATCGACGGCCTCTCCCGGATGGTCCTCACCGCCGCCGAATCGGAGGCGCTGAAGGCCATGACCGACCGGAAGCGCGGTTTTCACGTCTACTGGAGCCGGAAGGAGGCCCTTCTGAAGGCCACCGGCCACGGCCTGGCCGCGCCGATGACCGCCATCCACGTGTCCGGCCCGGACGAGCCCCCCGAGGTGCTGGGCTGGGAGGGCGAGGCGGCCGTCTCGCCCGTCCGCCTCGCCGACCTGGACGCGGGCCCCGGCTACGCCGCCTCGGCCGCCGTCCTCACCGACCGCCCCCTCGACGTCGCCGAGTTCCCGCTCAGGTGTTGATGCCGTGGTCGCGGAGGATGTCGTTGAGGGACGCCTTGTCGTGGCGCTGCCCCTCCTCCAGCCGCTTGAGGATCAGCACCGCCGGGAGCCCGAACGTGCCTCCCTTGAACTCCTTGTAGCGGGTGCCGCCGACCGCGACGCACCAGTCGGGGATGCGCCCGCGGCTGATCTCCTCGCCCGTCTCCACGTCGATGACCGGCATGGACGCCGACAGGTTCGTCCCCGACCCGACGACGGCGCCGCGCCCCACCCGCGCGCCCTCGACGATCATGGACCGGCTGCCGATCATCGCCTCGTCCTCGATGACCACCGGCTTGGCGTTCGGGGGCTCCAGCACGCCGCCGATGCCGACGCCGCCCGACAGGTGGACGTTCTTGCCGACCTGCGCGCACGACCCCACGGTGGCCCACGTGTCGACCATCGTCCCGGAGTCGACGTAGGCGCCGATGTTGGTGAACGACGGCATCAGCACCACGCCCGGCGCCAGGTGGGCGCCCCACCGCGCGATGGCGCCCGGCACGACGCGCACGCCGTCCAGCCGCGTCTTCAGCGGGATGCGGTCGTGGTACCGGAAGTCGCCCACCTGCGAGCGCGCCATGCCGAGGACCTTGAAGCTCAGCAGGATCGCCCGCTTGGCCCGCTCGTCGACGACGACCTCGTCGGTCGCGGGATCGATCCGGGCGACGCGGGCCTCCCCCGCGTCGAGCTGGTCGACGGCGGCCACGATGGCCGCTCGGGCCTCGGCGTCGTCCGGCGTCAGCTCGGCGCGCCGCTCCCACAACTCGTCGATGCCGCCGGAGATCGGGCTGGTGAACGTTTCGGTCATGCCTCCTGAGCTTACTGGTGGCCATCTCCCAGTACTGTCTTCGCGTGGCTGTTTGGGCGAGGTTGAAGGCGCGCCCCGATGAGGGGGCGAGCGGCGGGCGCCGCCGGCGCGGCGTCCGCTGGGCCGCGGTCCTGTGCGTCGTCGTGCTGCTGGCGGGCGTGGGCGGCTACGTGGCGTTCCAGCGGATGCGCCCGTACCTGCACGGGTCCGGCTGCGAGGTGCGCACGAGCCTCGGCAAGATGCCGCTCGACCTGGAGCAGGGCGCGAACGCCGCCACCATCGCCGCCGTCGCGTTCCGCAAGCAGCTCCCCGAACGCGCCGTGGTGATCGCCTACGCGACCGCGATCCAGGAGTCGCACATCCACAACCTGCCGAACGGCGACCGCGACTCGGTGGGCATGTTCCAGCAGCGCCCGTCCCAGGGCTGGGGGACGCCGGACAAGCTTCGCGACCCCGTCCAGGCCACCAGCAAGTTCTTCGACGCCCTCGTCAAGGTCAAGGACTACCTCGACCGCGACCTGCACGACGCGGCGCAGAAGGTGCAGCGCAGCGCCGACGGCCGCGCCTACGCCCAGCACGAGCCCGACGGCAAGCTCCTCGCGACCGCCTTCACCGGCCGCGAGCCCGCCACGGCCCGCTGCTGGTACCCGCCCGACAAGAAGACGACGTCCCGCCGCCCCGAGGCGCTCCTGGAGATGCGCCGCGCCTTCGGCAGCCGCCTGAAGGTCGGCGGCCCCGGCCCCCTCAAGGCGGGCTCCCCGTCCGACCCGAAGTCGTGGAACTCGATCCAGGTCACGAACCCCCGCTCGGGCTGGGCCGTCGCGAGCTGGGCCGTCACCCACGCCCAGGCCTACGGCCTGACCGAGGTCCGCTACGCGGGCAAGCACTGGCAGTCCAAGGCCGGCCACGACGGCTGGACGGACGACAAGCAGGCCGCCCAGACCACCGTCATCGTCCAGTAGCTCGGGGGCCGCTATTCCAGCCAGGCCCCGTCGCGCATGATGACTCGGCCGCGCAGCTCCGGCTCGCCGCGCCAGGCGCGCACGACCTTCGGCACTACGCGCACATACAGATAGGGGTCCTTCTCCGCGCGCGGGTCCCATCCGAATTTGGCGGTGAAGGCCTCCGCCGCGTCTTCGGGCACGTCCCGGTCCGGGAAGCACTCTGCCTCGCCCTGGAGGAGCACCACGTCGAAGGTGTCCGGCAGCCCTAGCCGCACGCGGGGCTCCTCGCGGACGTTCCGAGCAGTCGCGGAACCGGCACCGGTGCACATCCACACCGCTTCGCCGTCCCACATGAACCACAGCGGCACCTGGTGCGGGCCGTGATCAGGGTGTGCCGTCGACACCCACACATCCCGCTCGCTGACGAGCCGCTCCAGGGTGTCGCGCCTACGTTCCGCCACCTGGCGGCCGACTATGCCCGTGGTCCGCATGAGCGCCGACCTTAGCCAGCAGACTCAAGGCGCGCATGAGGCGAGAGACCTACTCCCAGCGACCGAGAAACCCTCAGCCTCAGCCTTGTCGGCCTATCGCGGGCGTATCGAAAAGCGCATACGCCGCCGCAACAGTCCTTCGTCTTCGGTGGGGGCACGGACCACAGCGGTTCGTGCCGGGGGCCGTTTTCCCCGGCTTCGGAAGGCGAACACGAAAAGGAAACGCGTGGTGTCGCACAAGAACGTCCGCCCGCTGCTGAAGGCCGGTCTCGCCGCCGGTCTCGCCATGACGATGGCGGCACAGGCCGCGCCCGCCACCGCCGCCCCGGCGCAGGCCGGGAACGTGCAGAAGGCGATGGAGGAACTGGCCGGGACTCCCGGGGTCGTGGGGGCTGTCGGCGGGGCCTACCTCGACGGGAAGGCCGTCGGGCAGGGCAGCGGGGGCTCGCGCCTGCTGGACGGAGAGGGCGGACAGATTCCGGCGAACGCCCGCTTCCGGATCTGGTCGCAGACCAAGCAGATGGTGGCCACCGTGGTGCTGCAACTGGTCGAGGAGGGCCGGCTGGGCGTGGACGACAAGCTCGGCGACCTGCTGCCGGAGGTGGCGGAGAAGGATCTGGTGGAGCGGGCCGACGAGATCACGGTCCGGCAGATGATCCGGCACACCTCCGGCATCCCCGACTGGTACGCCGGAAAGCCGAAGCCGGACGGGAGCGAGGGAGACGACCCCGCGTTCGACGTGTTCGACTTCACGACCCCCTACCAGCCGCTCGATCTGGTGAGGTGGAGCCGCGCCCGGCCCCGGACCGGGGAACCGGGCGAGAAGTGGACCTACTCCAACACCAACTACACCCTCCTCGGCATGATCATCGAAAGGGCGACCGGCCACGACCTGGGCACCGAGCTGCACGATCACCTGTTCGGCCCGCTCGGGATGACCAAGACCTACCTCATGGTCGCGCCGCCGGACGGCGTCGTGGGGCCGCACGGCCACGGCTACTACCCCGACGCCGAGGGGAGGCTGCGCGACGTGGACCGGTTCAACGCCGGCTACACCGGCGGGGCCGGAGGGGTGGTCTCCACCGCGCACGACGTCAGCGTCTTCCAACGGGCGTTCAACCAGGGCAGGCTGCTGCCGCCGGAACTCCAGCGAGTCCTGACCGACCGGCTGCCCGGCGACTCGCGCCTCCAGGGCAAGCGCCGCACCAGTTGCGTCGACGATTTCTACATCGTGGGCGGGCTGGCCCCCGGCTCCATCGCCTTGACCTTCTACTCAGAAGACGGCCGCCGCCAGTTCGCGATGTCGCTCACCCTGAGCGCCAAGCCCAGCGCCGTGGAGTTCGACGCGGGCAAGGCCGTGGAGGCCGCCTTCTGCCCGTCGAAGCCGTCATGATGACGGCGTGGCCCCCTTTCCAGTTCGGAATGCCAAGCCTGAACAGGCCGTGCCCGCCGGTCGGATGGGCTACGACCTCGACGCGGAGCGGCTGCTGCTTCACACCGTCCAACCGGTCGAGGCGTTGGAGACCCTGCTCACGACGGGCACACTGAGGCCGGACCCGAAACTGGCTGAGGAAGCGTTCGCGGACGCCTACGCCTGGATCTACCGCATGATGGCGGCCCGCCTACCGACCAGCGGAGACGGCGCACTGTGGTTCTGGGCACGCACCCATCGCAAGCATCTGGTCGAAGCCTGTCGCCACTCGCGCGGCCAGGTGCTGCTCACCTGCCGGGTCCCGCGCGACCGGGTGCTCCTCTCCCACTTCGACGAGTGGCATCTGGTCCTGAACAGGGGCCTGGGGATGCCGAGGCGCCCTGGCGAGTCCGAGGACGACGCGTTCGCCCGCTGGGAGGAGACGTACGACGAGTTCGACGCCCGCCTCCGCGCGACAGGTATGCGCGACACCCCGATCCGGGAGTGGCCCACCGACCTGCGGAACGAGATCGAGAAGTCCTGGGAATGCATCCTCGACCGAGGCAACTACGGCCCGTTCGAATGCTGGCAGGGCACCGCCCACGCCCTGAACGCCGACGAAGTGCTGGAAGCCGTCCGGATCACCTGACCGCCCGAATCGGCCGAGCGGCAGCGAGACGACCCACGGGGCACACAAGGTCTCGGGGGTTGAAGGCGCTTCGAGAGGCGCAGGCTAGTCTTCGGCGCCATGACCGAGCAGCAGGAACAGCGCACCGTCGAGGCCAAGTTCGAGATCACCGACTTCGACGAGAGCGTGTACGAGGAACCTTCCGAGGGGCCCAAGATGACCCGGGTCACGATCCGCAAGCGGTACCAGGGCGTGATCGACGGTACGGGCGTCGCGGAGGTGTTGACCGCCCAGGGAGAGGCGGGCGGCGGTTACGTGGCGTCCGAGCGGATCGAGGGGACGCTCGACGGGCGACAGGGCACGTTCGTCATCCAGCATTTCGGGCTCGCCGACGGGGACGAGCAAAGCAGCCACGGCAGCATCGTCCCCAACTCCGGAACCGGAGGCCTGGCCGGCATCTCCGGCCAGGCCATGGAACGTGAATTCCAGGTGCTCACCCTCGCTTACACCCTGTAATTTCGCGGCGCACTCCAACTGGCGTACTAGGTTCGCCGGGCGTGGTCGGGGCAGAGCGTCTTGATCCACGCCTGGCCGGTCTCACTGCCCGGCTCGCCGCACACCTCGCAGGTGCGACGCGACTCTTCCCGGGCGGCCCCGAGAATCGCACTGACCCGGCTGCCGAGTTCCCGGTCGATGCCCAACTCCCCAGTGACGGGGTCGACGTACCCGCCCAGGTTGACGTCCAGCATCCCGTACTTCTCCTTGACCTGGGCCACCTGGTAGTTCGGCAGCACAGCGAGGAGTTCGGCGTGGGTCCGCATCAGGATGTCGCGCCACCCGGGCCCGACAAAGTCGAGGTACTCGGGAATCTGCCGGTCGGCCACGTTCGTCATGGATCCGATTCTGCCCCTAGTGCACCGCCGAGGCCCTCCCATTTTCAGCTCATTAGGGGCGTAGCGCCAAGCGCACCGCCCGGCATCTGCGGTCCCCGTTACCGGATGTCGTGGCCGGGGTTGGTCTGGTCGTACCGGTGCCGCGCCTCAGCGATGACGTCGCGATGAGTGAGGGACCAGTCGGCGAGTGCTTTGACCAGGTGGGTCAGACTGGTCCCAGTCTCCGTCAGGCGGTAGTCGACCTGGGCCGGGACGGTCGGGTACACGGTGCGGAGGACGAGTCCGTCGCGCTCCAGCCTGCGCACCGTGAGGGTGAGCATGCGCTGGGAGATGCCGTCGATCGCGCGCTGGAGCTCCCGGAAGCGCCGCGGCCCGCCCGCGAGTTCAACGACCACCAGTACCGACCACTTGTCCCCGATGCGGTCCAGGACATCGCGGATCCCGCAGTCCGGGTGGTCCGCCCGCCCGCAGGGATCGAGGGCCGCCGATGCGGCGGTTACCCCGGTGTGCGTGGGTGACATGAGACTGCCTCCTTGTGGCCGACGCGCGGGCAAATCAAGATCAAGCGTAGTTACCGAAGAGAACCACTACGGAAGTCGGGGACTGACATGATCTTGGTGACCGGAGCGAGCGGGAACCTCGGCTCGGCGACGCTCGCGGCGCTCAACGCCCGCGGCGCGAGCGCGACAGGCGGCAGCCGCACGCCCAAAGACGGGATGCGGCGCCTCGATTTCGACGACCCCACCGGCATGGACCTGGCCGGCATATCGACCCTGGTGCTGATCTCCGCCGGCTATGCCGAGGACGACCAGGTCATCGGGCGCCACAAGGCCGTCCTCGACGCCGCCGTCCGTGACGGCGTCCGGCACGTCATCTACACGAGCCTGACCGGCGCCGGCGACCACCTCGCTTTCGCACTGGCGCACCGCGCAACCGAAAGGCTCGTGCGCGCCTGCGGCCTGCCGTGGACGATCCTGCGCAACGGCCTGTATGCCGAACTCTTCGGCGGTCTGCTGATGTGGGCCGACGACGGGGTGGAGTCCGCGTTCGGCGACGGTGCTCTGGCCGCGGTCTCCCGCGCGGACCTCGCCGAGGCCGCGGCGATCATCGCTGAGGATCCGGCACGGCACAGCGGGCGCACCTACGACCTGACCGGCACGCCGATCACGACAGCGCAGGTGGCCGAACGACTCGGAGTCCCCTACCGCGCCATCGGCCTGGACGATTACCGGCGCCTACTCCTGAACGAGATGCTGGGCTTGCTGCCGTTCCAGCCGCCCATGCTCGTCTCGATCGCGACAAGCATCCGGCACGGCTTCCTCGACGGCACCAGCCCCGACCTCGCCCACGTCCTCGGCCGCCCCATCCGAGACCCACTCGCTACAGCCGTCGCAGCCGCCTCCACCACAAAACCGGCAGCACCCCAATAACACCGACCAGCACGGCAACGAGATGAGTCCTCCCAGCAATCACCCTGGGAGGACTCACACGCGTCCCCACCCAGACCCCCACCAGAAGGCCACCTCACCAGCCGCGCACACCAACCCGGCGACAGGAACCCGCCACCTGAAAGCGCTATTCAATCCTGGCGAAAACGGCGCCGAGCTTGTCCCAGCCAGCCTCTTCGACTCGCTCCAGCCTCCAGGTCTGGTTCCCGATGAGAAAGGTGTCTCCAGGACGGAGGATCAAGTCGCGCTCGCTATCGTCCTTGACGAACAGAGCAATCTCTGGAGGGCGGTCCTCAGTCCCCTTGCGCGCACCGACCAGACCGATTTTCATCTCGTTCTCGATGTAGGTCTGCGTACCCTGCTTCAGGCCGATTTCCTCGATCGCCATCGTCACTCCATTGTGGTGTAGGGCGGCCAAATGCAAGCCTTGAACTCTTTGACCGTCAGCGGGAGGGGCTCTTTGTCTCTCCAGGGGTTACGCAGGTGGAAGTTCCCCTGATCGTCAACCTTGGTGACCTCGTAGACGTGGCCGGCAACGAGCTTCTTCGGCAGAAGCAACTCGTTCTCCTTCAGCTCGCGGGTTCCCACCAGCACAGGCCTGCCCTCGGAGAGATGATCAGCGATTTCGTCCTGGAGCCGACGATCAGCGCTTCGCCCTTGACCATCATAGCCGGTGGGAAAATCTACCGTTCTGGCGGGACGGCCCGTGAGCTGTGTGAGAAGTTCGGCCCGATGTTCAGAACTGCTCCCCTGATTCAACCGCACATAACCAGTAGGCGCATCCCCAGGCTTGCCTTGCGCTTTCCAGATGCGGTTGACCCTCTCCTTGCGTTCAGTGCTCCACGTTTGATCCAGCCCGGCTATCGCCTTCTCCAGAACAGGCGCCCATGCCACATTCGTTGCCGTCAACGCAGCGAATGCGGGTCTACTGGGATCTCTGTCTTTGATCGGCAGTTCAGGCGTCACCGTGAGCTTTATAGACCGTCCGGTCGGCTCGTAACGCTGCCTGGACTTCGAGTACTCAGTATCGTGAAGGCGGACTTCATAGCTGCCGTCACCAAGTTCGATCACGCTGTTCCGGATGGCTTCGGGGTATTTCTCAGCGACTGCCCCAAGGGTGGCTATGATCCCGCAGTCCCCAAGCACTCCCTGTTCCGCCTGCTCCCGGGTGAGTTGATCGGAGAACAGTGGAACCCGGGTACCGTCAGCACGATCCAGCGGCGTACCATAGCGATCGGGAATGTTCTTCGGGTTTTCCCAAGGGTCCTGAGAGTCCGGGCGATCTACCGTACCCTTCAACTCCTCTGGCTTGCCGCTTCGGTCCAATTTGGCGGCAAACTGCTTTAGCCGGTCCGATATCCCGCGTTGGAGGACGACTTCCTCGTCGTAGTCGACGACACGTCCGTTATCGGAGGCTGGTTCTTCTTCCCCGGCGATCTTTCCCTTCGGGTCGTCTGTCACCTGATCGGAGCCCCTGGGGGCCGCTACACCGTCCAGCTCGCTGATCGGCCGCGCACCCAGGTCATTGCCGGGCACGTCTTCCGGCTGATTCGCGGACTCCCGAGCGAGACCTGCCCCCAAGTCGCGCGCGTCCTCGTTCCCCGTTCCGGAGGCGGGCGGTGGTTCACCGGTGCCTGGATTCTGGTCCTGCTGAAGCCTTGAGTCCTGCTCCTGCGGACGCTCGCTCTTCGAGCCGCCGTTCTCCGGTGATGGCGGCATGGGCTCGACGGCGGGTTCCGCGGGTTGCTGACCACCGGTGTCCGTAGTTTCGGTTCCTGGTGTCCCGCGCTCTTGCAGAGCGTCTTCGCGGGCGCGGGCGAGGCTTTCTCGGCGGGACGGCTGATCTGGGGAGCCTGGGTTGTCGGCCGGCAGGGTGTGCGGCCGTTTTGAGGAAGCGGGGTCGTCATGCGTCTCGGCCTTCTCGCCAACTCTCTCGGTTTGCGCGTCAGTGGGCTTGCCGTCACTCTCGCCCTGCGAGTCGTCGCTGCCCAGCCCCGTGTCAGGCTGCTCGCTTTCGGCGCCTTCCCCACCCTCGGTGCGCTCGTCGTCCCCTCTGCCCTCGTCCCGCTCGGCCTGCTCGGCCTGCTCGGCCTGCTCGTCGTGCTCGTCGTGCTCGTCGTGCTCGGCCTGCTCGGCCTGCTCGGCCTGCTCGTCCCGCTCGGCCTGCTCGTCCCGCTCGGCCTGCTCGTCCCGCTCGGCCTGCTCGGGTTGTTCGGCGGGCTTGGAGTTGTCTGCTTCTACGTCCTGTTCGGCTGCATCGTCTTCCCGATCGGGGGTCTCGGGACCGGTCGGCCTGTCCTTCTCGTCACCGGTGGGGGCAAGCTTGGCGCGTGCTTCCGTCCCCTTGGCGCCGCTGTCTTTGATCGCTGGCTGTTGGGTGTCGCTCTCTTGCGGTGCGGGTTCGCGGGCGCGGGCGAGGCTTTCTCGGCGGGACGGGTAGCCGGGAGCGCCAGGGTTGTCCGGTGGGGGCCCGGGAGGCTTGTCGGACGGCTTGGGCCGGTCGGTGTCCTCGACCTTGGCATCGGTCCTGGTGGGATGCTCCAAGCCCACGCTGCGCCCCTTCCACAAGACGAACCCACACCGGCCCGCGTCGACCCCATGCGAGCCTGGGTGGCCGATGCCGAGCGGGGCCTTCGGCCGGTCACACCGTCGTCTATGAAAGCGTGAATGCTCAGGGATTGCACGCTTCGTTGATCAGTGAGTCGTTCTCCTGTTTCGATGCCGCGGCTCGGACACCCTCACCACCGCCTCATCGTCGACCTCGCGAGATCAACGCTGCCGGATGGACTCATCGCACACCCGACAGCTCGCGGGCACGTGTCCAGCGAGGAGGGCGGTCTCAGGAGGCGCGAGCATGCTGGCCTGGTCTCTCCTCGCGCGGCGCCGGCCGCTCTTCGTCGACTTGTCACTTGTTTACCGTTGCATTTGCTCCGTGTTCCTTACACCATCCTTTCTTTTTGCTTTTGATCGGTTCGGGTCGACTTGTGCTGGTGCTTTGGGAGGGACATATCGGCTCGTGGCCTGGTGGATTGGTTGGGGGGCGTCTGGGCGGGAAATCGTGGACGCATGGAGATACCGCGGACGTTGGTGCTGACCGGGCACTTTCCACCGGAGCCCGGCGGTGTGCAGACGTTCACGTGGGAGTTGACTCGCCGGCTGCCCGAAGACCGGCTGCTCGTCGTGGCGCCCGCCTGGCCCGGGGCCGCGGAGTTCGACGCCGAGCTCGGGTTCCCCGTCGTCCGGCGGCGCGGGTACCTGCTGTTCCGGGGGCTGCGGCGGCTCGTGGTGCGGCACCGGGTCGAGGCGGGGTGGATCACGGCGGCGGCGCCGTTCGGGATGTACGCGCCGCTGGTGCGGGCGGCCGGGGTGCGGTGGCTGGTCGGGTCCGCGCACGGGCAGGAGCTGGGGTGGTTCCGGGCTCCCCCGACGCGGGCGGCGCTGCGGGCGGCGGCGCGGTCGTTCGACGTCCTCACCCATCTCAGCACGACGACGCTGCCGGAGCTGCGGGACGCCGTCGGCGACCGGACGCGGCTGGCGCGGCTCGCCGGGGCCGTGGACACCGTGCGGTTCCGGCCGGGGCTGGACGGGACGGCGGTCCGCCGCCGGCACGGCCTCGGCGGCGGGCCGGTGGTGCTCAGCGTCGCGCGGCTCGTCCGGCGCAAGGGGCACGACATGCTGGTCCGCGCGTGGGGGGACGTGGTGCGCCGGTGCCCCGACGCGCGGCTGGTGATCGTCGGGGACGGTCCGATGCGGCGCAGGCTCACCGAGATGGCGGACCGGGAGGCGCCCGGGACGGTCACGGTGGCCGGGCCCGTTCCCGCGGCGGAGCTGCCGCGCTACTACGCGGCCGCCGACGTGTTCGCGCTGCCGTGCCGCGACGACCGGGCGGGGCTTCAGACCGAGGGGCTGGGCCTGTCGGTGCTGGAGGCGTCCGCGTCGGGGCTGCCCGTGGTGGTGGGCCGGTCGGGCGGCAGCCCCGAGTCCCTGATCGACGGCCGGACGGGGGTCCTGGTCGACGCCACCGGGCCGGACGAGATCGCCCTGGCCCTGCACCGCATGCTCGGCTCCCCCGCGCGCGCCGCCGCGATGGGGGCGGCCGGACGGCGGTGGACGTGCGAGCGGTGGAGCTGGGACGCCGCCGCGGGGCGGCTCGCCGCCCTGCTGAAGGGCTCCGTCCTCGACGCGCCGCCGAAGCACGACACACCGGGGATGGAGCCCGCATGGGACTCAGGGAGCAGCTGAACAAGCGCGACTTCCGGCGGCTCATCATCGGCCAGACGGTGTCCTCGTTCGGCGACTGGATGGGCACGCTGGCGCTGATGTACTTCGTGCTGGAGCTCAGCGACTCCACGACGGCGGTCGGGGGCGTCCTGGTGCTGCGGCTGCTCCCGTCCGCGCTGGGCGCGCCGGTGGCGGCGCGGGTGGTGACGCGCTGGCGGCGGCGGAGCGTGCTGATGTGGTCGACCCTGGTCCAGACGGGCATGGCGCTGGCGCTGCCGATCGTGCCGTGGCTGGCGTGGGTGTACTTCTGGGCCTTCATGATCGAGGTGGCGGGCCTGATCTTCCTGCCGGCCCGGGACGCGTCCATCCCGTTCCTCATCGAGGACGAGGAGAACCGGCACGACACCGGCACGCTGGAGATCGCCAACGGGATCACGATGGCGACCTCGTACGGGATGATCCCGGTGGGCGCGGGGGCGTTCGGGCTGATCCTCTACTTCTCGCAGCACATCGGCCTCGGCACCCATCTGCGCTACCTGGTGGTGTTCTGGCTGGACGCCCTGACGTACCTCGCCTGCTACCTCGCCATCCGCTCGATCCCCGATCTCGGTCCGGGGCCGGCCGAGCGGCTGGAGGTGGAGCGGAGCGAGCAGGAGGCGTCGCCCCGCGGACTCCTCGCGGCCCTGCGGCTGCCCGTGGTGCGCGGCGTCCTGCCGGGCGTGGCGGTGGTCTCGCTCGGGCTGGGCGCGCTGTTCTCGCTGGGCGTGGTGTTCGTGCGGAACGTCCTGACCGCGGGGCCGCTGGAGTTCGGGACGCTGGTGGTGCTGTTCGGGGTGGGCGCGCTCGTCGGGCTGCTGATCATTCACCGCAAGGTGCGGAACCTGGAGGTGCAGATCCGGGTCGGGACGGCCGTGCAGGGCGTGGTGATCTTCATGATGGCGCTGCTGGGGACGGTGACGTGGGCGTTCATCGGGGCCGTGCTGTTCGGCGCGGCGGCGACCAGTGCCCTGGTCGGCGGGATCACCTACCTGCAGGAGGCGCTGAGCGGCGTCAACCGGAACCTCGCCCTCACCGCCTTCCACGCCGTCCTCCGGTTCGGCCTGGCGCTGGCCGCGCTGCTCGCCGGGGCCGCGTCCGACCTTCTGCGGAAGGCCGGCGTGTCGCCGCTCGGTCTGTCGCCGTCCCAGTTCGCCCTGGCCATGTCCGGCCTCATCGTCCTGTTCGGGGCGACACTGATCCGCGTCCCCGGCGCGAAGGACATCGCCTCTAGGTGACGGGGACGGGGCCGGCCTTCTTCTCCGGCTCCGCCGCGGACGCCTCCCCTCGGCTGTTGGCGGCGCGGAGGGCGACGACGGCCGCGGCGGCCAGGAAGAGGGAGCCGGCCAGCAGCGCCCGGGAGAACCCGCCGGTGAGCGCCTCGGGCACGGGCCTGCGGTCGGCCAGCAGGTCGTCGGTGCGGGCGGTGGCGACCGCGGAGAAGATCGCCAGGCCGAGGGCGCCGCCGATCTGCTGGGAGGCGTTGAGCAGCGCCGCCGCGAGCCCGGCCCGGTCCGGCGGGACGTTGGCGTTGGCCGCGGTGGTGACGGCCACGAACGTGAAGCCGAGCCCGAACGAGGTGACCATCAGGCCGGGCAGCAGGTCGGCGAGGTAGTGGCCGTCCACCGGGATGCGCGACAGCAGGTAGGTGCCGGCGGCCGCGAGCAGCAGCCCGGCGATCATCACCGGGCGGGTCCCGGCGCGTCCGATGAGCGGGGCGGACGCTCCCGCGGCGACCGCCACGCCCGCGCAGAGCGGCAGGTAGGCCGAACCGGTCTCCAGCGGCGAGTAGCCGAGGACGTTCACCATGTACAGGCTGAGGAAGAAGAACATCGACAGGAACCCGGCGACCGCGACGAGCTGGGTGACGTCCGCGGCGGCCAGCCCCCGGATCCGGAAGATCGACAGTGGCAGCAGCGGGTCGCGGCTGCGCTGCTCGTTGAGCAGGAACGCCGCCAGGAGCGCGGCGGCTCCGGCGAGACCGCCGATCGTGCGGCCCGCGTCCCAGCCGACCTCCGGGGCCTTGACCAGGGTGAACACCAGAAGCAGCATGCCGCCGGTGACGAGGACGGTGCCGAGCGCGTCGAAGCCGGCGAGCCGGGCGGTGCGCCGGTCGCCCTCGACGAGCAGGAACAGCCCGGCGATGACGATCGCGCAGACCGGGACGTTCACGAGCATCACCCAGCGCCAGCCGGGCCCGTCGGTGAGCAGCCCCCCGAACAGGACCCCGGCCGCCGAGGCGCCGCCGCCGACGCCGCCCCACACGCCGAGCGCCTTCCCGCGGTCGCCGCCCTCCTTGAAGGTGGTCGTCAGGATCGACAGCGTGCCCGGCAGCATCAGCGCCGCGCCCGCGCCCTGGGCGAGCCGCGCCGCGATGAGCGTCCCGGACGTGGCGGCGAGCCCGCCCGCGACCGAGGACAGCGAGAACAGCGCGGTGCCCGCGACCACGATCCGGCGGCGTCCGAGCAGGTCGGCGAGCCGTCCGCCGAGCAGCATGAACCCGCCGTAGGTCAGCAGGTAGCCGGACGGCACCCACTGCAGGTCCTGGACGGAGAAGTCCAGGTCGGCGCGGATCGCGGGCAGCGCCACGTTGACGATCGAGGCGTCGATGAAGTCCAGGAACGCGATGGCGCACAGCAGGGTCAGGGTGAGCTTGCCGCGTCCCGTCGCGAGGAAGGACGGAGGGGATTCGGTCATGGGAGGTCTCCGGTCGGTGGGCCCGCGCCGGGCGCGGGGCGCCAGGGTCCCCTGGCTGATTCGTTCCGCGACCCATGAGCGGATCGGAGGGCGGGTGTGTGACGCGGCGGGACGCGAATGAGGTCCAGGTCACATTCCGGTCGCGGATGTCACGATCGGGGGTCCGGTCTCGCTCTGAGGGGGGAGCGCACAGGAGGTCGAGCCATGTCCGAAGGCGTCGCGGACGACACCGCCACGCGGGTGTTCGCCGATCATCGGGAGCTGCTGTTCTCGGTGGTGTACAACATGCTCGGAAGCGTCACCGACACCGAGGACGTCCTGCAGGACGCGTGGCTGGCGTGGGCGTCGCGCGGCGGCGCCGCGGGCGAGGTCGAGAATCCGCGCGCCTACCTCGTGCGGATCGCGGTCAACACGGCGCTGTCGCGGCAGGCCGCGATCAGCCGCCGGCGCGAGACGTACGTGGGGCCGTGGCTGCCCGAGCCGCTGGTGGCGCGCGCCGACGTGGACGACGCCGCCGAGCGCACCGAGGCGGTCTCGATGGCGCTGCTGGTCGTCCTGGAGACGCTCACGCCGCTGGAACGGGCGGTGTTCGTCCTGCACGAGGTCTTCGGCTACGCCCACACCGAGATAGCGCCGATCCTCGACCGCAGCCCGGCGGCGATCAGGCAGCTCGCGCACCGCGCCCGGGAGCACGTGCACGCCCGCCGCCCGCGCTACCAGGCCGACCCGAAGGTGCAGCGGCAGGCGACGGAGCGGTTCCTGCAGGCCGCCCTCGGCGCCGACCTGGAGGCGCTGATGGAGATCCTCGCGCCGGATGTGACGCTGTGGACGGACGGCGGCGGCAAGTCCAGGGCCACGGCGGCGCTGCGTCCCATCCAGGGAGCCGGCAAGGTGGCGCGCGCCATCGCCGGGACGGCCGCCCGGAGGCCCATGGATCTGGACGTCGTCTACCGCACCGTCAACGGCGACCCGTCCGCGGTGCTGTTCGACCAGGACGCGCCGTTCGCCGTCATGGTCCTCGACCTGGACGCGGACGGCCACCGCGTCCGCGGCGTCTACGCCGTCACCAACCCCGACAAGCTGACCCACATCGATGAGGACCAGCAGGGCGAGGGAGACGGCTGACGGGCGCTCGTGTGACGGCGTCACGCGCCCTCACGTGCAATACCTACTAAGACAGTCGGAATAGTTGACTTAACGCGTGGGGTCGTGGTTCGCTGATGCCTGGGTCCGAAGGGGTTCTGCGGTTGTCCCGCGTACCGGGCCCGGCGCGGGGTGGCGCCGGGCCCGCCTCCGCGTCAGGAGTGCGGCAGGACGCACATCGCGTCGAGGCCGAGGACGCGGTTGAGGCGGCCGAAGGCCAGCCACGAGCCGATGCACATGCTCAGCTCCACGATCTCCGCCTGGGTGTAGCAGTCGGACATCCGGGTCCAGAACTCCTCGTCCAGGCCGTGGTGGTCGAGGATGTAGCGCTCGGCGTACTCGGCGGCGAGGCGGGTGCGGTCGTCGAAGGCGCCCGTGGTGCGCCATTCGGTCACCGCGTCGGCGAACCCCTCCTCGACCTTCTCGCCGTCGCGCTCCGTCCGCCAGTCGAGGCAGAACAGGCAGCCGTTGAGCTGGGCGACGCGCAGCCGGGCGGCCTCGAACTCGCGGAGCCCGAGCGTGGTGTGCGCGTAGACGGCGAGGGAGAGGTTCGAGGCGGCGGGGCCGATGCCCGGCACCATCTCGCCCCACACGTACTGGATCGGGTCCTTGCCCTCGGGGATCTCGATGTTCACGGGCCTGCCCTTCTGCTGACGCCTCTCATGGCGCCGTCCTGCCGAGTTTGCCCACGGCGGGACGGACGGGAACGTCGAGCGCGTCGTAGAGGCCCGGTTCGGCGTCCACGAGCCAGTCGATGGCGTTCACCAGGCGCCCGGCCGCCGTGGCGTTCCCTCCGGCGGCGCGGTTGCCGTGCTCGTCGGTTGCCTCGACCGTGACCTCGATGCGCGGGACGCCCTCGATGACCACGCGGTGCGCGCCGTCGCCGTCCGGGGGCATCGGCCAGTCCGGCGCGCACGACGGGTGGATGCGCGTGACGTGCTCGACGACGATGCGGGGCTCGCCCGCCACGATGCCCTGGACCTCGAAGCGCACCGCTCCCTGCGTTCCCTTCTCGAACTCGCCCATGGACGCGGTGGTGATCGTGGCGTCGAGCGGGCGGCGGTCCACGGTCTCGCGGATCTCGTCCAGCTCGGCGCCGAGCGCGCGGGCCATCAGCCGGACCTGGCCGCCCCACACCATGGTCGGGATGGTCGCGGCGAGCATCGGTGGCTCGTAGTCCATCGGCTGGCCCATGCCGACCAGGTACCGGACGGAGTCGGGCTGGTCGTAGGTCGAGTAGTCGAAGATCTCCTGGCAGCGGACCACGTCGATCGTGCCGCCGAGGCCGCTGACCAGCAGCGGCAGGACGTCGTTGCCCCACCCCGGGTCGACTCCGGAGGCGAACAGGGAGCCGCCGCCCTCGGCGATCGCGTCCAGCACCTCCGCGCGCGTCTCGGGCGGCGCCCCGCGCTGGTCGTAGAGGGCGTAGAGGGCTGGGGTGACGACGACCGCCCCCGCGCGGATCGCCCTGAGGACGTCGGCGAGCGCGTCGTCGGGCCGGACGTCGCCCGACGCGGCGTAGACGACGGCCTGCGGGCGGGCGGCGAGCACGGCCCCGGCGTCGGCGGTGGCCGCGATGCCGAGGTCGCGGCCGAGGCCGGCGAGGTCGCCCGCGTCCCGCCCCACCTTGGCGGGATCGTGGACGATCACGCCGGTCAGCCGGAGCGCCGGATGCGCCTCGACGGAGCGGACGGCCAGCCGTCCCATGTTGCCGGTACCCCAGACGACCACGGAGATCATGCGCGGAATGTACCAGCTGCCAAGCAAGCACTTGGTAGTCCACATGTGGACACGAGAAAGTTTCGGTCAGCTCGTGACGCGCCTCATATTTCGATATAGAACACGTTCTAATCTCACGAGTGAGGGAGGTCACATGCGTGACTCCACCCCGTCCCTTAGCGTGTCCCGCCGCGGCTTCATCGTTGGAACTGGTTCTATCGTCGGGCTGGGTATGCTCGGCCGGACCGGCGCCTCGGCGGCCCCCGTCCCGGCGCCCATCCCCAACGGCGCCCGCGTCCCCGTCCTGGTCGTCGGCACCGGGTACGGCGGCTCGGTCGCCGCGCTGCGCCTCGCCCAGGCGGGCGTCGACGTCCACATGGTCGAGATGGGCATGACCTGGGACACCCCGGGCTCGGACGGCAAGATCTTCTCGGGCATGAGGTCTCCCGACTACCGCGCCTACTGGCTCCGGACGCGGACCAAGCAGCCGCTCAGCAACTTCCTCGGCTTCCCGATCGACAAGGACGTCCCGAAGTACACCGGGATCCTGGACGCCGAGGACTTCGGCGGCATCCTCGTCTACCAGGGCCGGGGCGTCGGCGGCGGCTCCCTCGTCAACGGCGGGATGGCGGTCACGCCGAAGCGGTCGCGGTTCAGCGCCATCCTGCCCTCCGTGAACGCCGACGAGATGTACAACGTCTACTACCCGCGCGCCAACTCCGGGCTGGGCGTCAACGAGATCGACCGGGCGTGGTTCGACACCACCGACTGCTACCAGTACGCGCGGGTCGGGCGGAAGCACGCCCAGCGCTCGGGGTTCGAGTTCGTCTACGTCCCGAACGTCTACGACTTCAACTACATGAAGCAGGAGGCCGCCGGCGCCGTGCCGCAGTCGGCGCTCAACGCCGAGATCCTCTACGGCAACAACTACGGGAAGAAGTCACTCCAGAAGACCTACCTGGCGCAGGCCAAGGCCACGGGCCGGGTCGCCATCTCGGCGCAGCACCGGGTGACGTCGGTGTCGCCCGCGTCCGGCGGCGGGTACACGGTCGCCATCGAACAGATCGACACGAGCGGGAACGTCGTGGCGACCAAGACGGTGACCGCCGCGCGGGTGTTCTTCGCCGCCGGCAGCGTCGGCACCAGCAAGCTTCTGGTCAAGCTCAAGGCGACCGGCGCGCTGCCCAACCTGAACGGCGAGATCGGGAAGGGCTGGGGCGACAACGGCAACGTCATGGTCGGCCGCGCCAACCACCTGTGGGACCCGACCGGCAGCCTCCAGTCGGGCATGCCGACGGGCGGCATCGACAACTGGGACGCCGGCGGCGCGTTCGCCGAGGTCGCGCCCCTGCCGACCGGGATCGAGACGTACGCCTCGTTCTACCTGTCGATCACCAACACCCCGCACCGGGCCGAGTTCTCGTGGAACGGCTCCGCCGGACGGGTCGACCTCAACTGGCAGACCGCCTGGAAGCAGGCCAGCATTGACATGGCGAAGTCGATCTTCGACAAGATCAACAGCAAGGAGGGGACGATCTACCGGACCGACCTCTTCGGCTCCTACAAGATCTGGGGCGACCACCTCACCTACCACCCGCTCGGCGGCGCCGTCCTGAACAAGGCCACCGACAACTACGGCCGGCTGCACGGCCACCCCGGCCTCTACGCCATCGACGGCTCGCTCATCCCGGGCAACACCAGCGTGAACCCCTTCGTCACCATCACCGCCCTCGCCGAGCGGAACATCGAGAAGATCATCGCCACCGACCTGTGATGATCCACCGGGATCCGGCCACGGGCGCGTGTGGCCGGACCCCGCTACGGGCAGGCGGGGAACAGCCGCCGCGTCCCCGTCCCGGCCGCGTAGGCGGCGGGATCGCTGAACCGGCAGCCGTAGTCCGGACGCGCCACCGCCGAAGGCCGCGTGGTCACGTCGCCCGCGGGCCGCGCGCCCCCGCCGGCCCAGCGGACGAGATCGTCCCAGGCCGCGCCGGCCTCCGCGTTCGAGAACTCGCAGTGCTGGCTCGTGCGGATGGCCCGCTGGACGAGCAGGCCCGACCGGTGGTTCCGCGCGACGTCCCTCGCGTAGATCTGCTCCATGGAGAACGGGACGAACAGGTCCCCCAGCCCGTGCAGGCTCAGGACCGGGACGTCCGGACGCCCGCTGATGCGCGGAACCTGGGAGAGGCGGTTCGACAGCCGCGCCGGCAGGTTCTCGACGCGCACCCGCTGGACCGTCCCGTTCACGTCCACCGGCTCGTTCGGCTCGTATCGGGTGAACTGATTGGTCCCGACCTGACCTGGGTTCTCGGCGAGGGTGGCGTCCGGGTCGGAGGGCTCGGCCAGGGTGAACGGGAAGTCCTTCCAGAGCGCGAACGACGGCACGGCGCCGGGACGCGTCCCGCCCGTCCGGTCGATGACGATCGAGCGGAACTGCTTCCCGCGGTCGTTCGTGGTGTCCGGCCCGCCCGGCCGCAGCGCGGTCAGCCCGAGCGCCGCCTCGATCCTCGGCACGGTCGCCGTCAAGTACTGCGCGGTGACCGGGTACTCCCGGACCCCTGACAGGTCCTGCGCGACGAGGTTGTAGTCGAGCAAGTAGTCGAACAATTCCTGGTCGCCGAGGACTCCGCACATGGGAAGCGCGCCGTCGTAATACCCGGGGAACTGCTCCAGCGAGCGCCCGATGATGTGCCCGCCCATGGAGACTCCGATGATGATGCGCTGCTTGGGACGTCCCACTTCGCGGGCGAACAATTCGGCCACGTCGCGGGTGCTCAGCACGCCTGCGCGGACGTCGTACCCGTTGTCGTAATAGGACGACGCAGCCCACGCGTACCCCTGGTCGAGAAGGCGTTGCCGCAGGCCGTACTGGGGTGGCTCCACCGTCAGCACGTGGCCCTTGCCTGCGTAGCCATGGGCCCAGAGCACCAGCCTGCCGTTCCACTGCGGCGGCACTTCGATGTCATAGGCCGCGTGGCGGTGGACGCCCTGGAGCACCCGCGACGGTTTCCCGTGCACCTGGACGGGCGGGAGCGGCGGGTTGGCGATGGTGTAGCCGGGAAGCGGCTGGTCGCCGGGGACGCGATCGGCGCGGGCCGTCCCCGCCGGGGCGAGTGCCGCGAGCACGAGAGCGGAGAGAACGGCGAGGGGGCGGAGGCGCATGGTGCGCATTACATACCGCCCGGTCGGTCAGCGGAATGGCGCGACCGGATCCGGCCTCGCAGGCGGCCGCATGACCAGGGACGCGGCCCCTCCCGAAGGTCATCCGCTGGGGGCCGCGACGCGGGCGGGAGACCGGCTCATCGCCGCGCCGTACAGCGATCCCGCGAGCAGCGTGACGCCCGACAGGGCACCGCTGACGAACGGGATCCACTCCACGGACGACACCGCGGCCATGATCATTCCGGCCGCTCCGAGACCGGACAGCACGACCCCCGGCACCGCGATGGCGCCCCTCTTCCACACCCGTGCCAGCACGACGAAGTGCAGACCGACGATCAACGCGATCCAGGCGACATTGATCTCCTGCGGCGCGTCCAGCGCCCTCAGCACGGCGATCCCGCCGAAGATCAATGCGAACTCCGCGACCACCACGAGCCCGAACCGCGGCCCGAACCACCCCGGCCACCCGTCGCCGCGCCCCGCCCCTTCCCGGCCCGTCGCCCCGCGCCGGTTCCCGCGGAAGCCGACCACCACCACCGCGAGCAGGCAGACCACCGCCAGGATCCGCATCGCGATCCCGGCGCCCTCCGGCAGGGGATCTCCCGTGTTGGCGAGCACGAAAGCCGTACCGAACCCGGAACCGATCAGCAGACCAAGCAATTGCGGCGACACGCCGATGATCATACGCGGACGCGCCTGAACAGGCCTCTACCAGGAGGAACCCTGCACTTCGCCCTGGGCAGAGACACCCGACCGGAGATGGGGAACGGACTCCCCGGCAGCGGTCCCATGGCCGGCGCGCGGCCATCCGGCAGGGAGGTCCGTTTCGAGCGCCGCTGAGGGACCTCCGACTCCACGTGACCGCGATGCGGAACGCGTTGCGCTTCGCGGCGTGCTGCGAACGGTCCCTTCCGTAACACGCCTAGGGCACCAACCAGCGCAACGAAAAGGGAATTTCCCATGAAACGCGCCTACTCACTCGCCTGCCTCTTCGCGGGCGTCCACGGCGGCCTCCTCAGCCACTTTCTCGGCGGCTTCGCCGGGATGCCCGTCGGCATGGTCGGCTGCGCGATCTGCGGTGCGATCGGCGTCTTCATCAGCCGCCTCATCTACCGCGCATGGAGGCGGGACATCGTCATCGCGTGTCCTCCGGCCTCGGCCTGGCCGCCCTGATCGGCACGGCGGGCTTCACCGCCACGGTCAACCCGGTCGCGGCGGTCCTCAGCCCCGAACCCTTCACCCGGGAGTCCTCCATCGACGAGTCCAACCGCCCCAGTACCTGGCGCGACGAGGGGTATCGCCCCGACTCGGCGGAATGGCCCCGACTCTGGTCCCGGCTCCAGCTCGGGCAACCCCTGGTCGGGACCGTCGTCTGGGTCCCGCGACCGGGCGCGATCGGGATCGGCATCGACCTCGGCCTGCCCGTGGGCGGCTTCGTCGACGTCCTGCATCTGCCCCTGGACAGCGCGCGGTGGCCCGCCAAAGGCACCACCACCGACTTCACGATCTGGTGGATGGACGAGCGGCCCCAGATCAGGCTGATGCCCGCCGACCCCCGCTACCGTCGCGAAGACTTCGACGACTGGGTCCGGCAGCAGAACACCGTGGCGGCCAGAACCTTCCTCGCGGGCGGCGCCGGTCCGGCAAGCGGCACATCTTAGATCTTGACCGGACAAAGGTGATTGGCCGTCACCTTGCTTTCGTCGAACCTCTCACTTGGGGACTCTCCCTCAATCACCCCGGTCGTGGCCTTCCGTGCAGGTGACACGAACACGCACACCGAAACAGAATGCCATTCGAATAATCTCCGCCTTGCGTGGGCCAGAGGGCTCCGGACGGTGTGTTGCGAGACCTGACAAAACGAAACGGCCAGGAGGCCACGATGAACAGCTTTGTCGAATTCAACAACGGGCTCGACGAGGTCCAGAACACGTTCGACCGCCTCGCCGCGGAACTCGACGGGCTCGGCGCAGAGGTCGACCCCTTCGACCGGATCAAGCTGCAGGTCGAGCTCAACAAGGCCCGGCTCGACGTCCTCAAGACGCGGCAGGAGACGACGAAGACCGAGGTCGGCGTCCTCACGACCGACTTCAACCAGATGAAGAGCGAGCAGCACAAGCGGATCGGCTACCGCGACACGCTGATCTACACCGCCTTCGCGGTGGTCGCCGGTGCGGCCTACGCCATCACGCAGGGAGCCTCCCTGCTGGTGCTGCTGGGGCTGATCCCGGCGGTTCTCTCGCTCGGATGGATCTACCTGGCGAACGACACCAAGGTGGGCGAGATCGGCCAGTTCATCCGGTCCGAGCTCGCGCCGCGCATGAAGCTGCTGCTGCCCGCGGGGGCGACCCCCTTCGGGTGGGAGTCGTGGCACCGGGGCCTCCCCGGCCGCCTGACCGGCAAGATCGGTCACCTCGCGGTGACACTGACGATCTTCTGCGTCTTCCCGGTGACCGCCTTCACCATCGTCATCGGGAACCTCTCTACCCTTCCCTCCTGGGTCTTCCCGGTGGGGGGAGTGGAAGCCATCGCCACCCTGTGCATCGGGTGGCTGTTCCTCCGCGCGAACCTGGGGCGGAGGACGCCACAGACCGTCGCCGCGAACACCGGCGAGGGGGCACTCGCGTCCGACTGAGGCAGCGCCTCGGCAGGAACGCACCACACCCGAAGGGCCCGGCACACCCGGGCCCTTCGAGCTACCCGGGCAAAGCGGCTGCCGCGCGAGAATCGCGGTCAGCGGTGAAGGTCGAGGTCGCTGCGCTTCGCGCGGGCCAGCAGCTCGGCGAACGCCTCACGCCCGAACGCCAGGCGCTCCCCGTCCGGATCCCTGGAGTCCCGCACCCACACCCGACCGCCCAGCGCCGCCAACTCCACGCAGGCATCGTCATTGCCGCCCCCGCTGTGGGAACTCTTACGCCAGCCGTTCATTCGTACTTCCTCAGCGTCTGGTCCATCAGCTCTCGCGAGCCTGGTCGAGGTAGGGCAAGTGCCCCGATCTGATCGAAACGTACTTCGAGAAGGGCGGACTCGTCACCGGCTTCGATCAGACGACCGGCGACCTGCGCGACGGCGTAGGAGACATCGCGGCCATTGATCGTCATCACCTGGAAGTGCCCGTCATGCCCTGGGTGCCACCCCGAAGTACGCGGGACGACGCGGATGCAGACGCGGTCGGTATCTGAGAGCTCGATGAGGTAGCGCAACTGCTCCGCCATGACGTCGCGACCGCCCACGACGTTGTCGAGTACTTCTTGGTCGATGAGAATCCAGAGGTAGGGCGGCTGCTTTCGCCTCAGTACCTCCTGGCGCTTCATTCGAGCTTTGGCCTCTGCTTCGACTTCGTCCACGCGACCGGCGGCTTTGAGGAGGGCCTCCGCATACGCCTTGGTCTGCGCCAGGGCCGGAACGGTCTTGCCGTGGTACATCTTGATCACATCGGCGGCCGCCTCGTACTGGAGGTACTGCTTGAACCAGTCCGGATCGTGTCCACCGCAAGCGAACATGTGCAGCCGTTCGAAGTGGCCACCCGTATTCCATGCCTGGTCAAGGCGCTTCAGGTATGTATCGCGCGGCCGGAGGCGTCCGGCTTCCCAGTTGGATACGGTCGCCCGGGTCACGTGGACGATCATGGCTGTCTGAGCCAGGGAGAGACCCCGCTGCGTGCGATAAAACCACAGGTCGAAAGCCAGCCAGGCCCACAGCGAGGACGCCGGGTCGATCGACTCTCGAACACTCATCACGCCCCCACAGGTGTATCGCGACCCCCGCTTATCACCTCAAGTTAGAACGTCGACACGAAGAGTGAGAGCACATTCCTCCAACTGGGGACGGCTCTCATGAACGATCTTGAATTCGTCACGTCGGCGCACGGGATTCCGGAGGTGCGCCTGACCGTGCTCGCCGTGCCGTCGAGCGTGGTGCTGGCTCGGGAGCTCGTCCGCTACACGCTGACGAACTGGGGTTTCGACCGTGAGGTGGTCGACGACGCGAGCCTCGTCATGAGCGAGATCGTGTCCAACGCCGTCGCGGCGGCGCACGGCCACCGGATCCGTCTCGGCTGCGCCCTCCGGGAGGGGGCGCCGCTGCTGGAGTGCTGGGACCCGGCCCCTGACCTGCCGGTCCGGTGCCCACCGTCGCTCACGGCCGAGAACGGCCGCGGGCTCGCCATCGTCTCCGCCCTCGCCAAGGAGACCGGCACCCGCCCTTCCGCCACCGGCGAAGGAAAGGTCGTCTGGGCCCTCATGCACGCCTGAAGCCGGTCGTCCAGCGGCAGGCAGGCCCGGCGGCCTCCGGCTCGTGGGTTCACCCGGTCGAAGCAGAAGTGGCGTCTGGAGTGGTCACGGGCGGGGCGAGTCGCTGGGTGAGGAACCGCTCGAAGGTCAGCAAACCGGGATGCTGCTGGCGCAGAGCCGGGATGTCGGCCTGGTATCCGGCTTCGGCGAACCACTGGAACATGCGCTCTTCGATCGGGAGCGGCTCGAACCGGGTCGGGGTGCCGGTGACGCGCTCGTAGATCCGGGCAACCTCGGGGAAGGTGAGCTCGTCGCCGGCGAGTTCGATCTGGCGGCCGATGGACCGCGCGGGGTCGTCGAAGGCGTCGGCGGCGAAGACGCCGATGTCGTCGGTGGCGATGAACTGCATGGGCTTGTCGGGCCTGACAGGCAGTGACAGCACCCGCTCGTCCCGAGCGTCGGCGTAGTGCAGCAGGTTGTTCATGAAGAACACCGGGCGCAGGATGGTGGCGGGCAGTCCGAGCGCCAGGATGTACCGCTCGATCTCGGCCTTGCTTTCGAAGTGGTCGATGCCGGTGTCCCGTTCGGCGCCGCCCACGGAGCTGTAGACCAGGTGCGCCACGCCGGACTCCTCGGCGATGTCGGCCACCGTCTTGCCCTGACGCACCTCGGCGGCCAGTGTGCGCGGTTCATGGGCCAGTGCCTGGACGCTGAAGACCGCGCGCACGCCGTTCATCGCCTTGCGCAGCGAGTCGGCGTCGTCGAGATCGCCCCGGACGAGCACCGCGCCCTCGTCCCGCAGCCGGCGGGCGGCGGGGCTGCCCGGGGCGCGCACCAGCGCGTGGATCCGCCGGCCGCGCGCCAGCAGCTGACGGGCGGTGGCGCCGCCCTGATTGCCGGTCGCGCCGATGACGAGGACGGCGTCGGAGGAAGACATGAGGGAATCCTTCTTATTCGGAGTGGTTCGCTCCGAATAACTTAACTCGGAGCGAACCGCTCCGCAATGGGTATCCTTGGCCCATGGCCGAAGCCACCGCACCGCGCAGGCGGGGACCCCAGGCCCGCGCGGCCCGCAACGATCGCGCGCTGGTCGAGGCGGCCCGCGAGATCTTCCTCAGCCAGGGGTTCGACGCGCCGGTGTCCGCCATCGCCGAGCGGGCCGGGGTGGGGATGGGCAGCCTGTACCGCCGCTACCGCACCAAGGAGGAACTGCTCCAGCGCCTGTGCGCCGACTCCATGGAGCACCTCGCGGAGGCGGCGAAGGCCGGGCTGGCGATCGACGACCCGTGGCAGGGTCTGGCCTCCTACGTCCAGCGGTGCGCACGATCCGGGTTCGGCGCTCTGTCTCCCTTGGCCGGGACCGTGGAGGTCACCTCCGAGATGCGGCAGGCCGGCGAACAGGCCCAGCGCCTGGCCGACGAACTGGTCACCCGGGCCCGCGACGCCGGAGTGATCCGCGCCGGCGTGACCTCCATGGACGTCTTCCTGCTCATCAGGCAGTTCGGCCGCCCGGCCGCGGGCCCGTCGCCCCACGTCGAGGAGGAGGTGCGGTCCCGCTTGCTGGCGATCGCGCTGGACGGCCTCAAAGCCCACAACACCGATCCGCTTCCGGGGGAACCGCCCGACCCCCAGCACTACCAGGCGCTCTGGAACACCTGATGGAACGCCGGTGGGGGGCGTGGTCGTCGGGGCTTTATTCGCTGGAAGCCGTGAGGCGGGGCCGGTAGCGTGAGCGGCATGGCACGAGGCATCTGGTCGCAGAAGGTTCGCAGCGCCCGCTGACGGCGGCGCCTTTCCTTCTCTGAATCCGCGTTCGCCGTCCCGGTCCTGCCGGGCGGTCGTCTGATTCTGCCCGGCTCCATGGCGAGCTGCGGAGCACCCTTTGAGCCTCACCCCCTTTTCCGAGAGCATGTCCCTGCCCGTCCCGGCGGGCGGCAGCGCGCACGTCCGCGTCCAGGACGTCGCGGTCACCCGCGGGTCGCGGCGGATCCTGCACGACGTGTCGGTCACCGTCTCGGCCCGGTCCCGGATCGCCGTCGTCGGCGAGAACGGGCGGGGGAAGACGACGCTGCTGCACGTCCTCGCCGGGCTGATCCCGCCCGACGAGGGCACCGTGCACCGCGCCGGCACGATCGGCCTCGTCCGCCAGGAGCTGGCGGCGCGCGACGGTGAGACCGTCGGCACGCTGACGTCCGCGGCGCTGGCCGCCCCGCTCGCGGCCCTCGCGGCGCTGGACGAGGCGACCGCGGCCGTGGCCGCCGGTGATCCGGCCGCCGGCGACCGCTACGCCACGGCGCTGGAGGCCGCCACCCGGCTCGACGCGTGGGACGCCGAGCGCCGCGTCGACGTCGCCCTCGACGCGCTCGGCGCGTGCACCGACCGCGACCGCCGGTTGTCGACGCTGTCGGTCGGGCAGCGGTACCGGGTCCGGCTGGCGTGCCTGCTCGCCGCCCGGCACGACGTGCTGCTGCTCGACGAGCCGACCAACCACCTCGACGCAGGCGGGCTGGACTTCCTGACCCGGCGGCTGCGCGAGCACGACGGCGGGCTCGCCGTCGTCAGCCACGACCGGGCGCTGCTGCGCGACGTCGCCGACCGGTTCCTCGACCTCGACCCGAGCCGCGACGGGAGGCCGCGGCTGTACGCGGGCGGCTACGACGCCTGGCAGGATGCACGGCGCGGCGAGCGCGAGCGCTGGGAACAGGACTTCGAGGAGCAGCGGGCCGAGCACCGGCGGCTGCGGGACGAGGTGTCCAAGGCCCGCGACAGGCTGTCCACCGGTTGGCGGCCGGACAAGGGCACCGGCAAGCACCAGCGCCAGTCCCGCGCGCCGGGCGTCGTGCAGGCCCTGAACCGGCGGCAGGACGCCCTTGAGGCGCACCGCATCGATGTGCCGGAGCCGCCGCCGGTCCTGCGATGGCCTGACCTGGGGGTCCGGTCGCGGGTGCCGCAGCTCCGGGCCCACGGCGTCACCGTCGACGGGCGGCTGCCCGGGCCGGTCGACCTCGCCCTGGACGGCGGCGACCGGCTGCTCGTCACCGGCCCCAACGGCGCCGGGAAGTCCACGTTGCTGGCGGTGTTGGCCGGTTCGCTCCAGCCCGCGGACGGACGCATCTGGAGAGCGAACGGCACCCGGGCCGCCCTGATCGCGCAGGAGACCACCGAGCACGACCCCGACCTCACGGCCCGCGAGGTGTATGACCGTCATGTGGGGCGGCTGGTGGCCCGCGCAGAGCTGCGCGACGCCGACGTCGTCCCGCTCGGGGCGCTCGGGCTCCTGGACTCCGCCGCGATGCGGACGCCGACCGCGCGGATGTCGCAGGGCCAGCAGCGGCGCCTCGACCTGGCCCTCGCCCTGGCCGGGCGCCCCGGCCTGATCCTGCTCGACGAGCCGACCAACCACCTGTCGTCGGCGCTGGTCGACGAGCTGACCAGCGCGATCCGCGCCACCAGCGCCAGCGTCGTCGTCGCCACCCACGACCGGCAACTCCTGAGAGACCTCGCCGACTGGCCGCGCCTCGACGTCGGACGGCCGATGAAGATGTAGCCGGTCAGGTCCAGCGGGCCAGGGCCGATTCCAGGGGTTCGTAGCCGTCGTCCGCCCAGGCGATGTGGCCGTCGGGGCGGACGAGGACGGCGTCCACGTCCACATCTCCGCGCGGGTGCGGGACGCCGCCGTGGCGTGGCCGGTCGCCCAGTTCCAGGACGGCGTGCCGCCCCGAGCGCAGGACGGCCGGGTCGAGCCCCGGCATCGTGCGGCCGATGAGCGGATGCCGTCCGGGGAGCTCGTAGCGGATGTCGAGACCGGAGACCAGCCCGGCGAGGTGGCGGTTGGCCTCGGGGATCTTCAGGAGTTCGGCCAGGATGCCGCGCAGGGCGGCGACGTCCTCGTCGGGGATCAGCAGGACTCCCTGCGCGCGCGTGTTCGCCAGGACGGCGGCCCCGACCGGATGCCGTTCGGCGTGGTAGGTGTCCAGCACCGTGGGGTTGCCGCGCAGGTCGGCGGCCAGTTTCCAGCCGAGGTTGAAGGCGTCCTGGAGACCGAGGTTGAGTCCCTGCCCGCCGGTCGGCGAGTGGACGTGGGCCGCGTCCCCCGCGAACAGCACGCGCCCGTGCCGGTAGCGCTCGACCTGCCGCGAGGCGTCGGTGAAGCGCGAGGCCCACCGGATCTCCCGCACGTCGGGGACGGCGCGGCGCACCTCGTCCAGGGTGACGGGCGTGCCGCGGTCGGCGGTCTGCTGCTCCGGTCCGGCGATCAGGGCCCGGTACAGGCCGTCCCCCAGCGGCAGGACGTTCGCGACGCCGTCCTCGGGACGGTCGAACGAGGGCAGCCGCCACCGGCCGGGCCGCTCCCGCGTGAGCGTGACGTCGGCGACGACGGCGGACACGCGGCCGTCGCGGCCCGGGAACGGCACGTCCAGCAGCGTGCGGACCGTGCTACGACCGCCGTCGCACGCGACCAGGTACCGGCCGCGGAACTCCCGCCCGGCGCGGACGGTGACCCCGGCCTCGTCCTGCTCGACCCAGGTCACCTCGTGCCCGCGCAGGACCGGGACGTCCCGCTCGGCGAGGCGTCCTTCGAGATGCTCCTCGACCCGCGCCTGGGGGATGCCGATCTGCCGTTCGCCCCACGGCCCGTAGTCGAGCGGCAGACCGGCGAAGTGCCCGGCGGGGAGCGTGTCGGCCGCGCGCTCCAGCAGCGGTTCCAGCATGCCGCGCGAGTCGAGGATCTGCGCGGAGCGGGGCTGGAGGTTGAGCGCCCGGGACTGCCCGGTGCGTTCGGGCCGCCGCTCCAGCACCGCGACGCTCACCCCGGCCAGCGCCAGTTCGCAGGCCAGCATCAGCCCGGTCGGGCCCGCGCCCGCCACGATCACGTCGGCGATCACGCCCGCAGGTCCTTCCGCTTGGTGTAGACGAGGTGGAACGCGAACAGCGGCACGGCGATCACCGGCCACACGAGGTTGAGCGCGAACGGAGCGACGTCCAGCGGCAGGACGAAGGCGCCGATCACGTGCAGCACCGCGTTCAGGACCGTGGCCGCGCCCCACACCGCGGTCAGCGTCCGCAGGCCCTGCCGGAACCCGGCGTCGTGGTCCCAGCGGGCCTCCCACTCCCGCAGCCCCTCGGGCCCGACCTTCGTCAGGACGAACGAGCGGAACACGACCATCAGCGCGGGACGCCCGTAGACCACCGAGGCCAGGAGCCACACGCCGGCCACGCCCACGAGCATCCAGATCCAGGAGTCGCGGACGAGCAGGGTGCGCGGGTTCCCGGTCAGCAGGGACAGGACGATCCCGAACACCATGAGGACCATCACGAACAGCGCCGGGTAGTCGACCACGCGCTTCCGGACGAACCGGACCGCCACCACGATCACCGGCACGACCGACGAGGCGACCAGCGCCTGCCACAGGCTCGCGCCCGCCGCGCGCAGCCCGTACAGCACGGCCATCGGCACGACGAGATCGACCGCGATCGGGAGCAGCGGGGCCAGCCGTCCGGGGTCCTTCCGCGCGGCGGGGGCGCCGGCGGGCCGCGCGTGCGCCGCGGGGCTCACGACGCCTCCGCGCGGGTCGCCCGGTCGAACAGCTCCACGAGCTCGCGGGCGTACGCGGCGTGGTCGACGTCCGGCATGGTGGCGACGGCGTCGATCGCGGCGCGCAGGCTGACGGCCATCACGTGCGGATCGAACGCGCGGAACTCGCCCTCGGCCTGGCCCGCTCGGAAGAACTCCCGCGCCATCGCCGCGGGAGTGTCCGAGAACGCGACGCCCTCGCCCCCGCGCGTCCCGCCGATGATCTCGACGAGCGCGCGGATGTGCGCGGGGCGGTCGCGCATGAACGCCAGGTTCGCCTCGATGTAGGCGGCCAGGGTGTCCCGGCGGGTCGCCGCCGCGTCCAGCCGCGGCCGCATGAACGCGGCCGCGTCGCCCAGCGCCGTGTCGACCACGGCCTGGATCAGCTCGCTCTTGCCCTTGAAGTGGTACGAGATCAGCCGGGTGCTGCTGAGCCCGGCGTGCTCGGCGATCCGCCCGAACGAGGCTTGGCCGTACCCCGCCTCGGCGATGACCTCGATGGCCGCGGCCACGATCTGCGCTCGCCGCGCGACGGCGGCCGGGGAACGCACCCCCTCATTTACTTGCATGAGTAAGAGATTACTCAGCCAAGTAAATCTGTCAACGGCAGGCTGCGGGCGCCGCTCTCACGGCGGTCGGCCGGGGCGGGGCGTCAGGTCCAGGTCGCCGTGTCCGGGTCGATGCCTCTGGCGCGGGCGTTGGCGTCGATGATGTCGCGGAGCCAGGCGGTCATGCCTGGTTCGATCGCGTCGTAGTAGGCCGCGAAGCCGGGGTCGGCGGCGTATCTCCTCCCCAGGCAGACCTGCATCGAATGGGTGCAGTCGAAGTACTCGCCGATCGAGGCCCGGTGCCGTTCGGCCAGAGCGTCGGCTTCGGCGCTGCCCGGCCTGACGCCGGCGCGCTTGGCCGCCGCCAGGTCGTTCTCGAGCGTCGCGACGTCGCCGGCGATCTGCTGCCAGTCCTCGGAGGTCCTGCCCGCGGCGCGCTCGGCGGACTGCGCCCACTGAGCCGTGTCGCCCCACCGGTCGCGTGCGGCCGCGAGCCATGACGGCTGCCATCGCCGCCCGAAGATCGCGACTTGTTCCTCCGCGGAGAGCAGGATGCCGGCGCCCGCGGCCTCGATCAGGCGATCGACCGCGTCGACCATCGCCTGCAGGCGGGAGATCCGGTCGAGGAGTTGGGCGCGCTGCCGCCTCAGCGGCACGGTCATGTCGGCGGCCGGAGCCGCGAGAAGACCACCGATGTCGTCGAGGGACAGACCCAGTTCGCGGTAGATGAGAACCCGGTGGATCCGTGCGACGTCCGCCGCCGAGTAGAGCCGGTAACCGCCGGCGGTCCGTCCCGACGGGCGGACGAGCCCGATCGCGTCCCAATGGTGGAGGGTGCGGACGGTGACCCCCGCGTGCGATGCCACGGCCCCGACCGCCAGCCCGCCGGCGCCCGCGGCATCGTCCCCTGCGTCGTCGGTCACGCCGCCGAGTCTGACATGCGAGGTCTCACTCCTGGGGAAGGGGGATTCCGACCGCTTCGAGGTCGCGCGCCTCGGGGCTGTCAGGGTCGAGGGCACGGGCCGCGGTGATGATCACACGGGCGTTCTCCGGTGTGATGACCTCCAGATCCACGGTGTTCCAGGGGGTCTTCCGCGGTCCCGCCGTGCATCCGGGCACCAGCGCGGTGCACGCCTGCGCGATCTCGTCGATCTGGCTCAGCACGCAGGAGAAGGTGACGCTCACCGCCGGAGGGGCCGGCGGGGCGCCGGTCGGGACGAGCAGGACGTCCTGGAACCTCCACCGTCGAAGGTGCGTGACCTGGCCGGGGATCGTGAACAGGTCGATGAAACCGAACCCGCGCACCCAGAAGTCCGCGGACGCGGCCAGGTCCGACGTCGGCACGTTGACGAACATCGGCATGCCGTAGATGCCCCGGTAGATCTCAGGAGGCGTCGCGTCAGGCCCGGGCGGAGGAACCGGGCTGACCTCGAACGCTTCGAAGTAGTCGCTCATGCGTTCAGCGTGGAGCCTGACGCAACGTCAGGGTCAAGCCCGGACAGGACGCCTCGGAATGGGGCATCGCGCTGGGAGCGTTGTAAAGGAGATGACTACGGTGGAGGAGCGGTCGACCGCGGACCGCGTCGGCACGCTGGAGCCCATGGCGTCGCCGACCGGCGTCCGGGCGGGCCTGGCCGAGCCGCCCGCCACCCGCACCCGCGCCGCCTGTGCGGGCTGATCATGATCAAGGTGCGCTCCTTCAGGGAGACCGACCGCGCGGAGCTCCGCAGGCTGTTCCGGCGCGCGGGTGAAGCGTCCCCGAGCGCCGGCCGGTGGGGCCACGAGGATTCCGAAGCGGCCATCTACCTGGACCCGTACATGGACCTGGCACCGGACTCGCTCTTCGTCGCCGTGCTCGACGGAGCCCTCGTCGGTTACCTGGCGGGGTGCCTCGACAGCGTGAGGTTCCCCAGTGAGAGCGAGCGCGTCGGTCGGGCCATCCGGAAGTATCGACTGGTCTTCCGTCCCAGGACCGCCCCCTTCTTCGCGCGCGCGGCCTTCGACGCGGCGTCCGTCGCGCTGCGGCGGGAGCCCACCGCGTGGGGGTACCGCGACCCCCGCAGGCCCGCGCACCTGCACATCAACCTCGCACCGGAGGCACGGGGCACCGGTGCCGCCGACGCGCTGCTGAACCGCTGGTTCGACCGGCTCCGGGAGACCGGCTCGCCCGGCTGCCACTTGCAGACCCTGGTCGAGAACACCCGCGCCGTCCGGTTCTTCCGGCGCATGGGCTTCGTCGAACACGGCCCGACCCCGCTCGTCCCCGGCTTCCGGTACGACGGCAGGCGGATGCACCAGCAGACGATGATCTGGCCCCCTCAGCCAGACGGGCCCTGAGGCGATCGCCGCGATGAGTTTTCCGTTCGGCCCTGGTCGTACTTGGTGACCCCAAGAGAGCGGAGGCATGGGATGAGCGAGACCACCCGGATCACCCAGCTCGCCACGGTCGGGATCCGCGTCACCGACCAGCAGAAGGCGACCGAGTTCTACGTCGATGAGCTCGGTTTCGAAGTACGGCGGGACGTGCCCTTCGGGCCCGGTCGCTGGATCGAGGTGGCACCACCGGGGGCGACGACGACCATCGCGCTCGTTCCAGGAGAGATCCCGGCCGGTATCCGCCTGACGACCACGGACGCCGACGCCGACCACACGGCCCTGCGCGCACGAGGCGCCGACGTGGATGCGGAGGTCATGCGGATGGGACCGGGAGTGCCGCCGATGTTCTCCGTCCGCGACCCGGACGGCAACAGCCTCATTCTCATCCAGGACTCCTGAACGGACGGTGACGGCGATGGACAAGCAGTTCACTGCGCATATGCAGAAGAGCCCGAGCAAAGGCGGCTGGACCTATGTCGTATGGCCCGAGTCGGCCGAGTTCTTCGGCACCCGTGGACGGGTGAGCGTACGGGGCACGATCGATGGCCATCCGTTCCAGAGTTCGTTCATGGCCCTGGGGGACGGCACCCACAAACTGCCGGTGAAGGCGGACGTGCGCAAGGCGATCGGCAAGCAGGAAGGAGACACCGTGACCGTCCGTCTCCAGGAGTGGTCGAAACCCTAGGCGGTACTGCCGGCGGCCGGTACGCGGCCCCGCCCCCTCCGCCACCGCGCCGGAGGGGGCGGGATATAACGACAGCATGGACTTCAAGTTGGAGCTGGTCGCGGTGCCCGTTTCGGACGTGGACCGCGCGCTGGCCTTCTATACCGACAAGGCCGGGTTCGTCCTGGACCATGACCACCGGGTGAGCGACGAGATCCGGTTCGTTCAGCTGACGCCGCCGGGGTCGGCGTGCTCGATCGCCTTCGGCGAGGGGGTCGTCGAGACGGCACCCGGCTCCCTCCAGGGCCTGCAACTGGTGGTCTCGGACGCCGACGCCGCCCGAGCGGAGCTTGCCGGACGGGGTGTCGAGGTCAGCGAGGTGCAGGAGTTCCCCTGGGGCCGTTTCGTCTTCTTCAAGGACCCGGACGGCAACGGCTGGAGCGTCCAGCAACTCGTGCCACGAAGCTAGAGCCGCCGAGCCCCGGCTCGCGCCGGCGAATGCCGACCGCGGCCGACCCGGCCGCCCCGACGGCTCAGCCACCCCGCGCCCGAACGGCGGTGTGGCGCACGTCACAGTTGGTCGCGTCATGTTCGCGAATCCCTTCCCGTCTGGTGTCCCGACCGGGCCTTACGGGCCACGTCAGCGGGAAGGGAGGCGCGGTGGCGGAACGATGCCGCTGGACGATCGCGGTGGGGTTCGGAAGTTCCCTGATGACAGGGCAGTGGACGGCCGCGATCGGGCTCATCATGCTGGGTGGAGGACTCCTCGCGATGCTCGCGCTGCTGGTCGGCGTGGCCGTCCTGGGACGTCCGGCCCACAGCGGGCGGGCTCTGCACCTCATCGACCGGTTCGCCGCCGCCGCGTCCGGCCGGGAGGACGTGCCGGCATGCTGCGGTCCTCACTCGCCGCGGGAGGAGGGAGACCGCCTTGAGCCGGGAGAGGACGCCGGATCTTCCTGACGACGCGGCGCTGATCTCCCGGGCCCGCACCGGTGACGTGTCCGCCTACGCGACGCTCTACGAGTGCCACGTGGACGCGGCGCGCCGTCTGGCCCGAACCCTGGTCGAGGGGGACGCGGCCGAGGACGCCGTCCAGGAGACCTTCACCAAGGTCCTCGACCTGTTGCGCCGAGGCGACGGGCCGCGGGAGGGGTTCCGGCCGTACCTGCTCACCGCGCTCCGGCACACCGTCTACGACCGCTTCCGGGCCGAGAAGCGACTCCGGCCGACCGGCGAGATCGAGAAGTACGACCCCGGCGTCCCGTTCGCCGATCCGCTGCCGGAAGGGTCGACCGCCGTCCGGGCCTTCCGGTCGCTGCCCGAGCGCCGGCGGGTCGTGCTGTGGCATACCGAGATCGAGCGCGCCAGGCCCGCCGAGGTGGCGTCAGTGCTCGGACTCACCCCCAACGGCGCCGCCGCACTGGCCTACCGCGCCCGTGAGGGGCTCCGCCGGGCATACCTGCAAGCGCATCTCGACGAGATGCAGCCGACGGGGCGTGAGGAGTGCCGCGAGGCGTTGCGGAGTATGGGCGCGTACGTGCGCGGCGGGCTGTCCAGGCGAGAGTCGCTCGCACTCGACCGGCACCTCAGGGGATGCCCGGACTGCCGGACGATCCTCGGCGAGGCGCGCGACGTCAACGCCACGTTGCGGAACGTCCTGGGCCCGCTGGCGTTCGGGGCCGTGACGGCCACGGGGGGCCTCGGCGCCGGCGGGACGCTCACCTGGCTCGGTCACAGGGCCAGAAGGCTGCTCTGGGTCGCGGCACCGTTGGGGGTCCTCGCGTCCGTCGCGGGTGCCGTCCTCGCCTGGGTGGGGTGACCGGTCGTCGGAACCGTCGGGCGGGTGCGGACGCCTGGCGTCCGGCGGATACTTCGATCATGGTTGTGCTGGAGACGGAGCGGCTCGTCATGCGGCCGCTGACGGGTGACGACTTCGCCGATTACGCCGCGATGCTCGCAGATCCGCAGGTCGCGGGAAGGCTGGCGGAGGGCGTCAGCACCTCGCCTGCGGATGCATGGCGGAGTCTCGCCTTGTTCATCGGGCACCGGGAGATGCGCGGTTACTCGCACTGGGCGCTGGTGGAGAAGGCCACGGGCCGGTTCGTCGGCCGTGCCGGGCCCTGGCAGCCGCACGGGTTCCCGGGGCTGGGCGTCGGCTGGTGCCTGGCGCGAGAGCACTGGGGGAAGGGGTACGCCACGGAGGCGGCCCGCGCTTCTGTGGATTACTGCTTCAGGGAACTGGACGCAGAGGAAGTGGTCTCCGTCATTCTGCCGGGCAACTCCCCTTCGATCGCCGTCGCGGAGCGAATCGGTCACCGCTACCTGCGCGATATCCAGTACCGCGGCCAGACCGTCCACGTCTACGGCCAGCGCCTGAGTTCGACCTGAGATATTGCTTTGCGGGTGAGAGGGGCGCCTGCCTAGGCTCCGGCGGGTGGGACGCACCGTCATCGTGGGCGACGTTCACGGCTGCTTCGACGAGCTGATCGATCTGCTGGAGAAGGTGGAACTTCAGCCGGACGACCTCCTCGTCAGCGTGGGCGATCTGGTCGACCGGGGTCCGGCGCCCGGGAAGGTCGTCGGGTTCTTCCGCGATCGTCCGAACTCGGTCGTGGTCATGGGCAACCACGAGCGCAAGCACGTGCGCGGGATCTTCTCCTACGCGCAGGAGATCACGCGCCTGCAACTGGGCGACGAGTACGCCGAGACGGTGGAGTGGATGCGGACGCTCCCGTACTTCTTCGAGAGCGAGGACGTCCGGGTCGTGCATGCGGCGCTGGTCCCCGGTGCGCCTCTCGCCGTCCAGCGGGAGGAGATCCTCTGCGGTTCGACCAGCGGCGAACGGGGACTCGCCGCGCTGTTCCCGGACGGCCACTGGCACGACCGCTACACCGACGACAAGCCGGTCGTGTTCGGTCACCACGTCACAGGCCGGGAGCCGTTGGTCCGCGACGGGAGGGTCTTCGGGCTCGACACCGGCGCCTGCCACGGCTGGAACCTCACCGCGTTGTGCGTTCCGGGGTTCACGGTCCACTCGGTGGCGGCACGCGCCGATCACTGGTCGGCCGTCAAGCGGGAGTGGCAGTTGCCGGTCCTGAAGGCCAAGCCGTGGCGTGACTTCGCCTGGTCGGAGCTGAGCGAGAAGGCGGCCCGGTTCTCCGGCACGTCCGATGCGGCGTCGCAGGAATGGCTCCGGGCGGTCGAGGAGTGGGCCGCTCGGCTGCGCGCCCTGGCTCCCGTTCTGGTCGATGCGGCGCATCGCGTCTCCATGGAGCTCACCCCGGACGAGATGCGGCGGCATCCGGTTGCGCCGGTGCTGTTCCAGGCCCGCGGCGGGCGACTCGACCAGACCGCGTTGGCCAGGCGGTGCGCGACGCCGCGCAGGGCGCTGGAGGTGGCGGCCGCCCTGGGAGTCGTCGCTCCCGACCCGCCCGGCTGAAGCGTCGCTGCGTGGTAGCGTTGCGATCGCATGGACGACGTGTCGGCTACGGGACGAGAAATGGGAGGTGAGGTTGATGAGCGCCGCGAAGGCCGCTGCCCTGTGCAGCGCCCGCCGGACCATCCTCACGTCCCGGGCCCTGGTCTGACCTGACGTCCACGACCCTCGAAGCCCTAGCGGCTTTCGGGCGGTCGCGCTCTGTGCCGATCGGGGCCCTCGTTTAAGGGTCTTCACGTTGTCTCATTCTTTCTCCACCCAGCCGCGCCCTCTGGCGCGCTACGGCTGGGACGATGCCTACGAGCACGCCTTCACGCCTCATCACGCCGCCGGGCTGGTCCCGGCCCGGATCGTGCGGGCCGAACGCGGCCTGTGCGAGGCGGTCACCGATGCGGGGATCGTCCGTGCGGAGATCCCCGCCGCCCGGCAGGGTGATCCGCTCACGGCGCCGTGCACCGGCGACTGGGCGGCGCTCCGTCCCGCGACCGCCGACCATGCCGCGATGCTGCACGAAGTTCTGGAGCGGCGCACCGCCCTGGTGCGTTCCAGCGCGTCGCGCACCTCGCACGGGCAGGTCCTCGCCGCCAATGTCGACACGGTCGTGGTGACCGTGTCTTTGGCCGCCCCGCTCAAACACGACCGCACCGAGCGGATGCTCGCCCTGGCCTGGGAGAGCGGCGCGCAGCCGGTCGTGGTGCTCACCAAGGCCGACGCGGGCGCCGACGCGGTCTCGGCCCAGGCCGAGGTGTCAGCGGTGGCGCCCGGCGTGGACGTGCTGGTCACCAGCGCCGCGACCGGGGAGGGCGTGGACGTCCTGACCGCCGTCCTGACCGGCACGGTCGTGCTGCTCGGCCCCTCGGGGGCGGGCAAGTCCACTCTGGGCAACGCCCTGCTGGGCGAGCCCCTTCTGGCCACCGGCGCCGTACGCGCCACGGACGGCAAGGGCCGGCACACCACCGCGTGGAGGGAACTGCTGCCGCTGCCCGGCGGCGGCGTCCTGCTGGACACCCCGGGCCTGCGCTCGATCGGCCTGCACGATGCCCAGGACGGGCTGGAGCAGACCTTCGCCGATATCCAGCGGCTCGCTGAGGACTGCCGGTTCACCGACTGCGCGCACATGAGCGAGCCGGGCTGCGCGGTCCTGGCGGCCGTGGAGGCCGGGACGGTGCCGGAGCGGCGGCTGGAGAGCTATCACCGGCTCCTGCGGGAGAACGCCTACGCCGCCTCGCGCACCGACGCGCGGCTGCGGGCCGACCGCGAGGCCGCCAGGAAGAACATCACGCAGCACCTGCGCGCCACCTACCGCTTCAGGGAGCGCCAGCAGTGACCTTCATCGAGAACAGGACCGCCATGCCCGCCTGGATCACCCGCTCCGAGACCGCCGAAGACGTGCCCGCCATCCGCGAGATCGTCCTGGCCGCCTTCCCCACCGCCGAGGAGGCCCGCATCGTCGACGCCCTGCGCGCCGACCCCGAGGCGTGGATCGACGGCCTGTCCATGATCAGCACGACCCCCGACGGCACCCCAGCGGGGTACGCGCTGCTGACCCGCTGCCACGTCGACGGCGAGGCCGCGCTCGCCCTGGCTCCGTGCGCCGTACTGCCGTCGTTCCAGCGGACCGGCGCCGGCTCGGCCGCCATCCGCGCCGGTCTGGACGCCGCGCGGGCCATGGGAGAGAACCTCGTCCTGGTCCTCGGCCACGCCGGCTACTACCCGCGGTTCGGCTTCGTCCCGGCCTCCCGCTTCGGCGTCCGCGCGCCCTTCGAGGTCCCGGACGAGGCCATGATGGCCCTGCCCCTGGACGACGCCCGCCCGGTCCCGACCGGCACCATCCACTACCCCGCCGCATTCGGAGTCTGACCCCACCCGGTGGTGCCCCGCCCCCTCGGGGCACCACCGCCCCGGGCGGGGCGTTCCGGGGGTGGTGGGGTCAGATTCCGAGGCCGCGGCCGATGATCTCTTTCATGATCTCGGTGGTGCCGCCGAAGATGGTCTGGATGCGGACGTCCTGGTAGGCCTTGGCGATCGGGTACTCGGTCATGTAGCCGTAGCCGCCGTGCAGCTGGACGCAGCGGTCCACGACCCGCTTGAGGAGCTCGGTGTTCCACCACTTGAGCATCGCGGCCTCGTCGGGGGTCAGCTCGCCCCGGCCCTCCTTGACGATGCACTCGTCGGTGAAGGACCGCGAGACGGTCAGTTCTGTCTTCATCTCGGCGAGCGTGAACCGGTTGTGCTGGAACTTGCCGATGGGACGGCCGAACGCCTCGCGGGTCTTGCAGTACTCCAGGGTCTGCTCGAAGGCGGTCTCGGCGGCGGCCTGCGCGGTGGCGCCGATGGACAGCCGCTCGCGGGCGAGGTTCTGCATGAGGTAGATGAAGCCCATGCCCTCCTCGCCGAGGAGGTTCTCCTTCGGGACGCGGACGTTGTCGAAGAACAGCTCGGCGGTGTCCTGGGCGTGCATGCCGACCTTGTCGAGGTTGCGTCCGCGCTCGAAGCCCTCCATGCCGCGCTCGACGGCGAGGAGGCTGACGCCCTTGGCGCCGGCGGACGGGTCGGTCTTGGCGACGACGATGACGAGGTCGGCGAGGATCCCGTTGGAGATGAACGTCTTCGAGCCGTTGAGGACGTAGTGGTCGCCGTCCTTCAGCGCCGTGGTCCTGATGCCCTGGAGGTCGGACCCGGCGGCGGGCTCGGTCATCGCGATCGCGGTGATGATCTCTCCGGAGCAGTAGCCGGGGAACCAGCGCCTCTGCTGCTCGGGGCTGCACAGCTGCCGCAGGTAGCCGCCGTTGATGTCGTTGTGGACGGCGAAGCCGGGCCCGTGCACGCCGGCCTTCGCCAGCTCCTCGTTGAAGATCACGTAGTAGCGGTAGTCGGGGTCGCCGCCGCCGCCGAACTCCTCCGGCATGTCGATGCCGAGCAGGCCCGCGCGCCCGGCCGCCAGCCAGACCTCGCGCGAGACGATCCCGTCCTTCTCCCACTGCTCGTGGTGGGGCGCGATCTCCTTGGCGATGAAGGAGCGCACCATGTCGCGGAAGGCCTCGTGCTCCTCGGTGTAGATGTCGCGTCCCATCCGCCGGTCTCCCTACTGAGTGCGTGCCGACAAGTAAGTGCGTGCTGATACACGATTAATGTAACACTGGTGCTGTCACATACAGGGAGGCGGCATGGAGCTGACCGTCGACGAGCTGGCCTCGCGCGCCGGGGTCACCGTCCGGACCGTGCGGTTCTACGCCGGGCGCGGCCTGCTGCCCCCGCCGAGGCTGCGCGGCAGGACGGGCCTCTACGGCGCCGACCACCTCGCGCGGCTCGAACTCGTCCGGGAGCTCCAGTCGCTCGGGCTCACGCTCGCCTCGATCGAGAAGCACCTCCAGCGGATCCCGCTGGACGCGCCGGCCGAGGACCTCGCCCTCCAGCGCGCCCTGCTGTCCCCCTGGGCGCCCGAGCGCCCGGAGGACCTCGACCGGCACGAGCTGGACCGCCGCGCCGGACGCCACCTCGACGACGAGACGATCGCACGCCTGGAGGCCCTCGGCGTCGTCGAGCGGATCTCCGACGGCCCGGCGGGCGAGGTGCGGATCGTCAGCCCCGCGCTGCTCGGCGTCAGCGCCGAACTGGCCGCGCTCCCGCTGCCGCTGGACACGCTGGTCGCCTCGTACGAGGCCGTGGACCGGCACACGACCGCGCTGGCCGACGAGCTCCAGCAGGTCTTCCGGGACACCGTCGTCCGCCCCTACCGGGCGGGCGGCCGGGAACCGCGGGAGCGCGAGCGGCTCATGGAGATGGCCGGGAAGCTCAAGCCGCTGATGATCCAGTCGCTGGTCACGTCGTTCCAGCGGGCGGTCGACCGGGCGCTCCGCCGGTCGGTGCCCGACTAGGCCGGGCGGTCGGCGGCTAGGAGTTCTTCCATTCCTGGCCCTCGTACTCGACCAGGCGCGGGTGGACGAGGGTGTTGACGTCCACGTCGCGGGTCCGGCGGTCCTTGGGGAACACCGCCGCCGCCTGGAGCACCGGCCCGTCGAGGAAGCGCAGGTCGGGGACGTCCCGCGGCAGCTCCAGCGCGGGGGGACGCTTCCCGGGGGACGCCAGGACGAACCCCCAGTCGCCGAAGCTCGGCACGTCCACGTGGTAGGGGGTGGTCGCGAGGCCGGCGGCGGCGACGGACTTCTGGATGCTCCAGAACGACTTGGGCGCGAAGTAGGGCGACCCTGACTGCACGACGATCCGCCCGCCCGGCGCCAAGGCCCGCTTCACCATTCCGTAGAACTCGACCGAGTACAGCTTGGCGGTGGACACGTCGTCGGGGTCGGGCATGTCCACGATGACCGCGTCGAACTGCCGGTCCAGGCCGCGCAGCCAGGAGAACGCGTCCGCGTTGACGGTCTGGGCGCGCGGGTCCTCGAAGGAGCGGCGGTTGAGGGACTCCAGCGGTCCGTACGTCCGGGCCAGGTGGATCATCTCGGGGTCCAGCTCGACCAGCGTCGCGCTCTGGACGTCCCGGTAGCGCAGCACCTCGCGCAGCGCGAGGCCGTCCCCGCCGCCGAGGATCAGCACCCGCCCGTGCGGGCCCGACATCAGCGGATGGACGAGCGACTCGTGGTAGCGGTACTCGTCCAGCGAGGAGAACTGGAGGTCGCCGTTCAGGAAGAGCCGCAGGTCCGAGGGGCCGACCCCGGCCCGCCGGGTGATGACGATCTCCTGGTACGGGGTGCGCTTCGCCACCGCGATCGGGGCGTCGTACAGCGCCTGCCGCGCCGACACCTCGAACCCGTCCGCGAGCGTGTACGTCACTCCGAGGGCGGCGAGGACGGCCACCATGCCGGCGGCGAGCGCGATCCGGGCGGCGCGTCCGACCTCGCGGCGGAACAGCCACATCACCACGGCCATCCCGGCGACGGCGTTCACCACGCCGACGAGCAGCGCGCCCTTGATGTGCCCGAACGTGGGCAGCAGCAGGAACGGGAACGCCAGGCCGCCGATCAGCGCGCCGACGTAGTCGGCCGCGAACAGGTCGGCCACCGCCGACCCGGCGTCCTGCCTGCGGATCCGCTGGAGCAGCGTCATCAGCAGCGGGATCTCCGCGCCGATCAGCGCCCCGACCGCGAACGCCACCACCACCAGCGCCGGGACGTACAGGTCGAGCCAGGCGAACGCCGCGTACAGCACGAGGACCGACACGCCGCCGATCAGCGCGAGCACGCCCTCCACGACCGCGAACGCCACCACGGCGCGGCCCTGCAGCGGCTTGGCGGCCAGCGAGCCGACGCCCATCGCGAACACCATCACCGACAGGACGATCGACGCCTGCGTGACGGAGTTCCCGACGAGGTAGCTGCCGAGCGCGACCAGGGCCAGCTCGTACACCAGGCCGCAGGCCGCGCACGCGAACACGGCCGCCAGGACCAGCGCGCGCGCCGCCCGCGCCGGGACGCGCAGTCTCCCCGGGCCGTCCCCCTCGGGACGGGACGGCTCCGGGGAGGGGTCGCCGGACGGCCGGACGGCCTGGTCCAGATCGCGGGACGTCAGGAGACCGCCCCGGCCACGATCGCCGCGACCCCGAGGTCGGCGGCGGCGACGACCCAGCCCGCCGGGTGGATCGCGCCGGCCGTCCCGCCCCCGTCCACGAGCGTCGCGCCGAGCTTGCCGGGGGTGAGCACGTCCAGCAGGAAGAACGCGACGATCATCAGCACGATGCCGATCCCGCCGAACACGGCGGTGTCCACCAGCCCCTCGGAAAGGTCGCTGTCGCTGGTGACGATCGCGGTGGTGACGATCAAGGAGACGCCGAGGAGCTTGGCGGCCAGCAGGAGCGCGGCGCCGCGGTTGCCCTCGGTCCAGATCTGCTTGCCGAGCTTGCCGGGCGTCGTCACCTCCACGACCAGGTAGCCGAGCGCCATCAGGGCGATGCCGACCGCGCCGTAGGCGAAGGTCGCGCCGATCTCGTGAAGGATGTCGTCGTTCATGTGTCGCTCCTCATCTGCCCGACCGCGTCATTTGCCCGACCCGGGTCCGCCACCGCGGAAGGACGCGGCGCCCCTGCTCGTCCATCCGTTGCTGCCCGGACTGCTCCAGCGCCCGCTCACGTGCGAGTAGTGGCGGCTGTAGCCGCCGCGCGGGTTGTCGACCGTGATCCGGCTGCCCGTCCCGTTCGGCAGGACGCCGACGACGAGCTTCGGGTAGCGCATGAAGATGCCGCCGTTGGCGCCCATGGTGGCCAGGTCGTCCACCCGGTCGATCGGCTTGAACTTGCGGCCGATCTCCGAGGCGACCGTCTGGGGGGCCTTCGGCGACCGGTAGGTGTCGTATCCGACCTTGGTGTACTTGTCGGCGATCCAGGACGACTGCGACTTCCCGCAGCCGCCGAGCGCCGTGGCGGTCAGGGCGGCGGCGGCCACCGCGCCCGCCACCCGGTATCTGCTGTTCATGAGGGTCTCACCAGCCGGCTCCGCGTCATCACGATCTCCCGGGTCTGCGGGTAGGCGTGCCAGGTGCGCCATCCGAGCGCTGCCTCCTGCCCCGCCGTGTCCTCCAAGGCAAGGACGGTGACGGCGTGCGGGGATCCGGGGAAGGCCCCGGTCAGCGCGTCACCGCGGTCCGCGAGCCGGGCGCACACGGCCTCGACGGCGCGGGCGAACGCCGTCCCGTCGCTGTGCGCCGCGGTCGTCGCGGCGAAGTCGTACGCCCAGCCGGGCACGCTCGCCGCCGCATGGCCGGGCAGCGGGTCGGCGCGTCCGGGCAGGCACGCCACCGTCTCGCTCAGCGGCCCGGCGATGACCTGGTGGGACGCGCCGAGCAGGCGCAGCTCCACGGTCAGGCCCGCGCGCTCCACCGGCAGGACGGCGAGCGCGTCCATCGGCGGCAGTCCGAGCGCGAACGAGAGCCCGTCGGCGCGGGCGTCCGCGTAGGGGGTGTCGAGGGTGGCCTGCAAGGTCAGCTACCGCCCGGGTAGATCGTCATCGATCCTGCCGGGACGCGCTCGCCGAGGCCCGCCTCCCACTGGCCGCCCCCGTACTGCTCGAACGACAGGTACCTGCCGCGCGGGCCCTCGTAGTCGACGTACTCGACGCGGCCCTGCACGCCGACGCCCGTCGTGCCCTCGCTGGTGTAGTCGGCGGTGCCGTGCTCGTCGCGCCGGTACTCGACGCCGTCGACGACGATGGTCTTCTCCCCCGGCCGCAGGTCGCCGATCTCGTACTCGTTCCACCAGACGACTTCGAGGTCGGGGTCCTCCTCGACGGAGATCCACACCTTGGCGCCCTCGGTCGTGTCGGCGTCCAGGAGGTGCTCGCTCCAGGTGAAGCCGCCCTCCTTCAGCCGCAGCGAGCCGCGGACGAAGTAGCGGGTGCCGAGGTACTCCACCATGTCGCCGGCCTTGAGCGTGCGCGGGTCGCCGGCCACCTGGTCCTCGGCGGCGAACGGGTCGCGCGGGACGGCCGGGGCGGGCGCCGGCGCCGGAGCGCCCGAGCGGCGCCGCAGCAGGACGACGATGAGCACGACCAAGGCGATCAAGATCAGTGCCAGCAGGACCACTATCGCCGCTTTGCCCACGGCACCTCCATCGTTTCGTCCGTTCAAGGGGGACAGACCTGCGGATCCTACCGACTGTGGCCTGTCCAGCCCATACCGCGATCAGACGTATCAAAAGGAGATGCGGTTTCGCCCGGCAACTCCCGAATCACCGCGTGGACGCCCGGACCGGAACCGGCCGAGGCCGAGGGCGGGCGCGGCGGGTCAGAGGCGGGCGACGGCGGCGGCGACGCGGGCGTCGGTGGCGGTGAAGGCGATGCGGACGTGCCGGGCGCCGCCGGGGCCGTAGAACTCCCCGGGACCGACCAGGATGCCGAGGGACGCCAGGTGGGCGACGGTGTCCCAGCAGGGCTCGTCCCGCGTGGCCCACAGGTACAGGGACGCCTCGGAGTGCTCGATGCGGAAGCCGTGCCGCTCGAACGCCTCGCGCAGCGCGGCGCGGCGGCGCGCGTACCGGGCCCGCTGCTCGTCGACGTGGGCGTCGTCGCCGTAGGCCACGGTCATCGCGGCCTGCACCGGAGCCGGGACGATCATGCCGGCGTGCTTGCGGACCTCCAGCAGCCGCCTCACCAGCGCGAGGTCGCCGGTGAGGAACCCGGCGCGGTAGCCCGCCATGTTGGAGCGCTTGGACAGCGAGTTCAGCGCGAGCAGCCCCTCGTGGGAACCCTCGCAGACGTCCGGGTGCAGGATCGAGATCGGCGGGTTGTCCCCGTCCCAGCCGAACTCCAGGTAGCACTCGTCGCTGACGACGACCGCGCCGCGGCCGCGCGCCCACGCCACGACCTTGCGCAGGTGCTCGGCGGGCAGCACCTTGCCGGTCGGGTTGGACGGCGAGTTCACCCACACGATCTTCGGGGAGACCGGGCCGAGCGCGAGCGTGCCGTCGGTCGCGACGGGGTCGGCCCCGGCGAGCCGGACCCCCACGTCGTAGGTCGGGTAGGCCAGCGCGGGGAAGACGACCTTGTCGCCGGGGCCGGCGCCGAGCAGCGTCGGCAGCCAGGCGACGAGCTCCTTGGTGCCGATGACGGGGAGGACGGCGTCGGGGTCGGCGGCCGTCACGCCGGCGCGGCGCCGCAACCATCCCGCGACCGCCTCGCGCAGCTCCGGGGTCCCGTAGGTCTGCGGGTAGCCGGGCGCGTCGGACGCGGCGGCGAGGGCCTGGCGGACGAACTCGGGCGTCGGGTCCACGGGCGTTCCGACCGAGAGGTCGACGATGCCGTCCGCGTGCGCCAGCGCCCGCTCCTTGTACGGCGCGAGCCGATCCCACGGAAAGTCCGGCAGCGTGAACAACGCCCATACCTCCTTGGAGAAACCCGCCGGGCCGCGGTCGTCCCCGACCACGGCCCGGTTCCCGGCGAAGGCGGGCCCCGGAACGCTCCCGTGCGGAGCGCTCCAGACCCGCCCGAGATCAGTCGTCCTGGCTCTGCGGGGGCAGCGCGGCGACGATCGGGTGGTCCTTGTCGATCTTCCCGACCTTGGACGCGCCGCCGGGCGAGCCGAGGTCGTCGAAGAACTCCACGTTGACCTTGTAGAAGTCCTTCCACTGCTCGGGGACGTCGTCCTCGTAGTAGATGGCTTCGACAGGGCAGACCGGCTCGCACGCACCGCAGTCGACGCACTCGTCCGGGTGGATGTAGAGCTGACGCTTCCCCTCGTAGATGCAGTCGACCGGGCACTCCTCGATGCATGCCTTGTCGAGCAGGTCCACGCAGGGCTGCGCAATGACGTAGGTCACGTCAGTGACTCCTCTCGGATTTCCGGCCCCGCCGCACGTCACGGCTCACCGCAAGCTCGCTGTGAATAGTATGGCCACCCGGCCGCCGTCGATTCGACATGGGGGTCCCTACATGTCCGGCCGCTTCGCCGCACGCCTGGTGGTGGCCATCAATGGCGCCGACGTGGGCCAGCGGATCTCGCTGCGCCGCCGTCTGCCTACGGGAGAGTACAGCGACGTCGTGGGCGTACTCGAATCATGGTCCGGAGGGACGCTCGCGGTGCGCCGCCGCGACGGCGAGCTCGTCGAGGTGCCGGAGGCGACCATGGTCGCGGCGAAGGTCGTCCCGCCGCAGCCCCCGCCCCGGCGGCGCCCCCGCCGCGAGGAGCCCGACGAGGGCTAGCGCCCGCGCCGAAGATCGTCGGCGTGTCGCCGGGACGCCTCGTCCCGGGAGGTTCCGGGCGCCCGTCCACCGATCGGTGGACAACGGGTTCAACCGGTCGAGGCTGTCGGCGCCACCATGCCCGCGACCAGCATTGACGGCATGACGGAAGTTGCTGAGCGGGCGAGCGGGGATCCGGTGACCGGGCCGGAGGAGGTCGTGCGGCTGGAGGCCGTGCGCAAGGTGTACGGCGGTTCCAGGCGCGGGGTGGCGGCCCTGGACGGGGTGACGCTCCAGCTGGCCCGGAAGTCGTTCACCGCCGTGATGGGCCCGTCGGGGTCGGGCAAGAGCACGCTGCTGCACTGCGCGGCGGGGCTGGAGCGGCCGACGTCGGGAGCGGTGCGGCTGGCCGGGGCGGACCTGACGGCGATGGGCGAACGGGCGCTGACCCGGTTGCGTCGCGAGCGGATCGGGTTCGTGTTCCAGGCGTTCAACCTGCTGCCCGAGTTGACGGTGGTGGACAACGTGACGCTGCCGCTGCGGCTGGCCGGCCGCAGGCCCGGCCGGGGTGCGGTGGAGGAGGTGCTGGAGCGGGTCGGGCTCGGCGACCGGCGCCGGCACCGTCCCGCGGAGCTGTCGGGCGGCCAGCAGCAGCGGGTGGCGATCGCCAGGGCGCTGATCACGGACCCGGCGGTGATCTTCGGGGACGAGCCGACCGGCGCGCTGGACACCGGGAACGCCAGGGCGGTGCTGGAACTGCTGCGCGAGGTCGTCCGCGAGGCGGGGCGGACGGTGGTGATGGTGACCCACGATCCGGTGGCCGCCGCGTACGCCGACCGGGTGGTGTTCCTGTCCGACGGCCGGATCGCGGGCGCGCTGAACCGGCCGACGCCCGAGCGGGTCGCCGAGTGGATGACCCGGCTGCGGAGCGAGCCCGCGGCGGCGGGCGCCGAGGACGGCGGGGCCGAGACCGTGCGGGAGCTGTGGTGATCGGGATCGCGCTGCGCACGCTGCGCTTCCACAGGGGCGGGTTCGTCGCCTCGTTCGTCGGGATGTTCCTGGGCGCGGCGATCGTGATCGGCTGCGGCGGGCTGCTGGAGTCGGGGATCCACCGGGCGGCGCCGCCGCTGCGGATGGACGCCGCGCCGATCGTGGTGAGCGGTGACCAGCGCTACCACGGCACGGCCAAGGACGAGGTGTTCGCCGAGCGGGTTCCGCTGGACGCGGGGCTCGCGGGCGAACTGGCCGCGGTGCCGGGCGTGGCCGGCGTGGCGGCGGACGTGTCGTTCCCCGTGACGCTGACGCGCGACGGCCGCCGGCTGACCGGGCACGGCTGGTCGTCGACCCGGCTGGCCCCGTACAGGCTGGTGGAGGGCTCGGCGCCGTCCGGCGAGGGACGGATCGTGCTGTCCGACCGGCTCGGGGTGCGGGTCGGCGAGACGGTCGAGGCGCTGGTGCGCGGCCGTGCCGAGCGGTACCGGGTGTCCGGGCTCGTCGGCGGCGCCGGGAACGGCGCCTTCCTGCCGGACGCCGAGGCCGGGCAGGCCGCCGGCCGTCCGGGCGAGGTCGACTCGATCGGGCTGTTCACCGCCCCCGGAGCCGACGTCGCGAAGGTGCGGCGGGACGTCGAGAGGGCGGTGGACGGCCGCCAGGCGTCGGTCCTGACCGGCGACGAGCGGGGCCTGGCCGAGAACCCGGACGTCATGTCCGAGGGCGAGGACCTGATCCCGCTGGCCGCGGCGTTCGGCGGCCTGTCGGCCATGGTGACGGTGTTCGTGGTGGCCGCCACGCTCGGGCTGTCGATCCGGCGGCGGCGGCCGCAGACGGCGCTGCTGCGGGCGGTCGGCGCCACTCCGGGCCAGATCCGCCGCCTGATCGTCGGCGAGACGATGCTGCTGGCGGTGGTCGCCACGGGGCTGGCCTGCCTGCCCGGCCCGCACGTCGGGCGGTGGCTGCTCGCCGCGTTCGCCGAGGCCGGGGTGGTGCCGGACACGCTCGCCTACCGCGCCGGGATCGTCCCGGTCGTCGCCGGTGCCTGCACCGCGCTGCTCACCCCGCTCGGCGCCGCCGTCGTCGCCGCCCACGGCGCGGCCCGCACCCGGCCTGTCGAGGCGCTCGCCGAGGCGTCCCGGGAGACGCGCCGGTTCAGCCGGGTCCGCCTCGCGCTGGGGCTGGCGTTCCTCGTCGGCGGCGCCGCGCTCGCCTGGGGCACCGCCGGCTCGGACGGCCCCGACGCGGCCGGAGTCGCCACCCCCGCCGCCATGGTGTGGACGGCCGGGTTCGCGCTGCTGGGCCCCGTCCTGGCCGCGGCCGTCACGGCGGCGCTGCGCCGGCCGCTGCGCGCCGCGACCGGATGCGCCGGGTACCTGGCCACCGAGAACGCCCGGGCCGGGACCTCGCGGCTGACCGGCGCGATCCTGCCGGTCATGCTGGCCACCGGGCTGGCGCTCGCGCTGACCTACATGCAGACCACCCAGACCGAGGGGGCGCGCGCGGTGTTCCAGGAGAACCTCCGCGCCGACCTGGCGGTCACCTCCCCGGCGGGCGGCCTGCCGCTGGACACCGTCGACTGGATCGCCCGGCGGCCCGGCGTCGCGGCCGCCTCGGCCCAGGTGACCAGCACCGGCTACATCGAGCCCGCCGAACTGGCGGGGCCCCTGGTCCACAAGGGCGACGCGGGCGAGGGCGCCCCGCAGCCTCCGGCGATGGCGCTGCTGGGGGTCACCGCCGCCGGCGTGACCCGGACGACCGCGTACCGCGCCACCGGCGGCAGCCTCGACGCCCTCGTCGGCGCGTCCGTCGCGCTGCCGGAGCGCTTCGCCGCCCCCTACCGGATCGGCGACACGGTCCCGTTGCGGCTGGGCGACGGCAGCCGGGCCGCCCTCAGGCTCGTGGCCACCGTCCGCACGCGGCCCGGATACGAGACCGCGCTGCTGCCCGCCGCGACCCTCCTGCCGCACACCGGCGGCGGGCTCGTCCCGCAGATCATGGTGACCGTCCGGCCGGGCGCCGACCGCGACCGGCTCGCCCGCACGCTCGCCCAGGGGCGCCCCGGCCTCCGCGTGGTCGACCGGGCCGCGCTGTCCGCGCTGCGCGCCGAGCAGGATCGCACGCAGGCGTGGATGTCCTGGCTGGTGCTGGCCGTGGTCGTCGGCTACGCCGCGATCGCGCTGGTCAACGCCCAGATCCTCGCCGTCGGCGAGCGGCGCCGCCAGTTCCGGCTGCTGCGCCTGGTCGGCGCGGCCCGCCGGCAGGTCCTGCGGATGATGGCGGTGGAGGCCGTCCTGGTCACCGCGGCCGGGCTCGCCGCGGGAGCGCTGGTCGCCGCGGCGACGCTGGTCCCGCTGAGCCTGAGCGTCCTGGACGCGCCCGTCCCGCACGGCTCCCCGTGGATCCTCGCCACGGTGATCGCCGCCGCGCTCGCCCTGACCCTGGCCGCCACGCTCCTGCCAACCCTGTCGCTGCTGCGCGCCCGTCCAGGCGGCGCCGTCGCGGGCGGCCGCCGCTAGCCGGTCCGGGAGCCCCGCCGCCCGCGCTCGTACGGTTCAGCACCGTACGGGCGCGGGCGGCGGCTCCCTACGTCCTGAGGGGGCGGGTCAGGGGCTCGGAGAGATGGGCGGGGCGGGGGCCAGGCCGCTCGGCGCCGGGCTGACGGGGCCGCCGGACTGCGGGGCGCCGGGCACGGGGCCCCTGGACGCCGACGAGTCGGGAACCGGGGCGCCGGGCGCCGGGGCGCCGCTCCCGGACGAAGGGCCCGCGGACGGGCGCGCCGGCGGCGGGCTCGTCGCGACCTGGGTGGGCGGCGCCGTCCGCTGGCTGTAGGACGTCCCCGGCGCGAGGCGCTGTCCGGTGAACAGCTCCGAGACGGTCACGAACGTGAACCCGCGTTTGCGCAGACCGTCCACGACCTTGGGGATGGAGTCGACGCTCGGCTTGTGGATGTCGTGGAACAGGACGATGCCGCCGCTCTCCGGCTCCTTGACCCCGACGCGCGTGTCGCGGGCGACGTCGCGGTACCGCCAGTCGAGCGTGTCGACGCTCCAGAGGACCAGCGGCATCCCGATCGCGTGTTCGACGCGCTTGTTCGTGGACCCGTAGGGCGGCCGGACGAGCGTGGGCGTGACGCCGGAGGCGTCCTTGACGGCCTTCTGCGTGCGCTGGATCTGGGAGCGCACCTCGCTGGACGACAGGGTCGTCAGGTCAGGATGCGACCAGCTGTGGTTGGCGACCTCCTGGCCTTCCAGCGCCATTCTGCGCACGATGTCGCGATGGGCGCCCACGTTCTCGCCGAGCATGAAGAACGTGGCGCGCACGCCATTCTTCTTGAGCGTGTCGAGCAACCGCGCCGTGTAGGGGCCGGGGCCGTCGTCGAAGGTCAGCGCCACGCACTTCACCCGGTCGCAGTCGATCTTCCTGGGCGGCGGCGGTGTCGGGCTCGGCGGCCGTGTCGCCGTGGCCCTGCCCTTGATCGCGCCATGCTCACCGGCGGTCCGCGCTTGCCGCTCGGCGTGGCTGCATCCGGCCGCGAGCAGGAGTCCAGCGCCTATGACGGCACAATTCCTCATCCGCACCAGGCACCCCCGTAACGTGTCGCCTCGGGCGGCTTAATACCCTCCGTAACTGATGAGACACGCTTCCCGATGGTCCGGAAAATCAAGATCGTCCTTGGGACGCACCGGGGGATTCCCTCCATCATGCGACAGTCCGCTCCCCGCACATGTCACCGGGGGTCGCGCCAGGCGCGGACGCCCCCCGTCGCCGTGCGACGGGCCTTCCGGTGACCGAAGGCGGCCATCCGCCGGGGCGTCCTGACGGCTCCTGGCCCTCGCGGGCGAGGGCGTCCTCAGCGGAGGGGCCAGTCGGGGACTTCGGGCGGGAGGTCCTTGCTGACGCGCATCGGGAAGGCGGCGTCGCGCTTCTCCAGGAAGGACGAGACGCCCTCGACGGCGTCGGCGGCGCCGCCGAGCGAGGCCATGAGGCGGGAGTCGGCGATGTGCGCGTCCCACGGGGACGGCGCGGACAGGCCCGACCACATGAGGCGGCGGATCGCGGCGACCGAGACGGCGGAGGTGTTGTCGGCGATCTCGCGCGCGAGCGCGTACGCGGCCGGGAGGAGCTCGTCGGGCGCGTACACGCGGGAGACGAGGCGGCCCGCGAGGGCCTCCCGCGCGTCGAAGATCCGGCCGGTGGCGGCCCACTCCATGGCCTGCGCGATGCCGACCAGGCGCGGCAGGAACCAGCTGGAGGCGGCCTCGGTCACGATGCCGCGCCGGGCGAACACGAAGCCGAACCTGGCCTTCTCGCTCGCGAGCCGGACGTCCATCGGGAGGGTCATGGTCACGCCCACGCCGACCGCCGCGCCGTTGAACGCGCCGATGACGGGCTTGAGGCAGCGGGCGATGCGGAGCGCGACCGTCCCGCCGCCGTCGCGCGGGGTGCCGTCCTCCAGGACGTCGTCCTCCCCCGCGAACATGTCCTTGGACTTGTCCTTGTCGAAGGTGTCGCCGCCGCCGCTCAGGTCGGCGCCCGCGCAGAACGCGCGCCCGGCGCCGGTCACCACGACCGCGCGCACGGCGTCGTCGGCGTCGATCCGGTCGAAGACGTCGAGCATCTCGTTGCGCATGACGAACGTGTAGGCGTTCATCTTCCGCGGCCGGTTGAGCGTGACGGTCGCGATCCCGTCCCGAACCTCGTACTCGATCTCTGCGTACGGCACCCTGCGCACCCTTCTCCAGCCCGGCTGTCAGAATCCGATTCTAGGAAGGGGCCCCTCAGGCGCGGGCTTCGGGGAACATCCGGAGCAGGACGTCCCGGCGCCACTCGGCGAGATCGCGTCCCGGCGGCGGGACGGGGGCCAGCGTGCCGTCGTCCGCCGGCGCGAGGCGGATCTCGACGCCGGGGGCGAGCTCTTCCGGGATCTCCCCCGTGGCGGCGAGGCGCTGCGCGAGGGCGGCGAGGACGCGCGCCCAGCCCTGTCCCAGATAGGGCGGAAGCCCGTCGGCGCGCAGTTCCGGGAGGCCCCTGGCGGCCAGTCCGGAGGTGCGCAGGGCCAGGCCGTCCGGGCCCTCGGCCCCGACGACGCGGATCTCGGACGTGACGTCCGCCACGGCATCCCCACCTCACCATCGGGCGATGTCCGATAAATTATGACAGTGAACTGGGCCGTGACGACGTACGACTCCGCCTTCGGGTATGTGTCCGCGCACGGTGCGCCCCTCGTCGATCTGCTCGATCCGCAGCCCGGCGAGAGGATCATCGATCTCGGGTGCGGCACGGGCTCGTTCAGCGCGGAGATCGCCGAACGGGGCGCCGAGGTGCTGGGCATCGACGGCAGCCCCGAGATGGTCGCGCAGGCGACCGCCATTCACCCGGGGCTGTCGTTCGTCGTCGGCGACGCCCACGACTTCACCGTGGGCGAGTCCTTCGACGCGGTCGCCTCGAACGCGGCCCTGCACTGGATGACCCGCGACCCCGACGCGGTGATCGGCCGCGTGCACGCGGCGCTGCGCCCCGGCGGCCGGTTCGTCGGCGAGCTCGGCGGCGCGGGCAACTGTGCCGAGCTGATCGTCGCGATGCAGACCGCCTGGCGGGTGTTCGGCCTCGGCGAGCCCGAGCTGCCCTGGTACTTCCCGTCGCCGGCCGCGTACGCGACCAAGCTGGAGGAGGCCGGGTTCACGCTGCGGCTGCTGGAGCACGCCGACCGCCCGACCCGGATGACCGAGGGCCCGAACGGCGCCGCCGACTGGGTCCGCGCCTACGCCTCCCGCGCGCTGGCCGACGTCCCGCCGGAGCTGGTCGACCCGCTGCTCGACCGGGTGAACGACCTCGCCGCGCCCGCGCTGCGCCGCGAGTCGGGGTGGGTCGCCGACTACGTCCGGCTGCGGTTCGCGGCCGTCCGCCGGTCGGACGGCGCCGCGCCGACGCCGTTCGGGCCGATGGCCGCCGACCTCCCGCTGTAGGCGCCGCCCTAGGGTGGGAGGCATGCTGCGGCTCCACGACCACCGGACGGGACGGACCGAGGCGCTGCCCGCCGGGCGCGGGCTGCGCGTCCAGGTCGTGGACGGCGCGTACCGCCGCGCGGTCGTCGCCGACCTTCTGCGGCGGGTGGCCGAACGCGCCGGGCGCCGCGTCCTGGCGGTGAGCACGCCGGGAGCCGCGACGGGCCTGGACGACTACAACGTCCAGCCGTTCGAGGTACGCGACGACGTCCTCCCGGACGCCGACGTCTACGTTTCCGAGACGGCCGACAGGGACGCGCTGTGCCTGGCCGTCCCGCAGGAGACCGGAACCTCGCCGGACCCGCTGACCGCGCGCCTGGCGATGCTGGAAGTCCCCTACCGGGAGCCTCTGGAGCTGTCGGCGCCGAGGCTGTCGGCTGCCGCGGAGCGGCTCGCCGGGTGGCGCGGCAAGGTCGCCGAATGGGCGACGTCCCCGGGGCGCCCGATCAACCGCGAGTACGCGGACGAGGCCGAGGCCGCGCTCGCCGACGACCTCGGCAGCCCCGCCGCGCTCGCCGTCCTGGACCGGCTCGCCGCCGACCCGGACGTCCCGCCGGGAGCGAAGCTGGAGACGTTCATCCACCTCGACCTGGTGCTGGCGCTCGGGCTCGTGTCCGCGATCGGCCAGGCCTGAGCCGCCGCCCGGTCAGCCGCCCGGCACCTCGACGAGGCTGCCGTCGGCGACCAGGTCGGCCATCGACCGCCGGAACACGTGCGCCGTCCCGCCGCCCGGCTGCCCGAACCACGGGACGGCCTTCCCGGTCAGGGTCTCCATGGGCCGCCGCAACCGGTAGACGCGGTACGGGCGGTTCCGCCACTCGGGCGGCAGCGACCGCTGCGGATACGGCGTGCGCGCCGCGTACGCCACGTTGCCGTCCGGGGCGCCGTAGCGGTCGACCTCCGTTCCCGCCGCCAGCTCCATGACGTGGCGGTCGCGCAGCAGCGAGAGCGGCGGCTCCCCCTTGAGCGGCGCGAACGGCCCGTCCCCGGCGGTGTGGCGCGGGTCGAGCAGCAGCCGTCCGAGCAGGTGCGCGGACGCCTGCTCGGCGTCGTCGAAGACGGCCTCCTTGCGGCGCTCGCCGTCGCGCATCTGGAACACCGACCAGCGGCCCGGCCGGGACGTCAGGCACCAGACCCCCTCGGCCACGTCGTTGACGCGGTAGGCGGCGCGGTCGACGCGGAGCTGGTCGAGACGGTGCTGGAGCGTCCCCGCCCAGTCGGGCTCGCGCGGGACGCGTTCGGGCGCGGCGCGTCCGGTGACGGCGGCGTTCGCGGCGTTCATCGTGTCGTCGTCGACGTCGGGGACGCGGAACGCGTTGGCCCTGATGTGCGCGACGAGATCGGGTTCCGGCGGGACGCCGTGCTCGCTCAGGTAGTAGGCCACCGCGCTCGACCACACCCACGTCCCGTCGGTGTGGAAGGTCAGCGGCACCGCCGCCCCGCGCGACGGGTCGAGCCGGTCGGGGGCGTTCGAGCGCGCCGCCATGACGGTCGGGGCCCGCCGCAGGTACTCGGCCACGCGGCCCGCCTCGTCCGGAGGGACGGGCGGGCGCGAGACGGCGGGACGGCTCCCGTCCGGGCCCGCGTGGTCGAAGATCCTGGCCCGGCGCAGCCCCGGCCGGGGCGGCGGCGTGCCGGCGACCGGCGCGGGCCGGGGCGGTGGCTCGTCGTCGTGGGTGAAGCTCGCGCGGCAGCGGACCGCCCCGTCCTCGTACAGGACCTCGAAGTCGATCCGGGACCAGGTGGAGCCCTGGAACGCCCGCGTCCCGGCGCGGAGCCGTTCGAGCAGCGCGGCCGCCGCGGCGGGCGCCGTCCAGGACGTCTGGGCGCCGGTGGCCTGGCGGCACGTCAGCGCGGGCATCTCGGCACGCCCGCCGGCCACCCGGTAGTGCCCGGAGACCCGCTCCCACAGCCCGGGCGCGTGGACGGCGACCAGGGTGGAGAGCCGGTCCGACAGCAGCTCCGCCTGCTCGACCGGGTCCATCGGCGCCGGGTCCGGCGCGGATGGCGCGGACGGCTCGCGGCCCTCCAGCCGGTCGCGCAGCCAGTCCGGCACGGCGTCGCCGTCCCTCGGCATGACGGTCTGGTCGCGCCGCCAGGACTCCGCCGGGAGCGGCGGGTCCCACAGCGGGTCGAACTCGCGGTTGTAGAGCGGGCACACCGAACCCGGCTCGATGATCATGACCATCGAGAACCAGGTGCCGCGCTCGGGCCGGTAGTGGGCGCGGCGCAGGTCCGTCAGCAGATCGGTCAGCTCCTCCGGGACGTCCCCGGACATCTCCATCCGGCCCTCGCCCGTCAGCACCGCCAGCGCGGCGACGGTGCCGGCGACCGTCGCGGCGCAGTGCAGGTCGAGCCGCCGCCAGCCGGGCGGGGCCAGCCGCCGGGCGGACTCGGCGACCCGGCCTTCGAGCTCCGCGACGCGGTCGTCCTGGCCCGTCACCGCGCGTCCCTCCGTCCCGATGGCTCCCCCTATGGCACCTGATCGGCAGATTAACCGCACCGGTCGATGTCTTGCGCGCCGCCCCGGGCACTGGCGACGCTCGCGGGAGGCTACTTTCGTATGTCGTGTCCACCGCTGCCCCAGCGTCATCCGTCCCGGCGACCCCCGGCCCGCCGCGCCGCCGGCGCCGCCGCGCCCGCCCGCTGATGTCGGCGGTCGTCACGATCACCGCGCTCCTGTGCGCGCTCGTCGGCGGCATCGGCTGGTACTTCGCCGGCGTCGCCATCGAGGTCGACCACTCCGCCGAGTACCCGCTGACCATCGAGGACGCGGGCAACGGCACCGTCACGCTGCCCCGCGAGCCGGGGACGGAGCGCCCCGGCGCCTGGGCCCTGGTCTGGAAGGGCGGGCGCGCCCTGCTCGGGCCCGTCGTCGGGGGGAACGACCGGCACGTCGTCCGGAAGGTGTCCCCCGTCGAGGGCGCCCTGGTGAAGGACGCCCCCGCGATGATCGACCACTGGATGTACGACGGCGACCCGAAGACGGCGCTCGGGCTGCCGTTCCAGGACGTCACGTATCCGTCCGAGGTCGGGCCCATGCCGGCGTGGTTCGTCCCGGGGACGTCCGACAAGGGCACCTGGGTCATCGGCGTCCACGGGCGCAACGCCGACAAGGCCGAAACCTTCCGCGTCATGCGCACCGTCCACTCGCTGGGCCTGCCGATGCTGTCCATCGCCTACCGCAACGACGTGGGCGCGCCCCCGTCGCAGGACCGCCGCAACCACCTCGGCGACAAGGAGTGGCACGACGTCGTCTCCGCCATGGGCTACGCACGCGCGCACGGGGCGACGGGCGTCGTCCTGTACGGATGGTCGATGGGCGGCGCGATGGCGATGACGACGTTGCAGCGGGACCCGTCGTTCGTGCGCGGGGTCGTGCTCGACTCCCCCGTCCTCGACTGGAACGCCACCCTGGACAAGCAGGGCGACGCCCGCCATCTGCCCGGCTTCATGACCGGCATCGCCAAGCGGGTCCTCCAGTGGCGCATCGGCATCGACCTGACCGACTTCGACATGCGCCGGTTCGCGCCCCACCTGCGTACGCCCGTCCTCATGTTCACCACCGAGGACGACTCCACCGTCGCCAACGGCCCCGCCTTCGCCTTCGCCAGGAAGGCGCCGCCCGGCACGGTCACCCACATCCCCACGCCGGGCGACCACACCGAGTCGTGGAACGTCGACCCCGCCGCCTACGAACGCTCGCTGATCGCGTTCCTCACGAGGGTCGGCTGACCTCCAGGAGGGTCTTGCCGACGGTCCCCCGCGACTCGATCAGGGCGTGCGCCTCGGCCGCGCCGTCGAGCGGGAACCGCTGCCCGATCACCGGCGTGAGCCGTCCGGCCGCCGCCTCGCGCAGCGCGTGCTCGGTGAACTCCCGCATCTCCTCCGGCGTGGCCGAGGGCCAGACCAGCGTCACGCCCGCCTCCCGGGCGTCCTCCTCGGGGATGTTCGCCCCCTCCCCGCCCGCCAGCCCGAAACTGACCATCCGCCCGCCCTTCCTGAGCAGCCCGAACGCCGCACGGGCCACGTCGCCGCCCACCCCGTCGAACACGACGTCCACCGGCCCGGTCTTCTCCGCCCAGCCCGGCTCGCCGTAGTCGACGGCCTCGTCCGCGCCCAGCCGCATGGCCAGTTCCGTCTTCCGCTCCCCCCGCGCGGCCGCGACGACCGTCGCCCCCTGCGCCTTGGCGAGCTGGACGAGGAGCGTCCCCACCCCGCCGGCCGCCGCCTCCACCAAGACTCGTTCGCCCTCGCGGATCTGGGCCGCGCGCGTCATCATCGTCGCCGTCCGCCCGTCCGCGAGCAGAGCCACCGCGTCGTCGAGCGCCAGGCCGTCCGGCACCTCGAACAGGCCCTTCGCGTCCACGGCGGCCTTCTGGGCGTAGCCGCCGGTGCCGCCGGTGCTGCTGACGACCCGCCGGCCGACGAGCGTCCCGTCCACCCCGTCCCCGACCGCCGTGACCACTCCGCCGACCCCGTTGCCCGGGATCATCGGCGGCTCCCAGCGAACCGGCATCGGACCGGTGCCCGACCGCATCTGCGTCTCCACGAACGTGATGTTGGCGAACTCCACCTCGACCAGCGCCCGCCCCTCACCCGGCACCGGGTCGGGCGCGTCACCCGCGACCAGGACCTCCGGCCCGCCGAACTCCCTCAACCACACAGCACGCATATCCGGCTCCTTCCATCAGCGCTCCCCCAGAAGCCTGGTACCTCAAGCAAGGTCGAGGTCAAGCGGGACGCAACGAATCCCTTTTCTCGCCCCACGCATCTCTGTAAGCTTTCGCGCGTATTCGGCCCGTTGTCTGCTGCCGCTCAGGGATGGCGATGCGCATTCGTTCCTCCCCTCTGGGGCCTCGCCGCGCCGCCTGCCTGACGGCCGCCCTCGCCGTGTGCACGGCCGCCGGATGCGGCTCGTCCGGCTCGTCCGCCAGCGGCGAACTCTCCCCCAACGGCAGGTTCGACACCGGCGGCACTCCCGCCGCCACGCCCACCGCGGTCTCGACGGACCAGCTCTTCAAGACGGTCCTCGCCCGCTACCGCGCCTACCAGGCCGCCTACCAGAAGGCCTACGAGAAGAACGACCCCGCCGGCCTCGCCGACGTCGCCATGGACCCCCTCCTCACCGAGGTCACCGACGACGTGGAGGCCACCAAGGCCCAGGGCCACATCTGGCGCTTCGCGAAGACCCTGAACCCCCGGGTCTACGCGGTCTCCAAGGACCGCTCGAAGGTCTACCTCATCGACTGCGTCAACACCGTCGCGGGCTACCGCTTCTCCGCCAAGACGGGCAAGCGGACGGGCGGAGGCAAGGGCGGCGCCTACCTCTACCGCTACACCGTCCAGTACGACGGTGATGCCTGGAAGGTCGCCGCTTCCGTCCGGGACCGCACATGCTGACATCCCCCAGAGGACACGCGATGTCTCACACCCCCACCCGGCGCCGCGTGGCGTCGGGCATCACCGTGGCGGCAGCCCTTCTCTCCACTTTCGCGGCCCCCGCCGAAGCCTTCGCCGACGGATGCGGCGTCGCGAACCAGGGCCTCGACTGCAACCTGTCCGGCGTCACCGGCGGACGCGGCGGCGGAAACAGCGGTGGAAACGGCGGAAACGGATCGGGCGGCGTCAGCGGCCCGGTGGCTCCGCCCGCCCCCGAGGGCCTGACCGACAACCAGGGCGTGGACGGCATAGACGTCCCCGGAGGCAACGCGCCGCCCGCCGCCCAGCCGCCCGACGTCTGGACGATGATGCTGCGGGCCAGGGCCTCGGCCCCGTTCCCCGTGCCGACCGCCTACACGGCCCCCAAGGACAAGACCTTCGTCCGGCTGCGGACGAACCTCTGGGTGGACGGCTTCACCGTCGTGAAGACCGACCCGATCTCGGAGGGCGGCGTGACCGTCCAGGCGACGGCGACCCCTTCGTCCGTCGCCTGGGACCTCGGCGAGGCCAAGATCACCTGCGACGACGCGGGCAGTGAGACCGGAAAGACCTGCGGCTACACCTACAAGCGCTCCTCCACCGGCCAGCAGGGCGGCGCCTGGCAGATCACCGCGACGATCACCTGGACGCTCGCCTGGACCTGCACGGGCGCCCCCTGCGGCGGCGGCCTCGACGACTACACCATGACCTCCGAGCCCACCCCCCTGGCCGTCAGCGAGATCCAGACCAACACCCACAACTGACCCGACCCACCCCCGGCCAGTCGCCAACACGTCCGTCCCAGCCGTCTCCGGTGGACCGTGATGTACAAAGTGTGCACTCAGATCACTGTGTGCACTATGGTGGCGAGATGGAGTCCTACCCGATCAAAGAAGCACGTGTGCGACTCGGCGATCTCCACGCAGCCGTCGTACACCGGGCCGCACATCCCCGTATCACCAAGAACGGCAAGGATCCGGTCGTGCTGGTCACTGAGCAGGAGTGGCAGGAACTCCAGCAACTCCGACTTGAGCGGGCGGCCAGAGAAGCCGATCGAGAGGCCACGCGAATCAGGCCCTACCTGGAAGCCGGCACGACCCCGCCGGGCTACGAGGTCTACACCCGTGAGCAGATCGCCTCAGGGGACTGGCTTGCCTGACCACCTCTCGATGACCAGGTCCATCCGGCTGCAGATCGCCGCGATGGCACCGCACTATCGCACCGCGGTCCAACTGGTGATCATGTCTTTGATGACCGACCCGGTGCCGCCTGACGCCAAACCCCTCGGCATCGAGGAACTGGATCACGCGCACTATGTGGTCACCCGAGACGACATGACGGTGTACTACCTGCTCATGGGCGAGACCATTGTGATCAACAACGTTCATCCCGACAGCTGAACCCGGGATGACAGGGCGCGGGCAGGACACCGAGCGCAGCAACGTGCTCGACATCGCCCGCAGCTTCCCATGGCCGCCCAGGCCGAGCAGGACGCCGCTGACCGCCTCTTCAGGCAGTGACACCAAGGCGCCTTCCCCGCCGCTTCCGGACGGCTGCACGCACTACCCGCAGAGCACCGCACCACCATGGACCGCCCCCTGGTTCAGGCGTTCCGCATGACGCATCCGGTCGCGGCGTCGAGGATCCGTTCGCTGCTACCCGGACTCGTTCCTTTGCAAGGCGGGACGGGAATGGAGACTCACCGTCCATCGCCGCTTGCAGAAGGCTCAGAGAAGACGAACGGATGAGAACGCGCCCCTTGGCCTGCCACATGCCATGGTTCAGGGAAATTTCCCAGGACGAGTAGCGTTCGCGTAGGGAAACCAGTGCGTCGGCCTCGTTCACGACGTGCTTTCAGGGAGCAGTGCCCACACGGCCTTCCCGCCGCCTCCGAGTGGCTGCGTCCCCCATTCCTTGACGAGAACATCCAGCATCGCCAGCCCACGCCCGTCCTCGCTCAGCAGGGCCGCCTGCCCCGCCATCGGCAGGACGTTGGAAGAGTCGAAGACCTCCACGACGGTTCCCTTGTCCGCCTGGACGACCCGCACGGTCGTGGTCGCGCTCCTGGTGTGCCGCAAGACGTTCGTCACCAGTTCCGACACCACGACCTTCGCCACATAGGCGTCCTGCCCCCACGTTCCCAGGACGCCCTCGACCCAATCCCGAGCCACTTTCACCGACTCGGCCCTGACCGGCACCACGATCTCCGCGGGGCACTCCATTAACGATCACCTCCCATTTCCGGTAACTCCCCGCACAGAATCCACTCCAAGGCGTAACCTGACTAGGAAAGAACGACAACACACGCACCCCGGTTTCAGAGGGTGCGAGCCGATGCCAGGAGGTGTGCCACATGGCTGCACGCAAGCCGACCCGTCAGACGATCGCCTTCGGCCAGGAGGTCATCCGCCTTCGCCACGAGAAGGGTCTATCCCGGCTCGAACTGGCAGAAGGGGCCGCCGTGAGCCGCAGCTACATCGCCCAGGTGGAGAACGGGACCACCCGGTGCCGCAGAGACTTCGCCTTACGGCTAGACGACGCTCTCAGGACCGGTACCGCTCTCACTGACACCTGGGACGACATACTCAAGTCATCCGCCCACCCAAAATTCTTCGCCGACTACTCGGAAGCAGAGGCGACCGCCGACCTTCTACGGATGCACGCGGAAACGTTCATCGTGGGCTTATTCCAAATCAAGGAGTACGCCCACGTCTTACTTCCTTCTCCAGACGCCCTCGAAAGCCGCATGAAGCGCCAGCAGATCTTAGAGCGCGAGGCGCCCCCAAGGGTCATCGCGGTCTTGGCCGAGGTCGTGCTCAATCGGCTGGTCGGAACTCCCGAAGTGATGTTTCGCCAGTGTGAGCACCTACTTGAGGTCTCCGAGCGGGAAAATGTGACGCTTCAGATCGCTCCGACGGCGTACTATCGAGGCATCTCCGGAACCTTCAGCATCGCAACTCAGCCAACTGGCGAAGAGCTGCTCTATCAAGAGATTTCGACCGGAGGCTTCACGTCGCAAGAAGCGAGCGATATCTTGCACTGCGTCGGCGCGTTCGCGGAGATGCAGGCGCGCTGCCTGAGCGTCAGCGACTCACGCGACTTAATACGAAGGGCGATGGACCGGTGGAGACTGTGACCTGGCGCAAAGCGCGGCGAAGCAACGATCAGGGCGGCGAGTGCGTGGAGGTCGCGAATCTTCGCCACGGTGTGGGCGTCCGGGACTCCCAGGATCCGGACGGGCCGAGAATCCTGCTCGCCCCGGTCGCGTTCCGCGCGCTGCTCGCGGATCTCAAGCAACGATAAGGCCAGACGGAACCGCCGGGCGGGACCGGTGCCGCCGAGCCGGACGACCACGGGCTCGGCCGCTCGCGGGGTGGGCTGACCACCAAGTTGCACCTGGCCGTCGAGCAGGGGCAAAAGCCGTTGTCGCCGGCGCTGACGGCCGGGCAGCGGGGTGACTCGCCGCAGTTCGAGGCAGTGCTGGAGCGCATCCGGGTCGCCCGGCCCGGCGGCGGGCACCCGCACGACCGTGCAGATCGCCGTGATCAGTGAGTGGCTGTGATCACGTGCCAAGGCGCTGGCCATAGCCGGCCGATCACGCGAGTTTGCTCTCGATCCAGTTGACGCCGAACCTCACGACGTCGGCCGCCTCGAACAGGTAGCTGGTTGCGGCGCCGACCTGGCCTTGTCGTCCGTGCCCGGCAGTGAGCATGTCGCGGGCGATGACCTCGAAGGGATCTTGCCCCTTGGGCACGACCGGGGTGTAGTCGAAGGCACCGTCCTCGGAGTCGATGTCGCGAAAGCGCCGCCAGACGCGCTCGCCGTCCACGGTGATGGGCTGTTGGTAGTCGACAAACCGCTTCCCCGGCGCCTTGGCGAGGGCCTCTGCGTGGTGCAGGAGCGTCAGGGTGTCCAGCGGTGCGCCCAGCAACAGCACCCGGCCGCCCCTGGCGGCCAGACGCGCCAGCGGACTGTCGGGACCATGTGGGTCATCCCACGGGTGATCATCCATCAGGCCGTGGGCCGCCGGGCCGAGAGCGGCGAAACTGGCGTCGGGATGACGACTGCGGACCGCACCCGGCCACCGGCGCAGCGCCTCGGGCAACCGGCCGTTGTTGTGGTCGGCCTCACTGAACCGCAGGTCGTAAGGCGGATGCTCGGCGCGCAAAGCGTCCTGCCAATCTCCGGGCCAGTCGGTGAAGTCGTAGGGCGGCGCGTCGTTCCAGCCGCAGGTGACCATCAAGGTGCCCGTCGCGCCGACCGTGTCCCGCAGCGCATTGATTATCGTCTGGGGACCACCGGCGACGTAGTCCAGCGCCGACATCCGGGTGTGGAACATCACGATGTCGCCCTCGGCCAGGCCCAACCCACGCAGATCGCGGACGAGCCTGCTGCGGGTGACTGGACCATCGGAGCGCTTGAGGAGGTCTAGCTCATCCATGATCGAAAGGTATGCGCAGCCTCCGCAACTGGCCACACGCTTTTGGAACACGCCCTAGGCCCTGTCGGGTGAATCTTGGTGGCCGGCCCCTGCCCCCGCTCGGGCCGCGAGCAGGGCGGCGGACGACACCGGTGGCGTAGGCCAGGGTCCGGCGCTACAACCGATCAGCGCACACCGAACTGCCGCTGAAAAAGGCTCAGTGCGAGTCGGCACCGCCCATGCGGCACCTCTGCGGGCCGGAATACCCGGAATCCCCCTCGCACCAGGGGCGGGAGCGTCCTGCGGGCTTGACATGCGGTGGGCCGCGTCCGGAAGAATCGGAGGCCGGCGGAATTGATCATGATGTGTGGAGGCTTTCATCAACGAGTGGGCGCGGGAGTGGCTGCCTGTACACCTGGAGCGTATGGAGGAAAAGCTTCCGGATGCGGTGACCTCTCGGGAGACCTGGCGATGGCTCGCCCATCCGAACCTGATCGACCACGTTGTGCGAGCTCCGGTCCCGGTCACGCCCGGGCGGATTGTGCACCACACTCAGACGTTCGGGCAGCTGTTCCTGATGGTCAGCTCCTTCCCGTCGGCGAGCTTCCGGAAGATTCGCAAGAAACTGCTTCCGGAGGGTTACCTGGCGATGCTGGATCCGGTGATGCACTCGTCCGGTTTCTCCAGCGGCTCGGTCGACCTCGCGCATTGGCTGCTGTTCAAGGACGAGGACGGCAGCGCACTGGTGCTGCTTTGCTACCTGGCGGCCAACCGAGAGGCGATCCCGCTGCTGCCATTGGAGGTGCTGTCCTCCAAAGAACGCCGCCAAGTCGGTACTTACATCATCTGACGCTATGAGGAGCGGGGCCTCCGGTCCTCATGACGGTTCCAGTGTCCGGGCGGACACCGGGATCACCACGCCAATCCGCTCAAGGATCGGGGGCCGTTATGTTCTTCGTGATCCGTAAGAGGGCCGCTGGCCTTCGGGCCCGGCATGACTGACCCTTTTCATCCTCAGGTGAGCTCGCAACATGAGCCGCAGGCAACCGAGAAGTCTCATCGGGCATACCGCGTCGCGGCCGCTACTGATGATGCCCAGAGAGGTCGGCGGTGAGGCCGCCTCGCTGGGCATCGGGGTTAGGCATGGCGCGGTCGTCTGGGTGGCCGTGCCATGTTTATGGGTGGGAGCAGAACGTGGTCAGTTCCGCTCCTGAAAAATAGTCCGCTAGAGACTGCGTCCCTTAGGACAGCCCGGCCGCGCCGAGCGCGATCACGCCGAGCACCATGCTGACGATCGCGAGCCTTTGGTAGGCGAACTTGATGCTCACCAACCTGCTCTTGACCTGGATGTCGTCTTCGCGCACCTCATCGAACGTGAGGGGCGCCTTGTCCTTGCCCGGAGGGGTGTACTGGTGCTTGCCTCGCAAGAACGCGACGAGCCGGCCAGGGCCCAAAGCGGCATAGACCCTAAAGGTCGCCTTGGAGTTCGGGCGGGCCGGCCAGGCCACCTTGAGAAGCAGCACCAGGACGGCGAGTGCGAAGAACACACCGGCCGTCTGGCCGAAGATCTGTGAGAGTTTTCCAGCCTTGTCGAATGCGGTGAAGCCGGCGACGGCTCCACCCAGCGCCAGCGCCATGAACATGCTGGACTTGTTGTCGATACGCGTCAGCTCGGCCAAGAGCGCGGTGCGCTCGGTGTCGAGCTGGTTGGGCATCTGACCGGCAGCGGCCTCGATGGACGGCTTGGCCACGACCGATTCCCTCGCCGGGCGCATCCGCTGCGGATTCCGAACACGTCCCCCCTGACCCGCGGAAACGGGACGGAGGGCGGACCGCCGGGACCCGTGGACGTGCAAGCGGGAGACTGGAGTGAACGTGGACATGATTGTGTACCCCTTTTGATTTGCAGTGACTCGATACCCATAGCCTAGAGGAAATCCGCAGCCCGCCGCGCAGAACCACGCCGAGACCAGTGGGTGGCGTTGCGGCTAACGCCAAGGCCTCGGCAAAGCGTTACAGAAAGACGGACTCGTGTTCGCCAGGCGTTAGCGCGTAACGCTTGGATGTGTCGCCGACCGTGCCGAAGAGCGTTACCGAATTCAGCTTGGTGGGATCAGGAGCGGCGGCCTGGCGTGCGCCCTGCGGGCCGGTCCCGGCCGGGGACGATCATCATGATCTGAGCGGCGCGAACCCCCGATGTGAAGCGGTGAGGCAGAGCCGGTGCCGCGAGCGTGCGGGTCGCCCCGAGCTTCCTGAATTCGGGCGCGCCCACCCGGCTCCACGACAGGTCATTCGGCCACCTGGTGGCCGGCGCGGCGGAGTACGGTGACGGCTTCCTCAAGGCGGTCGGACGGGACGAGCACCAGGTCGCCGTCGTAGCTCGCGGCGGTCCAGACGGGGAGCTCACCAGCGGCGAGCGGCGCGACGATGGCGCTGAGCATTCCCGTCGCTTCCGGGTCGTGCGCGTCATCGCCGTTCCACAGGGCCGCCCAAGCGTCCTCGGCCGTGTCGTCGCGCCGCATCGCCGCGCCTCCGTCCGGGCCGAGCACGAGGGCGAGCAGGTCGGATCCGAAGGCGACCGTGCGGACGTCGGAGACTCGCTCTAGAACGAAGCGGCCCTCCAGCACGCGCAGGTTCTGAGTTCGAGCGGCCGGCATCGAGCTACCATTCACAGAGTCCTCCAATTGCGTCGCAGCGATCCCGAGGTGGTGGCCGCCGGGCGGCACCGAGGGGAACCGCCCCGATGGAATCATGTCGCCCATCCGCAATTCCAAGCATCGGCCGCCGGGAGTAGGTCTCTCGCGTCCGGTGCTCATAGAGACCACGGGAATTGTTCGCCGCCAGGGACGCGGCCCGCCCCTGACCGGCCCCTGCCGCCCTCGGTTCGGTGGCCGATGTCGGTCATCGTGCGTACGCTGGCCCGTCAAGATCGAGATGGGGGGCCGCGGGGCTTATGGGGTGGCGGATCGAGGCCGGTGGGTACACGGCGGAGTTCACGGACGATCTGGAGATCGTCTACCGCAATCCCCGGGGGCGGAGGCTCAAGCAGGCTCCCGAGCAGTTGGGGGGCGCGCCCGGCCTGGCCGGGATGTACACGGTGCGGCGGTACCTGAAGCGCCACCAGGAGCAGTGCGGCGAATCGGCGCGCTCGTGGGCGGCTGAAGGGGTCGCCGTCCCCCGCGCCCTGGCAGACGTCGACCCGTTCTGGGCGGAGGCGCTGGACGAAGCGGGTGTCACGCTCACCACGGAGCCGGTCGAAGGCGGGCTGTGCGCGCGGACCTACGCCGGCCCCGACGACCGCAGGCTCACCCAGGTGCTTGGCGAGTCGGCCGTCCGCTACCGCGACATGCTGATGGCGGTGGACGGGTGGGAGCCGGAGGGGCTGTTCGAGACCGGCCTGCCCGCCCCCTACGCCAGCGTGGTCCCCTTCCCCGAGCGCGTCATCGAGGCACACCCCGAAGCGGAGCGGCTCGCGGCGGAGAAGGTCCACACCTTGGAGCTCCGGACCGGTGGCTGGCGCTACTTCTACAAGCCGGCCGTGGAGGAGATCCTGGCCGGTCTGGAGGAGTCCGCGCCCGCGCTCCTGATCACCCTCCTGGACGCGGTGGCCGATGCCGCCCTCACCCACAATGAGCCGAACCTGGCCTCCGCGTGGTTCGGCCGCGCGCGCAAACTGGAGCGGACGCTGGCGCACCGTCCCGATCCGGAGTGGCTGGCCGACCGCTACGAGGAGCACGCGCACGCGCTGTCCGCGACGCTCCTACGGGGGTGGGCGCGCGACCTGGCCGCCAAGGGCGCGGCGACGGCGGAGGGCCTTGCCCGCTTCCGCGAGGTGATGGTGTGGCGGGTCGAGGACGGCGGGGACGTCTATCCGCAGCTCGCCGCCGACCTCCGGAAGATCGCCAAGGCCGCGGGGCTGGACCCCGAGGCGGAGCTCGCGGAGCTCCTGCGGTCCGTCTTCGCGGCGGACGAGGTGTCGCTGAGCGACGACGCGTTCTGGACCGACGCGCTGAAGGGCCGCGCCATGGACCTGGTGTCCGGGCCGGAGGCGGCGCGGCCGGTGCTGGAACTGCGCCCGGCATATCCGTCCCAGGGACCGCTGTGGCTGAAGCTGCTCGAACGCAGCGGCGCACTGGCGATGCTGACCGGGGACGCCCCCGGCCTCCAGCGCGGGGACGCCGCCGCCTGGCTGGTCGCCTGCGTGCAGGGACCTCAGTGGAGGGACCCGCTCGGCGAGTTCTACGAGGTGGCCGAGCGGATCGCCCCGCGGCTCGCGTCCGACGGGGTGCCGGTGGCGTTCCGCTTCTGGGGGCTCGACGAGACCGGCCGCAGGAGGACGCCGCTGGACATGATCGACATGCTGCTGGAGCACGGCGTCCCCGTCGCCGACCCGCCGGAGCGCCTCGGCCCCGCGTTCCTGCCCGACCTGGTGATCGACCGCCGCCCCGAGCTGCGGCACGTCCTGGCGGACGAGCGGTTCGCGCGGGAGCTGCGCGCCCGCGCGCGGGGCGACCTCGACATGACCGTCGGGGACAGCGCGTCCAACACCTGGTATGAGCCGCACGAGACCAAGGGGTGGGGCAAGCTCCCGGGGCTGTTCGACAACCCGATCGGCCACGAGGAGCTGCGCGCGTGGTGCGCCCGCGAGCGCGCCCTGCTGCGTGAGGGCGTCGACCTGTTCGGGCTGCGGATGCTGCTCGCCCGGTTCGTGCACGTGGGCGCGGCGGTGGACCTGCTGCTCAAGGACGCCGAGGCGGCACGCGAGTTCGCTGCGGTGGACGTCATGGCGCTGCTCATGGCCGACCTGCCGGAGGAGTTCACCCGCGAACGGGTCGAGGAGCTGCTGAAGCTCCTGGAGCCCCACTACATCAACCGCTCGGTGTCGGGGCCGAACTTCGTCGCGCTCTCCAAGGCGCTGCCGGAGCTGAAGGAGCGGGACAGCGAGACCTTCGCCAGGGTCGCGTTCTCGCTGGTCACGGCGGTCAACTGCCGGGTGGGCCTGGAGCGGCTCGTCCGCCGCCTCACTCCGGGAGAGGAGGCGAAGGAGGCGGCCCCGGCGCGGAACGTCGACCCGGTCGTGCGGCAGTGCGGCTGGCTCATGGACCTGGCGGGCTCCGGCACGCCCGTCTGGGACGGCGATATGGGCACGCCGAGCGGCAAGTTCGACGGCAACATGATCGGCCTGGAACTCCGGCCGAACCACGTCAACACCGCCGCGTACACCGGCGTCCCGTCAAGGTCGAGGGCGCGTTCGTACCAGAGGCCGGCCGCCTACGGGACCTACCCCTTCGTGTCGGGCGAGCCCGGCCGTTGGCGGGTGGTGCGCTGCGAACTGCCCGAGGACACGAAGGGCGGCAAGGCCACCCCTGGGATGGCGTTCCGCACGTCCACGTCCGTCGCCCTGGTGGTGAGCGCACAGCATGGGGTGCCCCCCGAACGAGTGCTCCTTGAGTACGCGCCTGAGGGGAAGTTCGCCGAGGAGGGCCCGCTGGCGGCGGCCGGTGCGCGCCTGCTCGACGCCTGCGTCCTGGAGCCGGTGCGCTCCGGCGCCTGGTTCGCGCGCTTCAGCGAGCTCTGGCGCGAACGGGACCGCCCAACGGTGAGCCCTGAACTGGCGGCCGCGTTCGCGGAGAAGACGGGCCTGTCGAAGGCCGAGGCGGCCGTCGTGCTCCAGGGGGCGTTCCTGTCCGCGCCGTACCAGCTGGGCAAGGACGACCCCGTCCGGCTGGTCCACTTCGGTTCGGGGTGGAACTCGCAGGCGGACGAGGTGAAGGAGGGCCTCAGGGCCCTGCGACCGGCCGAGTTCTACACCAGGCTCTACGAACGGCTCCTGCCGGACGACCCGGAGGAGCTGTGGACGTCCGGCCCGGCGGTCGACCGCGCGCTCGCGTGGTGCCTGGAGGAGTCGGGGGACCCGTTCCCCGTGCCCGCCGGGCTCCTACCCCGCGCGCACAAGGAGATCACCCAGCCCAAGTGCGAGATTCCGCTGCCACGCGCGGATCTCAAGGCCCCGTGGCCGTGGCGGAGCGGCCGGCCGCCGCTGCGGCCGTGGGCGCTCATCGGCCGCGTCGCCGCCGGCGCGGACTGCCTCGCGGCCACCCCGCTCTTCTCCGGCGAACCGGACCCGCTGGCCCTGCCGCGCGTCGCCGCCTGGCTCGCCTACCGGACCCCGGCCGGCGATCCGCTGCGGCCCGCGATCGGCGCCGCGATCTCCCGGCTGCGCGAGGCCGCCGGGCCGCGCACCCTGTTCTCGCTGCAGAGCAACCACCTGATGGGCGACCCGCCTCCCACCGACGCGCTCACCGCCCATCCGGCGGTGACGCTGGTCGAGGACGACGTCTTCCGTCTCCGCCACCTGCGGGTGGATCCCGCCGCGGTGAAGGGGCCGGACGACCCGCTGCTCGACGCCCTCGACGACTACTACGACGCGACCCTGCCGTCCCAGGCGGTGCCCGGCGATTCCGGGCTCCCCACGCTGGCCGACCTGCGTCTCCTGCTCAGCGACGACTTCGCCGCGCTCGGCGCGCACCTGGCCTCCGACGCGGACCTGGCGCCGGGCTGGGAGCAGCATCCGGCACGCTCGGTGCCGCAGCTGCTGGAGGAATGCGCGGAGACCCACCGGCTGGGCGAGGACGCGGCGGCCCTCTACCTGATGCTGCTCGCCCTGCCCGACCCGTCCGACCGCAACGTCAAGGAGTGGACCGGCTGGAAGCCCGCCCGCTTTAAGGCGGCGGTGGCCGAACTCGGCGGCTCGGGGCTCGTGCTGAGCGCCACCCGGGCGCGTGCGGGGCGCTCGCTGTTCGTGCACGGCGCTTGGCGCGAGTACAAGGCACCGCGCCTCCCCATCGAGGTGCCGAAGATCCGCCTGATGCCGCTGGCGGACGAGCACCGCTCCCTGGCGAACATGGCGGCCGTCCCGTCCGGCCCCGTCCCCGCCCTCTTCGAGCGCGCCTGGAGGAACATCCTCACCAGCTGATCGCGGCCGCCACCGGCAGGTGATCGCTGCCGGTGGCGGGCAGGACCCGCGAACTCCTCGGCTCCACGCCGCGGACGAGGATCTGGTCGATCCGGGCGACCGGGAAGGCCGCCGGCCAGCTGAAGCCGAAGCCGTCCCCTGCCTCGTCCTGGGCGGAGCGCATCCGCGAGGTGATGGAGGCGAACGCGCGGTCGTCCTCGGTGCCGTTCAGGTCGCCGAGCAGCACCACCCGCTCGTTCCGCTCGGCGGCGATGGCCTCGCCGAGGGCCTGCGCGCCCCGGTTACGGTGGACCGCCCAGAAACCCGCCCTGGGGTTCACGCGCACGGACCCCAGGTGGGCCACGTACACCGCCAGCGGTCCGTGTTCCGTGGCCACGGTGGTGCGAAAGGCCCGGCTGTCCTTCATCTTGACGTCGGCCGGCTTGGTCTCCCCCAGCGGCCCGGTGTCCGTCTTGATGTCGACCGGCCGGGTGTCCGACAGCGGCAGCCGGCTCCACAGCCCGACCGTGCCCTGCACCGCGTGGTACGGGTACGTCCCGGCCAGCTCCCTCTCGTAGACGCCCTTGGCCTCCTGGGCCAGTTCCTCCAGGGCCAGCACGTCCGCGCCGGAGGCGGCCAGGTCGCGTGCGGCGGCGACCGGGTCGGGGTTCCCGGCGCCGACGTTGTGGCTGACCACGGTCAGGTCCCCGCCCGGGTGGGACTTGTCGCCGAGCAGCCCGCCGAACAGGTTCAGCCACACCACGACCGGCAGGAGCAGCGCGGCGACGGCGGAGGCGGAGCGGCGCCACAGCGCCCCGGCCAGCAGCACGGGGACGAACAGGCCGAACCACGGGAGGAACGTCTCCACCAGGCTGCCGAGGTTCCCGATCCGGTTCGGGATCTCCGCGTGCAGCAGCATGAGCAGGCCGAGCAGCAGCGCCGACACGGCGAGCACGGGGCCGCGCCTCCACGGCTCCGGCCGGGAGCCGGCGCGGATCGCCCGGCGGATGCCCGCGCGCCAGGACCCGGCGCCGGTGCGCCGCCCGGCCTCGGCCTGTTCGGGCTCCACCGTTTCCGCCGTTTCCGCCGTTTCCACCGGCGCCATCGTGTGTCCTCGCTCAGCCATGCCGCCAGTGAAGACGGCGCGGTGTTGCCGGCGCGTATGGGATTTTCGATACGCGGACGATATGCAGCGGCTCGTACCATCGCGGGCATGGGTGTGTCGATCGCCGGAACGAACGCCGTCGCCATGGATAGGCGCCCAGGTCTCAGCGCCCGGCTGAAGCTCACGCTCAGCTACGCCGGTTTCCTCCTGCTGGGCGGCGGGCTCCTGCTGGCCGTGGTCTGGGTGTTCGTGCTGCGCTGGATGCGCGACGTCGACGCCGGAGCCATCCAGAGGAGATTCGGCGTCGTGATCGTGCTCGGGCCCGACCGCTCCGAACTGCAGCGCGGCTTCTATCCCGCCGCGGCCGCGGCCATGGGCTTCCTCCTGCTCTTCGGCCTCGCGGGAGGGTGGCTCCTCGCCGGCCGGATGCTCGCGCCGCTCACCCGGATCGCGGACGCGGCGCGGACGGCCTCCGCCGGCTCGCTGTCCCACCGGATCCGGCTCCGGGGCCGCAGGGACGAGTTCCGGGAACTCGCCGACGTGTTCGACGCCATGCTCGAACAGCTCGAATCCCACGTCGCCGAACAGCAGAGGTTCGCCGCGAACGCCTCCCACGAGCTGCGCACCCCGCTGGCGATCTCCCAGACCCTGCTCGACACCGCCCGCAACGACCCCGCGCAGGACCAGGGCGAAGTCCTCGAACGCCTCAACACCGTCAACACGCGGGCGATCGACCTCACCGAGGCCCTCCTGCTGCTCAGCCGCATGGACCGCAAGAGCTTCACCCGCGACGCGGTCGACCTGTCCCTCATCGCCGAGGAAGCCGCCGAAACGCTGCTCCCCCTCGCCGAACAGCGCCGGATCACGCTCGACGTCACCGGCGAGAGGACACACGCCCTCGGCTCCGCCGAGCTCGTCCTGCGGCTGGTGACCAACCTCGTCCAGAACGCCATCGTCCACAACCTCCCGGACGGCGGCACCGTGACGGTCCACACCGGATCGCTGCACGGCGCGAGCGTGCTGCGGGTCGAGAACACCGGTCAGCCGGTCCCGCCGGAACTGGTCCCGACCCTCACCGAACCCTTCCAGCGCGGCACCCAGCGCGCACGGACCGACGAGCACGCCGGAGTCGGCCTCGGGCTGGCGATCGTCCACAGCATCGTCCGGGCCCACGACGGGACGCTCGACCTCACCCCCCGCCCCACGGGCGGCCTCATCGTCACCGTGCGGCTGCCCGGCGAGCACGCGGGGGCGCCCGAGCCGGCGCCGTCCCCGGGCGGGCCCGGCACGATCCGTTGACGGGAGGCCGCCGGTGGCGGCTCCCCCGTGCCGTCCCTACTCCGGCCCGGGTTCGCCGAAGGCGCCTGCGGCCGCGGCCAGGGCGGCGGTTCTGGCCGCGTGGGCGGGGAGGCCCGGGTCGGGATCGGTGCGCAGGAGCACCAGGTGGTGGTACATCGGCGCGGTGGCGGCGACGAGCAGGCGCCGGGCGTCGGTGGACGGCGGCAGTTCGCCGCGCCGGACGGCCCGGGTGACGACGATCTCGCAGCGGGTGTAGCGGTCCTCCCAGAGCCGCCGCTGGGCCCGGGCGGCCTTCTCCGAGCGGAACGAGGCGGCGATCAGGGCCTCCATGATCGGCGGCTCCGCGCCCATGGCCGTCTGGATCTCCTCGTTCAGCGCCGCCAGGTCGCCTTCCAGCGAGCCGGTGTCCGGGGGACTCCAGTCGTCGTCGCCGGCCGCGTCGAGGACGTCGGCGAGCAGGCCGCCGACGTCGCTCCAGCGCCGGTAGACCGTGGCGCGGTGCACGCCCGCGCGGGCCGCGACGGCCTCCACGGTGAGCCCGTCGTAGCCGTGCTCGCCGAGCTCCGCGAGGACCGCGTCGAGCACCTGCGCACGGGTGCGGGCGGTCCGGCCGCCGGGGCGGGGCCGGGGCGGCGGCGCGCCTCCGGCGCCCTCCGGTCGTGCGTCTGGGGAAGTCATCGCAGGTGGTCCGGTTGCTCTGGGGGATGCGGCATGGCAGAATCCTAATGTAACAGTTGTCGCATTAGTGGAGTGATCGATGCTCTTCCGAAGCGTTCACCCGGCCGCGCGGTCGCTGACGGCCGCCCCGTCCTCGAATGCTTGGGAGTGCACGCATGGCCACGCAGATCACCGCGCTCGGTGTCGGCAAGTCCTACGACGGCAGGCTCGTCCTTGACGAGGTGACCTGCTCACTCGCCCCGGGAGAGCGCACCGGGATCGTCGGTGAGAACGGCTCCGGCAAGACGACCCTGCTGCGCCTGCTCGCCGGACGCGAACGTCCCGACCAGGGCCGGGTCGTCGTCCAGGCGACCGGCGGCGTCGGCTACCTCGCCCAGGACGAGCGGACGGCGCCGGACGCGACCGTTCAGCAGGTCATCGACCGGGCGCTGAGCGATCTGCGCGCGGTGGAGGAGCGGATGCGCCGCCTGGAGGCGGCGATGGCCGGAGGCGAGGAGTCGGTCGCGGCCGAGTACGGCGACCTGATGACGGTCTTCGAGCTGCGCGGCGGCTACGACGCCGACGCGCGCGTGGAACGCGCCCTGCACGGGCTCGGCCTGGGCCTCGTCGACCGCGACCGCACCGTCGGCGACCTCTCCGGAGGGGAACGGGCCAGGTTGCGGCTGGCGGCCGTTCTGGCGTCCGCGCCGGAGGTTCTGCTGCTGGACGAGCCGACCAACCATCTCGACGAGAACGCCCTGCACTGGCTGGAGGAGCACCTGCGCGCCCGGCGGGGCACCACGGTGGCGGTCTCGCACGACCGGGCGTTCCTCGACCGCGTCGCCACCAGCCTGCTGGAGGTGGACGCCGACCGGTGCGGCGTCGTCCGGTACGGCGGCGGATACGCCGGCTACCTCGCCGAGAAGGCGGCGGCCCGGCGGCGCTGGGGCCAGGCCCACGAGCAGTGGAGGTCCGACGTCGAGCGGCTCCGCCTGGCCGCCGCGACCACCGCGCGCCAGGTGGCCCCCGGCCGGGAGATGAAGGACCGCAACAAGATGGCCTACGACCGGGCGGGCGGCCGGGTCCAGCAGTCGGTGGCCGCCCGGGTGCGCAACGCCGAGGAGCGGCTGCGCCGCCTGCTCGCCGACCCGGTCCCGGCTCCGCCGGAGCCGCTGCGCTTCACTCCCGTCCTGCGGGCCCGCCGGCTGCGGGGCGCGGTGATCGAGGCCGACGGCGTCGCCGTCGACGGCCGGCTCGACCGCACGAGCCTCACCGTCGCGGCGGGCGACCGGCTGCTGGTCACGGGGCCGAACGGAGCGGGCAAGAGCACCCTGCTCCGCGTCCTGGCCGGCGAACTCGCCCCCGACGGCGGAAGCGTCACCCGGCGCGGCCGGATCGCCTACCTGCCCCAGGAGCCGCGCCCCGGACGCCCGGACGAGACCGTGCTGGCCGCCTTCGCCCGCGGGCGGGCGGGAGATCCGGCCGAGCACGCCGAACGGCTGCTCTCCCTGGGGCTGTTCAGGCCCGACCGGCTCACGGTCCCGACCGGGCGGCTGTCCACCGGGCAGCGGCAGCGGCTCGCGTTGGCGCGGATGCTCACCGAGCCGTCCGACGTCCTGCTGCTGGACGAACCCGCCAACCACCTGTCACCGGCCCTGGTCGAGGACCTGGAGACCGCCCTGGCCGACTACGGCGGCACGCTCGTCGTCGTCAGCCACGACCGCCTGCTGCGCCGCCGCTGGAAGGGCCACCACCTGGCCGTGCGGCCGGCTCCGGCGCCCGCCGCCCGCGGCTGAGCGCACCCATCTCACCGGTAAGGAAGCGAATCGTCATGCCACTCGTCCCCGCCGACCCGAACGTCGTGCACCCGATGCCCGAGCAGCCGCGGGTGGTGCTGCTGAAGCCGCTGGTCACCTCGCCGCTGATCGAGGTCGGGGAGTTCACCTACTACGACGACCCGGACGATCCGACCGCGTTCGAGACCCGGAACGTGCTGTACCACTACGGGCCGGAACGGCTGGTCATCGGGCGGTTCTGCGCGCTGGGCGAGGGCGTGCGGTTCATCATGAACGGCGCCAACCACCGCATGGACGGGCCCTCGACGTTCCCCTTCCCGATCATGGGCGGCTCCTGGGCCGAGCATTTCGATCTCATCACCGGCCTGCCCGGACGGGGCGACACCGTCGTCGGCCACGACGTGTGGTTCGGCTACCGGGCCACGGTGATGCCCGGCGTCCGCATCGGCCACGGAGCGATCGTCGCGTCCGGCTCCGTCGTCGTCGACGACGTCCCGGACTACGGCATCGTCGGCGGCAACCCGGCCAGGCTCATCCGCCGCCGCTACGGCGACGCCGACGTCGCCCGCCTGCTGGCCGTGGCCTGGTGGGACTGGCCGCTCCAGCACATCACCGAGCACGTCCGCACGATCATGTCAGGAGGCATCGACGACCTGGAGGAGGCGGCGGCCCGCATGGAGTAGGCCGATCGCCGTCCCTCCCCCTCCGATCCGGAATCGAGTTGCCAGCATGCCTGCTCCGTCCCCCCACGCCACCTTCGCCGACCGGCTCGGCTCCGCCGCCGTCGCGCTCGACCACCTCGCCCCCGAGGCGCCGCTGGACGACCTGGAGCCGCTGCGCGGCATCGTCGGTGACGCGCGCGTCGTCGCGATCGGGGAGAACTCCCACTTCATCACCGAGTTCTCGCACCTGCGCCAGCGCGTCCTGCGGTTCCTGGCCGAACGGTGCGGTTTCACCGTCCTCGCCTTCGAGTACGGCTTCAGCGAAGGCTTCCCGCTGGACGACTGGGTCCAGGGGAAGGGCACGGACGATGAGCTCTCCGCCCATCTCGCCGAAACGATCCCCGTGGGGGTCGAAGAGCCCTTGCGCTGGATGCGCCGGCACAACGCCACGGCCGGCGCGCCGGTGCGTTTCGCCGGGATCGACGTCCCGGCGGCGGGCGGGTCGCTGCTGCCGGCCCTGGCCCCCGTCGCCGACTACCTGCGCCGGGTCGACCCCGAGATCCTTCCGGTGGTCGAGGAGGCCGTGCGGATCGCCGAGTCGTTCGCCGGCCCCTCGGCCGCCGCGGCCGCACCGGCCTGGACCCGCCTGGCCGCCGCCGAGCAGGACGCGCTCAGCGCGCTCCTGATGCGCCTGCTCATCCGGTTCCGTGCCGTCGCGCCGCTCTACCTGTCCCGTGGCGACCGGCACGAGTACGACATCGCTCTGCGTCGCCTGGAGGCCGCCTGCCACGCCGACTACGGGTTCCGCGCGATGGCCGGCCTGTACGCCGGCAGCGGCCTGACCGCCGACACCTCGGCCCGGGACGTCTACATGGCCGGGTCGGTCCAGTGGCACCTGAAGCGCTTCGGGCCTGGGACCCGCATCGTGCTGGCGTCCCACAACGCCCACATCCAGAAGACGCCGGTCTCGTTCGACGGCCACCTCACGGGACTCCCCATGGGGCAGCACCTGCGCGACGCCCTGGGCGATGACTACGTCGCCCTCGCCCTGACCAGCGTCGCCGGACACACCGCCGACATGCGCCCGGACGAGTCCGCGCGCTTCGGGTTCGCCGTCGACGCCACCCCGCTCCAGCCCCCCGAGCCGAACAGCATCGAAGCCGCGTTCGCCGACGCCGGGCTCGGGCTGAGCATCGCCGATCTCAACCGGGTCCGCGCGCGGGGCTCCGGCGGACCTGACCGCATCCGGATCCAGAGCGCCTACCTGGAGACTCCCGTCCTCGACGCGTTCGACGCCGTCATCACCACCCCGACCTCCACCGTCGCCGACCTCGGCGACACGTGAGGCCGTGCTCAGGCGCCGGAGCCGGAGGGTTCGACATCGCGTTCGGGACGGCTGATCTCGGCCCACACCTCGTCGAGGGAGAGGCCGAGGACGCCCGCGATCGCCGCGATGGTCGAGAAGGCGGGGGTGGCCACGCGGCCCGACTCGATCTTCCGGAGGGTCTCCGGGGAGACGCGCGCGTCGAGCGCGGTGGCGAGCATCGAGCGCTCCCCCCTGGCCCGGCGCAGGAGGGCGCCGAGGCGCTGCCCGCGTTCGACCTCCGCGGGAGTGAGCGGCAACCTGACCATGGCCCCTATTCTAGTACCGGTATAGTATGACCGGTATAGTTATTGGGTGCAGGGGATGATGGCCACATGATCGAGATTCTGAACCCCGGCGAACTGGCCCGGGCCAAGGACACGGGCGCCCTGGTCGCCGACATCCTGCAGACGGTGAAGAGCCGCACCGCGGTCGGCACCAACCTGCTGGAGATCGACCAGTGGACCAAGGCCATGATCGTCGAGGCGGGGGCGGAGTCCTGCTACGTCGACTACGCGCCGTCCTTCGGGCGCGGGCCGTTCGGCCACTACATCTGCACGTCCGTCAACGACGCCGTCCTTCACGGGCTCCCCTACGACTACGCGCTCGCCGACGGGGACCTGCTGAGCCTCGACCTCGCCGTCTCCCTGGGCGGAGTCGCCGCGGACTCGGCCATCAGCTTCGTCGTGGGCGAATCGAAGGCCCCGGAGAGCGTCGCGCTGATCGACACGACCGAACGCGCGCTGCGGGCGGGGATCGCCGCCGCCGGACCCGGGGCCCGCACCGGAGACATCTCCCACGCCATCGGCACGGTCCTGCGCGAGGCGGGGTACTCGATCAACACCGATTTCGGGGGCCACGGCATCGGATCGACGATGCACCAGGACCCGCACGTCTCCAACACCGGACGCCCCGGCCGCGGGTACAAGCTGCGCCCCGGGCTGCTGCTCGCGCTGGAGCCGTGGATCATGGAGGACACCGCCGACCTCGTCACCGACGCCGACGGGTGGACGCTCCGCAGCGCGACGGGCTGCCGCACGGCGCACAGCGAGCACACGATCGCCATCACCGACGACGGCGCCGAGATCCTCACCCTGCCGAAGCGGACGCGGCCGTGACGGAGCCGTCTCCACGGTCGCCCGCTCACGGCTTCAGCATTGCTCCAGGGCGGCGTCCATGGCCCGGTCCCTTCCGCGGATCAGGCTGAGCTTCCGGCCGGGTTCGGGCAGTTCGACCCCGTGCTCGGCCAAGCACGCCTGGAACCGATTCCCCTCGGTCACCCGCACCAGGACGGCCTGCCCCGGCTCCATGAGGGACGCGCATTTCTCGATCCCCCGGTTGATCCGCTGCTCGTTCCCGCCGGCACGGTCGTCTTCGGGCAGCCGGACGCCGTGCGTACGCAGGCAGGCGAAGAACCGGGACTCCAAGGTCGCCGAAGGCGACGGCGCACTCGGCGACACGGACGCACTGGCCCTCGGAGGAGCCGAGGAGTCACCGCCGTCGCCGCCGCACCCCGCCACGGCGATGAGCGTCACCGTGAAGCCGACGAGCGTTAAGACACCACGCATACCCGCATCGTCCTCTCTTACGGCAAGAACGGCAGGCGCCGCCCACGCGCGACACTAATGCGCCAGTAGAAGGTGGCACAATTCCGGCGCGGACCGCCATCCGGCCGACGCGACGACCACCTGATCGCAGGGCCGGCGGCCCCCGAGGGGCCAGAAACATAGAAGCGGCACCTGGGGGCCGCTTCTATGGGTGTTTCAGCCGGCCGTGCCCGGCCGGCTGTTGCTTCGGTCAGGCGCCGTCTCGCAGCGCCTGCCGCGCCCGCCGCATCGCGGGTGTGGACGCGTTGCGGGGGTCCACCAGCGACTCCCAGAGCGTCTGCCCGGCGCTGCGGTTGCTCACTTCGGCCATCTGCCGCGCACCCGCCCTGACGACGGGGTCGTCCGTGCGCAGGGCCAGAAGGGTGTAGTCCTCGGCACGATTTCCGCAGGCCCGCTGGAATTCGCTGAGCCGTTCTTGCTCTCTTCTCCTTCGCCTCGATGCCATGACAGGCTCCTTCGGGGTCTTTTGTTTGTTGGGAAAGGACGGCTCGGTGACAGCCCGTCTCGGCCACTACCGTCCCGCTCCCCCGGCCGTCAGCAACGAGCCGGTTCGACGGTCACGGAGTCCGCGGTCCGTGCGATCCTCGGTCCCGCTGCACCCGGTGGCGACGCGGCCGGGCGGGAAATGCCGCCGCCACCTGGTCGTCTGCGGTGGACAGCACGGGCGGGCGGGGGCGGCGCTGGTAGGCTCTCGGCCGATGCGTGGGCGGCAGTGAGTGACGTAGTGGCCCGCCCCGGCGCGACGCCGCCGGTCCAGGACCGGCGCAGGATCTGTCCGCCCGCACGTCCCACAGTTAGGTACCCGGTGTCGTTCTCCCCTTCGACCGTCCGCCGCAACTGGCTGTTCTGCGCGGTGCTGCTCGTGGGCGTCGTGCTGCGGGTGCTCGCCATGGTCGGGTTCCGGGGCGTGCTGTGGTTCAACGACAGCTACGACTTCGTCCGGATCGCGGACGACCCGTTCCCGCACCCGATGAGGCCGTCCGGGTACGGGCTCTTCCTCTGGGTGCTGAAGCCGTTCCACAGCCTGGCGCTGGTGACGGCGCTCCAGCACGCGGCCATCCTCGGGCTGGCCGCGCTCGGATACCGGATGCTCGTCCGCGACTTCGAGGTCCGGCGGCCGTGGGCGGCGCTGGCGGTCGCGCCGGTGCTGCTCGACTCCTTCCAGGTCGAACTGGAGCACCTGCTGCTGTCGGACACCCTGTTCACCGTCCTGGTGTTCGGCGCGATGCTGCTGCTGGCCCGGCCCGGGGAGGCCGGCTGGCGGCGCGCCGCGCTAGTGGGCGCGCTGCTCGGCGTGGCGGCCGTCACGCGGACCGTGGGGGTGCCGCTCTTCCTCATCGCCGTCCTCTACCTGCTGCTCAGGCGGACGCGATGGCCGGTGTACCTGGCGCTCGCCGTGACGTTCGCGCTGCCCGTCGGGGCGTACGCGACGTGGTTCCAGCGGGAGCACGGCCGGTTCCAGATGACGGGCGTGGACGGCATCTTCCTGTGGGGGCGGACGGCTGCGTTCGCCGACTGCGACGCGTTCGCGCCCCCGCCGGACCTGGCGGGGCTCTGCCCGTACGGCGCCAAGGACGACCGGCCCGCCTCCTCCCACCAGATCTGGGAGGACAACTCGCCGACCGGCTGGTCCAACGGGCAGGCGTTCGACGAGGAGACCAACGCGCGGGCGCAGCGGTTCGCGTTGTGGGCGATCAAGAACCAGCCGCTCGACTACCTGCGCGTCGTCTCCTACGACTTCTTCGTCCGGACGTTCTCGTGGCACCGGTCGCGCTACCCGACCGTGGGCACCGAGGCCCGCTACCACTTCCCCACGCGGCCCACGGCGCGCAAACCGAGACTGCCCGTCTACGGGGGCGGAGACCGGGGCGCGGTCGTGTACGAGTACTCGCACGGGACGGGCCGCACGCACGTCGTCGAGCCGTACGCCGGTGTGCTGCGCGGCTACCAGAAGCACGTGAGCGTTCCGGGGACGGTGCTCGGCGCGGTGCTGCTCGCGGGCGCGGCCGGGATCGTGTGGCGGCGGGGCCGCGCCCGGACGGCGCTGTTCTGGACGTCCGGCGTCGCCCTCCTGGCCATTCCTCCGATCACGGTCGACTTCGACTACCGCTACATGCTGCCCGCCCTGCCGTTCGCGTGTTTCGCCGCCGCGCTGGCGTGGGGCCGCCGCCGCCCGGTCACGGCCGAGCCGGAGGCCGAGCCGGTCGAGGCGACGCCCGAGGTGCAGCCCGCCGACGCCTGAGACGGGTTGAGTACGAGAGCGGATACCGCCGCGCGGCGGCCGCCGGGATCATTGGCGGCATGCGCCGATTCGTGATCCCCCTGGTCGTCCTGCTCGCCGCCGGCTGTGGGCAGCTGGGCCGGAGCCCCGAGGACGTGGCCGCCGCGGACGCGCGGAAGGCCGCAGAGCGGGCCGGGGACCGGGTCTACGACTCCCGGGTGCGGCCCGCGCGGGACATGGGGCACCGGGCGGCGGACCTCGACGGCGTGGAGGTCATGCGGGTGACCGGCGTCTCGACCGCCGGGGACGGGGTGCGGCTCGTCCTCCGGACGGAGGGGACGGCGCCGGAAGGCGGCTGGTTCCCGTCCTCGACGGTCACCGTGCGGCGGTGCTTCGAGCTGCGGTTCTCGACCACCACCGAATGGCAGAACTACGGAACGCGGCAGGTGCCGTGCCCGTCCGGGGCGCCGCTCGCTTTCCCGCCGTGGCCGAAGACGCCGGAGATTCCGTTCGAGCGGCTGGGCAAGGCGCTGCCCCGTGTGCCGAAGGGAGGCCGGGCGGACGAGGCGAAGATCCGCGCGGCGGTCGCGTCGCTGCGGCTCGACCCGGCCATCCGGCGCGAGTTCGCCGCCAGGGGCGACGTCGTCGGCGTGGCCCTCACCGTGAAGCCCTACGGGTCGGACGTCTTCGACTGCGTCCTGGCCCGTGTCGCGCCGGGCCGCACGAACGTGTGGACGCCGCCCCGGATGCAGCGGATGGCGGGCGAGGGCGGCTGCGGCGCCGGCAACGCCGTCGACCCGCTGCCGCCGCCGCACTGAGAACGCGCGCCGGTCAGCGCATGAAGGGCCGTGGGGGCGGCGGCGGGGGCGGCGGGGGCGGCCCGGGGCGGTTCACCTCGGCCTCGGCCTCCATCAGCGGGCGCTCCCTCGCCATCCGCAGGCCGGGGAGGGCCAGGAGCAGTCCGGGGACGCACACCGCCGCGCACACGACCAGGCCCCGGAAGACGATCTTCTCTCCCTCGCCGGGATCGCCGGTGTCCAGCGCGGACAGCAGGAAGCGGGTGAAGGCCACCAGCGCCGCGCAGACGACGAGGTGCCCCAGGATGATCAGAAGCCGGCCGATCCGGTCCCGGGCGCCGCGGCGGCGGGCGCCGCGCCACAGGTAGCGGCCGATCGTCAGCACGGTGGTGCCGACGATGACGACGGTGAAGCCGTTGACCAGCGGTTCCATCGCGGGCCCGGCGCCGCTCAGCCCCTCGGAGCCGAGATCGGGGCCGAGGTCGGCGCCCAGGATCGACTGGACGCCGTAGAGGAACCCGAGCACCATCGCCGCGGCGCCGACGACGATCAGGAGCAGGCCGAGCAGTAAGAACAGGACGTTGGGGCGGTGGACCCCCGGACGGTGGTACTGGGTCATGTGATGGCTCCCCCCGGGTGTGGTCGGGACTCCGGCGCGGCGACGGCCCCCGTGGCGCGGCGCCGCGTTCGCCACGGTCGCCGAGACCGGTTCCGGACGCCACGGGAGCGTGTCACTGAGTGACCCGCCGGTGGCTTTTCGTCCGTCCGGGCAGGACCATGGAACGCATGGACGACCGCACCGTGACCGGCCGCGTCGTCGCCGTCCTCGACGCGGTCGCCGCCCGCGGCGGGCCGATGACGCTGGCCGACCTCACCCGCGAGGTCGGCGTCCCCAAGCCCACGGTGCGGCGCATCGCCGCCGACCTGGTGGCCCGGCGGATGCTCCGGCGCGACCCCGACGGGCGCTACCGGCTGGGGCCGCGCCTGCTGGACCTCGGGAGGCGGGCGGCCCTGCAGGAGGGCCTGCTCCACGCCGCCACCCCGCACGTGCAGGACCTGTTCGCCCGCACGGGGGAGATCGTGTGGGTCTGCGAGATCAGCGAGGGCTCCATCACGTTCATGACCATTGCCTACGGCGCCAACCGGGCCCCCGACGTGCGGCGCGGGGAGTGGTCGAACGACCCGAGGAGCGCGGCGCTGCAGGCGTCCGCGCTCGGACGGGTGGTGCTCGCGGAGCGGCCCGACCTCCTGGAGGGCCTGCGCGGGAGGCCGCCAGCGCCGCAGACACCGCGGGGCACGACGTCCTGGCCGCGTTTCCTGGACGAGGTCAACGCCGTGCGCGACACTGCCATCGCGGTGGAGCACGAGCAGTGCCAACTCGGTTTCAGCTGCGTCGCCACGGGGGTGCGCGGCCCGGACGGCGCGCTGGTCGGCTGCCTCGGCGTGACCGGCCGCACGGGCAGCCTGCCCACCGGGCGGATGGCGCGGCTGCTCCCCGCCGCGTCGGACGGCATCGCCCGCGCCGCCGGGGCGCTGCTCGCATCACCCCCGCGCCCGTCGGACGGGCGTCATCCGTTCTGAGGGCCGAGGCGCGCTGCGGCGACCTTCTTCGGGACGACCATCCGCCACGCGTCGGTGACGAGTTCCTCCATCTCGGCCTCGTCCAGCGCCGCGGTCCAGGCGTGCACCCAGTTGAAACGCATGTCGGATTCACCGGGGAGGTGGAACTTGTCCGGCTCGGATTCGACCAGGGCGAGCCGCTCCTCCTTGGGGAACGCGAACCCCATGACGGTCTCGTCCCGCGAGAAGGCGACGTAGACGATGGAGCCGACGCGGAACTTCACCCGGTCCCTGATCAGGTGCTCGGACGTGCGGGGCAGCGTCGCCGCGAAGGCCCGCACCTGCTCGACGGTGATCATCCTGTCCTCCTGTGGCCGCGCCGCCGCCGGTGCGGCACTTCCAGCAAAGCACCCCGCACCGCATGATCTTGTTAGATTTGCCGGGTGAACGAACTCGTGCGCTGGCAGACCGAGAACGGGACCGTCGTCGTGGAGACCGACGACCGGGAGCCGGGGTTCCAGTCGGTGTCGCTCTCCGGCGACCTGATCCACGACGCGGTCGGCAAGTTCGAGGACGCGTTCCAGAACGTCCGGGAGGCGGCGCAGTCGGCGCTCGCGTCGCTGCGCGGCGGCTCCCTGAACCCCGACGGGATCGAGCTGGAGTTCGGCGTCAAGCTCAACGCGGCGGCCGGGGCCGTCATCGCCAAGACGTCCGTCGAGGGCCACCTCAAGGTCAAGATGACGTGGGGGCAGCAGCCGCGCGCCGCGGAGGAGGCGTAGCCGCATCGTGGACGACTGGCAGTGGCGCGCCTGGGTCGGCCCGCCGTCCGGCGGCAGGCTCGGCGCGGCGTTCCTCGTCACCGCGACACGGCTGCTGACCTGCGCCCACACCGTCCACGGGCGGGACGAGGTGCGCGTCGGGTTCCCCGGGCTGCTGGAGGACCTGCCCGCCAGGGTCGTGCGGCGCGGCGACTGGGAGCGGGCGGGAGACCCCGGCGACGTCGCCGTCCTCGAACTGCGCGAGCCGGTCGCGCTGACCCCCGCCACGCTGGCCGCGCCCGACGGCCCGCACGAGGGGAGCCTGCTCGGACGGACGTTCGGGGTGTGCGGGTTCCCGCGCCGTCCCGACCAGAACGAGCGGCACGCGTCGGTGACGACGTTCCCGCACCGCGGGATGCGGCGCGAGTGGTGGGAGCTGAAGACCGGCCAGGGCGACTGGCTGGAGGAGGGCTACAGCGGCTCCGCCGTGTACGACACGGCGACGGGCGAGGTCATCGGCATGGTGACGAACGCCGAGCTGAGGCACGGCGACCGGGCCGACCTCGGCTGGATGCTGCCCATCGCGCACATCCGAACGTACTGGGAGGAACTCGACGATCTGCTGCCGCTGCGGTGGCTCACCCCCGACGCCCGCCGCGAGCTGCGGGAACTCCTGGACGGTGTCCGCTACACCGACCCGCTCGCCGCCGACCTCGAACGGATCACCGGCCGGCGGGCGTTCGGCGGCTTCCGGTCGGCGTGGGGATCGGTGCGCTACGTGGCCGAGGGCTGGGCGGAGGACCGGCTCGTCCGGTACCTCGCGGCGCTCGGGCCGCACCTGTCCGAGTCCGCCCGGCTGCGGCTCACCGCGTGGTCCGCGCGGCACCTGCCCGGCGCCGCGCCCGCCGCCCCGCGCTCGGGACCCGCGTCGGTGATCGTCCGGCTGGAGCGGGTCACGTTCGACAACGCCTTCGACGTGACCGTGCACACCTGGATCGACGGGGCCGAGGGTCCGGGGCGGCCGACCGAGCGCGTCCCGGACCGGCGGGTGCGGCCGGTGGTCGAGGCGGGCGTGGCGGCGCTCGCGCCCGCGCTGTTCGGCCGCGACTGGATGATCGAGTTCGCGGTGCCGGAGGGCTGGCTCGGCAAGCCGTTCGAGCAGTGGTACGTCGACCCGCGCAACAGGATCCCCATGCGCAAGTACCCGGTCGTGGTACGGGACGTGGAGCGGCTGCGGCCCGACTCGATCCGCCGCGACCAGGCCCACCACCGCTGGCGGCTGCTGATCGAGCGCGGCCGCAGCGAGCCCCGTCCCATCGCGTGCGACGCGCCGCGCCGGGGCAGCGACTTCCAGGACTGGCTGGAGGCCAACATCGACTTCTGCGTGCTGGTGTACGGGTCGCGGCCGGTGAAGAGCTGGCTGACGGCCGCGCTCAACAACGGCGTCCCCGTCATGATGTGGACGCGCACCCCGTGCGACGCGTCCTCGCACGGCGACTGCCGGGGGCACCGCGTCCTCGACGAGCTCACCGCGGCGGTCGGCGACCGGCATCCGGGCGACCTTCCGCGGCTCGCGCTCGCGCTGCGCAAGGCCGCGCTCGTCGCCCCCAAGGACACGCCGCACTGCGGGCGCGACCTGACGCTGCTGTGGGACGATCCGTCCCGGCTTCCCGACCCCCCGCTCGCGATGGAGGTATAGGTGCCCGACTGGCTGCTCTACACCGGGAGCCGACGCACGCACGACGGCATCGACCGGCTGCCTCCTCCGCCGCCGTGGCGCGCGTTCGACGGCGACCCCACCGTGGAGCCCCCCTCCGGCGGATCCGGGAACGAGCACCAGGCGACCACGTACCGTCCGTCCGACGACGCCGTGCAGCAGGTCAACGCCGCCCTCTACCTGCGCCGCCCGCTGCTGGTGACGGGGCCTCCCGGCACCGGGAAGTCGACGCTGGCCTACGCCGTCGCCCACGAACTGGGGCTCGGGCCCGTCCTGCACTGGCCCATCACCAGCCGGACCACCCTCCGCGACGGCCTCTACCAGTACGACCCGCTCACCCGCCTGTACGCGGCCGGACGGCACGACGCGGCCGGACGGGACGACGCCGCGCGCGAGGAGGACATCGGCCGCTACATCCGCCTCGGCCCGCTCGGCACGGCGCTGCTGCCCTACCGGCGGCCGCGCGTCCTGCTCGTCGACGAGATCGACAAGAGCGACATCGACCTGCCCAACGACCTGCTCACCATCTTCGAGAAGGGCGAGTACGAGCTGCCCGAGCTGACCCGGCGGGCCGACCCGGTCGCCGAGGTCATGACCGCCGACGGGCCGGGCGCGCGGGTCACCGTCACCGCCGGGACGGTCCGCTGCCGCGCGTTCCCGCTGGTCGTGATGACCAGCAACGGCGAGCGCGAGTTCCCGCCCGCCTTCCTGCGGCGCTGCGTGACCGTGGAGCTGCGGCAGCCGTCGGGCGAGGCCGAGCTGTCCGCGATCGTCCGCGAGCACCTCGGGCCGCTCGCCGACCAGAGCGACGACCTCGTCCGCCGCTTCTTCGAGCGCTCCGCGTCCGGCACCCTCGCCACCGACCAGCTCCTCAACGCCGTCTACCTGTGCCGCCACGCCGGCGCCGAGGACCGCCGGGCCCTGGCCGACCGCATCATGCCCTACCTGACCGGGCCCGTCGATGACGATTGACCGGCTCCGGAACGTCCTGTCGGCGGTCGGGCCGCCGCCGGACGCCCGCGAACTCAGCGAGATGCTGTGGCTCGCCTGCCACATCTCCCCGTCCGAGGAGCCGGTCCCCTCGGCCCCGCCGGTTCCGCCGCCCGTGCCCGACGAGCGCGCCGACGACCCCGGCGGCCCCAGGCCGCCCGAGCCCGCGCCCCCGCGCCCCTCCGAACCGCTGACCGAGCTGCGCCCCCGCCCGGGCGCCGACGCGGAGCCGGTGGGCCGCGCGTCCGAGGTGCTCGTCCCGACCGCGCCGATGCTGGCCGACCCGCTCGGCGTCCAGCGTGCGCTGCGCCCGTTGAAGCGGCGCGTCCCGTCCCGGCACCGCGTCGAGCTGGACGAGGACGCCACCGCCGCGCGCATCGCCGACACCCGCCTGTGGACGCCCGTCCTCGTCCCGTCGCCCGAGCGGTGGCTCGGCCTCAGCCTGGTCGTCGACACCGGCCCCACCATGCGGCTGTGGCGCCCCCTCGCCCGCGAGCTGGCCGAGACGCTGCTCCGCCAGGGCGCCTTCCAGGACGTCCACCTCGGCTACCTCGACGGGAACGGCCGCGTCGCCTCCACGCCCGAGGCGCCGCCGCAGGACCCGGGGACGCTCCTGGACGCCTCCGGGCGGCGGGCCGTCCTCGTGCTGAGCGACTGCTCGGGCCCCCACTGGTGGAACGGGCGCGCCGGGCAGGCCGTGCGCCGCTGGGCGCAGGCCGGGCCGACCGCGATCGTCCAGCCGCTCGCCGAACGCCTCTGGCGCCGCACCGCCGCCCCCGCCTCCCCCGGTCTCGCCGTCCTCCCCCGCCCCGGCGCCCCGAACACCGACCTGCGCTTCGCCCCCTACGACGGCGCCGCCGCGCCCGGCGTGCCCGTCCCCGTCCTGGAGATCGCGCCGCGCTGGTTCGGCGCGTGGGCCCGGCTGGTCTCCGGGTCCGAGCCGCAGCCCGCCGCCGTCGCGACGCTGCCGGCCCGCCCGTCCGGGGCGGCGCCCGTGCGGCGCGAGCGGGAACTGCCGATCGCCGAGCGCGTCCGCCGCTTCCTCGCCACCGCGTCCCCGGGCGCCGCCGAACTCGCCGCCCACGTCGCCGTCTCCGTCCCGTCGCTGCCGGTGATGCGCCTGATCCAGCACCGGATCCTCGGCGGCTCGGGCCCCGGACAGCTCGCCGAGGTGCTGCTGAGCGGCCTGCTCCGCCCGGCCGACGGCGTGCGCTACGCGTTCGTCCCCGGCGCCCGCGAGGCCCTCCTCGACACCCTCCCGCGCCCCGAGGCCCTGCACACCCGGCACGTCCTGGAGGCCGTCTCCGCCGAGATCGAACGCCGCGCCGGAACGTCCGCCGAGACGTTCCGCGCCCTCCTCCCCGCCGACGGCGGCCCGGTCGTCCTCACCGCCGACACCGACCACTTCGCCCTCCTCACCCCCCAGGCCCGCTCCCACCTCACCCCCGCTCCCCCGGCCCCGGAGGCGGCTCAGGGCCCGGACCTGCTCGGCCTCTTCGACACCCCGGCCGAGGAGCTTCTCGACCGGTGGGCCGACGCCCCGTGCGAGACCCCGATCGGAGAGGACGGCGGCGGTCGGGTGACGCTGGATCTTCTCCGGAGCACGCCGGAGCTCCCGCACGGCCTGATCATCGCTCCGCGGGTCGACCGCGCCGAGCTGGTGCGGACGACCGTGTTCAGCCTCGCCCTCACCCATTCCCCGGACATCCTGAACTTCGCCTTCGTCGACGCCCACGGGGGGAGACCCTTCGCCGGCCTGGGCGACCTTCCTCACGTCGCCGCCGCCGTCCACGCCGGGTCGCCCGAATCAGTGCAGATCGCCACGTTGATCGCAGCGCTCGAAGACGAGGGCCGCCGCCGCACCACGGCAATACGGAATGCCGGGTTCTCCGCGTGGGACGAGTACCAGGCGGCCGTCGCCGAGGGCGCCGGCCACTCGCCGATTCCCGGCCTGGTGGTCGTCATCGACGACCCCGGTCCGTTGCTGGATGCGCAGCCTGCCCTGATCGACGCCCTCATGTGGCTGTCCGGAGCGGGAGCCCCGGCGGGGATACGGTTCGTCTTCTGCAGGCCGGAAGACTCGCACCTGCCAGGGCCCCTCCAGGACTACGTCGGCTGGAACCTGGGGTTGCGCGGCCAGGGGCTCGCCTTCCTTCACGTCTTCGCGGATCGGGCTTACCCGGTGTTCCAGCCTGCGCACATCTCCATCGACGACGCCGACCGGCTCGTAGCGCGGATGAAGCGCCAAGGGCGACAGGCACGCGAACTCCCCTGGCCGACCGAACCAGGGTCGGTGCCGCTGCCCTCCGCAGCCGACGTCCCTCTGCGCGAGGCGCCTCCCGCCACGGCCCCGCCTCCCGCGCCTTCCCCCGAGTTCGACGTGCTGCGGTTGAACGGCGGCGGGCCGAGCGGGATGCTGCACGAGACATGGGCACTGCCCGCCGAGATGCCGCGCAGCCCGGCGATCGGTTACCGGCCGGGCGGCCATCTCCTCAACCTCTATCCGCTCGATTCCTCGTCGGGCATTCCGCACGGCCTGATCGTGGGCGGTCCCGAGGCCCGCCAGAAGGTCGTCCGCGCCATCACCCTGGCCCTCGCCGCAGGGCACTCACCGACCGACCTGCGATTCGTGTTCGCGGGGATGGGCGAGCATCCTCTCGGGGAGCCCATCGACCTTCCACACGTCCACTACTCCGAGGAAGAGCTGCTCGGCTCGCCGGAGCGACTCCGGCGGTTCTTCGAGTTCCTCTCCGGCGAGCTCGAAGCACGGTCCGCGAGCCCGCCGCAGGACACGCCGCATGTTTCGGATCTCGGCACCGGCCAATGGACGGTCGACGAGCTGTACGAGCAGTTCCGCCAGGACCCCAATTCGGTCGACCGGGTCTGGTGGAACTTCTTCGAGGATTACCAGCCGGGCGAACAGCCCGCCACCCTGCCTCCCGGGTCCCCGTCCACGCCGCCGCCCCAGACGCGGCCGCGCCTCCTCGTGGTCGCCGATCTCTCGCTCACCTTCCCGATCAGCAGACCCGAGGTGGGGGAGACGCTCCTCTCCCTGGCACAGCGAGGCAGAGCGCTCGACGTCCAACTCCTGCTCACCGCGTCCACCGTCGAGAACACCACCATCTGGGGCCGCTTCCTGCCGCTCCTCGGCTGGCGCATAGCGGCGGGCCGCCTGCCACCCGACCAGCTGCGGCACGTCCTCGGGCAGGCGAGCCTCCAGTTCCCGGACGGCGAGCGAACGGCCTACCTCCTCGCCGGAGGCGGCTCCCCCCAGCAGTTCACCGTGGCACCGGAGCCTCCCCGCGACGCCATCGACGACTTCGCCCGCCGAACGCGCACACCCCCTCGGAGTCCTTCGGCGGCGACCGCAACGGAGGGGCTCCGCCCGGAACAGCTCGACCGCCTGATCGCCGACCTGGACGACAGAATCGGGCGCGAGCAGCACACAGCCGCAGGCGTACCCGTCGACGTCGCCGTGGTGCGGGCGGCCCTCCGGGAGATCCTCCAGGCCGACGCCGAAACCGTGCGCTCCGGCGAGCCGCGCCCGTTCCGTCATCTGATCTTTTCGGGTCGATACGGGCCGGAGATGCTCATGACGGCGAGGCTGTACGGCCAGATGCTCAACGAACTCGGAGTCCTGTCTCTGAGCGGCCTTCCCCTCCTCCAAGATGACCCGCCGGTCATATGGTCTTCCGATTCCGCAAGCGAGGGAGAGCCCCTCCCTCGCCGTATCCGCAGCAGCGTCCTGGTCGTCCATGTAGGCGAGCCGCCAGCAATCGCGCTGGACGACTCGTCCGTCCCAGCGGATCTCGAACCCGTGGTCACCATGCTGCAAGAGGAGCCGACCGGCTTCGTGGTCGTCCTCTGCGGGGAGCCGGAGCGACTTGAGCAGATGCTCCGGTCATCCCCTGAACTCGCTCACCACTTCAGGCGGATACACGCCTTCGACGCGGAGGCCGCGCCCCGGCGCGCCCCGGTCTCGCGGAACCGGAGCGTGCGGCTCGGGAGTGATCCGGAGACGGGCGAGGCCGTGCTTCTGGACTTCGACGTCGATCGGCATCTGCTCATCAGCGGCCCGTCCGGTTCCGGGAAGGCGACCCTGGTGCGCAAGATCGTTGACGGGCTGGCGTCGAGTGGTACCGAGCGGGACCGGCTCGTCTACTTCCTGGACATGCACATGAGCCCGCACGACCTCGCACGCGCAGAGGCGTGGGGGCGGGGGGGCGTGCGGCACACGTCGTCGCCGGAGGAATTCGGCAGGATGCTGACCGAGGCCAGGTGGAGCACCAGCGCCCGCCTGCTCAGGCGCAGGGGGCCCTCCATCTTCCTGGTCGTGTCGCACCGTCCGCGCCTGCTGGGAGACGACCCGCTCGCCGCGGCCATTCCCGACCTGCGAACGATGCGCGAGCACGGCGTCCACCTCGTCCTCGCACGGCATCAGATCACGTTCGGCGAGTCGCTCGATCCCGTGGTGACCCTGCTCCGTGACCTCGGCGCACCGGCTCTGCTGACCAGGTACGTGGGCGGGCATGAGGCGAGGCTCTGGGATGTTCCCTCCTCGCTCCAGGGACCCCTGGAGCCTGGCGACGCGCTTCTGGTGCATCCCGGGCGGCAGCGGCTCGTGCGGCTCGGCGATCCGGCCGGATGATATTGGATCGAGCTGTCCATAACGTGTTACGGTGACTGCATGGCGCGGCCGAGGAAGTTCGACGAGGGTCTTGCCGTCGAGGCGGCCATGCGGGCCTTCTGGGCGGACGGCTACGAGGCGACGTCGACGCAGGGGTTGTGCGCGGCGACGGGTCTCGGGCGCAGCAGCATCTACAACACGTTCGCCAGCAAGCGCGATCTGTTCGTCAAGGCGCTGACGCACTACATGGAGGTGCGGACCGGGCGGCTCATCGACCACTTGCAGGGCGGTGAGGGCACGGTGCGCGAGCGCCTCCGGGCGGTCATGGACTGGGCCGCCGAACCGGACGAGGACGACCCGTCCGGATGCCTGGTCGTGAACGCCACGGTGGAGCTCGGGCCGCACGACCCCGACATCGCCGAGCGGCTCGAACGGGACCGGCGGCGGCGGTTCGCCACGCTCAGGGCGGCGATCGAGGACGGGATGCGCGACGGCGAGATCGACGCCGCCAAGGACGCGGGCGCGCTGGCGCATTTCATGATCTCCACGATCAGCGGCATCCAGGTGGCCGCGCGCGGCGGCGCCGGCCCCGACACCCTTCGGGCCATCGCGGACACGGCGATGCTCTCCCTCTGATCCGGGCGGCCGGCGCGCCGCCCTTTTTCACGCCCGAATTTTGTACTGATCTATCCAATACAGGAGGACCGATGCCACTGGCCGTCTACGCGCTGGGACTGGCGATCTTCGCGCAGGGCACGTCGGAGCTGATGCTGGCGGGGCTGCTGCCCGGCATGGCGCACGACCTCGGCGTGTCCGTGCCCGCCGCCGGGTGGCTGATCTCGGCGTTCGCGATCGGGATGCTGGCCGGGGCGCCGCCGCTCGCCGTCCTGACGCTGCGCTGGCCGCACCGGCGGGCGATGCTGGCGTTCCTCGCGGTGTTCGCGCTGACGCACGTGGTCGGCGCGCTCACGCCCGGATACTGGACGCTGTTCGCGATGCGGATCGTCGGGGCGTTCGTCTACGCGGGGTTCTGGGCGGTGGCGGCGGCGACCGCCGTGAGCCTCGTGCCGCGCGACGCGCGCGGGAAGGCGATGGGCGTCGTCGCGGGCGGCCTCACGGTCGCGGCGATCGTCGGGCTGCCCGCCGGGACGGTGGTCGGGCAGCATCTCGGCTGGCGGGCGGCGTTCTGGGCGGTCGCGGCCATGTCGGCCGCCGCGATGGCGCTGGTGGCCGCGACGATCCCCGCCGCGCGCGCGGACGCCGCGCCGCCCCGGGTGCGGGACGAGGTGCGCGCGATGGCCGTCCCCGGCCTGTGGCTGCTGTACGGGACGACGGCGCTGGCCACGAGCGGGCTCCTCGCCGTGTTCGGCTACCTGGGCGCCTTCCTGACGGAGACGACGGGCATCGCGGAGGCGTGGGTCCCCGGCGTGCTGGCGCTGTACGGCGTCGGCGCCCTCCTCGGGATCACGCTCGGCGGGCGGACGGCCGACCGGTGGGGCGTCCCGACGCTGTACGCGGGCTTCGCGGGGCTCACGGTCGTGTCCGCGCTGCTCGCCCTGGCGGCGAGGTCGCCCCTGCCCGTGGTGGTCCTCGTGTTCTTCCTCGGGTTCGTCGGATTCGGGACGAACCCGGCCCTCAACTCGCGGGCGTTCGGCCTGGTGGACGGCGCGTCGACGCTCGTCGCCGCCGGGAACGTCGTCGCGTTCAACATCGGCATCACGGTGGGGCCGTGGCTCGGCGGGCTCGCGATCGACGCGGGGAAGGGCTACCCGTCCACGGCCTGGATCGGAGCGGCGCTGGGCGTCGCGGCGATCGGCGCCGTGGCGGTCGGGTCCCTGGTGCGCGGCGGTCCCCGGCGGCGCTCCGCGGGAGAGGCCGAGCCTGCCAGGTCGGCGATCAGGGCGTGAGGCACCGGAGGTCACCGGCAGGAGGCCGCGCGGAACGCCCACAGGGCGCGCCGGCCCGGGTGCTCCGCGAGCGTGAAGACGCGGTGGCGGCCCCGGTGGCAGGACAGGTCCTCCGGTCCGTAGGAGACGGTGCGGCGGCTCACCGGTGCCCAGCCGCGGCCGGTGTAGCGGGTCGAGAAGAGCCGGCCGCGCTCGCCGCTGCGGCTCTGGGTGAACCACCACTGCCCGCGCGTCCGGACCGCGCCCTGGACCCGGTCCACCGGGAGCCGCGCGCCGCCGTCGGCGCTCGCGGTCCCGCGTCCGGCCAAGGACTCCAGCGGCCAGGAGACCACCCGTCCCCGCGGCTGGTCCGGGCGGCAGTACTCGCCCGCGATGAGGACGTGCGGCCACGTGGTGCGGTCGATCGCCGTCCACGACATGCGCAGCGGGCCGCGGCCCCTGCACTCGCCGCCGGTCCGGCCGCGGGCGAAGTGCCGGCTGCTCGTCTGCGCCATCACGTACCGGAAACCGTGGGCGTAGTACGTGCCGCCGTGCAGCCCGATCCGGTCGGGGCGGCGAGTCGAGCCCGCCCCGCTCGCGGCCAGGTCGAAGATCTGCCGCATGTCGAACTCGCGCAGCCCGTGCCGGGTGTCGGCGACGTAGAGCTTGTCGCCGTACCAGGCGATGCCGCCCGCGTGGACGCCGACGTCGGTGTAGGTGGGCCGCCCGCCCCGCATCACCGGCGCGACGAGCAGGACGTGCCGGTAGACGCGCCGGTCGGGGTCGACGAACGTGATCCTGACCCGGCCGCCGTTGTGCCAGGACACGAGGATCGGCCGGACGCCGCCCGCCCATCGCTCGCCCGCCGCGGCGTCCGAGACGGACGTGACGCCCTGCGGGACCCAGTCCTGCGTGGTGCTGTCCGCCTGGTCGAAGCAGTAGACGAGCGAGCCTCCGGGGACCCCGGCCGCCCGTCCGCAGCCGCCGCCGAGCCTGGCGTGGCCGGGCGAGCGGAGCAGCGCGGCGACGCCGGTCCTGCCGAGCACGCCGCCCAGCGCCCTGACCGAAGCGCTCCGGTCCGTGCCGCGCCGCAGGTCGAAGTCGCGGGCGTCCAGTGGCGCCGCAACGGTGCCCGCCGCCCGCGCCGCGCTCGCCGCCCGCGCGGGCGCCGGCGCCGGGGCCGGCGCCGCGAGGGCGGCGCCCGGGCCGGCGACCGCCAGGACGCCCGCCGCGACGGCCGCGGTTCCCGGCCAGGAGACCGCTGTCACCGTACGTCTCTTGATCGTCACAGTGCGCGACATACCCAGCCGGAAGCTCCGGACGACCCCGACATGACCTAGGGAAAGACAACTTAGGGTTCGCGGCCCATTACTTCGGCGGCGTCAACCCCCGCCTCCCCCGACGTCGCGGACGGGACGGCCCCGAGAGGAGGCCGTCCCGTCCGGTAAGGGTCAGCGCAGGGCGCACGTCCCCGAGTCGGACTTCGACGGGGCGCTCTCCGAGGTCCCCGTCAGGCTGAGCCGCGCGTGGCGGGAGGCGCCCGGCCCGGCCTTCGCCCAGACCTCGACCTTGGCGCGGCCGCCCGCCGGGGCGGTGGCCAGCTCGTTCGGCAGCCACGTGGTCCAGCCGGCACCGGACACGGACGCCTTGAGACGGAACACGTCGGAGCCGTGCGGGCCGTCACCGCCCCGGCCCGTGTTGGTGAGCGTCATCGTGCACTTCGTCCAGCCCGCGCCGGTCGGCCGGGCGGGGCCGGAGTCGACCCGCACGCCGCGCCGCTGCGGCCCGGCGCCGTCCAGCGAGCTGACCGCGACCGTGTAGGACAGCACGCCCCTGCGGTCCCGCCTGAGGTTCAGGACGTAGAAGTGCAGCCGGTTCGCCTGGTCGACGTACTCGTACTCGCTGCCGGAGTTCGTCCCCGCGTGGTAGAGCGCGTCGGAGAGCTGCCGGTAGTCGCCGATCGTCATCTTCTTCGGGGTGCCGTCGGGCAGGACGAAGTCGACCTTGTCGATGTCCTGCGGGTTGGCGTCCTCGACCCAGATGAACGGGGCGCGGTCCTGGTCCTTGGTCTTGGCCAGCAGGACGCCGGAGTCGGGCGTGAAGGAGTCCGTGCCCATCCGGTCGACGACTTCGAGGGTGTAGTTGTCGTAGCCGCCGCCGTCGCACAGCGGGTCGGCGCCGGTGTCGCACTTCGGGCTCTTGTCGCCGCCCTCGCCGAGCTTGACGTTGATGCCGGTCAGGCCGCCCTTGCCCGGCTCGACCGACCGGGCCGTCACGTTGGCCACGACCATGCCCGACGCGGCGAGCCCGTCCCGGCTGAGCTGGAGCACGTCGCCGGCGTCCACCATGCCGAGCTTCAGCTTGTTGCGCAGCATGTGCTGGGCGCCCATGGACCCGCCGCCCGTCGCCGGGATCGTCCACCGGCTGTGCGGGCCGCCGGGCCCGTTGAACGTGCCGCGGCTGAGCATGTCCCACGGGCCGCTGTAGGCGCGGCGCGGCGGGTCGCCGTAGGGGTTGTTGTAGTTGTCGCCGATGCCGAGGATGTGGCTGAACTCGTGGGCGTACACGGACATGCCGGAGCTCTCGGCCTGCGTCGAGGAGACGCCCGGGATGGCGTTCGGCCAGATCGTCGAGCCGGCCTGCCAGGACGTCCAGGGGACGTACCGGGTCTTCACCCAGTTCGTCAGGGCCGGGTCGCCCGGCCCCCACTCGTTCGGCACCTGCTCCTTCGTGCCGAACTTCATCTCGCCGAACTCCTGCCAGGTGGACGACTCGTCCTGCCCGGCGCTCAGGAAGAAGACGAAGTCGAACTTGTTCGCCGCCTCCTCGCCGATGTCGGCGACCCACGCGGCCCGCGCGTCCTTGCGCAGGTCACGGCCGCAGGTGTCGCCGGTCGGGCATCCCGTCCCGCCCTGCATGCCGTCCACGCCGTACTCGTGGTCCTTGGCGGGCATCTGGTAGGCGCCGAACCCGGTCAGGTCGACCCCGAACCGGCCGCCGGAGTCCTCCATCCAGTACTCGTGGAGGGTGTGGCCGTGGTTCAGGTCCTGCGGCTTGTTGAGGAACTCCTGGTAGAACTTCGCCACCTGCGCGCGCGGGACGTCGCCGACCTTGACCGGGTTGCCGAAGACCGACGAGTTCACCGGCTGCGTGACCTCGAACGGCTGGTTCGGGTAGTCGGCGAGGACGATCGCGACGTTGAAGTTCTTCACCGACCCCTTGCGGGCCGGGTCCGCCCACGAGGCGCCCGGGATCGCGGTGTAGTCGTCCCAGGTCATCGTGTCGGGAAGCTCGTAGTTCTGGGGGTCGATCGGGCGCGGGGCGCCCGCCGCGAACGCGCGGGCGGACGGCTGCGCCCGCTGCCACGGCTGCGTCTGCGGCCAGTGCCGCATCTGCCACGGGTTGGCGGTCGGTTTCGGCACCCGGGGCCCCGGCTGCGCGGCGGCCGGGACGGCCGCGAGTCCCACGACCAGCCCCATCACCGCCGCGGGCACCAGCAGAATCTTCTTGGCGCGCATGTCTCCCCTACCTCGGCTGGGTTGCGGGGAGACGGTAAGGACGCGCGGTTCCGCCCGGCTACGGCCGACATATACGATCTTGCGCCGACCACCCTGGCATTTCGCGCCATGCGCCCAGGTCAGAGCGGGAGTTCGCGCTCCGCGACGACGATGCCGTCCTCGTCGCTGTAGAGCCAGTCGCCCGGCCGGAACTCCACGCCGCCGAACGCCACCGGGACGCCGGTCTCGCCCGCGCCGTCCTTGGCGCTCTTGCGCGGGTTGGAGCCGAGCGCCTTAACGCCGAGGTCCAGCCCGCGCAGCGCCGCCACGTCCCGGACCGCGCCGTTGATCACGACCCCGGCCCAGCCGCCCGCCACCGCCGAGGCGGCGATCATGTCGCCCATCAGCGCGGACGCCAGCGACCCGGCGCCGTCCACGACCAGCACCCGGCCCTCCCCCGGGGTGCCCAGCAGCCGCTTCACCAGGCCGTTGTCGCGATGGCAGCGCACGGTGGCGACCGGGCCGGCGAAGGCCGTCCGCGCGCCGTACTGCCGGAACTGCGTCTCGCAGCTGCGCAGCTCGTCCCCGAAGTCGTCGATGAGGTCAGCGGTCGCGAAGTCCATGACGGCAGACTACTGGTCGGTAATGCCTCAGCCGGAGGGCGCGTCGGTCGGGCGGCCGATGAGCCGCGACAGCACGATCGCCGTCTTGGTCGCGGTGATGTTGTCCTCGCGGCGCAGCCGTTCGAGGGCCTGCTCCAGATGCTGGATGTCGCGCGCCCGCACGTGCACGAGCGCGCTGGCGTCCCCGCTGATCGTGTACGCCGCGACGACCTCGGGGTGGCCGCGGACGCTGGAGTAGATCTCCTCGGGGGACGTCGCCCCGGTGCAGAAGATCTCGATGAACGCCTCGGTCGTCCAGCCGAGCGCGGCCGGGTCGACCACGGCCGCGAAGCCGTTGATCACGCCGTCCGCGCGGAGCCGGTCCACGCGCCGCTTCACCGCGGGGGCCGACAGGCCCACCTTGTCGCCGATCTGCGCGTACGAGGCGCGCCCGTCCTCCAGCAACCGCGCAACGATCCGCCGGTCGAGCTCGTCAAGACGCAACAAATAACACCCCCCGAGTCGGCTTTCGTCATTGGTCGGCAGTCAATTCCGAACATACGCTGGGTACGGACCGGCGGCCACCTGATCCGCCGGACCCCCTCCCCCTCGGCACCGGGTCCCGCGCCCGGTGTCCCCGCCATGCCCCGGCACGACCGGCCGGGCCGAGCCGCGAAGGAGCGTCGTGACGCCGACCGACCAGCTGCGAGCGATGTCCGAGGACCACAGCGCGCACAACTACCACCCCCTCCCCATCGTGGTCTCCGAGGCCGACGGCGTCTGGCTGACCGACGCGGAGGGCCGCCGCTACCTGGACATGCTGGCCGCCTACTCCGCGGTCAACTTCGGGCACCGCAACCCGCGGCTGACCGAGGCCGCGCGGCGGCAGCTCGACCGCGTCACGCTGGTGAGCCGCGCCTTCGACCACGACCAGTTCGGCCCGTTCGTCACCGAGCTCGCCGAGCTGTGCGGCAAGGACATGGTGCTGCCGATGAACAGCGGCGCCGAGGCCGTCGAGACCGCCCTGAAGACCGCCCGCAAGTGGGGCTACGAGGTCAAGGGCGTGCCCGCCGGCGAGGCGAACATCATCGCGTTCGAGGGCAACTTCCACGGCCGCACGACCACCATCATCAGCTTCTCCACCGACCCCGACGCCCACGACTCCTACGGCCCCTACACGCCGGGCTTCCGGACCGTCCCGTACGGGGACGTCGAGGCGCTCCGGGCCGCGATGGACGACAACACGGTCGGCGTGCTGGTCGAGCCGATCCAGGGCGAGGCGGGCGTGAACGTCCCGCGGAGCGGGTTCCTGCGCGCCGTGCGCGAGCTGTGCACGGCGGGCCGCGCGCTGATGATCGCCGACGAGATCCAGTCGGGTCTCGGCCGCACCGGCGCCACGTTCGCGGTCGAGCACGAGGGCGTCGTGCCCGACGTCTACATCCTCGGCAAGGCCCTCGGCGGCGGCATCATGCCGGTGTCCGCGGTCGTCGCCGACCGGGACGTCCTCGGCGTGTTCAAGCCGGGCCAGCACGGCTCGACGTTCGGCGGCAACCCGCTGGCCTGCGCCATCGGGCGCGAGGTCATCGCGATCCTGAAGACCGGCGAGTACCAGGAGCGCTCCCGGACGCTCGGCGCGCACATGCACGACCGGCTCGGGCGGCTGCCCGGCGACCTCGTCCGCGAGGTGCGCGGGCGCGGCCTGTGGGCGGGCGTGGAGCTGCACGGCAGGGCCCGTCCGGTCAGCGAGCGGCTGATGGACCTCGGCGTGCTCGCCAAGGAGACCCACGAGACCACGCTGCGCCTCGCCCCGCCGCTGGTCATCGAGCGCGACGAGCTCGACTGGGCGCTCGACCAGCTGGAGATCGCCCTCAAGGGCTGACGCTCCGGCCCGGGCGAAGGACCTGGAACGCCGCCGGTCAACGGCGCCCGGCGGCGTTCCATTCCACCCGTTCCCGGCCCCCGTTTCCGTCATCGCAAACCCCGGTCTCCGCCAAGGGTCGGCCAGCGCCCGCCCGGCGCGGCCGCCTCCCCCGCGCCCCGCCGCGAGGGTGAGGGGATGCTGCGGAACAGGAGTCGGCGCCGGGTGATCATCGGGTGCGCGGGGCTGGCGACGGGCCTCGTGCTGCTGCTCGCGGGCGGCCTGTACCTCCTGCAACGCTTCTACGACGGCGAGGTCAGGCGGGTCTCGGGCGCGCTGCCGACCGCCGGCGGGCGCCCGGCCTCCAGCGGGCGCGGCGAGAACTGGCTGCTGATCGGGTCCGACCGGCGCGCCGACATGCCCTCGATGGGCGCCCGCGCCGACACGATCATGCTCGTGCACCTGTCCGGGCACGGCGACCGGGTGTCGGTGATCGCCCTCCCCCGGGACGCCTGGGTCCCCGTCCCCGGGCACGGCTTCACCAAGATCAACGCGGCGTTCGCCTACGGCGGGCCGTCGCTGCTGATCCGGACGGTGGAGCAGCTCACCCGCGTCCGCGTCGACCACTACGCCGCGCTCGACTTCGGCGGGTTCGTGAAGATGACCGACGCCCTCGGCGGCGTGGACGTCACCGTCACCAAGACGACCCACGACCCCATGCACGACCGGACCTGGCAGGCCGGACGGCACCATCTGGACGGCGTCGAGGCGCTCGACTTCGTCCGGCAGCGCTGGAACCTGCCGGGCGGCGACCTCGACCGGATCAAGCGCCAGCAGGCGTTCCTGCACGCGCTCGCCGCCAAGGCGCTGGACACCCGCAACCCCATCAAGATCGACCGGTTCGTGCGGGCCGCGACCCGCTCGGCGACCGTGGACGACTCGGTCACCTCCGGCACGATGCGCGGTCTGGCGCACCGGCTGCTGCGGACCTCGCTGATGGAGTACCTGACGGCCCCGGTCGACCGGCCGGCCGAGCGCGACGGGCAGAGTGTCGTACTGCTGGAGGACGATGGGGTCGGAGAGCTGTTCACCGCCGTCCGGGAGGACCGGGTCGGCAACTACGTCGCCCGCAACGGCGCCGCCAACACCGTGGACTCCGTGCGCTGACCTGCCCGAATATGCCCGTTTTTCTGGGAAGATGACGGGAGCGGTCCGAGTGGATTAGTCTATGTGGACTAATCGAGTTCGACCATAAGGGCCGCAGCCATGTCCAGACCCCTCACGCCGCTGGCGCTGACCGTGCTGCGCATGCTGTGCGACGGACCCATGCACCCGTACGAGATGCAGCAGCGCATCCGCGACCACGCCTACGACCAGGCCGTCAAGATCACGCACGGGTCGCTCTACCACTCGGTGGAGCGGCTCGCCGCGGGCGGGCTGATCGAGCCGCTGGAGACGAGCCGGGAGGGCCGCCGGCCCGAACGCACCGTCTACGCGGTGACCAGCGCCGGACGCGACGCGGCGCAGTTCCGGCTCGCCGAACTGCTCGTCCGGCCCGCCGAGGAGTTCCCGCTGTTCGGCACCGCGCTGGCGTTCATCAACCTGCTGCCGGAAGGCGAGGTCGCACGGCTCCTGCGCAACCGGAGCGTCTCCCTGGAGGCGGCGCTCGCGGCGCACCAGACCGCGCACGACTCGCTCCGCAAGCAGGGCATCGAGCGCTACAAGCTGATCGACCAGGAATGGCTGATCGCGCGCCTGCGGTCGGAGCTGGACTTCGTGCGGGGGCTCGTCGCGGACCTGGAGTCCGGCCGGCTCACCTTCGACGACACCGAGCCGCGGGCGATCTGCCACCCGCGGCCCCGACCACGACGGAACGACGACGAGATGGGGGCCTGATGAAGAGATGGAGCGGCAATCCCTGGGCGATCCTGCTGACGCTCTCCCTCGGATTCTTCATGACACTGCTCGACCTGACGATCGTGAACATCGCGATCCCGAGCATGATCGACAAGCTTGACGCCTCGCTGGACGAGGTGCTGTGGGTCGGCAACGCCTACATCCTGGTGCTGGCGGTGCTGCTCATCACCGCCGGCCGCCTCGGCGACCTGTGGGGCAAGAAGAACCTGTTCATCGCCGGTGTCGCGGTGTTCACGCTGTCCAGCCTGGTGTGCGGGATCTCCCAGGATCCGGCGCAGCTCATCGCGGCCCGCGCCGTGCAGGGCCTCGGCGCCGCGCTCCTGATGCCGCAGACCATGTCCATCATCATCAGCGTGTTCCCCCCGGAGCGGCGCGGCGCCGCGCTCGGCGTCTGGGGCGCGGTGGCGGGCGTGTCCACCATCGCCGGGCCCACGGTCGGCGGGCTGCTGGTCACCAGCCTCGACTGGCGGTGGATCTTCTTCGTGAACCTGCCGATCGGCATCCTCGTGCTGGCCATGGCCGTGCCGATCCTGCCCGGCCACACCCGCACCGTCCGGCACCGGTTCGACGTCGCGGGCGTGCTGCTGGCGTCCGCCGCGCTGTTCTGCCTCACGTTCGCGCTGACCGAGGGCCAGAAGTACGAGTGGAACGAGGGCATCTGGGGCCTGATCGCCGCCGGTCTCGCGCTGTTCGTGATCTTCGTGGTCTACCAGCGAGGACGCCAGGACCGCGAGCCGCTCGTGCCGTTCTCGCTGTTCAAGGACCGCAACTTCACGATCCTCAACCTCGTCGGCGCGGCCGTCTCGGTCGGCATGATCGGCCTGTTCCTGCCGATGACGATCTACCTGCAGTCGGTGCTCGGCTTCAGCGCCCTCAAGGCGGGCCTCGTCATGGCGCCGTCGTCGGTGGTGTCGATGCTCCTCGCCCCGGTCGCGGGCCGGATGTCCGACCGCATCGGCGGCAAGTTCATCCTGATGGCCGGCCTGACCCTGTACGCCGTCGGCATGGCGTGGATGGTGATCATCGCGCAGGTCGGGACGGACTGGACCGCGTTCATCGCCCCGCTCGTGGTGTCCGGGTTCGGCATCGGCGGCGTGTTCGCGCCGATGGCCACCGAGGCGACCCGGAACGTCCCGCCGCGCCTCGCGGGCGCCGCGTCCGGCGTCAACAACACGATCCGGCAGGTCGGCTCGGTGCTCGGCAGCGCGGCGGTCGGCGCCGTCCTGCAGAACCAGCTGGCGTCGTCGCTGCGCGACGAGGCGGCGACCCGGTCGGCGGCCCTCCCGCCCGACGTGCGCGGCGGCTTCGTGCAGAGCTTCGCGGACGCCGCCAAGGGCGGCCTGGAGGTCGGCGCGGGGCAGAGCGGGGCCCGGCAGCAGCTGCCGCCCGGCGTCTCGCCGAGCGTCGCGCACCGCGTCCAGGAGCTGGCCGGCCAGGTGTTCTCGCACGGTTTCGTCCACGCGATGAAGCCCACGATGTGGCTGCCCATCGGCGTCGTCCTGCTCAGCGCCGCCGCGTGCCTCACCCTCAAGGGCCACAAGGCCGGCGCGCCCGTCCACAAGGACTCCGAGCCCGCCCCCGTGGCGAGCTGAGGACCCGCTACCCCCGGGAACGGCCCGCCTTGCCGAGCATCCATTCGCCCGGCGGGCGGGCCGGCGGAACCAGCATGATGCCGACCACGGCGGCGACCATGCCGCCGATGACGAACAGGTACCCGGGCAGCGTCGCCGAGACGACGAGATCGCCCTCGGGGCGGCGCATCTGCAGGACGAACACCACGACGCCCCACACCAGCGCCGGGACGAACGCGCCGAGCCGCCCGCCCATCGCCTTCCCCGACGCCCACGTCATCGCGAAGACCAGCGCGACCAGGACGAGCGCCGTGAGCGGGACGGGGCCGACGGACCAGTCCTGCGCGAACGAGCCCACGACGCCGAACACGCCGCCGAGGACGCCGAGCGCGGCGTAGGCGGCGCCGGACACGAACGCGTCGCCGGGGCGCTCCCCGTCCGCGGCCGCGGCGGACGCCCCGCCGCCCTCCGCGGCCGCGCCCGCGCCGGCGGGCTCGACCTCGGCGGCATCGGCCTCGGCGTCGTGCGCGCCGGCGCCCGCCGGGCGGCCGTCCTTGGCGAGCCGCACCCGGGCCCGGTCGTCCTTGTCCACGGACGCCAGCGTACCGGGGCCCGTCAGTCCCCCGCGCTCGCCAGACCGGCGAACAGGTCGCGCTCGCGGCGGCCCGGGCCGACCGGGCCGAGCTCGCCCGCCTGGAGGATGAAGTACTCGGTGCCGAACGCCTGCTGCCCCAGGTTGTTCGACAGCGCGAAGAACGGTCCGACCTGCTCGGGCGCGACCGTGACCTGGGTGTGGTGGGCGCGCAGCGCGGCCAGCTTGGCGGGCAGGTGGGCGCGGGCGTCCACGACCGTGGTGACCTCCCCGTCCGGGACGCCGGAACCCAGCTCCTCCAGCCCCGCGACGCGGGCGAACGGCAGCCGGGCCTCGCGCATCACCGCGATCGCGCGGGCGAGGACGGTGCGCGGCGCGGCGTAGGCGTAGACCTTGGCCGCCCGCCACGGCTCGGCGCCGTCCTCGTGGGAGGGGTCGGCGGCCAGCTCGAACGCCCGCCACGTGACGCGGTGCGCCTGGATGTGGTCGGGGTGGCCGTAGTTGCCGCGCTCGTCATAGGTGACGATCACCTGCGGGCGGACCTCCCGGATGACGGTCACGAGGTCGCGTGCGGCGGTCGTGACGTCCGCCTGCCAGAAGCAGCGCGGGTCGTCGTTCGTGGGGGCGCCCATCATGCCGGAGTCGCGCCAGCGACCGGGACCGCCGAGGAAGCGGTGGTCGCGGACGCCGAGCGCCTCGCAGGCCGCGGCGAGCTCGCCGATCCGGTACTCGCCGAGGGCGTCCTCCTTGTCGGAGGCCAGGTGGCGCAGATCCTCGGGGATGACCTCGCCCTCCTCGCCCAGCGTGCAGGTGACGAGGCAGACGTGGGCGCCCTCGGCGGCGTATTTGGCCATGCTGGCCCCGGTCCCGATGGACTCGTCGTCCGGATGGGCGTGGACGAACAGGATCCGCGGCTCCTTCATAGTCCACGAGCCTACTCAGGGCCCGGCATCGCGGCGATGACCGCCCTGCCCCGCGCATCCCGGAGGGCCTCCCCGGGCCCCCGTCAGCCGCCGCCGGTGCCGGTGCCGCCGGCGCCCGTTCCCGTGCCGCCGTCGCCCCCGCCGGTGCCGGGGCCGCCGGTGCCGCCGGTCCCTCCCGTGCCGCCTCCGGGACTGGTGGGCGTGCTCGGCGGCGTGTCGGTGGTCGGCGGGTCGGTCGGGGTCTCGGTGGTCGGCTGCTCCTGCGTCGGCTCGGACGTCCGCGGCGGCGGCGTGTTCTGGCGCGTCCGGGTGCGGGTCGGCGTGGGCTCCTCGGGCTGCTCGGTCGTCGGCTCCTCCGAGACCGGCCCGGAGTCGGTGACCGTCGGGGTGGGCGGGGTCTCCTTGGAGTCGCTGCCGCTCCGGGCCGCCATGAACAGGCCCACGACCAGCGCCAGCACCGCGATCGCGGCGATCGCGCCGAAGATCGGCGCCTTGGACTTGCGCTCGGGCTCCCAGTCGTCGTACCGGGGACGGCCGCCGCCCGTCGGGGGCCCGGCCGGGGGCAGGGTCCCGGTGTAGTCGCGGGGCGCGACGGGGGCCGCTCCGCGGCCCGGCTGGGTCGCGCCCGCCATCATCCCGGCGCCGGCGAGGCCGCCCGCGGCGAGCGTCGACCCCTCCGCCAGCATCGTGGTGGCCTGGGCCGGGTCGTCCATGCGGGTCTGCCCGGCGCCGCCCGGGCCGCTGCCGATCAGCGCCATCATGATCTGCTGCGCGGTCGGCCTCCGCTCCGGCTCCTTGACCAGGCAGGCCGCGATCAGCCGGTGCAGGTCGGCGGGCACGCCGTCCAGCGACGGCGGCTCGTTCATCACCCGGTTGATCACCGCGACGACGGTGTCGTCGCCGAACGGCGGGCGCCCGGTCGCGGCGAACACCATCGTGGTGGCCCAGGCCCACACGTCCACGGCCTCGGTGAGGGTGGCGCCCGCCACCTGCTCGGGCGCCATGTAGGACGGGGTGCCGATCGCCTTGGTCGCGTTGGTCTGCCCGGTGTCCAGGGCCCGCGCGATACCGAAGTCGATCACCCGGGGGCCGTCCGGGGCCATGATCACGTTGTGCGGCTTGAAGTCGCGGTGCACGATGCCGGCCTGGTGGATCGCGACGAGCGCGGTCGCGGTGCCGATCGCGAGCCGGTCCAGCGGCGCGCCGCTGATCGGGCCGGTCTCGGTGACCTGCTTGTACAGCGACGGCCCCGGCACGTACTCGCTGGCGATGTAGGGCTGGTCGCCCGCGACGTCGGCCTCCAGGACCTGCGCGGTGCAGAACCGCGCGACCTGCTTGGCCGCCTGCGCCTCCCGGACGAACCGGTTGCGGGCCATCGTGTCGCCGGCCAGGTCGGCGCGCAGGAGCTTGATCGCGGCACGGTTCCCGGAGGCGTCGACGCCGCCGTAGACGACGCCCTGGCCGCCCTCGCCGAGCCGGTCGACGATCTCGTAGGAACCGAGCCGCCGGGGGTCACCCGGCTGCAGCTCAGGCATTGACATACTCCTCAGCCCGCGACGACAGAAGTGCTTGGGGAAGCTTTGAGCTTACGCGAGCGCGGACACGGGCACGGGACATTCCCGTCCACCACGCGACGACCCGTGATCATAGAGGGCAGGAGGCCACCGTGCGCCGCAGTTCCGGACCGTCCTGGCAGACTCGGCTGCCATGAGCATCAGCTATCCGCGGCAGAGCGCCCGCACGCGACGGTTCAGCCTCGGCGTCCCGCGCGCCTTCCAGATCGCGCCGGACGGGTCGCGCGTCGCCTTCCTGCGCACCCGCGCCGGCGACGATCCGGTGACCTGCCTGTGGACGCTGGACACCGCCACCGGCGAGGAGGAGTGCGTCGCCGACCCGGCCGCGCTGGACGTCCCCGGCGAGGAGGACCTGCCCGCCGAGGAGCGGGCCCGGCGCGAGCGCGCCCGCGAGCAGGCGGGCGGCATCGTCGGGTACGCGACCGACCGCGCCATGGGGCAGGCCGTGTTCACCCTGGGCGGGCGCCTGTACGCCGTCGACCTCGACACCGCCCTCGTGCGGGAGCTGCCCGCCCGGCCGCCCGTCTTCGACCCGCGCCCCGACCCCGCGGGCCGCCGCGTCGCCTACGTGTCCGGCCGCACGCTGCGGGTCGTGGAGATGGGCGGCGCGGACGACCGCGCGCTCGTCGAGCCCGAGTCCGACCAGGTCTCCTACGGCCTCGCCGAGTTCGTCGCCGCGGAGGAGATGGGCCGGATGCGCGGCCACTGGTGGTCGCCCGACGGCGGGACCCTGCTGGTCGCGCGGGTGGACGAGACGCCCGTGCAGCGCTGGCACATCGCCGACCCGGCCAACCCGGACCGGCAGCCGTCCGAGATCGCCTACCCGGCGGCCGGCACCCCGAACGCCCTGGTGTCCCTGGTGCTGCTGAAGGTGGACGGCGGGCGCACGGCGGTGGCCTGGGACCGCGGCATGTTCCCCTACCTCGTGACCGCCGTCTGGGACCGGCACGGCCTCCTGATCGTCGTGCAGCCCCGCGACCAGCGCTCCCAGCGGGTGCTGCGGGTCGACCCGACCAACGGCGAGACCGCGCTGCTGCACACCGAGCACGACCCCGTCTGGACGGAGGTCATCCCCGGCCTGCCCGTCCGCACGCACGGCGGCGACCTCGTCTGGGCCACCGAGGACGCCGCGACCGACACCCGCCGCCTCACGGTCGCGGGCGAGCCGGTCACGCCCGCCGGCCTCCAGCTGCGCTCCGTGCTCGGCGTGGACGGCGAGTCGGTCCTCTTCACCGCCTGGGAGGAGCCCACCGAGGTCCACCTCTACTCCTACGAGAACGGCGAGGTGACCCGCCTCAGCGAGGGGCGGGGCGTCTTCGGCGGCGCCCGGTCCGGGGGCGTCACCGTGGTCTCGGGCGCGCGGCTGGACCGCCTCGGCTCCCAGGCCGAGGTGCGCACGCCGAACGCGGTCCACCCAGTCGCCTCGTTCGCCGAGACCCCGGTGATCACGCCGCGGGTGGAGCTGCTGCGCGCCGGCGACCGCGAGCTGCGCACCGCCGTCGTGCTGCCCACCGGCTGGGAGCGCGGGGACGGCCGCCTGCCCGTCCTGATGGACCCCTACGGCGGGCCGCACGCGCAGCGCGTCCTCGCCGTCCAGCGCTCGTACTGCGAGGCGCAGTGGCTCGCCGACCAGGGCTTCGCCGTCGTGATCGCGGACGGGCGCGGCACCCCCGGGCGCGGCCCGGCCTGGGAGCGCGCCGTGCGCGGCGACTTCGTCGGCCCCGTCCTGGACGACCAGATCAGCGCGCTGATCGAGGCGGCCCGCAAGCACCCCGCCGCCCTCGACCTCGACCGCGTCGGCATCCGTGGCTGGTCCTTCGGCGGCTGGCTCGCGGCCCTCGCCGTCATGCACCGCCCGGACGTCTTCCACGCGGGCGTCGCCGGCGCCCCGGTCACCGACTGGCGCCTGTACGACACCCACTACACCGAGCGGTACCTGGGCCACCCCGACGAGGAGCCGGAGAACTACGACGACAACTCCCTGCTCGCCAGGGCCGCCGACCTGAAGCGGCCACTGATGATCATCCACGGTCTGGCGGACGACAACGTGGTGGCCGCGCACACCCTGCGCCTGTCCTCGGCCCTCCTGGCCGCCGGCCGCCCGCACACCGTCCTCCCCCTGTCGGGGGTCACCCACATGACCCCGCAGGAAGTGGTCGCCGAGAACCTCCTCCACATCCAGGTCCACTTCCTGAAAGAGGCGCTCGCGAGCCAGTAGCCGCCGAAGGACTCAGCTCCTCCAGGAGGCCCAGAGGGCTGCGTAGGAGCCCCGGGCCTCCAGGAGTTCCTCGTGGGTGCCCAGTTCGGTGATGCGGCCGTCCTCCACCACGGCCACGCGGTCGGCGTCGTGGGCGGTGTGGAGGCGGTGGGCGATGGCGACGACGGTCCGGCCGTCCAGGACGGCGGCGAGCGAGCGTTCCAGGCGGCGGGCCGCGCGCGGGTCGAGCAGGGACGTCGCCTCATCCAGGACGAGCGTGTGCGGGTCGGCGAGGACGAGCCGGGCCAGCGCGAGCTGCTGGGCCTGCGCGGGCGACAGGGGCTCGCCGCCCGAGCCGACGACGGCGTCGAGGCCGGGGCCGTCCCAGTCGACGGCGGCCAGGGCCTGGCGGACGTCGTCGTCGGAGGCGCCCTCGCGGGCCATCACGAGGTTCTCGCGGAGGGTGCCGCGGAACACGTGGTGCTCCTGGGTGACCAGCGCGACGTGGCCGCGCAGGTCGTCCAGGGGCAGCTCGACCAGCGGGACGCCGCCGCCCGCGCCCACGGTGACCGCGCCCGCGCGCGGCCCGTCGACGCCGGCGAGGAGGCGGCCGAGCGTCGACTTGCCCGCGCCGCTGGGCCCCACCATCGCCAGGCGCTCGCCCGGTCTCAGGTCGAGGTCCACGCCGTGCAGGACGTCGTGGCCGCGACGGTAGGAGTAGTGGACGCCGCGCGCCGCGATCCGCTCCCCGGCGGGGCGGTCCCCGTTCGGCGATCGGTCGGGCGGGACCTCGCCGACGCCGAGCAGCCGGGCCAGGGACGCGCCGCCGAGCTGGAGTTCGTCCAGCCACTGCATGAGCGTGTCGACCGGTTCGATGAGCTGCTGGGCGTACAGCGTCGCGGCGGTCACCTGCGCGAGCGTGGCCATGCCGTTGATGTAGAGCAGGCCGCCGACGAGCAGCGTCGACACCACGGGGAGGACGAAGCTCATCTCCATCACCGGGAACAGCACCGTGCGCAGCCGCAGCGTGTACCGCTCGACCTCGTAGGACGCCGCGATGTCGGCGTCGCCGCGCTCGTGCCGCCGCTCGGCGAGCCCGAGGGCCTCCACGGTCCGGGCGCCCTGGACGGTCTCGGTCAGCCCGTCGGCGATGCCCGCCCATGCCGCGTTCTCGCGCAGGTAGCCCTTGTGGGCGCGGGGCAGGTACCAGCGCATCACCGCCACCAGCAACGGCACCGCGACCAGGGCGGGCAGCGCGACGAGCGGCCCGTTGACCATCAGCGCGGCGACGGTGAACCCGCCCACGACGATGGCGACGAGGGTCTCCGGCATCGCGTACCGGACGGAGGTGCTCAGCGTGTCCACGTCGCGGGAGGCGCGGGTGACCAGGTCCCCGGTGCCGGCGCGCTCGACCGTCGACAGCGGCAGGGCCATGACGCGGTCGACGAACTCCTCGCGCAGCTCGGCCAGCACCCGCTCGCCCAGCCTCGCCGACGCCAGGTAGGCGTACCGGATCAGAACGCCCTGGGCGACCACGAACCCGGCGATGGCCAGGCCGGTGGTGTCGATGTCGGCGCGGCCGTCGCGGACGCCCTCCACCAGGGAGCCGAGCAGGCGCGGCGTGACGAGCCCGGTGACGGCCGCCAGCGCGTGCAGGGCCAGCACCAGGGCGAGGTCGCGCGGGTGCCGGAGGACGAGCCGCCGCGCGTAGGCCCGCACCTGCGCGGGCGTCGCGACGGGCAGTATCCGGGCGCTCATGTGCCCGCCCTTTCCGTGGTCTCGCCGCGGGTGACGGTCGCCGCGTAGCGCGGCTCGGAGTCCAGCAGCTCCCGGTGCGTGCCCTCCGCGACGACCAGGCCGTCGCGGACGAAGGCGACATGGTCGGCGCGGTCCAGCATCAGCGGGCTCGTCGTGCACACCACGGTGGTGCGGCCCGCGCGCGCCTCGCCGAGCCTGGCGGCGATGCGCGCCTCGGTGTGCGCGTCCACCGCGCTGGTCGGCTCCACGAGGACGAGCACGTCGGGGTCGGCGGCGAGCGCTCTGGCCAGGCGGAGGCGCTGCTGCTGGCCTCCGGAGAACTCCCGTCCGGCCTCCGCCACGTGCGCGTCGAGCCCGATCGGGTCGACGACGTCCTCGGCGCAGGCCGCGCGGATCGCCGCCCGGAGCGCGGGCTCGCCGGCGTCCGGTGCGAGCGACTCGGCCAGCGGGCCGGAGAACAGCCGGTCCTCGTTGACCGCGACCAGGATCCGCTCGCGGACGTCCGCGACCGCGCGCAGCGGGACGCCGCCGAAGTCGACCTCGCCGTCGGCGTACCGGCCGAGGCGGTCGGCGACGGCCTGCGCGTCGCGCGGGTCGGCCGCGGCGACCGCGGTGATCCGGCCCGGCCGCACGACCAGCCCCGAGGCGATGTCGACGAGCTCGGCGTCCGCCGCCGGACGGGCCGTCCCGGCGGCGGGCAGCTCGGGGTCGAGCCGCAGCAGCGCGGTGACCCGGCCCGCCGCCACCAGCCCCTTGGTGATCTTGCTGGCGGCCTCGCCGAGCGTCTTCAGCGGGACGATCAGGAACACCGCGTACCCGTAGAACGCGACCAGCTCGCCGACGCCGATCTCCCCCCGCGCGGCGAACCGGGCGCCGGCCCAGGTGACCAGCGCGATCAGCAGGCCGGGCAGCAGCACCTCGGCGCCGCTCATCCGCGTCTCGGCCCGCGCGACCGCCACCCCCGCCTCCCGCACCCGCTGGGACTCGGCGCGGTAGCGGCCGGAGAACAGGGCCTCGCCGCCGATCCCGCGCAGCACCCGCAGGCCCGCGACGAGGTCGGTGGCGTGCGTGGTCAGCTCGCCGACCAGCTCGCGGTGCGCCTGCTCCCGTTCGCGGTAGGGCCGCAGCAGCGGGGCCGCCGCCACCAGGATCAGGGGGACGCCGACCAGCACGATCAGACCGAGCGGCGGCGACGTGGACAGCAGGATGCCGGCCACGACGACGATCGACACCACGGCGCCCGACCCGCGCGCCGCGATGTCGATGGTGTCGCCGATGTGCGAGACGTCGGAGAGCCCGACGCTCACCACCTCGCCGGCGCTCAGCCGCTTCGGCAGCGTCGAGCCGAGGCGGGTGGCCTGCCGGGTGACGAGCTGGACGGTCCGGTACGCGGCGGACAGCCAGTTGAACACGGCGCACCGGTGCCGGAGCACGCCCGTCACGGCCTGCACGGCGCCGAGGCCGAGCAGGACGGCGGCCCACGTCAGAAGGGCGCCCTCGTCCCGCGCCGCGACGCCGTCGCCGATGGCGCGGCCGAGCGCGGCGGGCATCAGGGCCTGGCTCAGCATCCAGGCCACGCCGAAGAGGGCGCCCGCGGTCACGCTGCGCCACTGGGCGCGCAGCAGCGACAGCAGGTAGCGCGCGGGGGATCCTCGATCGGCGCGGGAGGCGCTCCAAGGGTCGGGGGACGTCGTCCGCCCTCGCACAACGTGGTCGGGGCCGCCAGGATCTTTCACCGGCAACGGCTTCACCCGACGAAGGTTATGCAGGGGAACTCCCGGCACACGACTGGTTTTTCAGCAGCGCAAACGGGTTTCGGTCCGTCCGGAAGCACCGACAAAGGCGGGCTCAGGGGGTGCGCCCGGCCGCGTGGACACGCTAAGGTCGTCACCGTACGGAGCGATGCTTCCTCCGCTCCATGAGCCGGGACCCTTGGCGGCTAGGCCCACGCCGCTGCCCCGGCGCGGCCCGTGCCGCTCCCCGTTTCCGCGGGGACGAGCGGGACGACGCGGTCGTTGCCAGTGCCGTCGCCAGCCCGACTTTCCGGAAGCCCTGTGAGCACCATCAGTCACCAGACGCATCCCCTCACGCCAGGTACCGAGGACAGGATCGAGCTGCTCCTCATCGACGACGACCCCACCGACGTGCTCATGGTGGAGAAGATGCTCGCCGACAGCGGCCTGGACGCGGGGATCACCGTCGCCTGCGACCTGGACGCCGCCCGGCGCATGCTGACGCGGCGCGTCCAGTGCATCATCGTCGACCTGTCCACGCCCGGCATCGACCGGCTGGAGGGGCTGCGGCGGGTGCTCGCGCTGTCCGGCCCGGCCGCCGTCGTCGTGCTGACCGGCCTGGACGACGGCCGCCTCGGCGTCCAGGCGGTCGCCGCGGGCGCCGAGGACTACCTGGTCAAGCAGGAGATCGACGGGCCGCTGCTGGCCCGCGCGATCCGCTACGCGATAGAGCGCAAGCGCTCGGAGGAGACCGAGCGGCGGCTCGTGGAGGCCCGCATCCTCGGCCGCGAGAACGCCCGGCTGGAGCGCGGCCTGCTGCCGGTCCCGCTGATCGAGGACCCGACGCTGCGGCACCACACCCGCTACCGGCCCGGCCGGCGGCGGGCGCTGCTCGGCGGCGACTTCTACGACACCGTGCAGACCGAGGGCGGCGCCGTCCACCTGGTGATCGGGGACGTCTGCGGGCACGGCCCTGACGAGGCGGCCCTCGGCGTCCAGCTCCGCATGGCGTGGCGGACGCTCGTCCTCGCCGGGCACACCGGCGAGCAGCTGCTCGGCACCCTCGACACCGTCCTCGGGCACGAGCGGCGCAGCGAGGAGATCTTCACCACCCTCTGCATGGTCACGATCGCGCCGTCCCGGCGGACCGCGCGGATGCACCTCGCCGGCCACCCCGCGCCGCTGCTGTTCCGCGGGGCGCCGGGCGAGGGCGGCGAGGTCGCGGCGCTCCCCGACTACGCCCACGGCCCGGCGCTCGGCCTGGTGCCCGGCGCCGAGTGGCCGACCACCGAGATCGACCTCGGCGAGTCGTGGGGCCTGATGCTCTACACCGACGGCCTGATCGAGGGGCGGGTCGGCGAGGGCTCGGACCGGCTCGGCACCGAGGGCCTGGTCGGCCTGGCCCGCACCGCGCGCACCCGCGGCGCGGCCGGACGGTCGCTGATCGACGCCCTGGTGGCCGAGGTGGAGCGCCTCAACGGCGACGCCCTGACCGACGACCTCGCCGTCCTGCTGCTGTCGCGGCAGGGCGAATCGGAGCGCCCAGGGCGCTGACCACAAGCCCCTGACCTCCGTCAATGTCTTCTGGGTCACTCACCGGCAGAGTTCCCGCACCGCCTGTGAAGTCCCTCACCCGCACCCGGGTCACGGAACGGCCACAAGGCGCGTGCGGCGTGTGTTCATAGCCTGCGGCTATCGCCACCAGTGCGCTCATGACTTGGAACGAATCGCCGAGCCGGACATAACGTGCAGGTCGTGGCTATAGCGATACCTGCGATCTACCGATCGACCGTCGGCAAGAAGGCCGTGATGGCCGTCACCGGCGGCATCCTCGTGCTGTTCCTGGTCCTGCACATGATCGGGAATCTGAAGATCTTCCTCGGCGCGGAGGACTTCAACCACTACGCCGAGTGGCTGCGCACGATGGGCGAGCCCGCGGTGCCGCGGCGGACGGTGCTGACGGCCCTCGAGCTGGTGCTCGGCGTCTCGGTCGTGCTGCACATGTGGTCGGCGGTGTCGCTCGCCAAGCGCGCGGCGCACGCGCGCCCCGTGAAGTACCAGTCGAAGAAGAAGTCGCACGCGCAGGGCTACGCCGTCCGGACGATGCGGTACGGCGGGATCATCATCGCCGTCTACATCATCTGGCACCTGCTGGACCTCACGTTCTTCGCCCTGAACCCCAAGGGCGCCGACGCCACTCCCTACGAGCGGATGGTCGCCGACTTCGACCCGTCCCGCTGGTACATCACGGTCTGGTACGTCGTCGCGGTCCTGCTCGTGGGGCTCCACCTCAACCACGGCATCTGGAGCGCGTTCCAGACGCTGGGATTGCGCACGCCGCGCAGCCACAACGCCCTGAGGGGCCTCGCCGCGACCACTGCCGCGCTCGTCACGCTCGGCTTCGTCGCCGTCCCCGTCTCCATCACGTTCGGATGGGTGAGCTGATCCATGGCAGCTGACGACATGACCACCGCCTTCTACACGCCCGGCGAGCCGATCGCCGACGCCAAGGCCCCGGCGGGCGCCATCGAGGAGCGCTGGACGACCCGCAAGTTCGAGGCCAAGCAGGTCAACCCGGCCAACAAGCGCAAGAAGAAGATCATCATCATCGGGACGGGGCTGGCCGGCGGCTCGGCCGGCGCCACCCTCGGCGAGGCCGGCTACCACGTCCAGCAGTTCTGCTTCCAGGACTCCCCGCGCCGCGCCCACTCGATCGCAGCGCAGGGCGGCATCAACGCCGCCAAGAACTACCGCAACGACGGCGACAGCGTGTACCGGCTGTTCTACGAGACGGTCAAGGGCGGCGACTTCCGGTCCCGCGAGTCCAACGTGTACCGGCTCGCCGACATCTCGCGGCAGATCATCGACCAGTGCGTCGCGCAGGGCGTCCCGTTCGCCCGCGAGTACGGCGGCCTGCTCGACAACCGCTCCTTCGGCGGCACGCAGGTCTCCCGCACGTTCTACGCGCGCGGGCAGACGGGCCAGCAGCTGCTCCTCGGCGCCTACCAGGCGCTGATGCGGCAGGTGGACGCCGGGAACGTGGAGCTGTACCCGCGGCACGAGATGCTCGACCTGATCATGGAGGACGGGCGGGCGCGCGGCGTCGTCGTCCGCAACCTGATCAACGGCGAGGTCAAGCACTACACCGCGGACGCGGTGGTGCTGGCGTCCGGCGGCTACGGCAACGTGTACTTCCTGTCCACGAACGCGATGGGCTCGAACGTCACCGCGTCCTGGCGCGCCCACCGGCACGGCGCCCTGTTCGCCAACCCCTGCTACACCCAGATCCACCCGACGTGCATCCCGGTCAGCGGCGACCACCAGTCGAAGCTGACGCTGATGTCGGAGTCGCTGCGCAACGACGGCCGCGTGTGGGTGCCGAAGAAGGCCGGCGACACCCGCAGGCCCTACGACATCCCCGAGGACGAGCGCGACTACTACCTGGAGCGCATCTACCCGTCCTTCGGCAACCTCGTCCCGCGCGACATCGCCTCCCGCGCGGCCAAGAACGTCTGCGACGAGGGGCGCGGCGTCGGCCCCGGCGGGCTCGGCGTCTACCTCGACTTCGCCGACGCGATCGCGCGCCTCGGCCGGGACAAGGTCGAGGCCAAGTACGGCAACCTCTTCGAGATGTACGAGCGCATCACCGGCGAGAACCCCTACGACACGCCGATGCGCATCTACCCGGCCGTCCACTACACGATGGGCGGCCTGTGGGTGGACTACGACCTGGAGTCCACGATCCCGGGCCTGTTCGTCATCGGCGAGGCGAACTTCTCCGACCACGGCGCGAACCGGCTGGGCGCCTCCGCGCTGATGCAGGGCCTCGCGGACGGCTACTTCGTCCTGCCGAACACCATCGGCGACTACATCGCCCGCAACAGCCTCCCCCCGGTCGCCGAGACGGCGGTCAGCGAGGCGGAGGAGCGGGTGCGGACGCGGATCGAGCGGCTGCTGTCGATCGACGGCGACCGCACCGTCGACTCCTTCCACCGCGAGCTCGGCCACATCATGTGGGAGTACTGCGGCATGGAGCGCACCGAGGAGGGGCTGCGCAAGGCGCTGGACCTCATCCCCGCGCTGCGCGAGGAGTTCTGGACGCGCGTCAAGGTCACCGGCAAGGGCGAGGAGCTGAACCAGCAGCTGGAGAAGGCGGGCCGCGTCGCCGACTTCTTCGAGCTGGCCGAGCTGATGGTCATCGACGCGCTGCACCGCGCCGAGTCCTGCGGCGGCCACTTCCGGGCCGAGAGCCAGGACGAGGAGGGCGAGGCCAAGCGCGACGACGAGAACTTCGGCTACGTCGCCGCCTGGGAATGGGCCGGGGAGGGCGCGAAGCCCGTCCTCCACAAGGAGGCCCTCAACTTCGAGTACGTCAAGCCCACGCAGAGGTCGTACAAGTAATCATGAAGCTCACACTGCGCGTCTGGCGCCAGAGCGGCCCGCAGGACAAGGGCGGGATGGTCGAGTACAAGCTCGACGACGTCTCCCCCGACGCCTCGTTCCTGGAGATGCTGGACGTCCTCAACGAGAAGCTCATCGCCTCCGGCGAGGAGCCGGTCGCGTTCGACCACGACTGCCGCGAGGGCATCTGCGGCATGTGCTCGCTGGTCATCAACGGCACCCCGCACGGCCCGGAGCGCGCCACCACCACGTGCCAGCTCCACATGCGCAAGTTCAAGGACGGCGAGGTCATCGACGTCGAGCCGTGGCGCGCCAAGGCGTTCCCGGTGGTCAAGGACCTGGTGGTCGACCGGTCGGCGTTCGACCGGATGATCCAGGCGGGCGGCTACATCACCGCGCCGACCGGCACCGCCCCCGAGGCGCACTCGACGCCCGTCCCGAAGCCCGACGCCGACCGCGCGTTCGAGGCCGCCGAGTGCATCGGCTGCGGCGCCTGCGTCGCGGCCTGCCCGAACGGCTCGGCCGCCCTGTTCCTCGGCGCCAAGGTCACCCACCTCGGCCTGATGCCGCAGGGCCAGCCCGAGCGCTGGGACCGCGTCGTGTCCATGCTGGACACCCACGACGAGGAGGGCTTCGGCGGCTGCACCAACACCGGCGAGTGCACCGTCGCCTGCCCGAAGGGCATCCCGCTGGACGTCATCGGCCGGCTGAACCACGACTACCTGAAGGCGACCGCCGGCGGGAAGAAGCGGTAGCGGGCGCGGCAGAGGGAGCGATCCCGGCCGCCGCTGTTCTCGGTCCCGCCCGGAGTACCGGGCGGGACCGTTCTAATGTGTCCACATGACGGTCACACTCCTCCCCTACCACCAGGACGAACGGCTCCCCGACGCGTCCTTCCCCCTTTCCGGCCTCGACGTCGTCCCCGTGACGCCGGACCTGCCCGACGGCGACGTGTGGCAGCGCGTCGCGGCGCTGTTCGAGCCCGTCGTCGCCGAGGTCGCCCGCCAGATCGACGGCGGTTCGATGCCGCGCGTGGTGTCGGGCGACTGCCTGACCGCCGAGGCCGTCCTCGCGGGCGTGCAGAAGGCGGGGGTGGACGCCTCCGTGGTCTGGTTCGACGCGCACGGCGACGTCCACACGGTGGACAGCTCGACGTCCGGCTACATCGGCGGGATGCCGCTCCGGCAGATCCTCGGCGCCGACACCGCGCTCCTCCCCGACCGGCTGGGCCTGCGCACGCTGCCGGAGGACCGCGCCGTCCTGGTGGACGCCCGCGACCTCGACCCGGCCGAGGCGGAGTTCCTCGCGTCCTCGCAGGTCAGGGTCTGCCCCGTGGACGACGTCGCGCTGCCTCCGGGCCCCCTGCTGCTGCACGTCGACGTGGACGTCATCGACGCCGCCGACCTGCCCGGGCTGAAGTTCCCGGTCGGCGGCGGGCCCTCCGCCGACGCGGTCGTCGCGTCCGTCCGGCGGATCATGGCCACCGGCCGGGTGGCCGCCCTGGACGTCGCCTGCCCCTGGCATCCGCCGGAGGGCGGCGACGACGAGGCCCGCGCCCGGCTGCTGAAGGGCCTGCTGACCGCCTGATCCGGCGCCGGGCCGCTCCGCTCACGCGCTTCGACAGGGGCTGATCTTGCCGTAGCATGCTGCCGCACATGCATAAGGGGGTGCATATGCACGAGCTGATGCACTGTGCAGGCGGCGCCGGCCCGGCGGTGCACCGGACCATCCTGTGCCTGGACGTCGAGGGCTACGGCCGCCGCACGAACGGGGGCCAGCTCGCCGTCCGGGCGGGCTTATACCGGGCCTTACGGCGGGCCCTCGACGAGTCCGGCGTGCCCGCGGCCTCCTGCTACTGCGAGGACCGGGGCGACGGGGCGATGATCCTCATCCGTCCGGACGTGCCGAAGGAACTGCTGGCCGGCCCGTTCCCGGCGCGGCTGGCCGCCCTGCTGGAGCGCCACAACGGCGCCGCGCCGCCGGACGCCCGTATCAGGGTCCGCGTCGCGGTGCACGCCGGCGAGATCCACCACGACGACCACGGCGTCGCCGGCACCGCCATCAACACGGCGTTCCGGCTGCTGGCCGCCGCCCCCCTGAAGGACGCGCTGCGCGCCTCCCCCGGCGTCCTCGCGCTGATCACCTCCGGCTGGTTCTTCGAGGAGGTCGTGCGGCAGAACCCCGCGTGCCGCGCGGCCGCCTTCCGCCCCGCCCTGGTCGCGGTCAAGGAGCTGCGGGAACGGGCCTGGATGCGGCCGCCGGACTCCTGGCCGCATGCGGACACCGACCGGGTCCTCCGGCTGCTCGCCCTGCACCCCGGCACGGAGATCTCCGTCCCGGCCGCGGCCGCCCTGATCGACGTCCCCGACGCCGAGGCGCGGCTCCTGCTCGGCGACCTCGGCCTGGCGGAGCGCGCCGAGGGCCGGTACGGGGTGCCCGTCCTCGACCCCGACGCCGCCCCCGGCTCAGGGCTCGCGCCGCACGAGCGCTCGGCCGCCATCCGCCGCGTCCTCGGCTGGTACCTCGGCACCGCCGGCAACGCGCGCCGCCTGCTGTCCCCCGACCGCGTCACCGCCCCGCCGCTGCCGGACGAGCCGGACCGCGCCCTGCGCTTCGCCTCCGCGGCCGAGGCCCGCCGCTGGTGCGAGACCGAGCGGCCCAACCTGGTCGCCGCCGCCCAGGCCGCCGCCGCCGAGGGCCACCACGACATCGCCTGGCGGCTGCCGCTCACCCTGTTCCGCGGCCCGTGGACCGACTGGAGCGAGGCGCTCCGCGGGGGCCTCGCGTCCGCGCGCCTCCTCGGCGACGACCGCGGCGTCGCCTACGTGCTCGGCGGCCTCGGCTACGCCAGCCAGAACCGGTGGCGGTTCGAGGAGTCCGCCGAGCTGTTCACCGCGGCGTGCGAGGTCTTCTCCCGGCTGGGGGACGTCCGGGGCGAGGCGTGGGCCCTGCACGGGCTCGGCTACGCCTGCCGCCGCCTGCGCCGGTACCGCGAGGCGGTCGTCCACCACCGCCGGTCGGTCCTGCTGGCCGCCGCGGTGGGCGACCGCCGCGACACCGGGCGGGCGCTGACGGCCCTCGGCTACGCCTACGCCGGGCTCGCCGACTTCGGCTCCTCGCTGGACCACTTCGAGCAGGCCCACGGCATCGCGCTGGAGGCCGACGGCCGGACCCTCGGCTGGGCCCTGCACGGGCTCGGCTACGCCCACCACGGGCTGCGCCGCCTGCACACCGCCATCGTCCACTACGAGAAGGCGCTGGACGTCTTCCGCGAGTTCGGCGACCGCCCCGGCCAGGGCGAGGCGCTCTACAACCTCGGCCGCGCCCACATGCAGATGTCCCGCCCCGACGCCGCCCGCGACTGCTGGCTGCGCGCCCTCGCCATCTTCGAGGACCTCCGGACCCCGCAGACCGCCGGGGTCGTCGCCCGGCTCCGCTCCCTCGATCCGCGATCATGAGGGGATGACCCTCCAGCAGCACCTGCGCCGGGCCGCCGAAGACTCCCTGCACGCGTTCCCCGAGGCCCTCCGCCCCGACATCTACGTCATCTCGCTCCGGATCTCGCACGGCGAGTTCTCGACCGTCCACGAACTCTGGGACTACCCCTACGACCCGTACATGGCGATCGGCTACAACACCGAGAGCAACGTCCGGCAGAACCTCGAACGCTCCTCCGATGACCCGCTGGAGGTGCGCTGGAGCTACGCCTACATGCTGCTGGAGGAAGCGGGACCCGCGGGCCACCACCCCGCCGACCCCGAGGGCACCGCCCTCTACCTGGAGGAGGTGAAGCGCCTCGGCCTCTGGTACGAGCCGGGCGACGACGCGGAGGACGAGCAGGACGAACGGCTCTGCGCCCACTTCGACGACCTCTGCATCGACGCCGCGCGCCACCTGCACTCCACGGGCCTCGTCCAGAAGGTGCTGGGCCGCGAGGTGCCGATCGTCCTCTTCGACATGTTCCGCATCATCGAGCCCGACGCCACCCAGGCGGCCAACCCGCCCCACCTCGTCCCGCCCGACTACGTGGCCCTCCAGCAGGGCTGACTAGGCGTCGACCAGGGTCTCCACGCCGGCCGGGAGGCTGCCCGCCAGGGCCGCCTCCACGAGGAACTCCTGGAGGGTCTCCTGGAACGCGCGGGCCGCGTGGGTGAGCTCGACGTCCTTGCGGTGGGCGAGCGCGATGGTGCGGAGCAGGCCGGGACCGTGGCGGCCGCGGCGCGCCTCGTCGTCGGCCAGGACGAGCGGCGTCCCGCGCAGGCCGGGGCGCCCGGCCAGCACCATGCTGGGGACGACCGCGATCCCGAGGCCGACCTCCACGAAGCGCAGGACGGCGTCCATCTCGCCGCCCTCGACCGCGAACCTCGGTTCGAACCCTGCGGCCCTGCACGCGCTGATGGTCGCCTCGCGCAGGTCGTAGCCGGGACGGAACATCACCAGCGGGCGGTTCCGCAGGTCCTGGATGCGCAGGTACGAGCGGCGCGGGAGCTGGGGGGTCTTCGGCAGCCGCTCCGGAGCGCCCGGCTCGGGACCCGCCGGGGACGCCACCACCAGGTACTCGCGCAGGATCGGCGTGGTGTCCAGGGGCGGGTCGCCGTGCAGGGGAAGGATGACCAGGGCCATGTCCAGGGAGCCGCGCGTGAGTTCCCGGACGAGGTCCCGGGAGCCGCCCTCCTCGACGATGAGCTGGATCCCCGGGTACGTGTCGTGGAAGCGGCGCAGGACGTCCGCCAGCAGGCCCGCGCACAGGGACGGCGTCGCGCCGAGCCGGACCCGCCCGCGCTTGAGGCCGACCAGCTCCTGCACCTCCAGGCGGGCGGTGTCGACATCGGCCAGTATGCGCTTCGCCAGGGGAAGCAGCGCCTCGCCGGCGGGAGTCAGGGTGATGTTTCCCCGCGCGCGGCTGAACAGCGACACGTTCAGCTCGCCTTCCAGCGCGCGGATCTGCTTGGACAGCGAAGGCTGCGCGACGCGCAGCAGCTCGGCGGCCTGCGTGAAGTGGCGTACCTCGGCGACCGCGACGAAGTAGGCGAGCTGCTGCAACTGCATCCTGCACAGCGTACGGGCCACCGCGGCCCCTGCCGCGCACCGGGTCAGCGCGCCCGGCGGCGGTTCAGCGCGCCCGGCGGCGGTTCAGCGCGCCTGGCGGCGGTTCAGCGCGCCTGGCGGCGTAAGGCCTTCAGGTCGTGCACGATGACCCGCCGACGGCCCGTCTCGATCCAGCCGTGCCGGCGCAGCGTGCGCAGCGCCTTGCTGACCGCCTCGCGGGACGCGCCCACCCAGCTCGCCAGCTCCTCCTGCGAGAGGTTCAGCGTGATCTGGAGGCTGTCGCCGCCCGCCGCGCCCGTCCGGTCGTAGGGAACGCCGAACCGCTCCGCCAGCTCGACGAGGCGCTGCGCGACCCGGCCCGTCGCGTCGAACATGCCGAACTCGACGCGCTTGCGGTCGGCGTCGCGCCAGCGCTGGCACAGCATCCGCATGATGAGGACGGAGACGCGCCCGTGCGCCTGGAGGAACGCCATGAACTCGTCGGCCGTCACCGCGAGCGCCCGCACCGGTTCGAGCGCCGTGACCGTCGCCGAGCGGGGCAGCCCGTCGATCGCGGCGACCTCGCCGAGCAGCGCCCCCGGACCGCGCACCGCCAGGAGCGTCTCCCCGCCCATCTCGCGGTAGGCGCACGCCTTGACCCGGCCCCGCAGCAGGATCGCCACCCAGCCGGGGTCCTCCCCCTCGGCGAAGAGGATCTCCCCCCGGGCGAATTCGCGGACGCGGCCGCGGGCCGCCAGTTCCTCGCGTTCCGCCGGAGTGAGATCGCCGAGGAAAGAACCTTCGGGGGCGCTCATGACCACAACGCTAAAGGGCGTGAAGCGTTCCCGCCTCCCGGTAAAGAATCACGGTTGAATCACGCGTTGTGTGCACTTATCCCTACTCGAACATTCGAGGGTGCGCCAGTGTTGGACGCGGCGTGCACGGCCGGAGGTCGTCTCGGCGTCCACGGCGTTCACGGGGAACGGCGGAACGGCGGGCGGCGGGCCGGGGGCGCGCCGCCCGCCGGGCCACGGAGCGCCGCCTGCCAGAACGGCGCCCCGTGACGGGAGCGGCGGAAACGCGAACGCCCCCCGTCGCGCGGGGCGGCGGGGGACGTTCGCGAAAGGCCGTGCGGTCAGGCGGAGGGGGTGTCCTCGCCCTTGCGCACGATGCCGAGCTTGCTGCCGAGCCACACCAGCGGGTCGTACTTGCGGCCGACGACCCGCTCCTTCATCGGGATCAGCGCGTTGTCCGTGATCTTGATGTGCTCCGGGCAGACCTCGGTGCAGCACTTGGTGATGTTGCAGAAGCCGAGCCCGTGGTCGTCCTGCGCGATGTTGCGCCGGTCGGCCTGGTCGGCCGGGTGCATCTCCAGCTCCGCGATGCGCATGAGGAAGCGCGGGCCCGCGAACTCGGGCTTGTTCTCCTCGTGGTCACGGATGACGTGGCAGACGTTCTGGCACAGGAAGCACTCGATGCACTTGCGGAACTCCTGCGAGCGCTCGACGTCCACCTGCTGCATGCGCAGCTCGCCCGGCTTGGCGTCGCCCGGGTCGAACGAGGGGACCTCGCGTGCCTTCTGGTAGTTGAACGACACGTCCGTGACCAGGTCGCGGATCACCGGGAAGGTGCGCACCGGGGTGACGGTGACCGTCTCCTCCGGGTCGAAGGTCGACATCCGGGTCATGCACAGCAGCCGCGGCATGCCGTTGATCTCCGCGGAGCACGAGCCGCACTTGCCGGCCTTGCAGTTCCACCGGACGGCGAGGTCGGGCGCCTGCGTGGCCTGAAGCCGGTGGATGATGTCGAGGACGACCTCGCCCTCGTTCACCTCGACGGTGTAGTCGGTGAGCTCGCCCGCGCCGTCGTCGCCGCGCCAGACCTTGAACTTCGCCTCGTAGCTCATCGGCCGTCCTCCTCGTTCTCCGCGGCGTCGTCCGCGTCCGGCTCCGGCGCGGCCTCCGCGTCGCCGGCCGGGCCCTTCCCGGCGAGGGGCGTCGGCAGCTCCTCGGCGGTCAGGTACTTCTTCAGCTCGTCGTTGTCGAACAGTTCGAGCAGGTCCTGCCGCATCGGCGTCAGCGGCTGGCGCCTCAGCTCGACGTGCGGCGAGGACGGGTCGCCGGCCAGCGAGCAGACGAGGTTGACCTTCCGCCACTCCGGCGACATCGCCGGGTAGTCGTCGCGGGTGTGGCCGCCGCGGCTCTCCTGGCGCTCCAGCGCCGCCTTCGCGACCGCCTCGGACACCAGCAGCATGTTGCGCAGGTCGAGCGCGAGGTGCCAGCCCGGGTGGTAGCCGCGCCCGTCGCCGACCGCGACGGGGTCGACGCTGACGGCCGCGACCCGCTCGCGGAGCTTGCCGAGCGACTCGATCGCCTGCTTCAGCTCCTCTTCCTTGCGGATGATGCCGACCAGCTCGTTCATCGTCTGCTGCAGCTCGGCGTGGACGGCGTAGGGGTTCTCGCCGCCCTCCCGCTCGAACGGGGCCATCGCCTCGGCCGTCGCCGCCTCGATCTCGGCGTCGGGGACGGCGGGACGCGCCGGGAGGCCGTCCACGTACTCCGACGCGCCGAGCCCGGCCCGGCGGCCGAACACCAGGAGGTCGGACAGCGAGTTGCCGCCGAGCCGGTTCGAGCCGTGCATGCCGCCGGAGACCTCGCCCGCCGCGAACAGGCCGGGCACCTTGGCGGCGCCGGTGTCGGGGTCGACCTCCACCCCGCCCATCACGTAGTGGCAGGTCGGGCCGACCTCCATCGGCTCCTTGGTGATGTCGACGTCCGCCAGCTCCTTGAACTGGTGGTACATCGAGGGCAGCCGCCTGACGATCTCAGCGGCGCCGCCCGGCATCCGGTCGACGACGGTGAGGAAGACCCCGCCGTGCGGCGACCCGCGTCCCGCCTTGACCTCGGAGTTGATCGCGCGCGCCACCTCGTCGCGCGGCAGCAGCTCGGGCGGGCGCTTGTTGTTGTCGGGGTCGTCGTACCAGCGGTCGCCCTCCTCCTCGGTGGTGGCGTACTGGTTCTTGAAGACCTCGGGGATGTAGTCGAACATGAACCGCTTGCCCTCGGAGTTGCGCAGGACGCCGCGGTCGCCGCGCACCGACTCCGTCACGAGGATGCCCTTGACGGACGGCGGCCAGACCATCCCCGTGGGGTGGAACTGGACGAACTCCATGTTCAGCAGCGATCCGCCCGCGAGCAGGGCCAGCGCGTGCCCGTCCCCGGTGTACTCCCAGGAGTTGGACGTGACCTTGAACGCCTTGCCGATGCCGCCGGTCGCCAGCACCACCGCGGGCGCCTCGAACACGACGAACTTGCCGGTCTCCCGGACGTAGCCGAAAGCGCCGCAGATCTTCCCGTCGGCGTCCTTCAGCAGCCGCGTGACCGTCGTCTCGGCCCAGACCTTCAGCCTGGCCTCGTAGTCGCCGTGCTCGGCGTGGTCCTCCTGCTGGAGGGCGACGATCTTCTGCTGGGCGGTGCGGATCAGCTCCAGGCCCGTCCGGTCGCCGACGTGCGCCAGCCGCGGGTACTCGTGCCCGCCGAAGTTGCGCTGGCTGATCTTGCCGTCCTTGGTGCGGTCGAACAGCGCGCCCCACAGCTCCAGCTCCCAGATGCGCTCCGGGGCCTCCTTGGCGTGCAGTTCCGCCATGCGCCAGCTGTTCATGAACTTGCCGCCGCGCATGGTGTCGCGGAAGTGGACCATCCAGTTGTCGTTGGCGTTGACGTTGCCCATCGCCGCGGCGGCCCCGCCCTCGGCCATCACCGTGTGGGCCTTGCCGAACAGCGACTTGGAGATGATCGCGGTCTTCTTGCCCTGGAGGCGCGCCTCGATCGCCGCGCGCAGCCCGGCGCCGCCCGCGCCGATCACCACGACGTCGTAGAGGTGCCTCTCGATCTCAGTCATGATTCCTTGGCCTCAGTTGAAGATGCGCAGGTCGGAGATGGTGCCGCTGGCGACCAGCGCGACGTACAGGTCGGCCACCACCAGCGAGCCCAGGGTGATCAGGGCGTACATCCCGTGGCGCTGGTTGATCTTGGACACCCAGCCCCACATCCGGTAGCGGAAGGGGTGCTTGGAGAAGTTCTTCAGCCGGCCGCCCACGATGTGCCGGCACGAGTGGCACGACAGCGTGTACAGCCAGAGCAGGACCACGTTCGCGACCAGGATGAGCGTGCCGAGCCCGATGCCGAACCCGCCGTCCTTGCCGTGGAAGGCGCGGACCGCGTCCCAGGTGTTGATCAGGGAGATCGCGAAGGCGGCGAGCCAGAAGTACCGGTGCAGGTTCTGGCCGATCAGGGGGAAGCGGCGCTCACCGGTGTACTTGCCGTGCGGCTCGCGGACGGCGCACGCGGACGGAGCCGCCCAGAACGAGCGGTAGTAGGCCTTGCGGTAGTAGTAGCACGTCAGCCGGAACAGCAGCAGGAACGGCAGCGAGATCGCCGCGAAGGGGATCCAGCCGCGGGTGGCCGCCGGCAGGAAGGTGCCGAACTCCGCCGCGTCGCCCGTGTGGCCGTCCACCGTGACGTTGTTGCAGATCTCGTTCAGGCACGGGGAGTAGAACGGCGTCAGGTAGTGGAACTCCGGCACGTAGAAGGCCGCGCCCCAGAAGGCCCGGACGGTCGCGTACACCACCCACGCCGTGAAGATCACGAAGGTCGTGACCGGATACAGGCGCCAGTTGTCCTTGCGGAGGGTGCGTTCCTTGATCTGGGCGCGCGACTTGGCCGGCGCCTCCACAGTGGTCATCGATCGCTCTCCTGAGCTCGGGTCGTCGTGTCCCCGTACCACGGTCCGCGCGCACCATGCGGCCGTTCGCGCCTCGGCCGGCGGCGGGGCGCCCCGGCCGGGCCGCGCGCGGCGGCCGGAGGCCGTGCCGCATGCGGGCCGTGACGCCTCGTGTGCGCTTCCAGCGAAGCGACCCTACGCCACCCGCCAGGAGCTGTGACATACATAACAGGCAGACCCGCATGTGACCCTGACCACAGACTTTAGCCCGTTCAGCGCCCTTTCACGGCCTCCGGGACCCATAACCAGTCGTTATGATCAAATTGAATCGAGACGAGACCGCTGCGGCATGGCCGCCCGATCGCCGGGCGTGTGCTTCAGCACCGTCCGGGCGAAGTGCGCCTCGGCCTCGCTCGTGCGGCCGGCCCCGTACACCCGCAGCACCTCGGCGAGATCGGGGAAGCGGTCGGCGATGAGCCCGGCGGCCGCCTCGATCTCGGCGGCGGACGCCACCTCGCGCAGCAGGGCCTGGACGAGCCGCGCCGGCTCGGCCGCCCCGCGTCCGGCCGCACGCTCCGGCGCCCCGCCTTCGACCGCACGCTCCGCCGCGCCCTCGGCGCTCGACGGCGCGGGCCCGGCGGGGACGCGCCCGGAGACCGCGCCGCGCATCCCCGACGTCGTGGCCGCCGACTCCGCCTTGATCTCCTCCAGCCGCGCCTGGACCCCGGCGGCGGTCAGCGCGTCGAAGCCGGGCGCGGCGACGAGGTCCTCGACCGCCATCAGGCGGTGCAGGACGGCCGGGTTGCTGATCTTGGCGCGCTGGCCCGACATGAGCTGGGAGAGCATCGGCGCCGAGAGCCCGAGCACGCCGGCGAGCCCCGACTGCGACATCCCGAGGCGGCCGAGCAGCGGCCGGACGCGGTCGCCGAGCGGCTCTCCGTACCACTCGGTCTGCAGCGCGCGGTTCCGGGCGATCGTGTCCTCGGCGACGCTCACCTCACCGGCCCCCCTTGACGATTTACAGATGCAAACGCTAGATTCGCGACCGCACATGGTTGTGCGGGATCCGCTGCCATCGTGCCACGGAAAACAGTGTTTGCATATGTGACGATCGGAAGGATAGACGATGGGCCTGGCACATCGCCTGGGCGCCGCCACCGCGACGGCCCTGCTCCTCACCGGCGGCCTGGCCGGCTGCTCCCTGCCGGGGACGGACGGGCCCTCGTCCTCGTCCTCGTCCTCCTCCCCGGCAGGCGGCAGGAAGGCCGCGGGCGCCGTGGGCGGCGCGAGCTTCGACGACGCCGCCAAGCCGGTGGTGAAGGGCACCTTCGACAGCCCGATCGCCCAGGGCGCCAAGCTCGACATCGCGGTCATGGGCCTCAGGGCGAAGGGGAGGCTCGCCACCCTCACCGTGCAGCTCACCCCGCACGTGCCCCCCGGCGGACCGACCCGCGTCAACGCCTACCGCCTCAACGGCGAGCACGGCCTCGGCACCGCGCTGATCGACCCGGTCAACCTCAAGCGGTACGTCGTGGTGAAGGACTCCGGCGGCAAGGAGCTGCAGACCGACGAGATCTTCACGAACATGGCCAACGACCAGCCCACCCCGTTCTACTTCACCTTCGCCGCCCCGCCCGAGAACGTGAAGTCCGTCGACCTGCAGATCGGCACATGGCCCACCTTCCGCGACGTCCCGGTCGAGCGGTGAGCCGCGTGCGCCGTCCGGCCGTCCTCGCCGGCGCCCTGGCCCTCGTGCTCGCGGTCCCGGCCGTCGCCGGGGCCGACCCCGGAGCCCCGGACCAGAACCTGGCCCAGAGCGTCCTTTCGATCGAAACCGACGCCTCCGTGCGCGGCATCGACCTCGAACAGGCGGTCGTCCCCCTGGAGGAGGAAGAGGCCGGCGGGCGTCAGGTCACCGTCCGCATCTCGGCGGACGTCCTGTTCGACTTCGGCAAGGCGACGCTCACCGGCGCCGCGCGCCGCCGCATAGCCGAGCTGGCGCCCCGCCTCCGCGACGCCCGGGGGGCCGTCCAGGTGTCGGGGCACTCCGACTCCATCGGCGACCCCGCCTCCAACCTGACGCTCTCCGAGCAGCGCGCCGAGGCGGTCAAGGCCGAGCTGGCGGGCGCCCTGACTGGGACGGGCCCGCGGATCGAGGCCCGGGGCTACGGCGAGACCAAGCCCGTCGCCCCCAACGAGCAGGGCGGCAAGGACGACCCCGCCGGCCGCGCCAAGAACCGCCGAGTCGAGATCGTCTACGAGAGGAGCTGACAGCGGGCGGCGAGCGCAAGGACCGCCACGTGGTCGTCCCCGCCGCCCGGTGACCCTTCCGCTCAGACGGGTGCGGGCGGCGGGCCCAGGTGGTCGAAGATCTGCAGGGGCTCGCCGTCCAGCGTGCGGACGGGGAAGCGAAGTTCCAGCCGGCACGCCGCGAGCGCCCGGCGCGCCGCCTCGGCGTGCGCGGGGCGCTGCGCAGGGTCGGCCGCGCACAGATGCGCGACCAGCGCCCACAAAAGGGGCGGGACACCGGGGGGCGGCACGCCGATGCGCTGGCGCGGCGCGGGGTCCCCGGCGCCGGTCAGCATCCGCCAGGCGACCATGCCCGCGGCGTACAGGTCCTGCCGGGGGCCGGGACGGTCCCAGTCGAGCACCTCGGGAGCGAGGTACCCCGGCGTCCCCACGACGAAGCCGGTGGTGGTGAAGCGCTGGTCGTCCTCCCCCAGCGCGATCCCGAAGTCGGCGAGCCGCACGTGCGGCGCCCCGACCGGGCTCGGCTCCAGCAGCAGGTTGGCGGGCTTGACGTCCCGGTGGACGACCCCGGCGCCGTGGATGTGACTCAGCGCGGCCAGCAACTGGTCCAGGATCTCGGCCGCGTACTCGGGCGGAAGCCTGCCGTAGTCCCCGAGGAGCGTCTCCAGCGAACCCCCGCGCACGAGGTCCATGGCGAGGAGCACGTCGTCGTACGCCATGCACGAGGCGTAGGGGGTCAGCACGTGGGGGTGCGCCATGCGCAGCGCCCGTTCCCGGACGACCCGCAGCATCGACGTCGCGCCCTGCTGCCGGACGAGCTTGGCCGCGCAGTACCGCCCTTCCGCGCGGTCGAACGCGCGCCACACGCGGCTGGTCCCTCCCACCCCGATCCGGTCGAGCATGGTGAACCGCCCGCCGATCACCCACCCCGCGTCCACGGCACCGATCGTACGGAAGGCCGCCCGCCCCGCGACCCCGGATTTCCGCTCGCCTGTCAACAGAACGGGCGTTCTAGGCATCTAACACTTGGAGGTACAGGCTCCCCCAGTCGGCGGCCTCCCTAAACTGACGGACCACGCAGACCACGTGCCCTCCCCAGGGCCCGCCCCGAAACGGGACCGATGAGCGACAAAGACCCTCGCCGCGACGACCTCGCGGGGGACGAGGCCGCCCGCCGGCCACCGGCGGCCCCAGAGGCGGCCGGCGGCACGGAACCGGATTCCCCGGGACGAGACGCTTCCGCGGAAGCCGAGACGGACGAGCCGGCTACGGGCGAGGAGAAGTCCACCGCCGACGACAAGGACGCCGACGACAAGGAGGCGGTCGCGCCCGGCGGGGCGGAGGCGGAGGAACGCGGGCCGGACGAGGCGGCGCCCGCCGGGACCGCCACCGGTGCCCGGCGCGGTGGCGGGCGGCGGAAGGGGCTGCGGTGGGTCGCGGTCGGCGCGGTGGCGCTGCTGCTGGCCGCCGGCGGCGGCGCGGCGTGGCTCTACCACGACCTCGTCGGCGGGATCGAGCAGAAACACGTCAGCGACAAGCTCGGCGCGAACCGGCCGAAGAAGCTCAACAAGTCGCTCAACATCCTGCTCATCGGGTCCGACACGCGGGAGGGCGAGAACTCGGAGTACGCGGTGCCGGGGATGGCCGGGGCGCGGTCGGACACCACGATCCTGCTGCACCTGTCGCCGAACCGGGACCAGGCGATCGGGATCAGCTTCCCGCGCGACTCGATGGTGAAGATGCCGGCGTGCAAGAAGGAGAAGGGCGGCACCGTCCCGGCCCAGTTCGGGATGCTGAACGCGGCGTTCGCGTACGCGGGGCCGACGTGCACGTGGAAGACGCTGGAGTCGCTCACCGGCATCCACATCGACCATTTCGTCCAGGTGGACTTCGCCGGGTTCAAGCGGATGGTGGACGCCCTCGGCGGCGTCGAGATCTGCGTCGACAAGCCCGTCAGGGACCCGAGGGCCGAGCTCTACCTGAAGGCCGGGAAGCAGACCGTGAAGGGGGACGACGCGCTCGGCTACGTGCGCGCGCGCTACTCGCTCGGCGACGGTTCCGACCTGGAGCGCATCGAACGGCAGCAGAAGTTCATGGCGGCGGTGGTCGACAAGGCCACCAGCGGGTCCGTCCTCAAGGATCCGGCGAAGACGTACAAGTTCCTCAAGGCCGCCACCAAGTCGATGACGACCGACGACGACCTGGATCTGGCGGGGATGCGGAAGCTGGCGGACGGGCTCAAGGGGATGAGCGCGGGCCAGGTGCGGTTCGTCACCGTCCCCGTGGAGGGGTACGCGCCGGATCCCAACCGCGTCCAGTGGAACGAGGAACTCGCGAAGCCGCTGTTCGAGGCGATCCGGCACGACGACGAGCTGCCCGCGGAGCCGGCCGAGCCCGCCCGGCCGCGGCCGGCGCCGCCTTCGCCCGGCAAGGTGCGCGTCACCGTGGTCGACGCGGGCGCCCGGGACGCCCGGGTGAAGCAGGTCGTGAACCAGCTCCGGCAGCGCGGGTTCACGGTGGAGAAGAAGGTCGAGAAGGCCGCCGCGGAATCGGAGAGCCGCCTCGTCTACGCGCCGGCCGCGGAGGCGCAGGCGTCGGCGCTCGCGCGGGACGTCCCGGACGCGCTGCTCACCTCCGACCCCGCCGGTCCGCGGGACGGCGTCCGGCTCGTCATCGGGGCGAACGGGGTGCGCCTCGCGCCGCCCGCCATCAACAAGATCGGCGGAGGCGTCAAGGCGGGCCGCAAGCTCTGCGGCTGACCCTCATCCGGCCGCGAGCAGGATCGCCGCGAGCGTCCCGGCGAGCATGCAGGGGCCGAAGGGGAAGTCGCCCTTACGGGAGCGGCGGGCGATCATGATGCCGAGGGCGACGAGGCCGCCCGTCAGGTAGGTCGTGAGCAGGCCGGTGATCCAGGCGTGCTGCCCGAACCAGCCGAGGTAGAGGCCGAGCACGCCGGACAGCTTGACGTCCCCGAGGCCGATCCCGGACGGGACGAGCAGGGCCTGCGCGAAGTACAGCGCGAACAGCGCGGCCATGCCGGCGAGCGCGTGCTCGAACCGCCGCGCGCCGTCCTCGGTGAACGGCGCCGCCGCGGCGAGCAGCACCGCCGCGACGCCGTAGGACGGGAGCGTGAACCGGTCGGGCAGCCGCTTGACCCCGACGTCGATGAAGCCCAGAAGCGCGCCCGCGGCCGCGAGGTACAGCAGCGCGGGCAGGACGGGCTCGAACCCGGCCCGCCATCCGAGCACGCCGAAGAGGGCGGCCGTGACCAGCCCCATCAGGATCCGGCGGCGGCGCGGGACCTCGCCCACGTAGGGCGCCGCCAGCGGCGCCGCGAGAACGCCGACCGCGAACCCGACGGGCACCAACACGAACGCGACCATCGACCCTCGCCCCGATCCGGCGTCTGCACAGCCTCCGGCACTTTAACCGCCCGGACGGGACGCCCGTCCGGGCTTCGGGAGGCCGGGGGACGGCCGGCGGCGGTCAGCGCCGGTATTGGCGGTCGTGGCGGCGGTCGTAGCGGCGGTCATAGCGCGGGGAGTAGCGGTCGTCATAGTCGTCATCGCCGTTGATCAGGATCCAGACGAAATAGCACAGCACCAGCCCGGCGAGCACGCTCCCGATGTCGATCGCGCCGCCGCCGTTGAAGGACTCGTGAGTCGCGGGGGCCGTGCACACGTGGTCCTTGCACTTGGCGCCCTTGTGCTTCTCGCGCCATTCGTCGGGCGGTGACTTCACGCGGACGTACGGCTTCTCGTCGATCAGCACGGCCTCCTGCCGCACGCCGTCCTCCACCGCGGTCGCACCGGGCTTGAAGTACTTGCCGGAATGGATCTGGGGCCGGCCCTGGTAGATCGCGTTGACGGCCTTCGCCTGCAGCCAGGAACGGTTGGCCACGCAGATGATCAACACGATGCCCATCATCACGAGGAGCACGATGCGGGCGATCAGCCCGATGCAGCCCAGCCCGGCACTCCGTCGATAGAACACACTGAGGACCCGTCCGGAGACCCCCGGAAGACGCAACCGCCGAAGGCACAGGGGTCGCCGGCTTGCTCGGTGCCACCGCGCGCGGACGGTCCCTTACCGCGGGGCCTCAGAACCCCGCGGTCATGCAAACCACATCTCAGAAAGGCATCTCATGTACGAGATCCCCGACCAGGAGAAGTTCCCCCCGTTCCGGAGGCTCTTCTTCGCTTTGGAACAGGCTCGGCCCGACCGCGCGGCCCTCCTGACGCGCCACGTTCTGGCGGAGCTGAATCTCCCGTACGACGTCGCGCAGAGGCTGGAGCAGTTCGCGTACGAGCTCCTGCTCAACGCCTATCAGCACACGACGGGCGTGGACCTCGCCCGCGTGGGCGACGAGCCGCTGCCGCGCAACATCCGCCTGGAGGTCGGCACCGTCGACGTGCGCGGCACGACCTGCGTCCGCGTCGCCGTCTACGACCGGGGCGACCTGCGCGACTTCCACTGGTCGTCGGCCCGCCGCGGCCTGACCTCCATCCGGGACTACGCCCACGAGTACGGCTGCGAGGCCGCATCACCGTACGGCAAGGTCGTGTGGGCCCAGATCTGATCGCGGGCCCCCCGCCCGCCGTCCGCGCCAACGGTCGCCACGGCTCCTGATCGGAAGCCGAGGCGAGGAGACGGACCGGCCTCCACCCCCGACGGGGGTGGAGGCCGGTTCTTCTTTTGCCCTGAACCTGACACAGCCCGCCGGATTCGGTGACGCGACGCCGTTTCGGCCGGCTGGAGACCCCCTACCACCTGCGTCCGCTCACCCGACGAGAGTTGCGGTCCATGGCCGCATCCGGACGGTAGACCTCGCGAGTGACCTTCCCGGCTCTCGCCACGCAACCAAGAAGGAGTGTTTCCATGCACGGATCGACCGTCATCGGCGCCTCTCGTTCGCAGCGCAGGCCCGCGTTCGAGAGCGACCAGCAGGTGCCCTACGCCATCGACCTGCAGTCGTTCGAGCTCAACGAGCCCACGGACGCCATGGTCAGGCACGCGGTGCAGGGCATGTTCAGCGACCTCCCCGAGGAGGTGCAGGGCGACGTGAGGCGGGTCGCGATGGAGCTGATCCGCAACACCCAGCCCCTCTGGCGGCCGCAGGCCGGGGTCATCCGCCCCGGCAGCCCGGCCGTCACCGTGACGCTGGGCTGGGCCACCGACGAGCGCCCCCACGAGTGGGTCAAGTACCCCCTCATCACGGTGAGCGACGGGAACGCCGCCATGCCCGACGTGCGGGACCTGACCAGGACCTGGCTCGGGCTGGTGGTCGAACTGACCCACCGGTGCGGCGCCTTTCGCACCACGTCCGGCAAGCGTTACTGGGCTCTCGTGAGCCCCGACGCGCGCTGATCTCCACCTGAACGACGCCCGGCTTTCACCGATCCGGGCGATGCAGTGGCCGGCCGCCATCCCCTCTCGGGGGTGGCGGCCGGTTCTACTTGTGCCCTTGCACACACATCGCCCGACTTCTTCCAAGAAACGGGTTGCCGATCCAACGGGGCTCTGTACAGTCATCCATGCGGGTTCTTGCGACCCGTCAATTTGTTCACAGTTGGTTGCAAATAAGAACGGGGTTACTGATATGGCCAAGAAGGTTGGCGAGAACGAAGACGGCGACATCATCCTCGACGACGACGGCGTCGTTCGGGGTGACTGACGAACAGTGATGATCGCGGCTTTCGAGCCGCTTTGATTTGATTACCAGGCCGTCCTCGTCCCGGGTTTCCGGGGCGAGGGCGGTTCTTTTGTTTCCGCGCGGCGGCGGCCCGGGTCAGTCGCGGAGGCGGACGCGACAGGCCAGGTGCAGGGCGAACGCGGTGTCGGGGTCGGACAGGTCGGCGCCGAGCCTCTCGACGATCTTCCTGATCCGGTAGTTGACGGCGTTGGGGTGCAGCGCCAGCCGGGACGCGGCGGCCTTCAGCGAGCCGCGCGCGTCGAGGTAGGCGCCCAGCGTCGCGATGGCCTCGGCCGACCGCCCGGGGCCGAGCGCGTCGAGCGGGCGCAGCAGGTCGTCGACCACCCGGCGGCTGAGCGGCGAGGCGGCGATCTGGGCGAGCACCCGGTTGATGCCCGCGGCGTCGAAGGCGTGGACGAGTTCGCCGGAGCGGACGGCGATGGCCGCCGCGGCGCGGGCCTCCGTGGCCGACTGGCGCAGGCCCTCCACCCCCCGCTGCGGCGTCCCGATCCCGAAGCGCAGCACCGTGCCGGGATGCTCCTCGGCCACGGCCGCGCGCACGGCGTCGATCAGCCGCAGGGCGCGCGGCGGTCGGATCTCGGCCCGGGCGGTGCCGACCAGCACGATGTCGGCGGCGAGGCGGGCGAGATTCCACGACTCGCCGGACGGCAGCTGGGCCTGGTGGGTGCGCAGGGTGAGGGTGTCGAACAGCCGCCGCCGTTCCGCAAGTTCGGCCGGGTCGGGGCCCGACGGCCGGTCCGGGGTCATCCAGATGACGGTGTGCAGGTCGTCCACGGCGAGGCCGAGCAGGCGGGCCCGGTCGGCCAGCGCCCCCGCCTGGGCACGCTCGCTGACGATCAGCTCGGTGAGGATGTCGGACCGGGTCTGGCCGGGCGCGGTCGCCCGCTCCAGCGCGTGCTGCCGCAGCCGGCCGATCGCGGCGGCCACGGCGGGCAGCACCAGCCGCACGGCGTCGTCGGGCGGTCCCGTCACGCCGCCCTGACGGCGGCCCGCCACCCAGATCGGCTCGGCGCCGGCCGGTCCCCCCGTCCCGTCGGTGGTCACCAGGGTCCGGCCGAGCACCGCCCCGACGCGTTCGAGCAGCGCGGCGACGCGGTCGCCCTCGGCGGTCCCGGTGGGCTCGCCGGCCTCCCGGACGATGCGCAGCGCCGCCTGCGCACGGGCGAGCGAGTCGGCGGCGTCGCCCCGGATGACCTGGCCGAGGTAGAGCACGACCTCGGCGACGTCGCAGTCCTCCTCGGCCGACAGCACGGCCAGCCTGGCCCGGTCGGCCAGCCGGGCCGCGGTGATCGGCAGCGTTCCGCAGCCGATGAGGACCAGCGCGGGCACGCCGCGCTCGGCGGCGGTCCGGACGGCGATGTCGAGCTCGTATCCGGCGGCCCGCGCGGCCGACCGTCCCGTCACGACGACCAGCGCCCCCTCCGGGGCCCGCTGGAGCCGCGCCAGGGCCTCGACCGCGGTCACGGAGGTGAGCGGCACGGCGTCGGCCGGGCCGGCGAGCAGGGTGAGGGGGATCCGGGAACCGGTCCCGACCAGGTCCGAGACGAAGGACACGCTCGCATTGTGCCATCGGCACAAACCCTCGCGGAACCTTGTGCCCTCCACCCTTCCGCCAGGTCAGAAGGTGGGACCATTCTTCCAGCATGCAGATGACACCTTCGAGGACCGGTCGCGTGACGCTCGACGACGTTCCGGCGCTCGCCCGCGGCTGCGCGATCCTGGGCACCGGGGGCGGCGGGGACGTCGAGACGGGCACGCTGACCGCGGTCCGGGCGATCGACGAGTACGGCGAGGTGCCGCTGATCCCGCTGTCGGAGGTGCCCGACGACAGCCTCGTCCTTCCGCTGTCGGGGATCGGAGCGCCCACCGTCGCCCACGAGATGCTGATGAGCGGCGAAGAGCCGCTGCTGATCCGGGACGAGGTCGAGCGGATCCTCGGCCGCCCGGTGGCCGCGGTGATGGCCTGCGAGATCGGCGGCTCCAACGGCGTCGGGCCGGTCGGCTGGGCGGCGCGGCTCGGTCTGCCGCTCGTCGACGCCGACGGGATGGGACGGGCGTTCCCCGAGGTCCAGATGGTCTCGATGTACGTGGCGGGACGGCCGGTGAACCTCGTCGTCCTGGCCGACGTGCAGGGCAACGTCACCACGGTGCGCCCGATCGACGGGCTGTGGTCCGAGCGCATCTCCCGCGCGGTCTGCGTCGCCAGCGGGGCGTCGGCGCTGATGGCCGACTACGTGCTGACCGGCGCGCAGGCGCGGGGCGCGGTCATCGAGGGAACGGTGAGCAAGGCCCTGGCGATCGGCCACGCGATGAAGGACGGCGCCGACCCGCTCGGCGCCCTGTGCGCGACGCTGGACGCCAGCGTGCTGATCACCGGAAAAGTGATCGACGTCGAGCGGCGGACCGGCGGCGGGTTCGTGCGCGGCAGCCTGGTCGTCGACGGCACCGGCGACGACCGCGGCCGGCTGCTCCGCGTGGAGATCCAGAACGAGAACCTGATCGCGCTGGAGGACGGCCGGCCGCGCGCCTGCGTCCCCGACCTGATCACCGTGGTGGACGCGCAGACCGCCGGCGCCATCTCCACCGAGTCGCTGCGCTACGGACAGCGAGTGGCGGTGCTGTCCTGGCCCTGCGACCCGATCTGGCGGACCGAGCGCGGTCTCGCCACGGCCGGCCCGCGGGCGTTCGGCTACGACATCGACTACACGCCCGTGGAGGAGCTCAACCATGGCTGACCGTACGTCCGGCGGCACCGTCGCCCGCGACCTGCGCATCGGTGTCGACGTCGGCGGCACCAACACCGACGCGGTCGTCCTCAGCGCCAAGGGCGAGGTCCTCGCCAGGACGAAGCAGGCGACCAGCGCCGACGTCAGCTCGGGCCTGCACGCGGCGCTGACCGCGGTGCTGGACCAGCTCGGCGACGACGTCCGGCGGGTGGGCCGGGTCATGCTCGGCACCACGCACGCCACCAACGCGATCCTGGAGCGGCGCGGGCTCGGCAAGGTGGCCGCGATCCGGCTCGGCGGGCCGGCGACCACCTCGGTCCCCCCGGCGCAGTCCTGGCCGGCCGACCTGTCGGCGGCGATCACCGCGCGCACCGCCGTGCTCCCCGGCGGCCACTACGTCGACGGCCGGCCGATCTCCAAGCTCGACCCCGGCGCGCTGCGCGCCGTCCTCGCCGACGTCGCCGGGGAGGCCGACGCGATCGCGCTGACGAGCGTGTTCAGCCCCGCCTTCGCCGACCAGGAGCTGGAGGCGGCGGAGATCGCCCGGGACGAGCTCGGCGACGCGGTGCCCATCTCGATGAGCCATGAGATCGGCACGCTCGGGCTGCTGGAGCGCGAGAACGCCACGATCCTCAACGCCGCCCTCTACCGGGTCATCAGCGCCGTCTGGGACGGGCTCCAGCACACGCTGGCCGAGCGCGGCCTGGACGTCACCACCTACTTCGCGCAGAACGACGGCACGCTGATGGCCATCGACTACGCCGTCCGGTACCCGGTGCTGACGATCGGATCGGGCCCGGCCAACTCCATCCGGGGCGCCGCGTTCCTGTCCGGCCTCACCGACGCGATCATCGCGGACGTGGGCGGCACGTCGACCGACTTCGGCGTGCTGTACGCCGGCTTCCCCCGGGAGTCGTCCGCGGGCGTCGAGATCGGCGGGGTGCGGACCAATTTCCGGATGCCCGACATCCTCGCCCTCGCGCTCGGCGGCGGCACCGTCATCGGGCCGGACGGGTCGGTCGGGCCGCAGTCGGTCGGCTACCGGATCACCGAGAAGGCGCTGACCTTCGGCGGCGACACCCCCACCATGACCGACGCGGGCGCGCTGGCCGGCCGGGGCGCGCCGGCCGGCTCGCCGATCCCCGAGCGGCTGCGCGGCGCGCTCGGCTCGGCGGTGGAGACCGCCGACCGGATGCTGGCCGACGCCGTCGACCGGATGACCCTCGGCAAGACCGACCAGCCGCTGGTCGCGGTGGGCGGCGGGTCGTTCCTGATCCCCGACGCCCTGGCCGGCGTCGCCGAGGTGATCCGCCCCGCGCACGGAGACATCGCCAACGCCGTCGGCGCGGCGATCGCCATGGTCAGCGGGACCATCGAGACCATCATCCCGGCCGGCGAGGGCCGCAGGGAGGCCATCGCCGAGGCGTCCGACGTCGCCGGACGCCGGGCCGTGCAGGCCGGAGCCGATCCGGCCGGAGTGGAGGTCGTGGAGATCACCGAAGTACCGATGAGTTATCTGCCCGAACCCGCGCTGCGGCTGCGGGTGAAGGCCGCCGGCCCGCTCGGCAACCTCTAGCCCGGCCCCCACTCCCCCTGTCCGGTCCCCCTGCAAGGAGATCCCGTCATGACCTGGCGCATAAGATCACTGGCGCTCGCGGCGGCTGTCGCCGTGGCCGTCACCGGCTGCTCGGGCGGAGCCGTCCGCAAGACGGCCTCCACGTCCAGCACGTTCGTCTACTCGTTCAACCTCAACGTCGTCACCGACTGGGATCCCGCGACCTCGTACTCCAACGAGATCATCGCGATGCAGAACGTCTACGAGTCGCTGACGCGGTACAACACCAAGGCCAAGAAGGTCGAGCCGCGGCTGGCGACCAAGTGGGCCTCGTCCGACGGCGGCAAGAAGTGGACGTTCACCCTGCGGGAGGGCGTGAAGTTCCACACCGGCACCGCGCTGACCTCCAGCGTCGCCAAGGCCGCGATCGAGCGGACGATGAAGATGAAGGGCGGCGCGGCCTACATCTGGGAACCGGTGAAGAAGATCGAGACGCCGGACCCGCAGACGCTGGTGTTCGAGCTGAAGTACGCGGCGCCGCTCGACCTGGTCTCCTCCTCCGGCTACGCCTCCTACATCTACGACACGAAGGCTCCCGGCGGCGGCGACCTGAAGGACTACGTCGCGAAGGGCCACGACACGGGCAGCGGCCCGTACACCGTCGCCTCCTGGAACAAGGGGCAGGAGGCCGAGGTCCGGCTGGGCCAGTTCAAGGACTACTGGGGCGGCTGGAAGGGCTCGCACTACACCAGTGTCGAGTTCCGCAACACCCCGCAGGTCACCACCGCGTGGCAGCAGTTGCAGGCCGGTGACGTCACCTACGTGCACCGGCTGAACCCGCAGCTGTTCGCCCAGGCGAAGGGGATGAAGAGCCTCAAGACCGACTCGGTGCCCTCGTTCCAGAACCTCATGGCGTTCTTCAACACCGAGGCCGGCCCGCTGAAGGACGTCAAGCTCCGCAAGGCGGTCCAGGCGGCGATCGACTACAACGGCCTCGTGTCGACGCTCAAGGGCTCCGGGACCGCCGCCAGCGGCGTCGTCCCGGACGGGCTCACCGGCGCCACGCCGGGTCTGGCCGGACGCCAGGACACCGCGGCGGCGACGCGGCTGCTGAACGAGGCCGGGTACGGTCCGGGCAAGAAGTCGCTGACGCTCGACCTCACCTACGCGCAGGGCGACGACGACCAGCAGAAGTTCGTGACGCTGCTCAGCTCCGCGCTCAAGGGCCTGAACGTCAAGCTCCAGGCGAAGCCGATGCAGTGGGACGCCCAGTGGGACCGTGCCAAGAGCAAGGACGCGGCGAAGCGCCAGGACGTCTTCGTCATGTACTGGTACCCGGACTACCCGGACGCCTACAGCTGGTTCCTGAACCTGTTCCGCTCGGCCGACCCGGTCAACTTCAACCTCACCTACCTCGACGACTCCGCCGTCGACGGTGAGATCGACAAGCTGCCGGAGCTGACCGCCACGAACCGGTCCGCGGCGGAGGCGTCGTACGCGTCGCTCCAGCGCAAGCTCCTGGTCGACCAGGCCGTCGCCGCGCCGCTGTTCGTCCAGCAGTACCAGCGGGCGTACTCGGCGGACGTCGACGGCTACACCGACGACCCGGCGTATCCGAACGTCGTGTTCGCCCACGAGCTCAGCCCGGCCGCGTGACATGACCCGCTACCTGCTTCGACGCCTGGCACAGGCCGCGTTCGTCGTCGCCGGTGTCGTGGTGCTCACCTTCGTGGTGATGCGGCTGGTCCCCGGGGACCCGGCGGTGACCTACGCCGGGCCCCGGGCCTCCGCCGCCGAGCTCGCCCGGACCCGCGCGGAACTCGGCCTGGACGACACGCTGCCCGTCCAGCTCTGGGACTACCTCACCTCGCTGGTCCAGGGCGACTGGGGAATCAGCCTGCACACCCGCCAGGACGTGCTCGGCGACATCTCCACCGCCTTCCCCGCCTCGCTGGAACTGGTCGGCACCGGGGTGATCATCGCGGTCCTGGTGGGCATCCCGCTCGGGGTGCTCGCCGCCCGGTTCCGGGGCCGGCCGGCCGACGGGTCCATCCGGATCACCTCGATGGCGGGCGTGTCGGTGCCGGTCTTCCTGCTGGCGCTCTTCGCGCAGAACGTCTTCGCCACCAAGCTGGGCTGGCTCCCCGTCGCCGGCGAGTACGACCCCAGGCTGGACGGCACCAGCCCGCTGCACCTGTACACCAACATCACGGCGGTGGACGCGCTGATCACCGGGAACTGGCCGATCCTCGGCAGCACGCTGGCGCACCTGGTGCTGCCCGCGGCCGCGATCGCGGCCTACCCGACCGGCGTGGTCGCCCAGATGACGCGCGCCGCGCTCATCGAGGAGTCCACGCAGAACCACGCGCGGCTGGAACGGGCCCTCGGCTTCACCCGGTGGCAGGTGCTGACGCGGTTCTCGCTGCGTCCGGCGCTCAGCCCGGTGCTGGCGCTGCTGGCGCTCGTGTTCGCCTTCTCGCTGGTGAACGCCTTCCTGGTCGAGGCCATCTTCAACTGGCCGGGGCTCGGCCGGTACGCCGCCGACTCGATCCGCTCGTCCGACGCCCCCGCCATCGCGGGCGTCACCATCGCGATCGCGTTCACCTACGTCGTCGTCAACCTGCTGGTGGACCTCGCGCAGGCCGCCATCGACCCGCGGGTGAGGATCAGATGACCGCTCTCGACACCGCCCCCGCCGCGCCCCTGCGGGACCGGCCCGTGCACCGGGTGCTGCGGGCGGCCCGCACCGACCGGCTGGCCGCCGTCGGCGCCGTGGTCCTCGCGCTGATCGTCCTCGCGGCGCTCGCGGCCCCGCTGCTGGCGCCCTACCCGGGCGACGGCACCGACGCGACCCATCCGGCCGAGGCGCTGCGGGCGCCCGGCGCCGAGCACTGGTTCGGGACGGACGGGGTCGGCCGCGACATGCTCACCCGGGTGCTCTACGGGGCGCGCACCTCGCTGACGATCGCCGTCTCCGTGCTCGCGCTGTCCGCCGTGATCGGCGTGCTGCTCGGCGTCGTCGCCGGCTACGCGGGCGGGATCGTCCGGGACGTGATCATGCGGATCACCGACGTGTTCCTGGCCTTCCCGGCGCTGCTGCTGTCGGTGGCGCTGGCGCTCGTGCTGCACCCGGGGACGCAGGGGGCGATCATCGCCATCACCGCCTCCTGGTGGCCCTGGTACGCCCGGATGAGCGCGGTCGCCGCGACCTCCATCAGGTCGCGCGGCTTCATCGACGCGGCCCGCTGCCTCGGCGGGTCCCGGACGCGGATCGTGCTGCGGCACGTCCTGCCCAACTCACTGACCCCCGTCCTGGTCCAGTTGTCCCTGGACGCGGGCGGGGTCATCCTCACCGCCGCGGCGCTGTCCTTCCTCGGCCTCGGGCCGCAGGAGCCCACCGCGGAATGGGGGCTGATGGTCCAGCAGGGGCAGAGCCTGTTCACCACCAACTGGTGGGTGGTCGCCTTCCCCGGTCTGGCCATCGTGGTCACGGCGTTCTGCTTCAACGTGCTCGGCGAGGGCATGCGAGCCGCCCTCGACCCCCGGCGGGAGGTCACCCGATGAAACCGGTGCTCACTGCGGAGAACCTGCGGGTGCGGGCCGGCGACCTGCTGCTGGCCTCGCTCGACGAGCTGAGCGTCGGCCCCGGCGAGTGCGCCGCGATCGTTGGCGAGAGCGGATCGGGCAAGACGACCGCGCTGAACGCGATGCTCGGGCTGACCGACGGGCTGCGGGTCAGCGGGAAGATCGTCGTCAACGGCACCGACGTCGTGACGGCGGACGAGCGCACGCTGTCGAAGATGCGCGGCTCGGTGATCGCCCTGGTCAGCCAGAGCCCGCAGGCGTCCCTCAACCCCACGATGCGGCTCGGGGCACTGCTCAAGCGGGTGCTCGCCCGGCACGGCCTGCGCGGCGCCGAGGCCCGCGAGCGGACCGAGGAGGCGCTGCGCAGCGTCCTGCTCGACCCGGGGCTGCTGCGCCGCTACCCGCACCAGGTCTCCGGCGGCCAGGCGCAGCGCTTCGCCATCGCGATGGCCGTGGCCCTGCGCGCCGACGTCATCCTCGCCGACGAGCCCACCAGCGCACTGGACGTCACCGTGCAGGCCGCCGTCCTGGACCTGCTGGCCCGGTTGCGCGACGAGCACGGCATCGCCCTGGTCTTCGTCTCGCACGACCTGGCCGTCGTGTCCGGCATCGCCGACCACGTCGTCGTCATGCGGCAGGGCCACGTGGTCGAGGCGGGACCGGCCTCCGACGTCCTGCACAGCCCCTCCGCCGCCTACACCCGGGAACTGCTCGACGCAGTCCCCGCGATCGGGGAGTGACCATGCTCAGCGCGGACGACCTCACGGTCAGCTACGACCGGACCCCGGTGGTCCGCGGCGTCTCCCTCACGGTGCCGGAGGGCTCCGGCGGGGTCGCCGTCATCGGGGAGAGCGGATCCGGCAAGACCACCATCGCGCGGGCGCTGCTCGGTCTGGTCAAGCCCGAGCAGGGCCGGGTGCTGTTCCGCGACCGCGACATCGCCCGGCTCGACCGGGCGGGGCGGGCGCTCTACCGGTCCGAGGTCCAGCCGGTGTTCCAGGACGGCAGCGAGGCCCTCGACCCCCGGATGCGCATCGGCGCCTCGATCTCCGAGGCGCTGCGGGTCCGGCGGCGCCGCGCCGGCGGCGAGCCCGCGGGGAAGGACGGGGACCTCCCGTCGGTGACGGAGCTGCTCACCGACGTCGGCCTCGATCCTTCCCTCGCCGGGCGCCGGCCCCACCAGCTGTCCGGCGGGCAGCGGCAGCGCGTGGTCATCGCGCGGGCGCTCGCGGTCGACCCGCGGCTGCTCGTCCTGGACGAGCCGACCAGCGCCCTCGACGTCACCGTGCAGGCCCACGTGCTGGACCTGCTGGCGGGGCTGCGGGACGAGCACGGGCTGAGCTACCTGCTGATCACCCACAACCTGGCCATCGTCGACCGGCTCTGCGACACCGTGCACGTCCTGTTCGCCGGGCGGATCGTGGAGTCCGGCCCCATCGGCACGGTGCTCGGCACCCCGGCCCACCCCTACACCGCCGCGCTGCGCGACGCGGTCCCCCGGCTGGGCGCGACGCACCGGGCCGCCGGCGCCTCGGACGCGCTGGCCGCCGCCGAGGGCTGCCCGTTCCGGCACCGCTGCCCGATCGCGGTCGACCGGTGCGCCACCGAGGACCCGCGGCTGCTGCCGCTCACCGACGGGCACAGCGTCGCCTGCCACGAGGCCGTCCCGGCCAAGACCGACGAACCCCGGACCGGCGCCGACGTGTGAAAGAAAAGGGACGGCGGGAGGACTGGTCCTCCCGCCGTCGGGTCGGAAGCGCGGCGCTGGCCGGCGTCGCGCTGGATGGACTTCACGGTTCGGGGGCGCGGGTTGGCCGGCCCGGCCCCGGACCGTGTTCAGAATGCGGAGAAGGCAGTCTCCGCACCCCTGCTCCGCTTGTCGGGCGGTAGGCGTCCCCCTGTCAGGGGGACGCGTCTGCCGTCGGCTAGGACGACGGCGTGGTGGGAGCCTTCTCCCGAGCGAGACGGACCTCCTCCTCGGCCGTCCTGACCGCTGCCTCGGCGGCGTCCCGCTGAGCCGCGGCGGTCTCCGCGTGGGTCGCGGCCCTCTCCGCCTCGGTCCGGGTCTTCGCCGCCGCGGTCTGCGCCTTCTTCGCGTCGGCGCGAGCCTTCACGAGCCGGGCTTCGGCGACCCTGCGCTCGGCCTGGAGGACGGCCTGCTCGCAGGCCCCGTACTCCTGGGTCAGCCTTTCCAGCGTCTCCAGGATCTTGCCGCGCTCCTCCAGGGCGTGCTGCAGGACGGCCTCGGGGGTGGCCGACGACAGCTCGATGAGCGGTGCGTGGGTCCGGTCCCTGAGGCTGAAGCTCATCTGGGCGACCGCTGCCGCGGCCACCGTGATGACGACGACCCCGGCCCACTGGATCGGGATCAGCCGCGTGTCGAGGAAGGCCAGCCCGACGAGGGTGGCGATCAGCGGACTCGCGGTCAGGAACACCGAGTACACGGCGTCGCCCGCGAGTTCCCTCGCCGGCATCTGGATGATGCGGGGCAGGGTGTTGTTCAGCAGCCCCACCAGCATCGCCCAGAGGACGAGCTGCCAGTTCAGGAAGGTGAGGCCCCCGGTGAGCATGACGATGCCGCCGGCGAGCACGCCGACGGACAGCGTCGACCAGGCGATCACCTTCTCCGTGTAGTACCGGCCCGCGCCCTTGATGAGGCGGTCGGTGACGGGGAGGTACAGGGTCCGCAGGCCGCCCGCGCCGAGGGCGCAGATCACGCCGAGCAGGTAGCCGCTTCCGGGAGCCGGCCCGTCCTGCTGGACGAGCAGGACCACGCCGACCGCGGCCGCCGCCGCGAAGAGCGTGAGGAGGGCGGCGCGTCCCCTGCTCCCGCTCCTGAACCCCGCGATGACGGGGATGAGAAGCGGGACGGTGTAGTAGATCCCTCCGGTGACGCTGAAGGGGATGAACAGCAGGGCCGAGAACAGCAGCGCCTTGTCGCCGCCGATCACCCCGAACGTCATCAGGGACAGGATCCGCCGCGACCGCGCCGGCATCTCGGTGGCCGGCCGGTCGTCTCCGCCCTTCCCCGAGATCTTCCAGAAGAAGACGCGGAGCAGGAGCAGCAGACCGCCGAAGGTCGCCTCCAGCGCCGTCGCCTGGTGCATCTGCAGACCGTTCGCGCCGATCAGCCGCTCGTCGAGGAGCGCCTTGCCGGACGCCGAGCTGAGCCGGTCCGCGCCTCCGAGCGCCACCCCGAGCCAGGGGTACCGCCTGCTTTCAGATTTCTTGTTTGTCATTTCCGAGAACTCCTCGTGTGAGGCGCACACAAAGAGAACCGGTCGTGACCCGGCTCCCTTTGTCGCACCGAAGAACGGATACGACTCCGTAGAGCCAGGTCGTGTTCAACGATCTTCGGACATGCCGACTCAGCTGCGGAGACCTGGAGGTTGACGCGGGGTGAACAGGCTCTTACGAAACGCTCGTGACGCCATTTCCGGCGTTAGGCTGCAATGGCGCGGGCCCTCCTTCGAAAGCGGCGGCGTCGTGAACCGCCGCCGAGGGCGCGCAGAAACGGCGGGAGGCCCTCCGGAAGAACTCCCCGGAGGCTCCCGCCGTTTTTCTCGGGCACTGGGGCGAGGGCCACGGCCGGACGGCGGCGAACCGGCTCCGGAAAAGGAGAACGGCCGGTCTGGGGAGACCGGCCGTTGAGGTTGATGGCCGTCCGGGGTTTCCCCCGGACGGCCACCGAGAAGCGGAGGGGAGTGGCGCTCCCTCCCGCTCGATGCTGAGGTCGGAGGCGGCCAGCCGCCGACCCTCGCATGAGTTTCCGTGCCGCACTCGGCTCGGACACGTACGGTTCGTCGGATTCGACGGAGGGTTGGCCGACCCTCGTCTCATCCGACTGCACCGAGGTGCCCGCCAGGCGGACGCCACAGTTTCGCCGGATGCGAAGGAGGGTGGCCGACCCTCACCTCGCACCCGACTCGCCGTGACGTCTGCCGAGGCCGACGCTGCGGTTCACCGAAGTGCGGAGGAGGGTTGGCCGACCCTCGCTCCACACTCGGCTGACCGCGGCGTCTGCCGAGGCCGACACCACGTTTCGCCGAATGCGAGAGAGGGTTGGCCGGCCCTCACCTCGCATCCGCTTCCACGCGGTGCCGGTTCAGGCCGGAAATCTCGGGCGGCGGCTCTACTCGGCGCTCGGAGCGCCGATCGAGTCGCCGTAGGCCACCCGCTCGATCCGGTAGTTCCCGTTGGGGTCGGCCTGCACGGCCTCGCCTCCCAGGAACCGGAACTCACGGCCGTCGCACCTGACGACGCCGCTGTCGACCCGGCCGCCCGTGAAGCTCCCGTCGTTGTCGACGGAGGCCTCCTGGACGCCCTTGGTCTCGATCACGACGCCGTCGCTCTCGACGGTGAGCCCGCCGGCGCGCTGGAAACGGATCCCGTCCCGCGTGCCGACCAGGCCCGTGACCTCGCTGTACTTGACCGACTTGGCGCCGTTGGCCGCGGGGGGCTGGGCCTCCGCGTTCCTGGCGTCGAGCTCGGCCTGGAGCCGCTGGCGCTCGGCGTCGACCTCGCGCAGCTTGGCCTCCGTCTCACGCCCCTTGGCGTCCGCCTCCTGGTACAGGCGGGTCGCCTCGGCGCACCTGTCGTTCGCCTGCCCGGCCTCGGTGATCAGCCCGGTGATCCGGGTGTTCGCCTCGGTGAGCTGGCCCCACACGTACGCCAGTTCGGTGTCCTTCTGGTCGAGCCTGGCGTGGACGGCGACGTCGATCCCCGCCGCGAGGGCGGCTCCGAAGACCATCCACATGCCGACCCACTGCCCGCCGTCGAGCGACGGGGTGTTGGCCCAGCCGATGAAGGACAGCAGGAGCGCCGCGAAGGCACCCGCGATGGGGGCCGTCGAGGAGAGCATCGCCTGCTCGGTCTCCTGCAGGTGGTTCCGGGCCCAGTTCATGAGCAGGACCGGGAGGAACATCACGCAGAGCGGGATCAGCGCGTAGAGCGCCGGCACCGGCAGCAGCGCACCCGCGAACTTGTCCGGGGTGGGGAAGCTGTGGTTCAGCAGCGCCCACGGAACGATGAGGCCGAGCGTGATGCAGTTCGCGAGCGTCATGCCGACGTCCCGGTACCGCTGGCTCAGCTCCTTGTTCACCTTGTCGTCCTCGAACGCCTCGGTGCCGAAGGCCGTCAGCGCCTTCTGGACCATGAACATGTGCAGACCGACGACGCCGGCCCACACGAGCCCGCGGGTCTCGATGTTCCCGCCGTTGCTGAACAGCGCGACCGCGAAGACGATCGAACCGAACAGCATGAACCGCAGGACCACCTGGTTCCACCGGCGGGGCTGCCAGACCACGAAGGTCAGGACGCCCGCCAGCAGCGTGCCCAGCGTCTGGACGGCGGTCCGGGGGCCGGTGCCGATGATGCTGTCGGCCTCGGCGATCCCGATGTTGATGCCCAGGCTGGTCAGCCCGATGACACCGACGAAGACCCACCTGAGCGCCGCCGCGTCGACGGTGAACCCGCCCCTGCGCAGCGTCTTGAAGATCGTCGTCTCCTCCTGCCCGAAGGTGCCCATGCTGAACATGGAGCGCCCGTAGCGCCGGTACGCGAGGCTCGTGTAGCCGAAGAGGAGGGGCGTCCCGCCGAGGACGATGAGGGTGGCCGCCGCCAACGGGACGGAACCCGTGGTGAGCGCGCCTCCCACGCCCTGGAGGAACATGGCGATGAGCAGCGCCGTCGCCGCCCGCCTCCGGAGGGGGCTGGGACCGTGGCCGGTTCCAGCCACAGCGATTTTCGTGGACACGATTGGTCCCTTCCTGTGCATTGCGTGCCGCCCGGCGCGAAGCCGGGCGGTTGTTGTGTCTCGCCTGCCCTGAGGGCCTGCGAGCCCGACTGATGAGTCGGCTCTGTTAACCGTCCTGGAGCACGGCACGACGGCAACCCGAACCTCCTCACGAACCGGCGCAGGCACCGTGCCGCCGGGCTTCCGGGGCGTTCGGCGTTCGCGCCGTCGTCCGCCGGACGGGATCCGACTTGCGCCCCGCGCCTGGTCAGGGACGGTCTGAGCTGAGAGCGCCTCTGGTTCGCCAGGGCGGTCTCATCCGAGTGGCGTCGCGGACGCCACAGAACCAAAGAACATGGGAAAGGAGTGTGCCCTGTGCGTAAAAGGGCGCACGAAGCCTCGGAACCCCGAGGCTTCGATAACACCGTCGTAAGGGCGGTGCTGCGGGTGGTGCAGTTCTTCCTGGGCCTCACCCGCCCGATGCAGGACGCCGACGGCATGGCCTGCTTCACCGTCAGGACGACGGCGGGGCGGATCGCGCTGAACGAGATCCTGCGGAACATCCGGCGGACCATCCTGCTGGTGGACCTCGACGGATCCTTCTGGGACCCGGTGAGGTGGCCGAGGACGCCGCTCGTCCTCTGCCAGATCCCCCGGCTGTTCTCCCGTCTCGGGAGGAGCCGGCTGTTCATGATGGCCTACCTGACCGGGCGGGCGTCGGAGCAGCTCCGGTCCTTCGGGATGCTCGTCCGGGGCGTCGTGGCCTGGTGCCAGTTCGGCGCCGAAAGGTGGCAGGCCGGCCGGCAGGTCGACCTGGTACCGGTTCCGCCCGGCCTCGCGACGGCGATCTCGGCGCTGGACGGCACGACGTACAGCGTTGAGCGCAAGACCCACGCGGTCGCCGTTCACTGGACGGCCGCCGACGACGACGTGGCGGTCGGGCAGCTGCTCGCCCGCCAGCAGTCCCTGGCCGAGGAGCACCGTCTGGCGTACCACCCGGGCAACCTGGTGGTCGAGCTCAGCCCCCTGGGCATGAGCAAGAAGGTGTCGGCCGCCTGCTTCGCCCGGCAGTTCCTGCCGGCCGAGGTGATCGAGGGGTTCGTCCGGGGCTTCGACCCGGTCGAGCAGGAGGTCTACGAGCAGATCTGGGCGTCTCTGGAGGCGTCCGGTTCCGAGCTCGTGCCCTCCCTGCAGAGCCCCTACTTCATCTTCGTGGGAGACAGCGCGCCCGACCTGGGCGTCTTCCTCCTGTTCGACTACCTGCGAGGGCTGGGCATCCCCGTCCTCAAGGTGGCCGTGAAGGGCCACAAGCCCCTCGAAGACCTGGCCGACATCGTCGTGGACGGGCCGGCCGGCGCACTCCAGTTCGTCCGCGAGCTGGAGCTCCACACCGCGCCCTGGTGGCTGCGGTTCCTGCGGCGTAGCCTCGGCCACGCCGCCTGAGTCGGTCCCCGCCTAGGCGGGGACCGGGCCCCCGGACGCGATGTCCGGGGGTCACTCGTTTGCCGCTTCACCCCGGCTTCGTACGGTCTTGGACGAACCCTTGTGTTCGCTCGGCGCGGTCGTCCGGCACCTCCCCTTCGTGCGGACGGCCTCTTCTTACGGGGGTAGGCGATGCGCGATCTGATGGCCGGGGGGAATCTGGCGCTGCCCGGCGGTGCGATCTCGATCGAGGTTCCGGGGCCGTTCGACCTGTCCGCGCTGATCACCGGCGACGACCGGAAGGTGAGCGGCGACAACGACTTCGTCTTCTACAACCAGCCCTCCGCTCCGGGCGCCCGCCTGGGAGCCGGAGCCGTCATGGTGGATCCGGCGCGGCTGCGGGCCGGGGCCAGCCGGGTCACGGTGGTCATCAGCGCGGCCGATCCCGGGACTCCGCTGAGCCACCTGCCCGCCCCCGCGCTGCGGGCCGTCGGGAGCGACGGCGCGGTGGTGGCCCGGTTCAGCCCGCCGCGCCCGGCGACGGAGACCGTCCTGCTGCTCGTGGAGATCTACCGGCGCGGGGACCAGTGGAAGCTGCGCGCCATCGGCCAGGGGTACGCCGACGGCCTGGCCGGGCTCGCCCGCGACTTCGGCGTCGACGTCACCGACGACGGCTCCCAGGCTCCTCCCCCGCCACCGGTCATGCCTCCCCCGCCTCCGGTCGCGCCGCCTCCGCCGCCGGCCGTCTCCCGCCGCCCCACCCTGCCGCCGGTCTCCGTCGGGCATCTGGACGCCTTCGCCCGCGAGGTCAACTTCCGGCGCGGCCGGAGCGGGCTGCCGCCCGTCACGCTGGACGGACGGCTCACCGCGGCCGCGCAGGCGCACGCCGCCGTGATGGCCGCGCAGCGCCGGCTCGACGCCGACGGACCGGACGGCATGTCGGTCTTCGACCAGGTCACCCAGCACGGCTACGTCTATCTGACCATCGACGAGCAGTTCGTGTCCGGTCCGCGCTCGCTGGAGGAGTTCACGCAGTACCACCTGGACGGCGGACGGCCGGTGGACGCCCTGCGCAACGGGGAGCTCTGCGACGTCGGCATAGGCCAGGCCGCCGGAAGGGGCCGCGACCGCGACCTCTACTGGACGATCCTGTGGGCGACGCCGTTCTCCCCGGCCGGCCGGTCGCGCTTCGCCGCCGAGGTCGTCTCCCTCACCAACGCCCACCGCGCCTCCCACGGGCTCCGGCCGCTCGCCGACGACCCGCGGCTGACCGCGGCCGCCCAGGCGTACAGCGAGGACATGGCCGTCCGCCGCTTCTACTCCCACACCTCCCCGGAGGGCACGCAGCCCTGGGACCGCGCCCGCGCGGCGGGCTCCACGCACCTCGGCATCGGCGAGAACATCGCGTGCGGCCAGCGCTCCCCCGCCGAAGTCGTCCAGGGCTGGATGGACAGTCCCGGGCACCGCGCCAACATCCTCAAGCCCGACTTCACCCATATCGGGGTCGGCTTCCAAGGGGGCGGAACGGCGGGCACCTACTGGACGCAGCTCTTCGGTTCCGTCTAGGCGCTTCCCGCCTCACGTCTCCGTCCCGCCTCGCCTTTCCGTCCCGCCTCGCGTCCTCGTCCCGCTGACGGCTTCGGCGACATTGCCGGACGCGTCGAGCACGACACGGTCATCTTTGCCCGGTCCTCGGACCGGGCCGTCCGCACGAAGCGTGCGGGCGAGCGACGACAAAGAAGAAGGAGGGATGACCTATGTCATTCCCGCTCAGACGCTACATCGTGGAGGCCCCGGAGGGGCCGGAGCAGGTGCTCAGGAAGTTCGCGATGGAGGCGGGTGAGACCCACGCCGGCCTGCGGCGCGAGGTCGGCGGGCCGGGCCGGCCGCTGACGGGCGCCTCGTCGGAGGCGTGCCGCCGGTTCGAGACCCTGATAGACGGGCTCGGCTTGCTCGGCGTCTTCCCCCAGCCCGAGGCGGTCGTCCGCACCGCGACCGGTCCGGACCATCTCGCCCACGCGGGATATCGCAGCGGCGGGGACGACGTGAAGCACTGGTGGATCGGCGGCGACCTCGACCACGCGTTGAAGACCGCACCCAAGGTCATCACGCTCCTGGTGGGCGCCGGCAGCCTGCGCGGCCGGCGGCGTCCGGTGGCGCGGATGTCGACGTCCGGGGTCCCGCTGGAGTCACTGGCCTCCGGGTGGTTCCTGGCGTTGATGGACGACCGCGTGGATTCCATCGTCTTCGAGCCCGGAGGCACTCTGCTGGGGACGTGGGAAGCGCTCTGGCTCTTCGCCGGGAGTGTCGCGAAGCTGGTTCACACCCTGCCCGACGGGATCGAGGTGCGAGTCCTGTTTCGCGTTCCCGCCGAGGAGGACTGGCTACCGCTGCTCCCCGCCCTGGTCCAGGACCGCGTCCTGCCCGAACTGTGCGAAAGCTGGTTCCGGAGGACGAGGCGAAACCGCCATCTCCTGCAGGAACGGTTCACCCGAATCCTCGGAGAGATGCTGGGCGAGCACCAGGGCCGGGTGCGGGTGGCCGCCTACGACGCGCTTCACGACATCGGGCACCGGCTCCAATCGGCCGTCGCCCGGGGCGAGAGGCCGTCGGAACTCGGCCTTCGCGGCGAGTTGTCCAAGACGGAAGGACTCTGGAAGTTCGTCCTGGACCCGGACATCCAGCAGGCGGTCTGGAGCGGACTCGACGCCGAGCGGCGGTTCGCTCCAGAGGATCTGCCCGATCTGAACGGCCACACCGGACTCGTCAACGCGGCCGACGTCGTCAACCTGCTGACCTATGGCAGGGACGGCCTGGCCATCGTGGTCGACGAGGCGAGCGCCGCGCGCAGCACGATCGGCCTGGCCGACCGCTTCGCGCGGCTCCACCCGGACGGGGCGGCACGGATGATGGCGATCGGACCGCTGGGCGAGATCCTCGGCGAGACGCCGGAGCCGTGCGGTCCCTTCAGCCTGTTCCGGGGGAAGGCCGGCCACATGGTCGTCCGCGACCCCGGCGGGCCCTCGAAGGGCGAACGGGTGCCGACCGGCGACCTGTTCGAAGAGCTCTACTTCGTGCGATGACCGCACCGGAGTGAGCCCGACCCGGTGCCCCGGTGGGGCGGCTGCAAGCCGTCCCCACCGGGGCACTTCCGTGTGCCGGGCGGAGAGGAGCCATCCTCCCCGCCGTCCTCGTTTCTCCGGTCCGCCTGCCGGAGTTGCCTCTGATGACGGCCTCGACACGGTCGTCAGTGCGTGGCTCGGCCACGCCGTTCCGAAAAGGCTCGGGACGTGCCACCGGTTCTCACGACCGGGTGCGCGTCCGGGCCTTCCAGGTCAGGACGCGCATCGGGTTCACGGAACCACGAACGCGCCCCGGCTCGGTCCGGGACGTACACAAAGGAGAGATGGCCAATGGCCGGTTTCATCGACCGCCTCGGCAGGACGCCGGGAGCGGGGCTCGTGATCACCTTGATCGTGTTCTACGCCCTCATCGGCGGGGACGCGGTCAACGGCCTCGTCATCGACGAGGCATCGCCCCTGGTGGCAGCCGTCATGGCGGGCGTCTTCGGCACCATCCCCCTCGTCCTCCTCGCGGAGCGCTCCGCGCTCATCCGGCGGGGCAGGCGGCGGCTGCTGCGGGAGCTCAACGCGGGAACGCTGATCAACCGCATGGCGGTCAGCAACACCTTCGTGATCCCGCTCACGCTGCTGTCCCTCCAGCGGCTGGAGGCGCTGGGGACCGTCGTCGCGCTCATGTGGACCGGTCCGCTGGCGGTGGCGATCTGGAAGATGGCGACCGACAGCCCCCGCAGGCTCTCGGGTCTGCTGTGGCTCCCCCTGGCGACGCCCGGGATGCTGCTCGTGACCCGTCCCTGGGAGGGGCACGCCGACTTCCTGGGTGTGCTGTTCGCACTCGGGGCCGCGGCGTGCTACGGCAACTTCCTCCTCACCTACGACCGGCTAGGGAAGGCGCTCGGCGACCGCGTCAACGTCGCGATCGCCGAGTCCATGATGCGGTCGACGGCCGCGCTGGCCGCGCTGACGGCGATCGTGATCACCGCGTCCGCCGCGCTCGGCCGGACGGTTCCGGGCATCACGCCCGGCCCCGACTGGCACAGCTGGCGGGTGGTCGGCCTCACCTTCCTGTCCGGGCTGCTGACGGGGTTCGTCGCCCAGGTCGGACAGAACCTGATCTTCGGGCGGCGCCTCATGAAGGCCGCCACGTTCTCGGTTCTGACCGCCGTGGAGCCGACGGTGGCCCTGACGCTGGACTGGGTGGTGCTCGGGCACTCCCCGACCCGCCTGGACGCCATCGGCGCCATCCTCGTCACCGCGGCGGGGGCAGGCTGCTTCTACCAGCTCGAGGTCGGCGGCAAGCCGCTGGCCCCGCTGGTCACCTGGTCGCGACGTCGAGCGACCGCCGTGATGGCGGTCCTGCGGCGCCGCGACCGCGGCGGGAAGGGCGACCTCTCCGCCTGAAGTGGGCAGGCGGCCGTCTGACGGCCGCCTGCCACCCCTGAGGGGGGGGGGGGGGTGGTGTGGCGGGCTGGGCGCATGGCGTCCAGGCAAGAGGGAGGGGGGTATTTATGAAAGTGTTGTTCGCGGGGGTTGTATTTTTTTTTTTATGTTTAGGTTGATAT